>SFDZ01000033.1 GCA_004557405.1 Bacteroidales bacterium
TCATACACAGATATAGGATAACTTGGGAACGGTGTGTAGGGTGAAGAATAACTATAATTATCTGTTACAACAAGCTTACCAAGTTTATTGGCAGCAGCAGTAAACATTACAGAACCACTCACGGTACACGTATTCTCACCTTTTGCCCATACGCCATTCTCCGGCGTCAAGCCCGAGATAGTAACATCCGACGGTTCGCACTTCAAGGTAACCGTCACCGAGGCGCTCACTGCAGTAGTAAAGCCGCAAAGCAGCGCCACAAACCAAACTGAGAAAAATTTTTTCATACTGTTTTTTGTTTTTAGGTTAGTTATTAAGAAATTAAATTAAAATATCGCTTTTTGCCGTCATTTCAAATGTTAAAATCCTAATTTTTACATTTTACTTTCACTCAATGTATTTTAATGTTAAAAAATCGACGGTTTATCATCAAAACACGCTGCAAAGTTACAAATTTTTATTTTAACATCTGCCATTTTTTTGCATTTTTTTTCAACAAGACAGCAAAAAAACGTAGTTTTATCGACAAAACACCGATTTTATCGATAAAAAAAAGCATCTTTCAGCCCCATAACGTGCCAAAAGATGTTTTACAACACAAAGTGCCGGTTCTGCCGACCTACACCCTATTTATTATTATACTGATTCATGGCAGTCTGAATGCCGGCCAAGCAAAAAGTTTTTATCATTTCCACCGCTTGTGCAAAGCGCGGCTCCAAGGCTGTACGCTCGTCGGGTGCGAATCGTCCCAGCACATAGTCGATTTGCGCACCGCGCGGAAAATCACTGCCAATGCCGAAACGCAGTCGCGCATATTGCTGTGTACCAATCAGTTGCTGAATATTTTTCAGGCCGTTGTGTCCGCCATCGCTGCCACTCGGTTTCAGGCGCAGTGCGCCCACCGGCAACGATAGGTCGTCCACTACCACCAAGAGTTGCTCCACCGGAATTTTCTCTTGTTGCAGCCAATAGCGCACGGCTTGTCCGCTCAGGTTCATGTATGTCGAAGGTTTGAGCAGCACGAGTTGACGTCCTTTCAGGCTGCAAGTGGCCACATCGCCGTAGCGTCGTGTTTCAAAAACAGCATTGGACGCTTCCGCAAAAGCGTCCAATGTGTCGAAACCGATATTGTGGCGGGTGTGTTCGTATTCCGAACCGATATTGCCCAAACCGACAATCAGATATTTCATAAACGTTTGAGTTATTTGCCGGCAGCAGCAGCGGCAGCGTTACCCATGGCGGCACGGGTCAGTTTTACACTGCAAACAACGCTTTGCAAGCCGTTCAAAAGTTCGAGATTGTCGAAGTGCAAATCTTTCACTTGGATGGTTTTGCCCAAGCCAAGGTCGTCGATGTTGATGACGAGTTTTTCGGGAATGGCGGCGGCAAGACCCTTCACGCGCAGTTTGCGCATTTCGAGGCTCAATTTACCACCGGCACGCACACCGGCAGCATGACCTTCGAGGTGCACCGGCACTTCCATGACAATCGGTTTGCTTTCGACCACTTGCAGAAAATCGATGTGCAACACGCGATCCGATACGGGGTGGAACTGAATCTCTTTCATCACGGCCGAAACCTGATTGCCGGCAACCTCCAAGTTGACGAGGTAGATGTCGGGCGTATAAATCAGTTTACGCAATGCTGCTTCGGACACAACAAAGTGTACGTTTTGACCCACGCCATAGAGTTCGCAAGGTACCAAACCTTGAGCGCGGAGTGCTTTGGTGGCTTTTTTGCCGAGTTCGTTACGAACTTCGCCTTTCAATTCAAATGTTTTCATTGTTTTTTGTAAAAAAATGTGTTACTCAAAATTCAAGCATTGTTGGGGCTTGATTTCCCATCACACGGATGCTCCGTGAAAAAGCGGCGCAAAGGTACGACTTTTTTGTGAATTATGCAACTTTTTTGTGCATTTTATTCCAACAGGTGTTCTATCAGGAAAAATAGGCCTAACAAAATGAACAAAACGCCGATGCTCCAACGGAACCATTTGCCGACGTGGCGTATTTTTTCGTAGAAACGGCTGATATTGTCGAAACTGAACGCCAGAATCCACGCAACGACCAGCACAGGCAATGCCACCACAAGGGCAAAAAACACGATGTGCCATACGGCAATGTGCGGTTGCGCCACCATGCCGAAAAAGAGGGCTGCATTGGTCGGGCAAAACGCCAACGACAGCACCGCACCCAGCAGCAGCGCACCGGCAGCATTGGGTTTGATGTGCCCTTCGACCTTGTCGGCCAGCCTGTTGCCACCCAACGCAGGCAGCAAGTCGGCAATGAACATCAGTACACCCATTATAATAAGGAATGGCGCCAAGAGCAGTTCGCCATATTCGGCAAACAGTTCCTGCAAGTGCAAAATGTCGGCGCCGCCACGCAGCAACAACATCAGCACTGCGCCCAACACTCCAAATGCGAGCGTGCGCCCAAGCGTGTACCACAATCCGTTGATAAACACGCGTTTATGACTTTCCAAGTCGCGACTAACGAAACCAATGGCGGCTATATTAGTGAGTATGGCGCACGGGTCGAGCGCAAACACCACAGCCAGCAAAAATGTAACCCACCACGGCGAGGCCGAGAGATTGAGAATTTCGGAAACATCCATACACTATTTATTTATGTGGGTGGCAATAAGCGTTGCGGCCTGTTCGGCAGTCAGGTTGCGACCGGTGGCGACCACTTTGTCGTCGATGACCACCGCCGGCAGACGCCACACTTTGTACGCCAGAATCTGTTTTACGTCGGTTATTGCTTCGACGATTGTTCCTTCGGGCACTGCAGCGCGAACGGCTTCGAGCGTGGCTTTACAGCCGGCGCACTGCGTTTCGAGCAACACTTTTACAACCATAGTCAACTACTGTTTTTTTTGCGGTTGCGAAATTACACTTTTTTTGTCAAATCTGCAAAAAAAAAATCAGAATAACACACAAACTTCGGCTTCGGCCGCCCGCACCAAGTCGTCGGGGGCAATGCGCAGTTGCAAACCGCGCATACCGGCACTGACGTAGATGAACGGAAACTGCCGGCAAGTGTCGTGTATGTAGGTGGGAAAATGTTTTTTCATACCGATGGGCGAACAACCACCACGGATGTAGCCGGTGAGTCCGAGCAAATCTTTGACGGGAATCAGCGAGCAACTTTTGTTGCCGGAGACTTTGGCCGCGAGTTTCAAATCGACCTCCTTGTCGCCCGGAACGACGCAGACGAAACAGCCGTTTTTGTCGCCGCGCAGCACCAATGTTTTGAACACCCGTTCGATAGGCTCGCCTATCTGTTCGGCCACATGCACGGCACCAAGTTCCACTTCGCCAGCGTCGTACGGAATGAGTTCGTAAGGAATATTATGCGCATCAAGCAGACGCGCCGCATTTGTTTTTTTCGCCATAAATCAAAAAAAAAAAAAATTATTTGTTCGGTGGTGCAGAGATAAACATTATTTACGACATCGGTGCGTTCTATTCAGTGAAGCGGCGATGCGTGCTCATTTTTTATGCAGTTCGACATCGACATACACGGGCAGATGGTCGCTGTAACCGCCATTGAACCGCATCCCGACATAGGTACGAAACGGTTTTGTGCCAAGCGGTTTATCGGGTTCGAGCAGCCAATCGGGCGCGAACACCTGCGCAGCGTCGGCGGCTATCTGCGTGGCCTTGCTACCGTTCAGCAGCGCACCCGACACCACTATTTGGTCGAGCATGCCCCACTGTCCGTCGTGCCGATAACTGCCGATAGCGCCACTTTGGTGCAACGCGTAGGTGAGATTGTAGAGTTGACCGTCGGGCAAAGAATCGCCGGCAACAGGCTGTGCACCAAGCACTTCGCGCATACTGCGATTGTCGGGATAGTCGTTGAAATCGCCCATGATCATAATCAGCGCATCGGCATCGACGGCTTGCACACTATCGACCGCCGCCCGCAACTGCGCTGCCACAAACAGTCGGTTCGGTTCGCTCTCCAATTCACCACCCAGACGCGACGGGAAATGATTGACAAACAGATGCAGTGTATCGCCGTTGGGCAACGCTCCGCACGCATACAAAATGTCGCGCGTGGTTTTGCCCGAAGGCAACACGAAACGTATGGGACGCGAGTGAATCGGCCGAAAGCGATGCGCCTGATAGAGCAATGCCACATCGACGCCACGCGCATCGTCCGACTCGTAATGCACAATTTTGTAATTCAGTTGACGCAGTTGCGAATAACATGTTAAATCATTCAAACAACGACCATTCTCAATTTCGCATAAGGCAATCAAAGCCGGCGGAGTCCATTCGCCAACGCCCACCACCACTTGCGCTATGTGCGCCAATTTTTGGCTATATCGTTCGTAGTTCCAGCCGCGCAGACCGCCGGGCAGATATTCATCGTCGTGTTTGAGGGTGTCGTGGCGGGTGTCGAACAAATTTTCGACATTGTACTCCATCACACGGAATGCCGTTTGCGCCGTTGCCACCACGCAAAAGCCCATCAATCCTATCAAAAACAGCGTTTTTCTCATCATTTTGGGTATAAATCTATTTTTCGTAGGCACCCAAATCGGGAGCGCCATCGGCCAAACGGTTTTTGCCCTCCAAGTCGGTGGGATAGCGTTCGGCCACAGCCACATCGGCCTTGCCGCATGCACTCGACCGGTCGGCCAGACGAAAATCGAAATAGCCGGTTTGCGCAATATCGCGAATCGAGGTATTGACAAACACCGTATCGGCATGATACACGCCATCGGCATCGGGATTTTGCGAATTTGCCCAATAATTATCGACAAAATAAGCATCGGTTTGCCGGCGACACTTGAGCAACGAATGGCTGATGGTTACATTGTAGGCGGCATCGGTAATGGTGTCGCGCAGCAAAGCTATTTCGCGGCTCTGGTTGCCAAAGACGATTGAATTTTCGACCACCGCCGATTTGACGGGAAAAAGATAGAGCAAATTGCCATCGACATAATAGTTGGCAATGACCATGGCCACATCTTGGCGCGTGCCCCACGTGTAGTAGTTGGCTATGGTGGTGTGTGCCACATAAGCCTCGCCGCCCAACTGATAGAAACAGGCTGTGCCGCAATTCGACAATTCGCAATTCACCACTTCGACATTGGCATTTTGGGCAAAAAGCCCGTATTGTGTCATCGTATGCAAGATGCAATTCGTCAGTTTGAGCGATGGCTGCGCAATAGCCGTGCCGCTGACGACCACGCCGGCATCGCAGCCGCGAATGTGCGTGTGTGTCAGTGTGTGGCGACCATGTGCATTTTGCAGATAGACACCGCCCCACTGTCCCGGCATGTAGTCGTAAGGTGTGAGATCCTCGTCGGGCATGCGGTCGAAACGGTCGGTGCGCATCAGCACGGGCTGTTCCGGCGTGCCCTGCGCCACCAAGTGTCCATCGACCACCAAATTGGCCTTGTCGTGAAAATAGAGCCGTGCGCCGGCCGCCAATGTCAGCGTAACATCTTCAGGCACATACATATAGTCGAAAATCAGATAGGGACGTTCGGCAGTCAGCGTTTGGTTTTTGGCGAGTGTGTAAGCATCGAGCACCACAGCATCCTGTCCGTACACCACCAATTTTACATTTTGCGTTACGCCGTTGGTTACAAACAGCATCGAATCCAGATAGTAAACCGGGAAATCGACTTCATTCCGATCGGCCGTCATCTCCACGAACACAAACAAACTATCTTTGGCCTTGATTTCGACATTTTCGAGCATCTTATTGTCGGGCGGAATACGTCCGTCGAGATTGTAGCGGAAATACGATTCGCCGCCGCGGCCAAGTCGCACCGACGATATTTTCAGTGCTTTGTCGTTGCGGTTGTACACATAGAACGACAATGTGCGCGACGGCACGTTGGTAAACATGGTGTCGAACGACAGCGTGTCGCACGAAAAAGTGAGCACCGCCGTCGGGTCGTCGGTAAATTTTTCATCGACACAAGCCGTAGCCAACAAAGCCCATACACAAGCCGCTAAAATAAAGATTTTCTGCCTCATACCATATCGCAACAAACAGGTTCGGCGCATGCCAAATAAATTTTCGGCAAATTTACGCAAAAAAACGATTCCACTTTCATAAAAAACGATTATCTTTGCGAAAAATTCTGTTAACCTTCAAAAATTAACACCATGGCTAATCGCAGAAACCTGAAAAAAAGCATTCACAACATCACATCGGAACTCGTCAACGAGACCTACATCGTGTACGGATTGTTGGAAAAAATCGACAACGGCGCATGGCTGCAACTGCTGCAGCGCATTGCCGCTCTGAACAACGACTTTTTGGCGCGTGCCAACCACCCCGAACCCGGCAATGTGAAAGCGTTTTACAAGCAGTTGCGTGCCGACTTCGATGCCGAAGTAGCGCAGATAATCAACGATTTGGCAAAGAAATAGGCTGCACACGGTTGCATGCCTCGCACAACGGCACACGAGCCATCGATCAACACCACCGACGGGTTGGTCGGGGGCGCTGCGTGTGTGTTGATAACTTTACCGACACACGGCAGTTGTACGACACAAGATTTTTTTGTATCTTTGCCCGAACAAATGCTGTGGCGTTTGTGCGCAGTCCGGAACAAACAATTATTATTCATAAATAACTAAAAAACAACAAATTATGAAACCTACACACATCGAGCATTTGGGCATCGCCGTTGCGAGTCTGGATGCCACAATTCCGTTTTTTGAACTGCTTACCGGTTCGAAATGCTACTCCATCGAAGAGGTAGCCGACCAAAAAGTAAAAACCGCTTTTTTCAAAGTGGGCGAAACAAAAATCGAGCTGCTTGAGCCTACTTGCCCCGAAAGCACCATTGCCAAATTCATCGAGAAGAATGGCGGTCGCGGCGGCGTACACCATGTGGCTTTCAACGTCGAGAGCGTCGAAGAAGCCCTGAAAGAGGCCGAAGCCGCCGGCTTGCAACTCATCGACAAAGCCCCGCGCAAAGGTGCCGAAAATCTGATGATTGCATTCCTGCACCCGAAATCGACCTGCGGCGTGCTGACCGAATTGTGCGAACAGCCGAAATAAGTCGGCAAGTCTGAAACATCAAAAACAAAGTTCCAAGATGTTTGGAGGCACACGCCCGACACATCTGCGACTTGCAACAAATAAATAATCCAAAATAATTATGGTAAGTAATCAAGACAAACTGAAAAAATTGATTGACAAACGTGCCGAAGCGTATGCCGGCGGCGGCGAAAAAGCCGTCGACAAGCACCACGCCAAAGGCGCTTACACGGCACGCGAACGCATAAACATGCTGTTGGACGAAGGCAGTTTCGAAGAGGTGGACATGTTCCTCACGCATCGCTGCACCGACTTCGGCATGGAGAAAAAAGTATTCCTCGGCGACGGTGTTGCCGTAGGTAGCGGCACCATCGACGGCCGCCTTGTGTTTGTATTTGCACAAGATGCCACCGTCATTGGCGGTTCGCTGTCGGAAACGATGGCACAAAAAATTTGCCATGTGATGGATATGGCCATGAAACTCGGTGCACCTGTCATCGGGTTGAACGACTCGGGCGGTGCCCGCATTCAGGAAGGCGCCTGCGCGCTGGCCGGCTATGCCGAAATTTTCGAACGCAACATTTTGGCATCGGGCGTCATTCCCCAAATATCGGTCATCTTTGGTCCGTGCGCCGGCGGCGCCGTGTACTCGCCTGCCCTCACCGACTTCATCATGATGACGGAGCAAAACTCGTACATGTTCATCACCGGTCCGAAAGTTGTAAAATCGGTAACCGGCGAAGATGTGTCGGTCGAAGAATTGGGCGGCGCCCGCGTACACGCCACCAAATCGGGCGTAACACACTTTGTGGCAGCCACCGAAGAAGACGCCATTGCACAAGTGCGCCGTCTGATTTCGTTCATTCCGCAAAACAACATGGAAGAGGTGCCGCTCGTGGCATGCACCGACCCCATCGACCGTGTAGATGACAGCCTGAACGAACTCGTGCCGGCCAATCCGAACATGCCGTACGACATGAAACAGATTATCAACACCATTGTCGATAACGGCGACTTTATGGAAGTGCAAAAAGATTTTGCGAAAAACATCATCTGCGGATTTGCCCGTTTCGACGGTCAATCGACCGGCATCATAGCCAACCAACCGAGTTGGATTGCCGGCGTGCTCGACTGCGACGCTTCGCGCAAAGCAGCCCGCTTCGTACGTTTCTGCGATGCGTTCAACATTCCGATTCTGACCCTTGTGGACGTGCCGGGATTCCTCTGCGGCACAGGTCAAGAATATGCCGGCATCATCGACCACGGCGCAAAACTGATGTTCGCCTACGGCGAAGCCACCGTGCCGAAAGTAACGGTAACGATACGCAAATCGTACGGCGGTTCGCACATTGTGATGAGTTGCAAACAGTTGCGCGGCGACTACTGCTACGCATGGCCAAATGCCGAAATCGCCGTTATGGGCGCATCGGGTGCCATCGGCGTGTTGGAAGCCAAAACACTGAAAGCCATCGAAGACCCCGAAGAACGCAAAAAATTCATCGCCGAAAAAGAAGCCGAATACCAAGAGAAATTCGCCAGCCCCTATCAGGCGGCATCGCGCGGCTACATCGACGATGTGATAGAACCACGCAACACGCGTTTCCGCGTTATTCGCGCGTTCAAAACGTTGCAGACCAAGCGGTTGACGAACCCGTTGAAAAAACATTCGAACATTCCGCTGTAACAACCTCGACGGACAGAGAGTCGGTTTGTCGGCACAACTGCCGGCAACGACTTTCGACCGTACGAAACACTATCACACAAAAAATTGAACGATATGATTCTGTTAACCGAAACCGCAAATTGGTCTCACATTTGGATGGTAACGCTCATCGGTTTTGCATTGGTGGTATGCCTGCTGTTGATACTCGTGTTGGTACTCAAACTGTTCGGCTTCATCATGAAACCACGCGTACGCGTGCCAAAAGTGGTGCACACCGAAGAAAAATCGGAAATCAAGCACGACGAGACCGTTCTTGTCAACCTTCCGGCAAATACCACAGCCGCCATCGCCATGGCACTGCACTTGTACTATGCCGACATACACGACAACGAAGCGCACGTCATGACCATCAAAAAGGTGGAACGCCGCTACTCGCCGTGGAATTCAAAAATTTATGGTATCAACAATTTAGTCAAATAATCCGATGAAAAAATTCAAATTCGTCATCGACGGACACAAATACGAAGTGTCTGTAAATGAGATAGAAAACAACGTAGCAGAACTCGAAGTGAACGGCACACCATTCACCGTCGAGATCGAAAAAGAAGAGAAAGTAACGACACGCCCCTTGGCCAAACCCGCCGCCGCGACAAGTGCTCCGGCTGCCGCACCGGCCACAGGCAGTGTCAAATTCATTACATCGCCACTGCCGGGCTCCATCGTGCGCGTACTCGTCGAAGCCGGACAAAGCGTGAAAAAAGGCGACGTGCTGCTGACCATGGAATCGATGAAAATGGAAAACAACATCTCGGCCGAAGCCGATGGCGTTGTGAAATCGATACTCGTAACACCCGGCCAGAACGTGATGCAGGACGACAAACTGATAGAATTTGCCGTAGCCGCTGCCGCACAACCCGCTGCGCCCGCACCCAAACCGCAACCCGCACCACAGCCACAACCCGCCGCACCCGCACCGGCTGCACCAAAACCGGCTGCACCGGCCGGCGGATACAAAGTGGTGTCGCCACTGCCCGGATCGGTTGTAAAAGTGGCCGTAGCCGTTGGCGCCGATGTCAAAAAAGGCGATGTGCTGCTGACACTCGAATCGATGAAAATGGAAAACAACATCCTTGCTGAAAAAGACGGCAAAGTAACGGCCATCATGGTCAGCGCCGGACAAAGCGTGATGCAAGACGATGTTTTAGTTGTACTCGGATAAAAACACGAAACCTATGTGGAATGATATTTTAAGTTTTTTGCAAAACACCGGTTTCGCCCTCATTGCCAACGATTGGCGCGTGGTCGTCATGTTGCTCATCTCGTTTTTCCTGCTCTATTTGGCCATTGCGAAAAAATATGAGCCACTGCTGCTGCTACCCATCGCATTCGGTATGCTGCTGACCAACCTGCCCGGTGCCGGTCTGTTCCATTCCGAACTGTGGACGGCTTTTTTGGACGAGAACAGCCCGATGTTCCATAACTACGGCGCCATCATGCGCGAAGGCGGCCTGCTCGACATTCTTTATATAGGTGTCAAAGCGGGCATTTATCCCTGTCTGATATTCATCGGTGTAGGCGCCATGACCGATTTTGGTCCGCTGATTGCCAACCCGAAAAGTCTGTTGCTCGGTGCGGCGGCACAATTAGGCATTTTCATCACCTTTTTGACCGCCAACGCACTTGGTTTCAGCGAAGCCGAAGCCGGCTCCATCGGCATCATCGGCGGCGCCGACGGCCCAACATCGATTTTTCTGACCTCGAAACTTGCGCCAAACCTGCTCGGTCCGGTAGCCATTGCAGCCTACTCGTACATGGCACTCGTTCCGGTGATTCAACCGCCCATCATGCGTGCGCTGACCACCAAAAAAGAACGCGCCATACGCATGAAACAGTTGCGTAGCGTATCGAAAACCGAAAAAATCATCTTCCCCGTCATGGTGGCCACCATCGTAGCACTGATTTTGCCCGATGCCGCCCCGCTGATTGGCTGCCTGATGCTCGGTAACCTGATGCGCGAATGCGGCGTGGTAGAACGCTTGAGCAAAACGGTACAAAACGAGTTGATGAACATTGTAGTGATTTTCCTCGGACTGACCGTAGGCGCTACGGCCACCGCCGAATCGTTCCTGCAACTCAAAACACTGATGATTCTCGGCATGGGTATCATAGCGTTTGGATTGGGTTCGGCAGGCGGCGTATTGTTGGCCAAATTCATGAACTTGTTCTCGAAAGAGAAGATCAACCCGCTGATTGGTTCGGCTGGTGTATCGGCTGTGCCTATGGCAGCGCGCGTATCGCAACAGGTGGGTCAAGAGTCCGACCCCGGCAACTTCCTGCTGATGCACGCCATGGGACCAAACGTGGCCGGTGTCATTGGTTCGGCTGTGGCTGCCGGCATTCTGCTGACGATGCTCGGATAAGGTTGTTGCACAAACCCTACAACCACAAAAACGAGGAGCGAGGAGTGTTTTCTTCGCTTCTCGTTTTTATAGAGCCAAGAACATAGATTTTAGAACATAGACCGTAGGGACGCATCGAATGCGTCCGAAACATAGAATACAGATTTTAGGAATGCGGAGTGAGGAGTTTTTCCTTGCTCCGCGTTTTGTTTTATTACCCCTAAATCCCCTAAAGGGGACTTATAGCCCTCCTTTAGCCTACCTGCGGTAGGCAGGTGCAATGCGTCCCTACATTAACTCCTGAAACTCTTAAACTTTTTCACTTTTTTTGCACTCTTCCGTTTTGCACTTTGCACTATTTTTGAACCCTACGCCCTACGGGCACTCCCCTTAAAAAGGGGAGAACACGCACTACAACAACATTCGTGCGAAGATAAAAAGATGTCCCCTTTTTAAGGGGACGAGAAAAAACAAAGTTTTTTCGGGCGGGGTTCTAACAATTAGTAATGAGAAATGAGTAGTGAGCAATGTAAGGACGCATAGAATATAGATTTTAGATTTTTACCCCTAAATCCCCTAAAGGGGACTTGAAGCCCTCCTTTAGGAGGGTTTGGGAGGTAGAACGAAAACTACGAACCATACGCGAACAACCTTAAGCTCTTAGACTCTTAAACTTTGCAACTTTCCCCCCCTAAACCCTTATACTTTGAAACTCTTTCACTCCTCCACTTTGCACTTTGTACTATTTTGCTCTTTTCCGAAAAATAATTGCATTTTTATTTGTTTGGTTCAACAAAAAAGTTTATCTTTGCCGTACAAATATAAACCACCGGTTTCGTAGTGCATAATGCTGCTACCAAACCGCAAAAACAACTGAAACTAACTTTTTTATTAACTTCTTAAATCTTTTATTATTATGAAAAAATTAACTTTTTTGGTAGCAGCGTTATGCGCTTGCACCATGTCGTTTGCAACAACCTTTGAAAAGGTAACTGCAGAGCCAGCTGATTGGAGCGGCGAGTATCTCCTTGTGTATGAAAACTCTACATCAGAGGCTTATGTATGGAATGGTCTTGACGCAGTTTCTAATTACACTACTGCGGCAATTACCG
>SFDZ01000034.1 GCA_004557405.1 Bacteroidales bacterium
ATGTCGGTACTCGATGTAATGCGCAAAAACGATTCCATATCTCAATATGTACGTCTTACATATCACTACCGATGCGGGAAGAGAATTATTAATTTTTCAAATCAAAAATATTATAATTCCATCTTGAATCTGACGCCAATAATAGAAGACGGAGAACTATTATTGTTAGACATTAAAAACAGTAACACAAAAGTTCGCAATTCGGCCTACGATGAAGCCATTGCCGTCGTTAATTACATCAAAAACAACAAATTGCACGACACAGCCATTATTACACCTTTTGTCAATCAGAAAGATTTGATCAATGACTGTTTGCAAAAACAAGGTATTTACGATGTAGAATGTCATACAATTCATTCCATGCAAGGCGGTGAAAAAGATACAATCATCATTTCAACGGCATTGTCGCCTAAAACAAGCAGACACACCTTTGAATGGGTAATGAATAATACCGAAATCATCAATGTTGCCATTACACGCGCAAAAAAACGGCTCATCATAGCTAACGATTTTGAAGCAACAAAAACATTAGCAAACAACGAACAAAGCGACCTGATGGATTTGATTGAATATGTAAAAAGCAAGGGTTGCATTCAAGTTCCGGCAAGTCCGAAAGTAGAAATAGGTAAATCGAATGGCAGCGTCAACGAAGACGAATTTTACAAAACGGTTACACACTTTTGCTCTGTCCACTCCTCTTTCGAAGCACGCCGCAATGTACCGTTCAACAAAATTTTTGCCGATGATGAAATACTGAATAAAAGTCAGTCTGAATTCGACTGCGTATTATATAGCAAAACTCGTCTATTTAACCGCCTCGTACCAGAAATTGCTATTGAGATAAACGGCGGTGAACACTTTGGCGACAAAGTGCGTGAACAAGCCGATAAACGCAAAATAGAAATCTGTAAAAAGAAACATATTCACTTTATTATGATACCTAATTCGATGGTCAAAGAATATGAACACCTGAGAACCATTCTTCTTGCCTCAAAAAAAATTAACGACACTCAAACAAATATTTTTACAGATGATATGCAATAAACTTTTAATCATCTAATTTGGTTAAATATTTGGCAAACCTATTGAAAATTACTAATAAACATTAAAGACCAAAAAGGACTTTGCAAGATGTTACTCAAAATAGTATCTTTGCAGAAAAAAATAATGCTATGTCGAAAAACTCTCCTGAAATACTTTTGTTGCGCAAAGCCATCGAAACATCGGTCAATCGCCCGATACGCACGCCTACCGATTTTGACTTTTTAGTCGGTGCCATCTGGGAACGCATCCACCAGACTATCAGTTCCACAACTCTCAAACGCTTGTGGGGCTATATCGACGGTGCCGATGTTACCCGCCCTGCTACACTCGATTTGTTGGCCAATTTTTTAGGATTCGACCATTGGGAGGCGTTTGTGGCCGATGCGGCTGCCAAATCGGAGGTCGAGTCGGAGGTGCTACTGGGGCAAGGTGTACGCAGCAGCGATGTGGCAGTGGGCGACTTGGTGCAGGTGGAGTGGCTTCCGAACAGGCGTTGCACTTTTCGGTGTATTGACTGCGACAAATTCGAGGTTGTCGAGGCCGAAAACTCCAAACTGCATGTGGGCGACCGGTTCGAATGTACGCTGTTTTTGCTACACGAGCCGCTGTATATCGATAACTTGGTACAACAACATCATGCACCGGTTAGTTTCGTGTGTGGCAACAAAAACGGTCTGACAAAAGTGCGCCATCTGCCGCAACGATAGGGTGTGGCGGTGCACAAACAAAAAATCCTCCCGATTGGGAGGATTTTTTTGTTTCGGCGTCTGTGCCTCTGTGTTATTTGTTCAACGCCAAAGCCACATTGACGGCACAAGCCACGGTGCAACCTACCATCGGGTTGTTGCCGATGCCCAGAAAGCCCATCATCTCGACGTGTGCCGGCACCGACGACGAGCCTGCGAATTGCGCATCCGAGTGCATACGTCCGAGTGTGTCGGTCATACCATACGAGGCGGGACCTGCAGCCATATTGTCGGGGTGGAGTGTGCGACCCGTGCCGCCACCCGAAGCCACGCTGAAATAGGGTTTGCCTGCCAGCACGCGTTCTTTTTTGTAAGTGCCGGCCACCGGATGTTGGAAACGTGTCGGGTTGGTGGAGTTGCCGGTGATGCTCACATCCACATTTTCGTGCCACATGATGGCCACACCCTCGCGCACATCGTCGGCACCATAGCAGTTCACTTTGGCGCGCGGTCCGTTGCTGTAGGCTTTGCGGCGTACCTCTTTCAATTCGCCGGTGTAGTAGTCGAATTCGGTTTGCACGTATGTAAATCCGTTGATGCGGCTGATAATCATGGCGGCATCTTTACCCAAGCCGTTCAGAATGCAGCGCAGCGGTTTTTGACGCACTTTGTTAGCCATTTCGGCTATTTTGATGGCACCTTCGGCGGCTGCGAACGACTCGTGTCCGGCCAAAAAGGCGAAACATTCGGTCTCTTCGCGCAGCAGACGTGCAGCCAGGTTACCATGTCCAAGACCCACTTTGCGGTCGTCGGCTACCGAACCCGGGATGCAGAAAGCCTGCAAACCTATGCCAATGGCTTCGGCGGCGTCGGCAGCATTGGTGCAACCTTTTTTCAAAGCGATGGCCGAACCCACAACGTAAGCCCATTTGGCATTTTCGAAGCAGATTTTTTGCGTTTCTTCGCAGGTCAGATAGGGATCTAAACCGTATTTTTCGCAAATTTCATTGGCTTCTTCTATCGATTTGATGCCGTTGGCGTTCAGCGCAGCGAGTATCTGTTTCTCGCGGCGGTCTTGACTTTCGAATTGAACTTTTCTGATCATAGTTGTCCCTCCTTGTCGTTACGTGGATCGATGAATTTTACTGCGCCTTGTTCTTTGGTGGTGCGTCCGTAGGTGCCTGTAACCGATTTCAGGGCTTCGTCGGCAGCCACGCCTTTTTTGACGGCGTCCATAAATTTGCCCATGTGCACATACTCATAACCGCACACTTCGTTGTCGGCGTCGAGGAACATTTTGGTGATGTATCCTTCGGTAAGTTGCAGGTAGCGCGTGCCTTTTTTCTTGGTGCCGTAGAGTGTTCCGGTTTGCGAAATCAGGCCTTTGCCCAAGTCTTCGAGGCCGGCGCCAATCATCAGTCCGCCTTCGGAGAAAGCCGATTGCGTGCGTCCGTAAACGATTTGCAGGAACAGTTCGCGCATGGCTGTGTTGATGGCGTCGCACACGAGGTCGGTGTTCAGTGCTTCGAGCAGTGTTTTGCCCGGCAGAATTTCCGATGCCATGGCGGCCGAGTGTGTCATGCCCGAGCAGCCGATGGTTTCGACCAGCGCCTCTTCGATGATGCCCTCTTTCACGTTCAAGGTCAGTTTGCAGGCGCCTTGTTGCGGTGCGCACCAACCGATGCCGTGTGTCAAACCCGAAATGTCTTTAATCTCTTTGGCTTTCACCCATTTGCCCTCTTCAGGTATGGGAGCCGGACCGTGGTTGGGCCCTTTGGCAACACAACACATGTGTTCCACTTCTTTTGAATAAACCATAACGTTTTTGTGATTTTATAAAGTTTGTAAAATAAAAAATCTGTTGGTTGATACTACAACTTGTACACAACTTGCAAAGGTACAAATTTTATGCAAAACAAGCGCACTTTTTTCGTTTTTTTGTGCGTTTGTACAAAAAAATAGTGTTTCTACCCTCGCCAAAACGACAAATCATTCGTCATTTGTTGACGGCCAAGCCTATCGAGGCAAAGATGCGTCATACCTTGTCGTCAGTTGCCCAGCACGTCTAAAAAACCATCTACTGCGCCTTGCAACTCTTGCAGCGCATCGTGTGTTTGGGCTTCGAACTGCGATGCTGCGTATGCCGCAAAATAGGCAAAGCAACGTCCTTCCAGACGTCCTATTTCCTGCAATTCTTCGTCGGTGTATTGGTAGCGTTCGATGGTTTGAGTTATCTCGCTGAAATGTTGCATGGCATCGTCCCACTCGGCCGGCGACCACTCAGCGCTTTCTTTTTCGAGACGTTCGGTAAACGTGGCGAGGTCGTCCACGGCGGTTTGTTGCGGGTTACAAGCCGCCAACACCACAGCCATCAGGCTGAAGATGATAATTTTTTTCATACTCATTCGTTTTTGTTTGATTTGTATTAGATGTGTGCAAAGATAATGTATTTTTTGCAAAAAACACAAATAGCACACCGAAAATCATACGTTTTTGTGTCGGCGAAACGTTTTTTGCGGATTGTCCCGTGCCGGTAATGCGTTCAAAAACGCCAAACCTTTTTGAAACTTCCAAACTTTTTTTGTACCTTTGCAGTCCCTATTTTTGTCAGAACACAGAACATCGAACTATGTCGTTACAATGCGGAATTGTAGGTCTGCCCAATGTGGGCAAATCGACCTTATTTAATTGTCTGTCGAATGCCAAAGCGCAATCGGCCAACTTTCCTTTTTGCACTATCGAGCCAAACGTGGGCGTCATCACCGTGCCCGACGAACGTTTGAACAAATTGGCCGAACTGTGCAAACCCGAACGCGTGGTGCCCACCACGGTCGAAATTGTTGATATTGCCGGTTTGGTGAAAGGCGCCAGCAAAGGCGAGGGCTTGGGCAACAAGTTTTTGGCCAACATCCGCGAGACGGACGCCATATTGCACGTATTGCGCTGTTTCGACGACCCGAATGTGGTGCATGTCGATGGGTCGGTTGACCCCGTGCGCGACAAGGAAATCATCGAAGCCGAACTGATGATAAAAGACCTCGAGACGCTCGAAAATCGCATTCAGAAAGTGCAAAAACAAGCGCAAACCGGTGGCGACAAAGCCGCCAAGCAAGCCCTGGAAGTCTATCTGAAATACAAAGCCGCACTCGACCAAGGCAAGCCGGCGCGCACCGTTACGTTCGACACGAAAGACGACATCGCCATTGCGCGCGAACTATTTTTGCTCACCTCGAAACCGGTGATGTATGTGTGCAACGTCGATGAAGCATCGGCCGCCACGGGCAACCACTATGTCGATGCAGTGTGCGAGGCCGTAAAAGACGAAAACGCCGAAGTGCTGGTCGTGGCCGCCAAAATCGAATCGGAGATAGCCGAACTCGAAACCTACGACGAACGCCAAATGTTTCTCGAAGAGGTCGGACTACAGGAATCGGGCGTCAACCGACTCATCAAAGCCGCATACAACCTACTGAACCTCAAGACATTCCTGACAGCCGGCAGCGACGAAGTGCGTGCGTGGACTTTCCGCGACGGATTCAAAGCGCCACAGTGTGCCGGCATCATCCATACCGATTTCGAAAAAGGGTTTATCCGCGCCGAAGTTATCAAATACGACGATTTTGTGCATTACGGCAGCGAATCCGCGGTGCGCGAAGCGGGTAAATTGGCCGTCGAAGGCAAAGACTATTTGGTGCAGGACGGCGACATTATGCACTTCCGTTTCAACGTGTAAGCACTCTATAAATTGATGCAAAACAGCGAATTGGCATGCCAATTCGCTGTTTTGTGTCGGAGTTAGGCGACTCGAACGCCCGACCTCTACGTCCCGAACGTAGCGCGCTACCAACTGCGCTAAACTCCGATGATGATTTCGGACTGCAAAAGTAGAATTTTTTTCTCAAACAGCCAAGCGAAATCAAAATTTTTTTACAATTTCTTCCAAAGTAACATCATCGCCGATGGGTTGACAAGGTTTAAGTAGCATATTTTCAGGTATTTGCGTAGTGAATGTAAAATATGTACAAACCGCCTCGGTGCACAGTTCGCCGACTGCATTGACGATAGTTGCCTTGATGATGGCGATGTTGCGTTTCTGTTCGACCAGCGCAGCGCGCAACACCACATACGGGTTGTCGATGGTAATAGGGCGACGATAGCGCGTTTCCATCTTCGACGTAACCCCCGATCGTTCCAACTTGCGGAACATCACCCAGCCGCAAATTTCGTCGAGCAACACAGCCTGTATGCCGCCATGCAGCGTATTTATCCAACTTTGGAATTGTGGTTGCGGGCTCCACACACTGACGATGTCGTCGCCATCTTCGTAGAACTCCATGTGCACGCCGGCCGGATTGTGAGGTGCACACCCAAAACAGTTGTACCCTTCGGTATGCATGTACGGATTCGACAATTTTCTCATAGATTTTGCTTTGTATTATTACTATTTGTGTTGCGGCATTCAAAACAACAAAGTGCTGATTCAGAGTTGGTTATCTGTACATCAGCACTTTACGCCGTAGTCGGGATGACTGGATTCGAACCAGCGACCACTCGCCCCCCAGACGAGTACTCTAACCGGACTGAGCTACATCCCGTTTTGGGACTGCAAAAATAGTGTTTTTTGTCGGAATAAAAAAATTTTTTGACAAAAAAACGCACGCCCAACTTTCAACAAGCAAGTGCGAAATGCAAAAACAGCCTCAACCGGCAACAAAAAAAGTTGAGTTTCTCGCGCAATCGGGCGCCAAATGCGCAGCAATCACTGTATAAGCAACTGCTGTATGCGTTTGGCGTCGGAACGGGTAAAACCGTTGGCAACGGTGCGCTGCCCGCCTTTGGTCTCGATGATGATGTCGGCAAAGAGTAGTCCCGCGTTGAGCGACACGCTACCGATAGCGCTACGCTGTATGACGGTACTCTCGTGCCCGATGAGTTTGGCTTTGTAGAAAGTTACTTTCTCGTCGTCTATTTCCAACTTGTCGGGAAACAGCATATTGCCACTCGTGATGTGGCTTGCTTTGAATTGATAAGACATGGGTGATTTACAATTTATAATTTAGGATTTAAGCAGGCATCCGGTCAGTCTTTGAAAAATGGTACATTTCTATTTGCGATGTACTGAATAACAGCCTTTATCGCCTCTGCCATAGAGGAGACGGGTAGATAATCGTTAGACGGCAGGTGTATGAAAACGGCTTGTGTGGGCAGTTGGCGGATGGCAATCTCATGCAGAGCGGCATAATAAACTGCATTGCATACATAGGTGCCGGCAGAATTGCTTATCTTGCATGGGTATCCTGAATCACGGATAGCAGCCGCTATCTGCTTGATAGGTGCGTTGGAGAAATACGCAGTCGGGGCATTAGCGTATATGGGCATGTCGGTCGGACAAAACCCGTTGTTATCGTTCCGCGTGGCGTCCATCAGGTTGATGGCAACGCGCTCTACGCAAATCTCCGGGCGAACCCATGCCACGCCCAACATAATTACCTTGTCAAAATGCGCCATCTGTGTGCGTATCCATTCCGTAGCGGGCAGATAGGCTACGGGCAGAATCCGAGTACTCAGTTCTATTCCCGCGAAAGACTCCTTCTCAAGCAGCGATACTACTTCTTGAGACGGATTGGTATCTCTTGTCCCAAACGGTTCAAAACCCGTCAGCAGTAACCTATGAGGAGTAGCCATCGTATGCAGTATCTTTTATTTTCATCTCCGGAGAGATAGTGTATTCTGTATGGAGGATATTGCTATGAATCTCCTTTGCCAAATCCTCGGCAATCTGCATAGCGCGCATATCCCAGCAGGTTACGCTCCATGCAATACGCAACGTAACGGCATTCACTTTTGTATCCAGATGTCGGCAGAAGAGCGTAGTTGCTGTATTGTTGTGGTAGCGCTGTTTGTCGGCTTGCAAGTGGTATTTCTCTTCCAATAGTTGTGAGAACGATTGGTAGAACACCTCAAAACTTTCTTTGTCGTTGAGGGTGATGTTCGGGTCATTGTAGGTCTCATCGCCCTTTGCCGCACCGTAGCCAAAGTGAAATTGGGTAGGATATTCCGGCTCGTTGGCGCCGCTGGCAGCCATGGGAGAAAACACCCAATGGTCTTCTGCGCAGAGCAGACGATTGAGGTCGTCCATACAATCCTGCTGATGGGGTGCCAACTGTTCGGGTTTGTATTGATAGAAGGATCTATAGGGGCGTTTCTCCCCCAACTCACGGCATACGAAATTGAAGCCGCCGATTTTTGCTAAATAGTAGCCCCACCATCCTGTGATGGGGTCTATCATACCGCTTGGAACAAAGATGGTAACCTTGCTGCCGCGGTCAATACATTGCCCATAAGGGGTATTCAAGGCATAGTGTTCCACAGCCAACTTATCTTGCGGGTGCATCTCCGCCGGTTGCGTAGCCGCTAAGTTGATAAGTCGGAAATGGTTATCTCCTGCTATCGCATCCATTATCTCGTCTTCTTTTAGCCCTAATCGCGCCTGAATATCCACAATCGAAGCATAGCGCGGCGCAATCTGAAAGCCTGTCGGGCGGTCGAGTTTCCGCTCGAAAGCCAAGTGCAGTTTTTGCGCCCAGTCTTTAGCATTCTGTTGTCGCGCATCTTCCTCCATCACTTCGGTGAAGGCGGAGCCGATGAGTCCGGCGGGTACGGCAAAGATAGCGATACCGAGCACGCCGATGATGCAGGCGATGATGCGACCCCAGAAAGTGATAGGCGGTGTTTCGGCAAAGCCGCCCGGGTCGCCTATGTATTGCGCAAAAGCCCAAATAACAGAAGTCCAGCCGTTGTCGTACACCTCAGGCTGCGCCTCGTGCTCTACGAAATAGAGGATGAACGAGAGCATAAGGGTGATGATGCAAAGGAACTGCAGGCTCACTAACATCTCGTCCTTCTTACTTCGGATGGCGCGCGCCAGCACATTGAAGGCTTTGATGTAGCGGAAGACGCGGAATAGACGCGCCACACGCAGCACCTTGAATGTCATGTAGGGAATAGGGAAAATCAGCGCCAGATAGAAGGTGTAGGTGGATAACACATCCATCAGTCCGTAGAACGACAGACAATAGCGCACTCTTCCCCACACGCCTTTGTACCTATCGTCTATCAAGTCAGCGCACCAGATGCGGAGCGTTACCTCCACCGTGAAAACGGCAAGCGTGAAATAGTCAATGATGTCGAGCCAAAGTCCGTATTTGGCTACGATATTGTCGTAGGTGGAGAGGAAAATCCCAAATGTGGATAGCCCGATAAGGCTCATGATGGCATAGTCCACATAGTTCTGCCATTGCTCGGTTCGCAGGTCGTCGTCAAAGACGCGTGCGAGTTGCAGTTTGAAATGCTTAATCTTTTCGTTCATTGTCAAAATATGTTTTTTACTGAATCATCCATGCTACGCCAAGCCCTACATTGGCGCTCGAGGCTGTGTGCATCGGACGAGTAGTCGTATTGGAAGCCCGTTTCCCATTGCACGCTCTTGAACGGCATCACATCCACGCCAGTCAAATTCGGAGTCATCGGTTAACATTTATTGCACGCTAATGATGTCTAATAACACCTACTTTATTTGCGGAAATCAATGTTCTTCACACCTTCAATGATCGTATCCATTGTCTGGGTTAGTTTCTCATCATACTCTCCGAGCCATTCGTGTAGTTGCTCTTTGGTATGCAAACGGATAGTATCACTTATGTTTGCAGCCGTTGCTTTCACAACAAAGGTAAGCGATGCCAGATCGTCAGCAAATCCTCCCGGAATCATATCTGCTATCAAGTCCATTGGAAAAATGAAATATCCCAAAGCACCTATAATCATTGCTTTTTGTGAATTATCCACCTCTGCTGATTTGAGCAACTCGAATAATAGCAAGACAGGATAAACCAATCCGGCTCCCACCGTTTTTGCCACATTGGTTAGTTTCTGATTCAAATCATGTTCAGAGAAGTAGTTCTGACATTTATCCATGATTGGAAGTAGGTCTTCTGTGGTAAATGTCGTTACTTTCCCTTTCACATCTTCGGCTACGCCTTGCGCAGCGGTCTTGGCAGCATCCAATCCTTTGGAGGCTTGCTCTTGGGCTTTCTGAGCGAAACCCTTTAGTTTACTGAAATCCATAATGTTGTGTATTTTTTAGCCTATCTGTGTGTAATATATTTTATGCTATTTCTATTCATACATTTGCGACTCGCAAAAATTTAATGTCAAATAATTTATTTTATTTAGAGTATATTATTGTTTTATCGATAATAAAAAATGCAAGTGCATACAACTTCAATTTTTATTCGCGATAGTTGAAATTATCATCACAACCTTCGTCGGGATAGTCTTCAGTGTAATCAGTTACAACAACGCCATTCTCACAACCAACACAATCATGGAACCCCATACCTGGCTCATATCCGTCGATTTGAAAATACAATTTAGGAAATTCAGCAGCAAGTGTAGTTAACCATGTGATTGGTGTTAACCATGCAGTGTTAAATGTACATTCAACTGTTATTTCATCGTCTTTTTCTGTAACATTGGCCCCATACTCAAACACCTTGGCATCCCACTTAACACCCAATGTGTGCACATTATAGTTATACCAGCCAACAACTCCATAGGTTTCTTTTTGATATGTAACGGCATCGTCATAACCTTTGGAATAATCCTCATACTCTTTATCACTCTTAAACATGCTAACTAGTTGTCCACATTCATTGCGCATTTTTTCGTTTCTATCTTGTTTTGGGTTTGTTGTGTCGTAATCTACAAATGTTTGGGGCATTGGCAACCAAGAACGCATGGTAATTTTATTTTTATTGTTTTCGATGAAATCTACAAGACTTTCTTTGCTATCACCTTTGAAACCTACTTTTTGGAACAAAGCAAATATATCTTTTTTATTCCCTTTGAGTTTCAATTCGTTTGTGCAATAGTTGGGCATATTTTTAATAGTTAATGTGAAACGGTTTTCGGCTAATGATTGTAGCATTGAACAAAATCGCGCGCATTGACCAACACGCAGCACTCACAATAATGGATATTCAGCACTCACTGCAATATTAAGTAATTGGGAAGCCTTTTTTAATTCTCTGTTAAAGGGATAAATACCATATCTAAACTCCTTTGTGTATTCTTTTACTTTTTCATCCGACTCTTCAATTCGATATTTTGCATTTCTGTATAACGACATACCATCGATGCGTAATGTATTGAAGTGATCATATAAATATGCTCCAAAACCATAAAAACAAATTGCCGGAGACTTTTGTTTTTTGTTTACAAAAGAGATGGCATAGTCTGTCAGTTTCCCCGATTGATAGTCCGTCATAAACCGTAACATCGCGTATTCTGTTAGCGGTTCTTCGATGTAGGAAATATATTTGTTAGGAAGGCTGTGGTCGTAGTCATAGAAAGCGTGCATCATCTCATGGACATATACAAGTTGGAATAAATTAATCAAGGAACGATGGGGAGTTTTGGCTGCTTCTTCCTTTATTGCCTTTGTATATAGAATCACTTTTGGACGCTTATTAAGACCCGTTCGGATATACTCACCTAATATAGGAAACGAATGCGTAATAATATAGGTATCGCCATCCTCAGTATATGGTATCCGTAAATCATAGTATTCGTTTAACTTTCTCCGTATTTTCTCAAGTTCACTTTTGGCTACTTTTTCTATTGTTGTTGACGTAGGGGTATTGTTATCATCCAACTCGACATCTAAAGTCTTAGCCAAATCGCCTAAACAATAATACTGATTGTTTGATGCCGTGGATAAAGCTTGCCATGGAAATTGATTTATTTCATCAAGTAACGATAGGTCTAATTTAGTATAAACCTTTCCTTGTTGCACATGAAAAATCTTCTCCAGACTTTCTGGCAATTCTTTAAATGCATCTATGCAAAAAACATTTTTAGTTACCTCAATAGGTAAGGCGTCATTGCTACATATTGTCAGTTGGTTAAAGTTACAATCAAAATTTCCCTCTATTTTCTTAGGCACTCCTTTAAGGGAAGTGAGTTTGTTAAAAGAACAATCAAAATCCCCCTTTATTGTACCGAACTGAATGTAAGGAGGTAACTCTGTAAGATCGTGTCTACTCAAATTAACATCTCCGTCTACATCTACCTCTCCTTTGTCATTGAGAGTATAGTTTTTGATACCATTTTCATCTAACCATGCTCGAATGAAAGATGCCTTACCAGAACGTGTTGAACTTAATATGCTCATTTTAAGTATTTTAATATTATAAATAACTTACTATGTTTTTACATCATAACCATGATTAGTTAGTTTCTTTAAG
>SFDZ01000035.1 GCA_004557405.1 Bacteroidales bacterium
ACTAAGCTGATGCTCGCTCACACGATAGATAAATCGCTGAGGTTAATCGGCAGTACCTTCTGCAGTAGCCTGCCACGACCGATGGCCAGGTGTATTATCCAGTAGTTCCAGCCTCGGATGGGTACGGATGATACCACATTGGAATCCGCCCTCAGCCAGAGCGGCTAAGAACTCATCCTCGTCATTGCTATTGGCGTACAATTCCGGATGCCGCGCATAGTATAACTTTGTCGGACACGACAATGCAATTTTAAAAGCCGATTTCGTGAACGGCTTGTTGGTAGTGATAGTCATCATATTATTCGTCTTCTTGTGGCTCGTTATTATCCGAATGGTTCTTTCTGGCCTCATCGAACTTGGCTTTCATAGTCGGGTTTCCGTAAGTGAGACGTTTGACTGTTACATCCTGTAACTTTTTGTCTGCTGCGTCCAGATTATCGCCCGATTTCACGAGATTCTCACGCACTTTGGTCAGATGCTGGATAGTCTTGTCTATCTCCTCTATAGCGTTGTGGAAACGGTCGTTAGCCAAGCGCACATTACGGGTAAAGCCATCCTTAAAGCTCATCAGTTTCTCTTCAAAATTCGTCACATCCACCTGTTGCTTCCTTACAAGCATCAACTCGCGTTTGGCTTCAATACTCTTCTTGTTGGCTTGACACAATAGTGTGATAATGGGTATGAAGAACTGCGGACGGATGACGTACATCTTCTCGAAACGATGGCTCACGTCCACAATACCACCGTTGTATAATTCGCTATCAGGCTCGAGCATCGACACTAATACTGCGTATTCGCAGTTTTTCTTCTTGCGATCGGAGTCTAACTTGGCAAAGAAATCCTCATTTTTGTGCTTTGTCGCGGTAGCATCGTTTTCGTTCTTCATCTCGAACATGATGGAGACGTACTCTACGTCGTCGTCACTCTTGTCGCGGAAAACAAAATCACCTTTCGTTCCTTCGACCACTTCGTTATCCTTCTCAAAATAGGCGTTAGGCATCATCTGCCTCAAATTCTGTTCAAAGAGCGTTGAGCAGTGTTGCTCCAGTGTCTCGCCTACCATCTTCGTGGATAAGCGCACTTTCATGTCCTTGTAGTACGCCACTTGCTCTTTGGCCATTTGCAAGCGAGTTTCATAGTCGGCTTTTATGTTCTGCTCCTTTAGAAGAGCTTCTGACGCAGCCAACTTTTTGTCATTCTCTAACTGCTGAATCCTTTGGTCTTTATCCATAACAGCTTCCTGCACAGCAGCTTTCTTCGCTACCTCAAAGTTCTGAATCTGCAGTTTGAGTTTCTCAATCTCCGACTCTTTGTCGCGGAGCAAATTATCTTTGGCTTGCAGCACATTCTGATTCTCTTGCGCTATGCGCATGCGCTCGTTCTGCTGACGAGCAGCCTCGGCTTGCTGACGCGCTTCTTCCGCCTGCTTCTCAGCCTGTAGGCGCGCTTTATGGGTCTGCTCCAGTTCATGGATGCGACGAGCCAACTCGTCATCAAACTCCTTGTTCTTTACTTGGCTAAGCAATGCCGCATAGTCATTCTCATCTACGGTGAAAACATTTCCACAGTTTGGGCATTTAAGTTCCTTCATGATATCTGCCCTGATTCGTGTCGGGCACAACTATTAAAGTTAGTTAAAATAATTACGTTGCAAAGATACAACATTTTTTTTGATATATACAAATTTTGGAGAAATTTAAATTTTCCTTTGTTTTCACTCAACCGCAAAATTGTTTCCTTTTTTTGGGCGGTTATTCCTGTCAAATTAGTGTTTTTGTCGTTGCTTTACTATCATATTGTGTGTCGAAATGATGAAAAAATCCGAAATCGTTTTTATAAGTGGATTATTTTTTATAATTTTGCAGGTTCAAAGCAAAAATCTATTTCACAATGAAACGTTTATCGCTGATATTATTATTACAATGTAGTTTGTGTGTTCTGCTCTTTGGTGTGCCGGCCACGCCCGAAGTGTTGCGTGTATTGCAGCCCGATGGTTCCGAATTGTCGGTGCTGTTGCGTGGCGACGAGTTTTTTCATTACACCACTACCGAAGATGGCTATTTGGTGTCGCGCAACGAGGCCGGCTACTACGAATATGCCGAGTTTACGCCCGATTTTCATGCGCGTTTGTCGGGTGTTCGTGCACGCAGTGTCGCCAATCGTACGGCTGCCGATCGTCGGTTGTTGAAACGTGTAGGCAAGCCGGCAGCAGCGTTGGCACGCAAAAGTGTGTCGTATGCACAAGCGGGTATGATGCGTTTCCCGCATAATGGCAGTCCGAAAAGTTTGGTGATTTTGGCCGAGTTTTCCAATCTGTCGTTCAAAGTGGCTAATCCGCAGAGTGCGTTCACCGACTTGCTGAATCAATCGGGGTATGCGCAAAACGGTGCCACCGGTTCGGCGCGCGACTATTTCATAGCATGCAGCGATAGTGTGTTTCAGCCTGAATTTGTGGTTGTCGGCCCGGTAAAACTTGATCATCCCTATAATTATTATGGTGGCAACGATGCCAACAATAACGATAAGGCGCCGTCGCAGATGATTATCGATGCGTGTCGCAAAGCCGATACGCTGGGTATCGATTTTTCGGAGTACGATACCGATGGCGATGGTTATGTGGACAATGTGTTTGTCTATTATGCCGGTTACAACGAAGCCGAGGGCGGTCCGGCTGAGACGGTTTGGCCGCATCGGTGGCGTGTGCAGTCGGCTGTGCGCATCGATGGTGTGCTGCTCAACGACTATGCTTGTACGTCGGAGTTGCGTGGCAATTCGGGCTCAACGATGTGCGGCATTGGCACTTTTTGCCACGAATTTACGCATGTGTTTGGTTTCCCCGATTTGTATGTGACGGATTATAATCCGGCCGGTAAAGATCTCGGTTCGTGGGATATTATGTCGAGCGGTTCGTACAACAACAATGGTCGTACGCCACCGACCTATTCGGCTTACGAGCGTTTCTATTTGGGCTGGCTCAAGCCGCAAGTGTTGTCGGAACCAACGGTGGTGTCGTTGTCGCATTTGCTGAAATCGAACGAGGCCTGCTTGATATCGCCTACGCGCGCTCACAATATGAATGGTGTATCGCCCAATCCTGCACAATTTTTCTTGCTCGAGAATCGCCAAAAACAGGGTTGGGATGCCTATTTGCCGGGTTCCGGACTTCTGATTACGCGCATCAATTACAATGCCTCGCGTTGGAATTCGAATACGTTGAACAACGATACTGCTTCGTTGGGTGTCGAAATTATGGCGGCCAATCCGGCGGCCAATGGTACGGCTAGCGATACCTATCCCGGCACTCGCAATGTAACCGGTTTCTTCCCGACATTGAAAAATGGCACCTCGTTGGAGCAGCCGATAACTTACATAACGGACCGGAATGGCATAGTTACATTCCGTTACGATGGCGGTGGCGCCGGTTTCCCTGTGTATGAACCTTTTCCCGAAACATTGGCGCTCTTTAAGACCATTCAGGAGCAACCGTCTGATACTCAGTATGTTGATATAAATGGTAAATGGCTGACGGATAAACTGAATATTTCTTTGTCGTCGGGCGAAAATTTCCAGATAGCCAAAGTTGGTGCCGACGAGTGGGGTAGTGCGGTGGACTATATGCCGGAGTCCGATTCGACGTTGCAGACCAAATTGTTGGTGCGCTATTTCCCCATGTATGCTTCGTTTTCGGATCTGCATCGCGATACGATTTCGATAGTGTTGGATAAATACACCACTTACCATATTTATTTGTCCGGTCAATCGTCGCGGCCGGTGTTGGTGGAAGTGCCGGTGGCAGTGGCTGCAGTCGATACCACAAGTCAATCGTACACGGCGGCTTGGGAGGCGGCTTTCGATGCCACAGGTTATTATTTGTCGGCCTACACTTACGATTCGGTTGGTACAAGTACGCTTGTCGAAGAGTTTACCGACTTTGATGTCGCTTGTGCTGTCGATTGGCATGCGTCGTTTGACGTTGTCAATTCCACTATTTATGGCAATCAGGCACCGTCGGTTGTATTCGATGTGAGTAGCGATACGTTGTGGACGGAGCGCTATTGTTTCCCGGTCGCCAAGATAAGTTTTTGGATGCACTGCATGGGTGCGGCCGGCAGCGTGTTGAGTGTCGATGGTTATGCCGATGGCACTTGGTCGCGCATCGATTCGGTGATTATCGAGAAGAGCATGTTGCGCACAACGTACGAGATGCCATTGCCGGCGGGTAATGCTTTCACGCAATTCCGCATTGCCTATCAGAAAAAAGCCGGCAAGTTGTTGTTCGACGATTTTACCGTGCATTTTGCCGGTACTGTAGCGTATCAATGTCATCATCAGCATGTCGAGGCGTTGACTTATGTCGTAGAACAATTATCGCCCGATGTGGAATATCGCTATCGTGTGCAAGCCACCGATAAGACGGAATATTACGAAAATATTACTGATTTTTCGAACGAAATATGTGTACGCACACAAGTGTTTATCGATAATGACCCGCGCAAACTGACCATTCGGCAAACAGATGCAGGTACATACGAAGTACAATTGACCGAATTGAAAACGGATTATCATTTGTACATTTACACATTAGATGGACGTTTGATGGCCGATATTGCACCGACCGGTGTGGTGATAGAGGTGCCGGTGTTGCCGGCTAACGGCATCTATCTGCTGAAATATACGTCGGTGAACGATAGAAGCCGTAAGGATCCGTCGGGAAAATTGCTGTATCAGACGAAATGATGATGTCGTATTTGACTATAAATCAATAAATTATTAACTGCGTTTGTTCTTTTCCGCTTACGATGAGTAGGTAACGGAATGCTTGTGAAAGCACTTGGGAATAGATGCCAAAAACAGATATATTATGGGAAATCTTGTTGCTATTGTCGGTCGGCCGAACGTGGGCAAATCGACATTGTTTAATCGTTTGACGCAGACGCGTCGAGCTATTGTGAACGAGGAGGCCGGCACAACGCGCGACCGCCAATATGGGTTGAGCGAGTGGTGCGGACGTTCTTTTTCGGTGGTCGATACGGGCGGCTGGGTGGTCAATTCCGAAGATGTGTTCGAGGAGGAGATAAATCGCCAAGTGGGTATTGCCATCGAAGAGGCTGACGTGATTTTGTTTGTGGTCGATGTGTTGAGCGGCATCACCGATTTGGATTTGCATGTGGCCGACATTTTACGCCGTTGCCGTAAACCGGTGATGGTGGTGGCCAACAAGGTCGATACGTTCGATTTGCAGTATCAGGCGGCCGAATTTTATGGCCTCGGTTTGGGCGAACCGTTCATTATGTCGGCGGTCAACGGCTTGGGTAGCGGCGAACTGCTGGATGCGCTGCTGACGCACTTCAAGTCGGAGGTGAACGATGCGTTGGAAGATTTACCAAAAATAGCCATCGTCGGACGGCCGAACGCTGGAAAATCGTCGATAGTGAACGCTTTCATCGGCGAAGAACGCCACATTGTTACCGACATTGCCGGCACCACGCGCGACTCTATCTACACCAAATACGATAAGTTCGGACACGCTTTCTATTTGGTCGATACGGCAGGCATCCGCAAAAAATCGAAAGTGAGCGAAGATATTGAGTATTACTCGGTTATTCGCGCCATTCGCGCCATCGAGGCATCTGATGTGTGTATTTTGATGATTGATGCCACGCGCGGCATCGAAAGTCAGGATTTGAACATTTTCTCGCTTGTGCAGAAAAATCGTAAAGGATTGGTTGTGTGCGTGAATAAATGGGATTTGGTGGAACAGAAAGAGGCCAAAGACATCAAAACCTACGAGAAAAATATACGCGAGCGGTTGGCGCCGTTTGTCGATTTTCCGATTGTGTTTGCATCGGCACTGACCAAGCAACGCATATTCAAAGTCCTCGAAGTGGCGATGCAGGTGTACGAAAACAAAAACCGCAAAGTGCCGACAGCGCGTCTGAACGAATACTTCCTGCCGCTGATCGAAAACTATCCGCCGCCGGCCTACAAAGGTAAATACGTGAAGATAAAATATGTGGCTCAACTGCCTAATACTCAGGTGCCTACATTTGTGTTTTTTGCCAATTTGCCACAATATATCAAAGCGCCGTATTTGCGTTTCTTGGAGAATAAATTGCGCAGTACATGGAATTTCAGTGGGACACCTATTTTGCTCTTCCCGCGACAGAAATAGTTGTCAGATGATATGATTTCGTTTGCAGTTTCGATAGTGTTGTTGGTGGTGGGTTATGTGCTGTATGGCGCATTTGTCGAGAGGGTTTTCGGCATCGACTATCAGCGGCCTACGCCTGCAGTGGACAAAGCCGACGGTGTGGACTATGTGCCGTTGCCGGCTTGGCGCATTTTTTTGATACAATTTCTGAATATTGCCGGTCTTGGCCCAATTTTCGGTGCCATCATGGGCATATTTTTCGGCCCGAGCGCATTTTTGTGGATTGTGTTCGGCACTATTTTCGCCGGCGGCGTTCACGACTATTTGTCGGGTATGATGTCGTTGCGGCGGGGTGGTATCAGCCTGCCCGAAGTGGTGGGCGATGAACTGGGTGTCGGCGTAAAACAATTTATGCGTGTGCTGTCGCTGGTGTTGCTGCTGCTGCTTACCACCACGTTTCTCACCGGGCCGGCCAACTTGTTGCATAGTTTGGTGAGCAGTGTCGATGTGGTGTGGTGGATTGTCATTGTGTTTGCGTATTACATTTTGGCCACCTTGCTGCCTGTCGACAAAATCATCGGTCGTTTTTATCCGGTTTTTGGTGCCGTATTGTTGTTTATGGGCTTGGGCATCATGGTCGTGATGTTGGTCGGGCAAGCACCCATTCCCGAGTTGACCGATGGATTGCAGAGCGTGCATCCACAGGGTTATCCGCTCTTTCCGATGATGTTTGTCAGCATAGCGTGTGGCGCTATTAGCGGTTTTCATGGTACGCAGTCGCCCATCATGGCGCGTTGCATGACCAACGAACGTCAAGGGCGGCGCATCTTTTACGGTGCCATGGTGGCCGAAGGCATTTTGGCTCTGATTTGGGCGGCTGCCGCAGGTTCGTTTTTTGGCGGAGTAGGCGGTTTGCAGGCTTTTGCGGCCGAGCATGCCGGCGAAAATATTGCTGCCTTGGTCATCGACCGCATTTCGCGCAGTTGGCTTGGCACTGTCGGTGGCATTTTGGCTATTATCGGCGTGGTGGCGGCGCCCATTACCTCGGGCGATACGGCGTTGCGCAGCGCGCGTCTGATTGTGGCCGACTTTTTGCACCTCGACCAAAAAGCGATTCCCAAACGGCTGCTGATTTCCATTCCGATGTTTTTGGTCGTGTTCGGCATGACGTTCGTCAATTTCGACATCGTGTGGCGCTATTTTGCGTGGACTAATCAGACATTGGCCTGTTTTACATTGTGGACCGGCGCGGTATTCCTCTGTAAAACATCGCGTTACCGCTTCGGTTACTTGGTAGCGTTGCTGCCGGCGGTGTTTATGACGGCGGTTTGTTCGTGCTACATTGTGGTGGCGCCCGAAGGCTTTGCCTTGCCTATGCCGATAGGTTATGCGGTGGCGGCGTTGGCGTGCGTGGTGTGTGTGTCGCTGTTTGTGCTGTGGATGCGTAAGTTGGCGCGGTAATGTGTTGCATATAGATGTTCCATGTCGGGTTGGTAACCTGTCGTGAAAAATAAAAGAAAATCTGCCAAAATGTCAGTGATGACGGCTTGGCATTTTTTTTGTTGTCGAACGAGTACATCACTCGAAATGATAAACAAAAAATATACAATTATGAAAGGTAATATTGGTGTAACGACGGACAACATTTTTCCCGTCATCAAGAAATTTTTGTACAGCGATCATGAGATTTTTCTGCGCGAATTGGTGTCGAACGCTGTCGATGCTACGCAGAAACTGAAAACATTGGCCTCGGTGGGCGACTACAAAGGCGAGATGGGCGATTTGAAGGTGGAGGTGAAACTCGATGCCAAAAAGAAAACCCTCACCATCAGCGACCGCGGCGTGGGCATGACGGCCGACGAAATCGAAAAGTACATCAATCAGATTGCATTCTCGGGCGCCACCGAATTTTTGGATAAATACAAAAACGACGCCAACGCCATCATCGGCCATTTCGGCTTGGGCTTCTATTCGGCATTTATGGTGTCGAAACAGGTCGAAATCTTTACAAAATCGTACACCGATGCGCCCGCACAGCATTGGAGTTGCGACGGCTCGCCCGAATATACGCTCGAAGAGTGCGACAAGGCCGAACGCGGCACCGACATCGTGTTGCATATCGACGACGAAAACAAAGATTTTCTCGAAGAGTCGCGCATGCACACGTTGCTGACGAAATATTGCAAATTCCTGCCTGTGCCGATAGTGTTTGGCAAGAAAAAAGAGTGGAAAGACGGCAAAGAGGTGGAAACGGCCGACGACAACGTCATCAACAATACCACGCCGGCTTGGACTCGCAAACCCGCCGACCTGAAGGACGAGGACTACGCCAAATTCTACCGCGAACTCTATCCGTATGGCGAGGAACCGTTGTTTCACATTCATCTGAATGTCGATTATCCGTTCAATCTGACCGGCATTTTGTACTTCCCGCGCATCAAAAACAACATCGACCTGCAACGCAACAAAATCCAACTCTATTGCAATCAGGTGTTTGTAACCGATTCGGTCGAAGGCATTGTGCCCGACTTTTTGACACTGTTGCATGGCGTCATCGATTCGCCGGATATTCCGCTGAATGTGTCGCGCAGTTATCTGCAAAGCGATCAGAATGTGAAGAAAATATCGACGCACATCACCAAAAAAGTGGCCGACCGTCTGCAAGAAATATTCAAAAACGACCGCGCTCAATTTGAAGAAAAATGGGACGCATTGCGCATTTTCATCGTTTACGGCATGCTCACCGACGAAAAATTCTTCGACCGCGCCAAAGATTTTGCGTTGTTCAAAAATGTCGATGGCAAATGCTTCACGTTTGACGAATACAAGGAACTAATAAAAGCCGAACAGACCGACAAAGACGGCAATTTAATCTATTTGTACGCCAACAACGCCGACGAACAACACACCTACATCGAGGCCGCCAAAGCCAAAGGCTACGATGTGCTGCTGATGGACGGACAGTTGGATGCACATTGGCTAAGCCAATTGGAACAGAAAAATGAAAAATTGCGCTTCGTGCGTGTCGATAGCGACGTTGTGGAGAAACTCATCGTCAAAGCCGATGCCGCCAAAGTGGCATTGACCGCTGCACAGCAAGACGCCTTGACCGAAGTGTTCAAATCGCAACTGCCTACGTTGGATAAAACCGAGTTCGTGGTAACCATGGAACAACTGTCGGCCGACGACCAACCGATTGTCATCACGCAAAACGAATGGATGCGCCGTATGAAAGACATGGCCGCCACGGGAGGCAACCCGATGATGGGATTCTATGGCGAAATGCCGAACAGTTACAATGTGGTGCTGAATACCGCTCACCCGTTAATCGATGGCGTGCTGCGCGCCGAAGAACAAGCCTGCGCCGACAATGTGTCGCCGATTGCGCAAGAGATAGCCGACTTGGAAAAACGTCGTAACGCGTTGAAAGATGGTCAAAAAGGCAAAAAAGACGAGGAAATTCCCGTTGCCGAGAAAGAAGAAATCGACACCATCGACAAAAAAGTGGGCGAACTGCGCGACCGCAAAAAAACCGTTTATGCCGAATTTGCCACTACGCAACCACGCGTCAAACAGTTGATCGATTTGGCTTTGCTGGCTAATAACATGTTGAAAGGTAAAGACTTAGCCGATTTTGTGAAACGTAGCGTCAGTCTGCTGCAATAATGCTTGACGATAAAAAATGTAATCCCGCCCATCTTTTTTGGACGGGATTTTTGGTGTTTACGGAAAAATAGTGTATTTTTGTAGGTTAATGATGAGATGTGTCGCCATGGTGGCGGACAAAAAATTTGTTGTCGGAAGTTGTGCGCAAGTCGGTTTGTATGCTCGATTTTGACTATTACATACAACACGGAGAACCAAGTCAACGCGAAAAAGCGGAGGCGTGGGCCTTGGTACGCGCCAACTACCAGAACTACGAAAAAGGCATTAAGTGAATTATCGGAAAAAATAGAATACAGAGGAAGCAACAAGACTGGAGGTTACTACGCAAGATGAAGAACATAGCCGTCATATTAGCCGGAGGCATGGGTGCGCGTGTGGGAGGCGACGTGCCCAAGCAGTTGCTGCCGTTGGCAGACGGCAGGAGTGTGTTGGAGCATGCCACGGAGGCTTTCGAGCAAGCCGCCTGTATTGACGAAGTCTGCATCGTGATGCACCCCGACTACATCGCTATTGCCGAACAAGTGCAGATGCGCAATGGTTGGCAGAAGGTAAAGCATATCATCGCCGGCGGCAAAGAACGTTGGGAATCGAGCGTAAATGCCATTCGGCTGTATGAGTCGGTACTCTTAGCGGAGGAGTTCGCCCACGCCAATATCCTGCTGCACGATGCCGCGCGCCCGTTTGTAAGTCAAGCCATCATCGCCAACGTCTGTCGTGCTTTGGAAGCCCACGAAGCCGTTACCGTAGCCATTCCCGCCACCGACACGATGTATGTGGTGGGCGGAGAAAATGCAGAGAAACATGTGTTGGCTATCCCCGTGCGTGATACGCTCATGCGTGCCCAGACCCCGCAAGCCTTCCGCCTGCCCTTGATAGCTCGCGCTTACACTCTCGCCCTGCACGACCCCGCTTTGCAAGCCACCGACGACTGTGGCATAGTGCATAGATATTTGCCAATGGAGCAGATTTCCATAATACACGGCGAAGAAAGCAACCGAAAGATAACTTTCAAGGAGGATTTGTGAGCGAACACATTGAGAAAGGACACCTATTAGCAGATATTCGAGAAGTTCTATTATCTGCAAGGACAACTGCTTATAAAGCCGTCAATCTTGCGATGGTTAGTGCCTATTGGAATGTTGGAAGACTAATCGTAGAGGACGAACAACACGGAAATAGGCGCGCAGAATATGGAAAGGCGGTTTTGTCGGAGTTGTCTGATAAACTGACAGCAGAGTTTGGAAAAGGATTTGAAGAACGAGAACTACGCAGAATGAGACAATTCTATTGCGTGTTTCCAAAATGGGGCACACTGCGCCCCGAATTGACATGGTCGCATTATCGCCTACTAATCAAGGTGAAAGACAACAATGCACGCTTGTGGTATATGAATGAGGCAGTTGTAAAATACCCGGTATTAGCAGAATACAAACAGATTTTTGCTTCTAAATATCTATTGGAACTTCCATCGGTAGAAACTCTCCAAAAAGAACTTATCCGCGAGCGAGAAAGAATAACCGAAAGCGAAGAAACCAACAAGAAGATAACATTTCCAAAGGATAGTTATTTATGTTAGCAGATAATTTGCCAATAGAGCAGCAGTGCATGGGGTGTGGAGCATGTATAGATATATGCAAGCACCACGCAATCATGTTCTCAGAGTCTGAGAATGGTTTTTATGTTCCTCATATTGATTCAAAGCAATGTGTTGAGTGCGGATTATGCTCCCATATTTGTCCTATTTTGAATCCGAACAAAATTATTAGGAATGATGCTTCGCGGGCAAAGATATTTGCCGGATGGAGTTTAGAAGAAAACATCCGCTATAGTGCATCCGGAGGAATTTTTTATCAAGTTGCCAAACAGTTTTTATCAACTCCAGGTAGTTGGATTGTGGGAGCCGTTCTTCAAGAAAATACGACTGTAAAACATATAATCATTTCTGATCCGAACCAACTACGTCTATTACAAAATTCCAAATACCAACAGAGTGACACTTCCGGTATATATCGTGCAGTTAAACAGAAACTAAAGACAGGTGATAGGGTTTTATTTAGCGGTACTCCCTGCCAGGTTGCTGCTCTCTACGCGCAAGACAAACATCTCCACGACAATAAGA
>SFDZ01000011.1 GCA_004557405.1 Bacteroidales bacterium
AAATCTATGTCCTTAAGGTTCTCGGTTCTTTCATTTCTTTTGCTTGACCAAAAGAAACGAAACAAAGAAAAGTCAAGACTGTGGCGGCTGCGTTGCCAAAAATTTGTCGTCTCGGTGTCGGCTAAATCAAACTCGCTGCGCTCAAACAATGATTTAGCATTTCGACACACTCAACTCGATTTTTGACACACCCGCCAAGGTCATTTTTTATTGCTCACTACTCATTTCTCATTGCTAATTGTTTTGAACCCCGCCCGTCGCTTCGCTCCTCGTCCCCTTGGAAAGGAGACAGTGCTTTTTTTGCGCACTGAAACTACTTTATCGTGTGGTCTCCCCTTTGCAAGGGGAGTGCCCGTAGGGCGTAGGGTTGAAATAAATCTATATTCTATATTCTATGTTCTTTGTTCCGTATTTTTCGTAATTTTCGTTGCTTGCGTTTGAAAAAAATTGCGACCGCTATCGCAGCGATCGCAACTCTAAAAAAAAGTTAATGATGTATGGTATAACACATTTTGGTTTATTCCGGTATGGCAAATACGGCATACCATTTGTCCCAGTTTGCCGGTTCATGGGCTGATTGGTCAGCCACTTTGATGCGCTGACCGGGCGATGCAAAGAATACGCCGGTGCTACCTTGCTCTTTGGCTTTTGCTATCAGTTGGTCGGGGGTGTTCACACCTTCGTTGCCGTCGAGGGTGCCATCGTAGGTGCCGCGCAGCCAGCCGACAAATACTTTGCCTTCGCAGTTGGTGGGCACGGTGCCGCACGATGCCGGCGCGGTGATGTAGGTGCCTTCTGCGCCGCTGATGGTGGCGATGGTTACCTCTTGCGAGGTGCCGGCGCCTTGGTTAATGAATATGAATTCGTGTGTCGGCGTGTTCCATACCGGCGTGATTTTGATTTCGAGTTCGGCACCGGTTACGATGTACTCATCACCTGCCGCATATTTCGTACCATTACCATTGATACTCCAATTTTGGAAGGTGTAGCCGAATGGCGAAGTGGGAGCGTCGCACAAGGTTATCACATCGCCTTTGACTACCTGTTTGTCGCTTGCATCGCAAGTGCCGGCAAAGGTGATGTTGGTCTTGTCGTAGTAGGCTTTGATGTAGGGCAGCCACTGTGCGTAGAGTGTAACGTTTTCGCTCAGTGTGATCTCAGCGCCGGGGGCGTAGGTCGTGCCGTTGCCATCTTGTGTCGTGTTCCAGACGGTGAATTTGTAGCCTTCGCGTGTGGGTGCATCGGCACAAACCGTGGTGGCAGTGTTGATGTCGATGGTGTTGGCCTCGCAAACACTAACGCCGCCGGTTGTGTTGTAATTGAGTGTAACCTGTTGAATATAAACGGGATACAACGGGTCGTTGCATTTCTGTAGTGTGTAACTGCTTCCCGGATCAACTTGTTTGGCGCCGCCGAGGGTGTGCGACCAACCTATGAAACGGTAACCATCTTTGACCGGGCCGTTGCTCAATACGTTGATGGTGCGCTCGGCGTCTGTTTTTTCCGACGAAATGTAGTCCGAAGTTTGATAAACGGTGGTGTTGTCGGCAGCGTCGTAGTACACAATGTTATAATAGGGTATGAATGCGCAGTACCAGTTCTGGTCGCACGAGTTGTCGTAGATGCGGTACACGCCTTTGGCGCCGCCGATGTCGGAGTCTTTCAGCCCGCCCATGGTTTTCATGGCCACGGTGTTGCTTTTGCCGTTTATCGAGTTGGTGCCGCCATCGGTTTTTTTCGCGCCGACGTAGAATTGGTAGTTGTCGTTATTCCAATAGCCGTTCGGCACTTCGGTAAGGGCGGTTTCGTAGATGTTGCCGCTGACATACGCAAACGGCAGATGTTCCCACGTGTTGCCTATGAGACCGTAGGCTATTTGGTAGGTAGGCATGAATCCGACAAAGTAGTTGTCGGCTGCTTTATCGCTGTAGATGCGCAGTGTGCCTACCGCATTTGCGCCAGGGTATGGTTTGCTGCAGCCTGTATTTTGCAGAGCAGCGAATGTCAGGTTATCGCCGAAAGTAACGTTCTTACTATATGTGTTGTCAAATTTACCCGGACCAACCCAGAAGTTGCAACCGTTTGCCGGCAGGGTGAAGTCGGCGAGTTGCCATTCGTTAGTGTTGCCCACTTGGCTGAAACAGTTGGCCTCGCTCCAAGTAGTGGCGCCGCTTGTTGGCTGGTAGTTGATTTGCCAAGCGCAGTTGCTGGTGGTCTCGAAGGTGCTTGTTTCCGATGCTGCCGATTTTACGCAGTGCGTGCCGTCGTTGCTCAAGGCCACGATGCGCCACGTGTAGTTGGTGCTTTTGTTGAGGCCTGTCAGTTTGTAGGAGTCGCCGGTGCATTCTACGCTGTTCCATGTGCTGCCGCTATTGATGCTGTATTCCACGAGGTACGAGGTGGCACCCGTTACAGGCGTCCACGAGAGATCGACCGATGCGCCGGACGCATTTTTTGCCGACAAACCGGTGGGTTTGCCCAACGGCGTACAGTCACATTTGGTGATGAAGCCCGTGCCACCGCCCGTGTTGAGGTAGAAACTAACAGGCTGTTGAGTGCCGCTGTAGCACGAGAATAGCTCGGACAAGGTATTGTAACGCAGCATGTTGCGTGTGTTGTCGCCTTGGGCTGTAACGGTGGCAGCACCGTCAGCCGCAATTACGATAGCCCATTGGCTGTTGCCATCGCTGTTGTCGGCGCGCGATCTTAAGTAGTTGGAACTTGGCGATGCGGCGTAGAGGTACTCGTTGTTGCCGGCGAGTTGCAGCGTCCAAGCGCCGTCCGAGCCGCCCAATATCACGGCGTTGTAGCCGTTTGCCGGCGTAATGGCGTTGCCGCTTGCGGTAGTTCCAACTTGCTTGAAGTTGTTGCTGCTTGCGCTACCCATCACGGCGGTACCGTCGGTATTACCTATCAGATAGGTTTTGCCGGCCGTCAATTGTGCAGTGGAGGTTATCTTTTCCCACGTGTCGCCGCTGCCGCCTGTTGCATCGGCATACACGGCATAGAGGGTGCGGTTGGCTGTGGGCGTGGCCGAACTCTGCACGAGCGTGGGGGCTTCGTCCTGCGGTACTGCAATTTGGGTCGTTGTCCAACCGACGAAACGTTTCTCGCCGCAGGCGGTGGTGATGGTGGTTTTTGCCGGCTTGGGCAGTGTGCCGACGGTGTTACCTTGTTGAACTTGGGTCGTTATATCGTCTTCGCCGGTTACAGGGTTTTTCCACGTCAGCGTGTAGGTGGCGCGCTCCGTGATGGTGATTGTCGTGGTGATGGTACAGCCGGCGTAGTCGAACGTAACGTCTTTGGTGCCGGCGGTAGTCATGTTCGGGTTGCTGAAGTTGGTACATTGTGCCGTGATATCGACACCACCTTTTTTGATGACCCAATCGCTGTGGTCGAATGTGCTGCCGGCCAAAAATTCTTTTGTACCGCTGATGACGAGGTCGCTTGCCGTGATGGTGGGCGTGCTGAAATACCATTGCAGCGAGGAGCCGTCGGCTGCTACACCGTTTTCGTTATATGGTGCTGTGGCGACCAGAATGTATGTTTGGCAGTTGGTGAGTTTGCTCTGGTCGAAATACACCGTGAAAATAGTAGCCGCAGTGTTTATTTCTACATTGGTAACGGCGCCGTCAATTTTTGTGAGATCCGTATTCCACAATTCGAATAAACCGCTACTGAGGGCGGTTGTCAATTTGGTGCCGTCTTTGGTGCAGAGTGCTTGGTCGCTGCACACGTATTCTTGCGTTGGGATGCTCGTTGTGTACTTATGCGGATTCGTCTCGTTGTTGCCGTTTTCGTTGTTTGTTGTGTAGGTAAGCACCGGTGCGGCGGTAACACTCTCGTAGGTGATGATAATTTGGCTTATTTCAATGTATTTGTTGTTTCCGCCTACAATTTTAATTGTAATGTTGTTTGTAGCCTGTGGTTCTGCACTGCCTGTGCCCTTTAGTAGGCCATCTTTTTTGAACTCTATGCCATTGACGCTGATGATGATTATGTTCACGTCGTTGTCGGGTGATACGATTTCAACGCCCGTAACACGCCAGGTACTTGGATATTGACCACAGGTTAAATAACCGTCAGATTGGTTTTGGTGAAAGCCAATACGTAAGCAACTGTTAGAAGTTCCCCAAGTTTTTGCTCCGCTACCGGACCATGTAGTGGTACTTGCCGGCGTTTCAGAGAAATACAAGTTTGTAGCACTTCCGCAGCCGGTAAATGTTACCTTGTGTGTCGCTGCTGCGGCCGTTCCCCAGCCGATGACGACCAACAAACAGGTTAATCCGATTTTTTTCAATGTGTTCATCATATTGTTAGTTTTTTTGTGTTTTTGTGTTTTGTTCCGTTGTTTTCGTTGTTTTCGTATTTTTCGTTCTACCTCCCAAACCCTCCTAAAGGAGGGCTTTAAGTCCCCTTTAGCCTGCCTGCCGGTAGGCAGGCCTGTCTACCGAAGGTAGAGGGATTTAGGGGTAAAAATCTTAAATCTATAATCTATGTTCTTTGTTCTGTATTTTTCGTAGTTTATGTTTCCCCTCATCCGGTTCCCCCTTTAGGGGGCAGGGGGGCTTTTTCTCATTTTTATGGCGGTGCGGAGTATGAACAGACCGCTGCACAGCAACAAAAACCACAGACCATCGCCGAGGGGCTCGTAGAACGGTTCGTCTTTACCGGAACCGGGGTCGGTTAAATCCATACGCGGGCGAATTTCGCCTTGCGGGCGTTGCGGGTCGCTGAAGGGCTCGGTGATGCCGCTTGTAGTGGCGGCTACTTGCGTGCCGGTGCTGCGACGAATGGCGTTCAGCGAGATGCTCGTTACGGGCGACATGCTCACCGTTTGGCTGCGTGCCATACCACCGGCATAACTGCTGCCGGAACCGCTGCCGCTGCTGCCGGAGGTTTGTGTGCCGGCAGTGCCGAAGGTGTGGCGTACCAACGATTGTGTGGCTGCCGACGTTGTCGGGGTGGCGGCTGCCGACGTGCGTGCCACATGGACTGTGGCGCGCGGTGCTGTGGTCGATACGGCGGGCATGTTCCACGTGTCGCCGGCGGCGCTGCGTTGACGGTACGAGGTGTGCGCGTAGTAACCGTTGTCGGCGTCGAGTGCGCGCAACTCGGGCGATGTGGTGCACACCATCAATACAAGGCAGGCGCAACCGACGGCTGCCACCGTTATTGCCAAATTCAGATACATTTGCTTTTTATATGCTTTCATAATCGTCTGTTTTCGAGGTTGTTAATTGTTTTTTGATTGTAAACGGATTATAAAATTGTTTTGATACTGAAGTTGCCTTGTTGTGTCATTACCTGAATGATGTATGCGCCGCGCGCCGGTGCGTGGAAGCGCACTATTTGTGCGTCGGCTTGCTGCATGTAGAGCGTGCGGCCGATGGCATCGACTACGCGCACGGTGGCATCGGTCGGCAGGTTGTCGATGACGATGTCGGTTTGGTCGCGGTAGATGATGGGCGACTGTATGGCGTCATTGTCGATGTCGGTGGGCAGTTGCGCGCATTTTTCGAACCGCAGTGCGAATCGCGACGTGTTGGTTTCGCGTGCCAGCATGGTGGTGTAGTTACCTTGCAGCAGGTCGATTTTCAGGTCGTTTTCGTCGCGGTCGATGAGGTAGATGGCGGCGTAGCGGTCGGTACCTGTCAGCGGTGCGAGGCTGAAGGTGTAGGTGCCGGCGGCCAAGGTGCGTATGCCTACGGGGATGTCCGATGTCTCGGCGAGGTCGCGGTTGGCGGCGTTGTAGAGCAGATAGTCGGCGGTGCTGTTCAGTGTGAACGGTTGCGCTGCCGGCCGGCTGTTGAACATGCGCACCATGTCGTAGCCGAGGTCGTACTTGTCGGTGTAGAGGCTGTGCAGCATGATGTCGGTGCTGCCGGTGCCGTAGGTGTCGTGGTCGATGTTCAGGCGCACGGCACTGACGGTTTCGCGCTCGGTGTTGACGCTGCGTACCGACGGAGCCTGTCCTTGCGGCAGGTTACGTGCATCTTTGTTGAAATCGACATCGCCGTCGCTCACGGCCTGAATCATGAAGGCGCGGAATGGCGACAACAGTGCTTCGCTGGCTTTGGTCTGTACCCAGTTGGTAACACCGCCTTCGCCCATATCCACGGCCACATAGATGTCGGGATATTCGATGACGTCGTAACTGTTACCGGTCAGCAGGTCGGTGTAGAAGCCGTTGAGCAGCAAGCCGGTGTATGTTTGCCATGACGGAGTTTGCTTGTTGCCGTCGAAACGCGACACGTACGGGTTGCCGAGGTAGTTCCAACCTTTGTGGCAGGGCAACTCTTCGGCTTTCGGGCCGGTATAACCTTTCACGCCTTTGGTGCGTTTGTCATCGACGGACTCGACGTAGGGTTGTGTCGAGCGGTTGGGCAGCACGAAACGTACTTTGTAGTTCGGGTTGGCATTGTGTGTGCCGCCCAGAGCCACGATGTAGCCCACGCCGGCTTCGAGTATGCCGTCGGCGGGAACCGCTGCCCAGTTGGTGGGCGTTGCGCCGTTGGGTGTGCCGGTGTTGGCGCGTTTCTGGCCGTCGTAGTATTTGATGAGCCAATCGGTACCGTAGGTTCCCAGCGTTTTGCCGTTGGTGCGGACGATGTCGGACACTTTGCAGTTGTATGGCAGCGAGAAGTCGTACCAGGCGTTGGCGTCGATGCGTTTGGTGTGGCTGATGCCGTCCTGTGCGTTCAGTGTGCCTTTGATGAGGGCGTAACCCACTTCGTTGTTTTCGCTCTCGATGGTCAGTTTGCCCATGTTGTAGGTTTTGTCGTCCTGAATGTTGAGTGCGGCGCCGCTATACACCCACATGTTGCGGATGTTGTTGTAGCCGGCCGGCACGACGCTCAGTTTCTTGTTGTCGCGGATGACCACGTCGCACTCGGGGCAGATGATGCGTCCGTCGCCTTCGAAGCCGAAGAGGTCGGCATCGTCGGTGGTGGTGGTTCTATCCACGATGATGGGCACTTTGTAGTTGAGTGCGGTGATGAGCGAGTCTTTAAGGCCGATTTTTTGGTAACCGTTTATCTTGACGCTGGTGCAGGCAAGGTCGTGGAAGTTTTTGCCATCCCATGCTGTGCCTTTGAACGAGGAGGTGGGCAGCGACCACGAGCCGTCGTGGTTGTCAACCAAGTCCACAAGGTCTATCTTGCCGGTTACCGGTTCGTAGCGCTGGAAGTATTCGGCGTAGTCGAACGAACCGACATAGGCAAAGTTGTCGCATGATGCTTGTACACCATTATCGGCTGCTGTGTCGGGAACGTGTTCGCCTACCCATTCGTCGCATAGTGTCGTAAACGTACTTTTGTTGGAACTTACGGCATTAGCACCGGAAACGACGGTGTTTTTACGAATTAACAAACAACGGTTGGTGCTCGTGCCTATAACTGATCCATCTTTAATGGATTGACCGCTTGCGCAATACCAACCTCTAGCGTCAGCCCAAGATATACCGGAAGGGTCAACTTGAGATGTTTTTGGTACTACTCCTGCATCAGTAGGAACACCGGCATCGGTTACGGCACCTATTACATCGACAAGGTCTGTATTATTGAACAGAGCAATGGTCTTGTCGCCGGCAAAAGAGAGCTGACCGTTTCCGCCGCTATTCTTTGCAGTTACCTCTTTCCATGGTCCGTCCGGATAATTGCCATTAACACAATCCATTATCTTCGTATCTTCACTTTGAGCCGTTGTTGTGTACAGAATCACTTCTTCGCCGGCAGCAATAATGTTTTTTGTGTTGGTAAAGTTACCCAATTTGATATAATATTGTTCCCAACTAGTTTTACCATATTTTATGGTGTAATTGGTTACATCAATATCTTGTCCGGTTCCATTAAATACGGCTATCAGTTTCACGTTGTATGATGCTTCGTAATATTTACTAAAGAACAATCCCTCGGCTTGCGAACCGCCGCCGGTGCTGGTGTTGCCGGTGTTCTCTTTTACGATTTCGATTTGCACCACGTCGGCGTCGTCGATGCCGAAGGTGATTTCGCTCGACGATACGTTGATCACTTCGAGGTTGTTGTTATTCAGCACGGCGCAGTTGGTTACATAGCCGTAGTGGTTTGGCAGGCGCACTTCGATGTAGATGGTGGCGCTGTCGGCACAGTAGGTCGGGTCGGCGTTGGCGGCCTGCTTGGCCACTACGCGATAGACACCGAAGGCGGTGGTGCTGAACACACCGTTATTGGCTATGCCGGCGGCTATGGTGGTCTGCGCGGCGTTGCTGCCGTCGAACACCTGCCATGTGATGGGCGAGGGGCTGTCGCTGACGGCACCGATGCGCAGTGTGGCTTTGCCGCCTATCATCGGGGCGGTGGTGGCGTCGCCGGCGGTGATTATCTGCAGGTTGGCCAAGCCCGATACGGTGATTTCCTTCACGGGGGTGCTGGAGCCGGTGCCTACTTCGTTGACGGCGTAGAGGCGCACGTAGTATTTGCCGCCGCGGCTCACGGTTACCTCGTCGCTAAATTCGCTGCCGGGCACGCCGATGTGTTCGGTCTGCTCGTAGGTAGCCCATGTGTTGTCCTGCGTGTATTGGAACCCGTATTGCGTTACGGGGCAATAGGTGTTGCTCTCGGTGGTGGCCGTTACGCCGGTGGCAGTCAAAGTGAGTGTGCCGCACGAACTAACGTCGCTGATGGTGCCGCTGATTTCAGGCACCTTGTCGCAGGCGGCGGTGGTAACGGTGATTTGTGCCGTGTCCGAACAGATTTTTGCCGTTGTGCCGTGTACGGCGCGCAGAACGATGGTATATTCGGTAGAGGCGCTCAAGCCTTTAAATTCGTATTCTGGATGAGCCATGTCGGTTATGCCGTCGCAGGGATACCAATTTTTGCCGACGTCACGGCTGAATTGGTAGCGTTCGGCGCCCGGTACGGCCGACCACGCCAAGGTAAGGGTGGTGCTGGTGCGGCTTACCAACGTGATGTTCTGCGGTGCGGCGTTGTAGGCGCAGGTGTCGGCTTCGACGATGGGCAGAATGCGCAGTTCGTTCACGCCGGAGGTGTACATGCCGAAGTTGGTGCCGCTGAGGCGCAGATCGCGGTCGGTGTTTTGGTTGGCAAACGTGTAGGTAACGTTGTCGGCCGAGGTGAGCAGCCAGTTGTAGGGCTTGTTGTCGGCGGTGGCAGCCGATTCGCTGCCGGTGTCTTGTATGCCGGTGTTGCCGGTGGTGGCTGCCCACAGGTATTTGCCGCCGAGGCCTACGAAGCGCACATAGCGCAGGTCGCCGCCACTCTTCTGTCCGTCGAATGTATAGATGGTGTTGCACGGCGTGACGGTGGCTTCGGTCGGGTTGGCGGCGTTGTTAACCACGAGTTGGCCGTTGGCCGGTTGCGCGTTGCTGCCGCTCATGTCGGCGGGCAGGGCATACCATTTGTCGCCTTGCTTGGCTGCAATCACGAATTTTTCGGGCAGCGAGCGGGCGTGTACCACGAAACTATCGAGCACCACATCGTTGCCGGTGTTGTAGGTGGCGCGCAGTTTTACCTTGATGTCTTCTTTGCGATTGACGTCGGTGGGGGTGTATCGTACCACGATGCCGCCTGTGATGCTGTAGGTGCCGTCGCCGTTTTTGGTGCAAATGCTATCGACAAACGCCACTTTGACAACGCCCGTTTGCGCTCCGCCGATGGTGATGTCGGCTGCCGGCACTTTGATGTTTGGTGCGTTGCTGCCGCTGCCTGCCAGTGCGCCCGAGGTGAATCGGATGGTGTCCTGTGCCTGTACGGTTTTGCGGCCGCCCACATTACCCGAGGTAACGTAGAGTTCCTTGCTGCCGACTATCTGCACGTACGGTCCGCATGCGGGCGAGGAGGTGTAATAGGTAGTGCCTGCAGAAAGTTGGTAAATGGCTATAGCATTTTGATCACTTCCATAACAACTGAAAAAAGAATTAGAAGAATTATATTGTAATAAATTGCGTGTATTTGTACCTTGAGCTTGACAAGTAGCAACACCTCCAGATGTAATCGTTATATTCCAACTTGAATTGGCTGATAGCGTAGTTGCTGTTCTTAAGTAATTCTTGCTTGATGAGGCCGCATAGAGATAACCGCTACCGGTATAGAACGCATAAGTACCTGTAGTAGTACCTTCTTTGAGAGTCAATTCCTGCACACCTGCTGTGTTGTCAAACGAAAGTGTTTTCTCCGTATCGTTTTTTGTAATTGCAGCCTGACCACGGTTATTATCGTTTTGTGTAGTACTAATAGCATAATTGGAAGCCGATGCCGCAATGACGATAGAAGAACCTATTTGCAACTCCGCTACATCAGTTACCAAATGATATAGGCCATCGCCGCCTCCCTCTTCTACATACTTATACACCGCATAGAAGGTTTGGTTGCCGGCGATGGTGTAGGTATCAAAATTTACTTTGGTGTAGGAGGTGGCGTCGTTGGCTACGGAGGCTGTTGCCCAGCCATCGAAGATGTACTCTACCGGCTGCGTGCAGACGCCCGTGGGGACGGGCACTTCGCTTGCTGCGAGTTGCTCGCCGGCGTATTTGGTGTTTATCGTAGTGTGTGTGTTACCGCGGTCTATAAAGGTGAGGACGCTCGGGGTGCAGCCGCCTTTGGTGGCGGTTACGCTGATGGTGTTTTGGCCGGCCGTAGTGCCGCATTTGGCGGAGATTTTGACATCCGGGTAATTCTCGCTGCCGTCGCCCGTAGAGGCGGTGTAACTAAGTGTAACCTCGCCCTTCACTTTGCCGGCCGCATCGGGATCGAGCGAACTTGGATTTACGGTAACGTGCGTGTCGCTCGATGTGATGGTTACGGGGGTGGTGCCGCAGTTGTAGGCCGTTACCTGCACGGTGGCGGTGGTTGTCTTGCCGCAGTCGGCTGTGAGTGTTATTGGCGTGACGGCCGTCAGCGTAACGATAGGCGTGGCTTTCACCGTGATTTGTACGGTGGTGCTTTGGGCGCAGGTGTTGCCGTTCTTCTCTTGTGTGGCGGTAACGGTATAAGTGCCTTTAGCATTGAATGTTATGGTGTTGCCGCTGATGGTTGCGCCCGCGCTTGGCGAAACGGAGTAGGTAACCGTGCCGCCGTTACCGCCTGTGGTGCTGAGTGTGGTGGAGGCTTCGCTGCTTTCGTTCAGGTTGAGTGAGGTTTCCGCCGCCTTAATGCTGAGTGAGGTGGAGGGCGCAGTGCAGTCGTCGCAGCCCGGCCGTGTTGTATAGGTAGTGGTGGAGCCGCCTGTTTTTCGATACAACTGCGGCAGTAACATTGATGCGTTTGCATCGGAAGTGTAGGTTGTGAACCTTGTGCTGCCCACATTATACAAAAATCTTCCATAAGTTGAAGTTCCGTTTTGTATAGTAGCATCCTTATTAGAAATAGTTATGCTCCATGTTGTCGTACTGCTACCCCATGCCAGTTTCTTTACGGCTGTAGCACCTAATAGTTTTCCTTCACTATTAGCCAGTGTCCATGCTCCTGATTTGCCTCCCAAAGTCAGTTCTACCGTGCCACCTCCCAATGTGGTAATGGAGGATTGATCGTCACTGAATGTACTTGTAATGTTTGTCATATAGTCGCTAGAAATATCACCCGCTGTCGTTCCTTTGGAGTTTGAGGCAATTACAAGAACATCTCCTGCTTTCAAAGTACCGGCATCAGTTACTAATTCCCAATTACCGCTGCCTCCGCCACCCGTTGTTTTGCTGTACACGGCGTAGAGGTCGATGTTGGCAGTGGGTGTGTATGTGGAGCCGGTAACGTCCGGTGCGTTGCTGTGGTTGTCGGTGGTGCTCCATCCGGCAAAGGTGTAGTCGCCGCAGCCTGCATAACTCGGCAGCGTAATGGCTGCGCCGGCTGTCGTTTGTGTAAGTGATTGTTTCTGAACACCTTCTACATAGAAATTGACGGTGTATGTTGCGGTAGGAATAAAAGTGGCGCTTACTTTAACATCTGAAGCCGGCATGGTGAAAGAGGCTATGGCCGTAGTCGATGCTCCGTCTGTAAAATCGACATCTGGCACAATAGTCCAATGGTCGAATTGGTAGCCTGCAGCGGGTGTTGCGTTAATGGTAATTTCTTCGCCCGCGGCTGCTGTTGTCGGGTCAACATCAATGCTACCTTCGGTGGTTGCTTGTGGCTCAACTTTATAGGTCGTTTCTTCGGAGTAGGTAAATACGACTTTTATCGATTTTAATCGTATTTGCTTTCCCGGTTTAGTGATTTTTATAGCAAGGTCATTAGTAAATGCTGCTGCATTACTTTGAGTGATAGTATATGTTACGTCTTTGTAAGTGCTAGAAGTTGGAAAAGTTCCGCCTTGTGTAGCAGTTACGGCAGTTGCACAATCAGATGCTGTATATACAGCGAAAGTTGTTGCACTTGGGTTTGTACCACTCCCATACGTTGCACAATTTATGGTTATTACCACATTGCTTATTATGGTCTTTCCCGTAAATATACCAGGAATAGTTGCTACACTTGAAGTACCAGAACTTGGAACTAGATAATAAGATGATTTATCGCTGTAGTTGGTTAATGACCAATCAGTCAAACCATAACTATAAGTTTGCGAAAAATCCGCTCCCCACGCATTTCCTGCGCCGAGCAGGAGTGCCGCCCATAAAACCAATAAGTGTTTAGTGTGTTTCATCATATTGTTATTGTTAAATGTTTTTTATGTTAATAAAAATAAATTATATATACATTGTAATTTCTAAAATTCTAAATGATATGAAGAAAAGTATTTTTTCTGCGTTATGTCTTGTACTGCTCGCCACCACCACACAAAGTGCGTGGGGAGCGACGGTAACGTTTAGCCCATCAGATTATTCTGGACAAGGCGGTGCTTCCGGTACAGGCGGAGAGGCTTCAGCAACAAAAAGTGGCATTACCATTACTTCTACGAAAGCTTATGTAGATGGGACAACTGCTGTGCGAGAATATAAAAACGGTACTATTACAATATCAAGCACAAGTACTATTACTTCTGTTGTGGTAACAGGTACAACAACAGCCTATGGCACCGCATTTGGTTCTGGTGGTGTCTCGTCTGGTACATGGAATGCCGGAACATGGACTGGTAGTGCAACAAGTATCACATTTACAGCTGGTGCGCAGGCTAGATGGAAAAAAATCACCATCACCTACGAATCTGGCACACCTCCAACGACCGTTTATTTAGGGCTGTTTTTGGCAGCCTTTGTCGCTGTGCGGTTTTTTGAACCCCGCCCGTCGCGTTGCTCCTCGTCCCCTTGGAAAGGGGACATCTTTGCGCTGAATTTGTTTATTGCGTGGTCTCCCCTTCTTAAGCCTGCCTGCCGGTAGGCAGGGGGAGTGCCCGTAGGGCGTAGGGTTGAAAATCTTAAATCTATAATCTATGTTCTTTGTTCCGTATTTTTCGTATTTTTCGTAATTTTCGTTAGAACCCCACCCGAAAAACTTCGTTTTTCTCGTCCCCTTGGAAAGGGGACATCTTTTGGAAAGGGGACATCTTTTTATTGCTTGTTTGCGCTGTAGGGTGTAGGGTTTGTGCTCTACTTTTCATCATATCATTATGTCAAAGATCGATTTTGGAGTATTCAACTCCACGAAAGACTGCGTTGTTTTCGTCTTTTTTTGGAACCCCGCCCGTCACGTTGCGGTTTTAGAACCCTTTGTCGCTTCGCGACATTTCCCTTGAAAAGGGCAAATCTTCGCACTGAAGCTACTTTATTGTGTGTTCTCCCCTTTGCAAGGGGAGTACCTGCGTAGCAGGGGTAGGGTTGTTTTAGTGTTGTTCCAAAATATTTAGTCTTTCTTCTATTTTTTGTTTAATGGTGTCGAGTGTGCGTTGTGCATAGTCGAACACTTCAAAATTTTCAAATCTCAATACTTCGATGCCGAGCGCTTCCATATATTCTGTTCTTATCCGATCGTGTTCCATCTGCGCTTGGTCGTTGTGTGCTTCTCCATCCAATTCGATGACTAATTTTGCTTCGTCGCAATAGAAGTCAGCCACATACGGTCCGATTCCGAATTGTCGTTGAAAACGGTAGTTGCCCACTTGCCGTTTGCGAATCATTGTCCAAAGAGCCACTTCTGCCGGTGTCATGTTTTTCCTCAAGCGCCGCCTTAAATTTAACGTGTCGCGTAGATTATTTATTCGCCGATCGAGTACAAACATGTGTCGTTTTATCGTTTTTCAATCTTTCTGTTTAGCGGTTTTAGAACCCTTTATCGCTGCGCGACATTTCCCTTGTGGAACCCCGCCCGTCGCTTTGCTCCTCGTCCCCTTGGGAAGGGGACATCTTTATCTTCGCACCAATGTTGTGCTGTGTGTGTTCTCCCCTTTTTAAGGGGAGTGCCCGTAGGGCGTAGGGTTGAAAATAATCTAAAATCTTAAATCTATGCTCTAAAATCTTTGTTTAACTGCGTTTTATTTTGTGTTTTATTTTGAATACGGCAAAATTGACTTCTATTTCTGTTTCGGTGCTGCTGGTGTCGAGTCCGTCGCCCACAATGTCCGATAGCAGTTCGCTGCTCCGTTGCATCAGCGATTTTTGTTGTGCTTTGTCGTCGGTTTTTTGCATTTGGTTCAAGGTGCGTGTGAGTTCGCGCATTTGTGCAAATGTTTCGACAATGGCGATGGTTGTTTGCACGGCTTTCGGGCTTTTCAGTATGGTGGCCAGCATGTAGAGGCCTTTTTCTGTAAAGGCTTTTGGTAAATATTTTGTGTGTTGTCCTCGTCCGCCTTTAAGGTCGAAATTTTCGACCTTAAAGTTTTGATTGTCGTGACGTTGTTTTGTTACATTGGCGTGTTCTTCGGCAGAAAGTTCAAACAGATACCCTTCTGGAAATTTGTCGGGGTTGTTTTTGACAGCTTCGTTCACCCGTTTTGTTTCTACACCATATAATATAGCCACATCGGCGTCGAGCAATACATGTTGCTGCCGCAAGGTGATGATGCGGTTCTGCACGTCGCTTTCGATGATTGCTATGTCGGTTGTTGTTGTCATCTTACAAGTCTTCAGGTTCCTGACCCGGTAGGTCTAAAGTGGGCGTTTACGTATGTTTTTGGTTTATTGTTGTTCGTTTATTTTGAATCCGATTTTTGGTCGGTTTTGTTGGTTGTCTATCTGTTTTTGTCGTTTTGCCAATTCGGTCAGTGCCACGTTCTTTGATGTCGGCGAGTTCTTGTGCGATGGGCGTTTGCAGCGTCAGGTATTGGCGCATCATCACAAAGGCGCGCACAATGGCGACACTGATTTCTACAGCAGTAGCACTTTTCAAGACGGCCGACAGCATGGCCACACCCTGTTCTGTGAAGACGTATGGCGGTCGCCGTAGTCCTATTTTGTCGTTTTTGGACATCACAATTTGTGATTTCCAATGTGCAAATTCTTCTGTGTTCATCTGAAACATGAAGTCTTGCGGGAAGCGTGCCGGGTTACGTTTGGTAGCCTGAATGAGCACGCGTGTTTCGACGCCATAGAGTGCAGCGAGGTCGCGGTCGATCATCACTTGCCTGCCACGCACATCGTGTATGAGCGATTGTATGCGTTGCGGTGTGCAGATTATGTCGGTTGTCGTTGTCATCTTACAAGTCTTCAGGTTCCTGACCCGGTAGGTCTAAAGTGGGCGTTTACGTATGTTCTTGGTTCTGTGTGTTTTTTTATTTTTTGTTCATTTCTTTTGCTGGACCAAAAGAAACGAACCAAAGAAAAGTCAAGACTGTGGCGGCTGCGTTGCCAAAAATTTGTCGTTTCGGTGTCGGCTAAATCGAACTCGCTGCGCTCGGACAGCGATTTAGCGTTTCGACACGCTCAACTCGATTTTTGACACACCCGCCAAGGTCGGTTTTGTTTTTGCTGCTAATTTCCTAATTTTCTCACTGTTCGGTTTCTCGTTTCCGGCTTTCTGCCGTATTTTTTTGTAAAAATCTTAATGTTTTGGTTTATTGTTGTTCGTTTATTTTGAATCCGATTTTTGGTCGGTTTTGTTGGTTGTCTATCTGTTTTTGTCGTTTTGCCAATTCGGTCAGTGCCACGCGGTCGCTGCATTCGAGTGCGGCTATCCGTTCTTTGATGTCGGCGAGTTCTTGTGCGATAGGTGTTTGCAGCGTCAGGTATTGGCGCATCATCACAAAGGCGCGCACAATGGCGATATTGATTTGTGCTGCTCGCTCGCTTTTGAGTAAACCGGCCAACATGGCAACACCATATTCTGTAAAAGCGTATGGCAGTTTGCGGGTGCCTCCCCATTTTGATGTTCCATTTTGGAATATCAAGAATTCTTCTTTCGTAAGACGAAAACAAAAGTCATCGGGGAATCGGTCGAGGTTTCGACTGACTGCCTTGTTGAGGTTTCCGGTGGTTACACCATAGAGTGCGGCGAGGTCGCGATCGATCATCACTTGCCTGCCACGCACATCGTGTATGAGCGATTGTATGCGTTGCGGTGTGCAGATTATGTCGGCTGTCGTTGTCATCTTACAAATTTCGAGCCCTTTGGTTCCTACCTGCGGCAGGCAGGCTTAAAGGGGGCGTTTTTTGGTAAAAATTTTAATCTAAAATCTATGTTTTTTGTTCTAAAATTTTGGTTTTGTGTTGTTTTTTATCGATAAAATGGCGCTTTTTGTCATTTTTTTTGGGCGAACACGTGCAAATCTGCATCACTTCGATGGTGTGCATAGAAACTGCATACGACATGTTGTCGCATTGCCGAAACGCCCTGCCGGAGCCACTTTCGCCGTGTTTGGGCGGTGGCGTTTCGGGGTAATGGCATGGTGCTGCATAGTACGCCTATTTTAATCGGTCAAATTTATAATGTTTTTTTGTATGTGCCAAACATTTTAACATAAAAGTTTATTTTGTGTGTGGAATTTGTGCGTGAATGCTCTTTCGACCTTTGGGGTACAATCTCGTTTATTTCCTTTCTTTTGCTTGATCAAAAAGAAGCGAAAAGATCGTCCGATTGTCATGTAACAACGACAATATCAAGAAGTTAGTAATGTGAGGACTGCGTTGTGGGCCGTGCGGTAAACAGGGCAGTTCCTTGTTTTGAAACGTGTCGGTCGGGGTTAGTAGTAGCGGTGTTGTGCCGCCCACAGCGTGTTGCGCATCAGCGAGGCGATGGTCATAGGCCCGACGCCGCCCGGCACCGGTGTTATGAATGCGCATTTGGGTGCTACATGCTCAAAATCGACGTCGCCTTTGAGTGCGTAGCCCGACTTTTTGGTGGGGTCGGGTGTGCGGGTGATGCCCACGTCGATGACGACGGCGCCCTCTTTTACCATGTCGGCGGTAACGAAGTGCGGCTGCCCGAGTGCGGCAATCAGAATGTCGGCTGTGCGGCAAATCTCCTTGATGTTGCGTGTGTGGCTGTGGCACAGCGTTACGGTAGCGTTTCCCGAGTCGGTTTTGCGCGATAGCAGCGTGGCTATGGGTCGCCCTACGATGTTGCTGCGCCCGATGACGACGCAGTGTTTGCCGTCGGTGTCGATGTGGTAGCGCCGGAGCAGTTCGAGTATGCCGGCCGGCGTGGCAGCCACAAACGCGGGCAATCCGAGGCTGGCGCGCCCGATGTTGGCGGGGTGAAATCCGTCCACGTCTTTGCGCGGGTCGATGGCTTCGATTACTTTTTGCTCTGCAATGTGTTCAGGCAGCGGTAGTTGTACCAAAATACCGTCGATGCGCGGGTCGTCGTTCAGGCGGTGTATGTGGTGCAGCAGTGTTTGTTCGTCGCAGTCGTTTTCGAGTTGTATGTGCGTGGTGTCGAACCCGCATTCGCCACACGTTTTTATTTTGCCGGCGACGTATGTCTCGCTGGCGCCGTTGTGCCCGACAAGAATGGTGGCCAGGTGCGGCGCCCGCTGTCCGTTGGCGCGCATGGCGGCTACTTCGGCCGTGATTTCGGCTTTTAGTTGTGCGGCTATCTGTTTCCCGTCGATGATGGTCATGGGCAGTGCGGTGTTTTTCGGGTGCGACTTATCGGCGTGGCATCATTGGCAATTTGTGCTGCTGTGCCAACCGCATCATTTTGCTCATCTGATCGAATTGTTTTATCAGGCGGTTGACTTCGACGATGCCGCGTCCCGATCCTTTGGCAATGCGGTTTTTGCGGCTGCCGTTCAGCAGGGCGGGGTTGGCGCGTTCGGCCGGTGTCATGGATTGAATGATGGCTTCGATGCCGACAAAGGCGTTGTCGTCGATGTCGATGTTTTTGAGCGCTTTGCCCACGCCGGGAATCATCGATGCTATCTCTTTCAGGTTGCCCATTTTTTTGATTTGTTGCAACTGCCCCATGAAGTCGTCGAAATCGAACTTGTTTTTGGCAATTTTTTTCGACAGTCGGCGTGCTTCGGCCTCGTCGTATTGCTCTTGTGCGCGTTCGACAAGCGACACAATGTCGCCCATGCCGAGTATGCGGTCGGCCATGCGTGCGGGGTGAAACAGGTCGATGGCTTCCATCTTTTCGCCTGTGCCGATGAATTTTATCGGTTTGTTGACAACGGTGCGTATCGAAAGGGCAGCGCCGCCGCGTGTGTCGCCGTCGAGTTTGGTCAGCACTACGCCGTCGAAGTCGAGGCGGTCGTTGAATTCTTTGGCGGTGTTGACAGCGTCTTGGCCGGTCATGGCATCGACCACAAACAGTATTTCGTGCGGCGTTACGGCTTTTTTGATGGCTTCTATCTCGTCCATCATCTGCTCATCGACCGCCAAGCGGCCTGCCGTATCGATGATGACCACGTCTTTGCCGTCGCGTTTGGCTTGGCGTATGGCGTTTTGTGCAATGTCAATCGGGTTTTTGCTGTCGGGTTCGCTGTACACGGGCACATTTATCTGTTCGCCCACCACGCGCAACTGCTCGATGGCCGCGGGACGGTAAACGTCGCAGGCTACCAGCAGCGGGTTTTTGCCGCGTTTGTGTTTGAGCATATTGGCCAGTTTGCCCGAAAAGGTGGTTTTACCCGAACCTTGCAGACCCGACATCAGTATGACGGCAGGGCTGCCTTTGATGTTTATATCGACGTGTTCGCCGCCCATCAGTTGTGCCAATTCGTCGTGCACAATCTTCACCATCATCTCGTTGGGTTTGACGGCCAGCAGCACGTTTTGCCCGAGGGCTTTGGCTTTCACGTCGTCGGTAAACGTTTTGGCGACTTTGTAGTTGACGTCGGCATCGAGCAGCGCTTTGCGCACATCTTTGAGCGTTTCGGCAATGTTTATTTCGGTTATCCGACCTTGTCCTTTCAGTATTTTGAACGACCGTTCGAGGCGTTCGCTTAGGTTTTCGAACATAGTGTTTTGGTGTTTTGCTATTGGTTTGTTTGAATCAAACTGCAAAGGTACGAAAAAAAATGCACCCGACCAAATGTGGCGTGCCGACATTTCCCAAAATGTTGTTTTGGAGCGTCAGAATCGCCGGTCGAGGTCATCGTCGCTGATGATGGCTACGATGGTTTTGCCGTCGGGTGTGGTGTTCGGCTGCCGACAGGCAAAGAGTTGGTCGATAAGTGGCGTTATCTCGTCGGCGGTCATGGTCTTGGATTGGCTCTTGGCCGACGATTTGGCCACTTCGTAGGCCAGTGCTTCGTAGAGTTCGCCGCGCAGGTTGCCGTCGTGTTCTTTGGCGCAGTAGAGCATGTTGTGCAATACGCCCAAAATGTCGGGCTCGTCGGTCATCAAGGCCGGCACGCCGTTGATGGAGTAGGCCGCTTTGCCAAATGGTTCGATGTCGAAGCCGAGTGCCTGCAAGTCGGGCAACAATGGTGCAAAGACGATGTTGTCGTCGGGCGTGAGTTCCAATATTTCGGGGAACAGGGTGCGCTGCGAGGCGCTTTGCTGCATTTCGAGTTGATGCAGTATGCGTTCGTACAGTATGCGTTGATAGGCGCGCTGCCGGTGTACGACCAACAGCCCCGATTTGACCGTCGTCAGCAGATATTTGTTTTTGTAGCAGAAGGTGGCGGTGCGTTCGGTGTCGTCGAACAGTGGTTGCATGGTAGGCGGTTGTTCGGTAGGCAGCGGTGTCGGCGTGTGTGGCTGTTCGTACAGACTTTGCCACGCGTCGGTGTGTGTGGTGGTGTGGTGTGCGGCAGTGTGGGCAAAGGGGTTGTATTGCGGGTTGAGTTCGACTTTTGGCGGCTGCATGTCGGTGGCGTGCACGTTGCCCACGGGCATGTCTATCAGGCCTTCGGTGTCGAAGTCGATGGCCGGTGCGACGTTGAATTTGCCCAACGCCTCTTTGACGCAGGTGGTGAGTATGCTCCAGAGGTCGCGCTCGTTCTCAAATTTTATTTCGGTCTTGGTCGGGTGAATGTTGACGTCGATTTCGGCCGGGTCGATGTCGAAAAAGATGAAATAAGCCGGATTCTCGTCGGGTTGCAGCATGCGGTCGTAGGCTTGCATCACGGCTTTGTGGAAATAGGGGTGGCGCATGTAGCGGCCGTTGACAAAGAAAAATTGGTTGGCTGTACGCATGGCAAATTCGGGTTTCCCTACAAAACCGCTGATGTTGCCGAGTGTGGTTTTGGCCTCTATCTGTACGAGTTGTTGGGCTATGTTGCGCGTTTTTTTGCCAAATACGGCGGTGATGCGTTGTCGTGTGTTCGATGCCGGCAGGTCGTACACAAGGTCGTCGCCACTGCGCAGTTCGAAGTGTATGTGCGGATAGACCAATACGATGCGCTGAAATTCTTGTGTTATTTGGCGCATCTCGGTGTCGTCCGATTTCAGAAATTTGCGTCGTGCGGGTACGTTGTAAAACAGATTTTTGACGAGGAACGATGTGCCTTCGGCGCATACCGTTGGCTCGTGGGCGATGATTTTCGAGGCGGCTATTTCGATGAATGTGCCGATGTCGCTGTTGGGTTGTCGGGTGCGCAGTTCGACGTCGGCAACGGCGGCTATCGAGGCCAAGGCTTCGCCGCGAAATCCCATGGTACGCAGTGCAAACAGGTCGTGTGCGTCGGTAATTTTCGAGGTGGCGTGCCGTTCGAAGGCCAAGCGTGCATCGGTTTCCGACATGCCTTTGCCGTTGTCGATGACCTGAATGGCGGTGCGGCCGGCGTTTTTGACGACCACTTGAATTTTTGTGGCACCGGCATCGATGGCGTTCTCCATCAACTCTTTGATGACGGAGGCCGGGCGCTGTATCACTTCGCCGGCGGCTATTTGGTTGGCTACCGCATCGGGTAGCAGGTGGATAATGTCCATGATGGCGTGCGTTTTTTTGTGGCAATGTTATATAAACCAATACATGGCTACGCTCAATGCAATGAGTATCAGCGCAATAACGAGCAGCCGAATGTTCGACCGGCGGCGTTCGGCTTGCATGTCGGCGGTTTCGTCGGGGGAGTCCCAGCGTTTTTTGCGGAACGAGCCGCGTTTGATGCTGGTTTTGAAAGGCTCGTCTTGTGCTGTTTGCCCCAAACGCTGTCTGACGCGTTCGTCGCGTTCTTTGCGTGCGTCGTCTTCGGGGTTCCAATAGATGGGTTTGTGCTGAAATTGGCGTGGGCGCGGGGTGCGTACAAAAACAAATTTGAACATGTCGAAACGAACATTTGGTAGTTAAACAAACTCTTTGCCGAATTGCATTTCGACATCGGTAACGTACTGACGCAGTTTGTGTTCTTCGTCCTTTTTGCAGACGAGCAGCACATTGCCTTCTTCGGCTACCAGATAGTTGTCCAAGTCTTGTAGAACGGCTATTTTTCCCGATGGCAGCACCACGAGGTTGTCGTGGCAGTTGTAGTTCAGGCTGCGTCCGTGCAGGGTGGCGTTGCCGTCCGGGTCTTTGTCCGATATTTCGTACAACGAGCCCCATGTGCCGAGGTCGGACCATCCGAAGTCGGCCATCATCACATAGACATTGGTGGCTTTTTCCATCACGCCGTAGTCTATCGATATGTTTTGGCAGGTGGCGTAGGCTTCGGCTATGAAGTGCTCTTCGGCCGGTGTGTTGTAGTAGTCGGCACCGGCGGCAAAGGTGGCTGCAATTTCGGGTAGGTGTGTTTCGAATGCTTTGACTATGGTGTCCAAGTTCCAAAGGAACATACCCGAATTCCAGAAAAATTCGCCACTGTCGACAAATAGTTTGGCCATTTCGAGGTTGGGTTTTTCGGTAAAGGTTTTCACCTTGCGCAGCAGCCCGCCGCCTTCGCCAATCTGAATGTAGCCGTAGCCGGTTTCGGGACGGGTGGGTTTCATGCCGAGCGTCAGTAGTTCGTCGTTGTTGGCAATGAAGGCGAAACATTCGCGCAGCACGTTGCGGTAGGTCTCTTCTTTGGTGATGAGGTGGTCGCTTGGCACCACCAAGATGTTGGCTTTGTCGGTGCGCGCTTTGATTTTGTAAACGGCGTAGGCAATGCAGGGTGCGGTGTTGCGGCGCAACGGCTCGAGCAGCACTTGCTCGGGGCGCAGTTCGGGCAACTGTTCCAAAATCAGGTCGCGATATGCTTGGTTGGATACGATGTAGATATTTTCGGTGGGAACGATGCCCGCAAACCGATCGAAGGTCATTTGCAGCAACGAACGTCCCGTGCCTAAAAAGTCGAGAAATTGTTTTGGGCGTGCTGTGCGGCTGTAAGGCCAAAACCGGCTGCCGACTCCGCCTGCCATGATGATGCAATAGTTGTTTTCCATATTTTTTAATTGGTTGATTTACAACTGTTTTTATTTCAACTTATTCAACCGACGAAATTAGGGATTTTTTTTGGGATTTGCAAATTTGCGGGCATAAAAAAAGTCGGGAACTTAATTCCCGACTTTTTGTTGGTGGCATCAGTACATAAATTTGCCTTGTGAAATCACTTTCTTGCCGTTGTAGTAGAAGGCATAGATGAGCACTTTGCCGGTGCGTTGCAGTTGGAATACGACGCCTGCTGCTCCCGGTTCGCAGATGTTGTCGTTCGGGTCAACCAACGGTACTTCGCGTAGGGCGATGAGCCGACCGGCCGTGTCGAACAGTCCGACTGACACACCGTTGCGCGAGGTGCTGGCTTTGAAGGCGCCACCGCCGAGGGCTGTCCAGCATACATCTTCGAGCGTGGGCTCGTCGCCGGGGTTACTCTTCGATTCGACAAAGGTGATGGTGTAAGTGCTGTACGAACCATCTTCGGCCGTGCAATAGATGTATTTGACGTTGGCGTTCGAGGCGTCCTCGCCATATTCTACGCTTTGCTTGTTGGGGTGCATGGCTACACCTTCGATGGTTGGTAAGCCCGAACCGGGCAGAATGATGTAGGTGTAGTCGAAGGTCTCGGGTTCGAAGTTCTTGAGCGACAAACCGTTGATGATGATGTCTTTCAGCAGCGAGTTGTCCGACAAAGCCACCGAACTCGAAACGACATACACATTGGTGGAGCCGTTTTGTGCTTGTACCGACACAAGTATTACGGCGCGGTTGTCGGCGTCGATGGTCGTGCGCAAGGTGTCGCCGTCGGCTATCGTTACCATGGTGCCTGTGGCAATGGTGTCGTACACTGTTTCGCCGGCTTGTTGGCGTTTTACGATGCCGTTGTGTTGCAGTTCGAACGTGCCGCTTGTGATGACGGTGTCTTTCTGCATCGTGGCATACGATAGCGTTACCGTTTGGTCGTCGTCGCCTTTGACGTAGCGCACATGCTCGAGTGTCGGGAAGTTGTTTTCGCTCGTTCCGATTTCGAATACCAACGCATATTCGGTCGTGTCGGGATTGAATAGCGGGTCAAATTCGGGATAGACAATGTCTGCGAAATATAGGTCGTTCAGTTTGTTGTTGTCCGACAGCGCCACGCTGAAGTGCAACATATATTCGTTGGTCTGCATTTCGTCTTGCGATACGACGGTGATGACACTTGTTCCGTGCAGGGCGTCGTCGGCGTTCGTCAGGGTGATGGATTTGTACTCCGAGTCGGGCAGTTGCGCTTGCCAAGTGATGGCGGGCAATGTTTTGGTGCCGTATGGGAGCACAATGTTGTATTCGTATTGCTCCGGATTGAATGTAACATCAACCACAAAACCCGTAGCCAGCGAGTCGAGTGCTTCGCCACCAATGAATATGTTGTCTAACAAGGCATTGTCGGACAGGGCGATGACAAATGCCAGATTGTAGGTCATGGTGGTGGTGCCGTCTTCGGCGGTAACTACAATGCTCGCTCCCGATGCGATGCTGCCGTCCGACACAAGTTCGACTGTTTGTCCGGCATCGCCTGTCTCCCATGTTATTTCGGGCAGGGAGGTGGTGCCGTATGGCAGTGTTATGGTGTAGTCTGCTTTGTCGTCGCTGAATCCGTTGATGCTGGTGCCGTCCACCAAGATGTTGTTTAGCAGTGCATCGCTCGATTTAGCGACACTGATGTTGAACGTGTAGGTCGTTGTGATACCGTTTTCGGCGGTAACGGTCAGTGTGTAGCGACCGCTTAGGTCGTCGGTGAATAGGCTGTCGAGCACCACGTTCTGATAGGCATCGCCTTGTTCCCATGTGATGATGGGTAGTGTGGTAGTGCCGTGCGGCAAGGTGATGTCGTACAAATGGGTGTCGGCATCGAAAGCGTCGAACGGCATATCGTCGAAGAATACCGATTTCAGCGTATCGACGGTCGATAGCAGCAACTGACTGTAGATGTTGTAGATGCGTTCGTTGCCGTTTTCGGCGGTAACTTTGATGGTTGCCGTGTCGGTGAGCGTTGTCAGTTGACGCACTATTTCGACGGTTTGGTAGGCGTCGCCTTTGTCGTAGTTGATGGTAACGATGTCGCGTGTGCCTACCTGCCAAGTCAGATGGTAGGTTTCGGTGCTACCGGCGAATGCGGCGTCGGCTGTATAGTTGCTGCCCGACAGTGTCAACGATTCGTCGATGTCGTTGATTGTCAGGTAGATATTGGCTAACGTATCGACGCTCGATTTCTCGACGGCAAAATTCAGCGTGTAGCGCGTGCTGTTGCCGTTTTCGGCCGTTACATCGAGTGCTATTGTGGCGGCGTATGTGTCGATGTTCATGGTGTCGAGCACGACGGTTTGCCACTTGTCGCCTTTGGTGTACGATATGCCGGGCAACGTGCGCGTACCTATCGGCAGAACAATGTTGTAAGCATAGTGGTCGGTGGCAAAATCGCGGTCGGCAGCGAAGTGAACATTGTTTGTCAGCAACGAGTCGCCACGCAGATAAATTATGTCGAGTTGGGCGTTGTCCGACAAAGCCACGTCGAAATAGATGTGATAAGTCTGTTGTGTATAACCATCGCCGGCGGTTACTACAATGTCGGTAGTGTCGCGCAATCCGTCGTTGTAGTTGATGCTGACGCTTTGGTGGTCTTCGCCAAGCACGGCTACGATGTTGGGCACAATTTCGGTGCCGGCCGGCAACACTATGGCATAATCGGTGCGGTTGGCATCGAAGTCGGTCAAAGGTTGTCCGTCAACTTCGAGTTGACTGAGCAGGGCGTTGTGCGAACCTTCCGCTTTTTTGAAACGTACGGTGTAGGTTTTTGTGTTGCCGTTTTCGGCGGTAACGGTGTACACGGCTTGATCTAAAGTGATTTCCAATTCGATTTGTTGTTGGAAACGGTCGGCTGTGGTGTAACTGATTTCCGGAATGACGTTTTGTGTCAGTGTTACTTCGTATTCCGTAATGTCGGAGTGGAACGTGGCTATGGCGACATTGTTCACAGCAATGCCGGTCAGGTCGGCGTTAGCCGATTTTTCGGACACGAAGTTCAGTGTATAGGTGTTCTCCGTTTGGTCTTCGGCCGTTACGGTGATGTACGATGTGGCATTCAAACCATTGTATTCGAGTTGAATGGTTTGGGCGGCATCGCCTGCGGCAAATGTCAGGTGCGGCATCGTCGGTTCTTCCACTTTCGGGTTGGCGCATTGCAGCGTGATGTTGTAGTTGAATGCATCGGGTGCGAAAGCGCGGTCGGCGGTGTAGGCCGTTGTGGCGGTGCGCAGTGTGTCGCCGTTCAGCATGATGGCGCTCAACAGGGCGTTGCTCGATTTGATGCGGCGCAGATAGACGGTGGTGGTGTTTTGTGTTGTACCATCTTCGGCTGTTACGGTGAACAGCACTTTGGCAAATGTGCCGTTGGCTTTCGGCGCATCGTACATGTCGAATTGTGCTGCAAGCCGTTGTTGGTCATCGCTTTGTATGGCGTGTATAACTACGGGACGATTCGTTTCGACGATGTATTCGCTGATGTTGCTGTTGAAGTCGCTCAAGTCGGTGCCGTTTACCAAAATGGTGGCCAAGTCGGTGTTGTTGTCGGGTGTGCGGTCGAATGTCAGTTTGTAGGTGTGGCTTTCGGTGCCGCGCACATGCCAAACGACCGAGTCGCCGGCTATGGTTTGTGTGATGGTGTCGGTAGCATCGATGCGCTCGCACACAGTGGCCGGTTGCGCGTTGGTGCTATAGTGATAGTCGAACACATCTTTGTCGAACCCTTGCAACGGTTGGTTGGCTACTACGGCCATAGTGGCCAATTTGCCCGATGTGGCGACCTTGTCCCACACAAAACGAATGGCGTAAGTTTTGGCGTCGATGCCGTTTTCGGCCGTTACGGTCAGACGGGTGGTATCGGCAGCCGACAGCGTTACTTGCTGACCATCGCTCTGTTTTTGGTAAGTAACTTTGGGCAGAGCGGCGTTTGCTGACAAATGCACTTCGTAGTTTTCGGTGGCAGCATCGAAAGCAAAATCGCTGTGTGTGCCTTCGATGGCGATGTCGGCCAAGGTGGCGTCATTCGAACGACGCTCGACGAAAGTCAGTACATACTGCTGCACGTCGCCGTTTTCAGCCGTTACGACGATGGTGTCGTTCAAACCGTTTGTGGCAAATCGTATGGTTTGGTGCATGCTGCCGCGTATGGCGGTGATGTCGGGCGTGCGCACAGTGCCGTTGGCTACACTGATGGTGTAGTGGAGTGTGTTGGCAGCAAAACCGGCCAAGGTGTCGCCGTCGATGATGATGCCGCGCAGGTCGGCGTTGGTCGATAGCGGGCGGTTCAGGTTCACGATGTAACGACTCAACGTGCCGTCTTCGGCTTTCGAGGTGATGTTGACGACGCGTGTCTTGTAGTCGCCGCTGCAGTTTTCTTGTTCGTCGCCATAAGTGTAGGTGTATTCTTGGTCGCGTGTTACGCCTTCGAATGTGAGTGTGGGCGCACCTTGCAGGTCGGCGTCTATTTTGACAGCCTGAATCCAACCTCCGTCATATTTGCCTTGGAACCCTGTGGTGGCTTGTCCGTTGACGTAGATGTTGGCAATCTGACTGTTGTATGCGAAACGCACCCAATCGACCAACATCTCGGAGGCTGCTTTGTTTTGCAGCGTGCTGGCGTTGTCCGACTCGCAACTGTTGATGATGATATTCATCAGCGCCGGTGCTTCAACCGTATTGTCGAGCAGCGACAGATTCATGGTCTTCCATGTGTTGTTGAAGGTGCCGTCGACGAATTCTTTCAGATATTTGCCGTTATTAATGGAGTAGGCAAAACGTATGCCGGTCACTCCGGAGTTCGATACCGGATTGTAGCGCATGCTGACGGCATCGGGCGTATTGCGGAACGCTATGCCTCCAAATGCCGATGTGCTGCTCGAACCATCGTTCAGCGTGGCGGTCATTTCGCCCAATGTGATGACGCCCGGTATCGATCCGGATAACACGCTGCTATACACGGTTTTGAGCACCACTTGGTCGCCGTTTTGAGTTACCTCTTGGTCGGGTTTGTAGGTGCCTTTGGTGATGAGGCTGCCGATGGGCAATCCGGCAATGGTGAAACTGGATTTGATTTCGGTGGCATCGACAATGTCGGCTATCGTAGTCCAGCCGGTGGGCTTGTTGGCCGATGCATACGTTGCGGCTGCCGACCACACTTCGAAATTCGGATTCGGAATAGTGTCTTGCGTGTAGAAATAGTACACGGTGTACACGGCCGCGCTGTTGTCGTCTTTGCCGCTGACGGATATGTTGGTGTATTTGGTGTTCGTGGTTACGTCGTCCACGGTAGCGGTGGCGTTGTCGAACGTGTAATCTAATGTCGGTTGTTCGCCGGCGGCATTGTCCACGCTGACAATGTATTGATGCTTATCGGGCTCGAAGTTGGCAATGGGTTGTCCGTTGACACTGATGCCCGATAGTGCTGCTTGCGCTTTGGCTATCGTCGGGCGCAGGGTGTACACGGCATCGGCTACACCGGCGCGATTGGCTTTGACGGTGATGGTGGTAGGTGCGTAAATGCCGCCATCGTCGATGAGTATTGTCTGCTCGTCATATTTTTTGCTATAGGTGATGGTGGGCATGGTGGTGCTGCCATAAGGCAGTTCAATGGTAGCATCTATATCGGTAAACATGCCTATGCCATCGACGATGTAATAGTTGAGCGCATTGTCTTGCGTGCTTTCTGCTACTTCGAACGCAATGTTATAGGTGCGTGTATCGCCGTTTTCGGCTATCACGGTTACATGTGCCGTGTCGCGTAAGCCGGCTTCCGACACCACAATACGTTGTTCCGTAACGGTCAGTTGGCCGTCTTTGCCTTGCTCCCAACGGATAGTTGGCACCATGGTTGTGCCGTAGGGCAGTTTGGCGGTGTAGTCCAAGGTGGCGGCGTCGAATTCGGGTTGCAGTTCGGCTTCGTCCACCATCAGGTTTTCGAGCGCTGTTTGCGCCGATTGGCGTACGGCAAACAGAATGTTGTAGTCGGCATAATGTACGCCGTCTTCGGCTGTAACGCGTACGATGGTCGTGTCGTTCACGGCGCTGTAGTAGATGGTGATGGTCTGACCTTGACTATTGCCTATGGCGTGAATCGATGGCACGGCTTTGGTGCGCCACGTCAAACTATCGGTATAGAAGTGTTGGGCGGGGTCAAATCCGCTTATCGATACAAATTCGTCGCCGTTGTAAATTTGCAGGTCGCGCAGCGCAACATCGGTGCCGGGTTGCAAGTCGTAGCCGATGGTATAGGTGGTTTGTGTACCATTTTCGGCTGTTACTACTATTTGCGAACCGTTCAGACCACCATCGGCAATGGCTATGTATTGCGTCGAATCGATGTTCAGCGCGAGTGCCGGTGCGGCGGTGTGTGCATTGGCTGCAACGGTGTAGTCGTAGTTATCGGGCGCAAACCCTGCAACAGGCGTCCCGTCGATGTCGATGCCTTGAATGTTGGCATCGGAACGTTCGCTTGCGATGTGTGTTATGGTGTAGGTGTTGCGTGTGGTGCGGTCGGCGGCTGTTACTATTATTTGGGCGGTGCCGGTCAATGTCGGCTCGCTCACTATGTAGGTTTGACCATCGGCATTGCCTTCGAATGTCATCGTTGGTGCTTGTGTGGCGCCTATCGGCAAGGTGTTGGTGTAGGCAAAGGTGTTGCTGTCGAAACCGGCTATCTCTGTGCCGTCGAGTTTGATGCTGCGCAAGGTGGCATCGCTCGATTTCGCAAGCGTGAATGTCAGTTCGTAGGTCGATGTGGCGCCGTTTTCGGCTGTTACCGTGATGTACGATGTGGCATTCAAACCATTGGCGGCTATCAACACTTGCTGCGATGCGTCGCTTTTGACGGGTGTCATTTCGGGCACTATGGTGGTGCCGTCGGGCAAGGAGATAGCGTATTGCAGCACATCGCGGTCAAATCCGGTCAAATTGCTGCCGCCAATCAGTATGTTGTTCAGACGACTGTCGGCTTTGAGTGCGCGGTCGGTGAACTGAATGGTGTAACTGTTGGGTGCACCTACTTCGGGCGTAACGACGATGGTGGCCGTTCCCAAAAGTTGCGGTTTGACGATGCTGATGCTTTGACCGGCGTTCTTGTCCACCGTGATGGTCGGACATTGCTTGACGACTGTGGTGTCGAGAATATAGGTGTAGGCAAATACCTCTTTGTCAAAATCAACTAAGGGTTCGCCATCGATGAAAATGCCGTTCAAAAAGGCGTTTGCCGATTTCAATACGCTGAATGTCAGTGTGTAAGTGCGCTGTGTGCCGTCTTCGGCGGTAACTTGCAGTTGCGTGGTGCCGTTGAGGTCGCCTTTGATTATCTGCACGACTTGCGCATAGTCGCCTTTGACGTAGGTGATGGCGGGTAGCGAGGTGGTGCCGGCAGCCAATTCGATGGCGTACGACAAAGTCTCTTTGTCGAAGTTTTCGATGCTTGCGCCGTTGAGTTTGATGTCATCGAGCGTGGCATCCGACGATTGTTCTACGGCAAAGTGGATAATGTAGGTGGCGGTGGCTCCGGTTTGCGCTTTGACGGTGATTTTGGTGTCGCCGTTCACGCCGCCGTCTTTTTGCGTTATTTTCTGAAATTCATCGTCGGGCACATACGTTATGGCCGGCAAAGTTGTCGTACCACGACTCAATAAGATGCTGTATTCCAATGTGTTCGCATCGAACTCGAAGGGATAGCCTGCTACCGACAAACTTTTCAGTGCGGTGCTGTTGGCTTGTTTCACCGAGAATACGATGGTGTAGGTCTTGGTCGATCCGTCTTGCGCCGTTACGATGATGCGGGTGGTTCCATCGATACCGTTCGTCAAAATGGTCGGCTCGTTTTGGTAGTTGTCGCCTTTGGCGCAGGTGATGGCTGGCAGCGTGGTTGTGCCAATCGGCAGTTCGTAGGCGTAATTCAGCGTGTTCGGCGCAAATCCGGGCAGCAACGTGCCGTTCAGGTAGATGCCGTTCAGGGTGGTTACCGACGATTTGGCGGTGGTGAATACTATTTTGTAGATGCTTTGCGCACCGCTGGCGGCTGTTACTGTTATTTTGTAGGTGCCGTCGGTGCCTGTCATGCTGCCGGCGTCGCCTACAACTGTCTGATAACTATCGCCTTTGGTCCAGGTGATGGCCGGCAGTGTGATTGTGCCAAGCGGCAGGTTGATGTAGTAGGTAAATACGTTTTCGGGGTCCCAACTGGCGATGGTGGTACCGTCGATTTTCAAATCCTGTAAATAACTGTAGGTCGAGGCCGTTATTTTGAACGATAGTTTGTAGGTGCGTGTGGTGCTGTTGCCAGGCGCTTTGACGGCAATGTTGTAGGTGCCGCTGCAGTTGTCGCCGGCGATGGTTACACCATTGCTGACGGTGATGGTCTGCTCGCCGGTGGCGTAGGCCGATACGGGCGTGATGGCGGGCAAGGCGGTTGTGCCAAGTGGCAATTCTACGGTATAGTTTGTTTTCGTTGGCGAAAATCCAGGCAGCGACGATCCACCTATCAGTATGTTTTTCAGCGTGTTATCGGTCAGTTGTCCTACCGAAAAGTTGATGGTGTAGGTGCTGGTGGCACCATTGGCTGCCGTTACTTTGACGATGGCGATGCCGGTGGGCGATGTGGCTTGTGTTACCACGATGGTTTGCCCATCGTCGCCTTTCACGATGTTGGTCGCAGGGTCGATGACGGGGGCTTCGGTGGTGCCGTAGGGCAATTCTACGTTGTAACTTGTGATGTATCCGCTGAAGTTCGGAATGGCTGTCGTTGCGCCGTTGACGGTGTACGAAATCGAGGCCGGACGGCTGTTCGACGATTGCTCGGCCACAAATTTGATTTTGTAAACCGATGTTTTGGTGCCGTCTTCCGATTTTACCGTGATGGTAACAGGGTTGCCGCCTACGGCTGCGCCCGATTTGTCGATGGCGATTTCTGAACCCGAAAGCACACGGCCGGCAAAATTGGCTGTGGTGCCTTTGCAGTTGGTGATGGAGCCTACACCGCGTTTCGCAAAAATATCCGGAATGTCGGTTGCTCCAAGTCCCAAAGCATAGGTTTGCTCTTCGCCACGATTTTTATTCGGATCGAAGCCGCCCCATTTTTTGTTGTTGACGTACAGTTCGTCGATGTTCGAACTGTAAATCAATTCTACATCGTCCACATAGAGCGCGTTGCCGTCGTACAAACCACTAGTGGCGCGGAAGTTGGGGTAGTTGCCGGCCGAAAAAATGACGTTGCACTTCGTCGGCTTGTCGTTGCTGTTGTAGTAGATGGGCACTTTTATCAATGTCCAATCGTTGTAGGCTTTTTTCTCTTTTACCCAACCTTCGGCTACTTGCGTGGCGTAGGTCGATGTCGTACATTCGTTGCCGTCGGTGGCTTGGCGTATGTCCGACTCTTCGTCGGTGTGCGACACCGACGTACAACTGCCGTTTTTGCCTTTGTACGAAGTACCTTGCGCCGTGCCTTTCCACGAATAAAACACAATGTTGTAAAACTCTTTATCGACATTGGCGCCGGTGCGTTTTATCCACACATACATCGAGTCGGGACGATAGGCAAAGGTGATGCCGCCGCTTGTGCCGGCCGTGGCTTCGCTCACTTTGGTCAAACTCTCGATATAAACCCATGGCTGACCGAGTGCGAAATAACCCGGCGATGTTTCTACAATGCCTGCCGCTCCGATGGCTCGGTCTTTTGCCATGGCACAGTAGTCGCCTGTGCGTCCCGCTTCGCGATACGCAAAGTTGAATTTGAATCCAAATTGTGTTACGTTCGAAAAATTCCAATTCGAAGGCTGAATGTTACCATCGAATTGCGCGCCGTCCCACTCCTCGAAACTGCTGTTGGGCAGTTGCTGAGCCATGCCGGCTCCCATGGTGGCAAACGCTAAAATTATGCTGAAAATATATCGTTTCATAAACTTGTGATTGCTAAATGTGATGTTTGTTCCGTACTTGGCTTATTCTGCCGTGATGTTTACCGGTATTTCTACCGTGATGATTTCGCACAACTCCAAATTGGCCGGCGTAAATGTCGCTTTCAGTGTCCAGATGCAGGCGTTGAGTGCGGTTGGTGCCGAAGCATCAAAGTCCCAAGTGCCGGCCACCGACGATTCGGTGTGAACACGACTGCGAATTTCGCTCAATGCGATGCTGCTGCCTGCCGGTATGCTGATAGGCTCGGTAGCCGCGAAAAAATTGGCGCGTGTCTTGCGCAGCACAATGCTGAAGGTAACATCGTCGGCCGGCAGATAATTCTGATTGCCGGCTTGCGTAGCGGTGATTACCAATTCGGTACCGAGCGCGGCTGTGGTGGCGGTGATGTCGAGAGCATGATCGCTGCCAACTGCTGCGTATGTAGCGCCACTGCCCGAAAGCGCGTAACTTACCGGCAGATTCGAGGTGGCACGACCATCCAAAGCGATGCTGTCCATCACACCCAAACTATCGGGCATCGACCACACGATGCTTTGGGCTTTGCGCAACACGTCGATGGCTATCGAGTCGGTAACGTTGTCGTACAAATCCTGATTGTAAGGCACAAAGGTGATGGCGTACTTCACACCTTCGCCGGCGTTAGGTATCAGGTATTTGTTTGTCCACATAAAATCGCCTGCGATGATGTCGCCACTGATGGTGCCGGCCTGACCGCCTTCAAGCGTTACATCGCTCAACGGTTGCTCGTAGGTGATGGTGTTGCCGGCTGTCGGCAGTGTCAGCACGGGCAGACCTTTGAATATGCGTATGGTCAGTGCTATCGGCTCGGCGTCTTGGTACAGGTCGTTGCCGGGGCAGCGCGCCGTGATGGTAACCACTGTGTCGGCTTGCAGATAGACAAGTTTGTTGTTCTCGTCGAGTCGGACGATGCTTTCGTCCGAAATCTCGTACACGATGGGCAAACCCGATACGGGATTCACTTTGTTCAGCGTCCATGTTTGCGTGGTGGCCACCGAGTCGCGCAACGACCAACTGAGGTTTTGCGTGCGCTTGCTCACCGTGGTGGCGATGGGAATGTTCAGATAACCGTCTTTCTCGTTGCCTATGCGTAGCGTTTCGCTGTCGCTCGCTATGGCCGACGGCGTGTAAATCACTTGCACATCGATGGTGCCGTAGTCGCCGCAGTCGTTGCCGATGGTGGCAGGCGTAACACGAAACTCATCGTTGCCGCTGACTATTTCGGCGGTTACTATGTCCTGAATGTTCGAATAGTTGACTCTGACGGTTTTCGTGGTGGTTGTGCCATATTGCGCCTCGATGTTCAGACTGCTGACGTTGGCTTCCACAAAGTGGGCGCGCGTTACTTGAACGTTTTTGTAATTTTTAGTGAGTGTCGCGCCCGTCTTTGTTATAAAGCGTATTTTAGTGGCATTCCGATTGAGTGAACATGTGTAAGTGGCATAACTTGTGGTTAAGCTCGGATTCAATACATCTTGCCAACTACCATTTAAGTATTGTTGGACGAAGAAATAATTGGCGCTCAATGATGCTCTTTTAGCTTGGAATGTCAGTTTGTCTGGCCAGCCGTCCAATACCATTTCCGGTCCTTTTTGTATTGTATTTAAGGAGTAAGTATTCATGTCGTCCAGCGCAAACGGCTCGTCGAGGCAACTTGCGTTGGGGTCGCGCACGCGTATGGTGCGGGTGTACGAGGTGCCGGCGTAGATCGCGTCGCCGGCCTGCACGGCTTTGATGGTGGCAGTGCCGACGTCCGATGTCGATATGGTCAGTACATTGCCCGATAGCGACACTACATTGCTCGCATTGTCAACCAATTCGTAGGTGATGGGTAACCCTACCGACGAGGTGGCGGTGAGTGTCGTGGCGGCATCGCCCCATTTGAAATTGAGCCCTTGTGTCCAACTGATTTTTTGAGTTAGCAGGTTGGTAACTTCCAAATGCAGCGTGTCGCGCGCTTCGGCGTACTTGGCATCGCCGGCCTGATAGGCTATGATGTCGGCTGTGCCGGCGGCTACCGCTATCAGTTGGCCATTCTCGATTTTAAGTACCGACGTGTCGGTCGATCTCAATTCGGTGAATGCCAAACCGCTCGAGGCTTGTACAAACGGACTGTCGATGGTGTCGCCGCGCGAAAGCATGGTTACGCTCTCGTCCCACCAACTGATGTATTGCGGAATGGAATCGCCGATGCCGTTCAGCGTAATGGCTGCCCACTCAGAGTTGTCGGCGTTTGATATGGTTACGGTTGCCGTCTTTTTGCCTTTGCTCGTTGGGTGAAAATCGACGGTTATCTCTTGCGAACCATAATCGCAAGTCGATGAGGCAATTTGCATGGGCGAAATGCTGAAGTCGGTGGTGTTGTCGAGAGACAGCGTAAGCGGATTAACATTGCTCCAATTGACGACGAATTTCGTGTCGGTCGATGACCCACCTACCGCTACCGTGCCGCAGTCCACCGGATTTGCCGACGACTCGACGTAAGTGGCTTGGGTAACTTTGACGTTTTTGTAGTATAACGACATCGTTGCATTGTCATTGCGAAACTTGATTTTACGCGCAGTAGGGGAAATAGCCGTTGTGGAATATGATGTATAATCCGATGCAGGACGTTGACTAAAAACTTGTATCCACGTACCATTCTCATCTTGATAATATACTTTTAAGGAACCACCCACACTTGACCAATATCTTTTGGCCTCAAATGTGATAATATGTCCGGGACCATTCAGTGTGAATTCTTTTTCGGAGTTTATGCCGGGATTGTATTCTGTGGTCACATCATAAACATAGCATTCCGCCCAAGTGTGTGGCACAAGGCAGGTCAGCAGCAGTATGGTGGTTATAATAAGTGTGCAATTTTTTTTCATGTTTGTCGTTTGTTTAGTTGAAAAAACGAATTTGTTACGCCGGCGTTGCGCATACGCACAAAAACGCCTTGCCCAACGTGCCGAAGCAGGTGGGCGTGCAATCAACGGTAACAATTCAACCGGAATAGAGTGAAATGCGCACCAAATGGCGCTGCGGAAGGTCTTTGGCAGCCTCCATCAGATGGCGGAGGTTGGCAAGGTTGTTGGCTGTGTTGGCATCGAACGCATCGCGCACTTGGCGGGTACTGCGACAGAGGCTGTCGCACAACTTGCAGAATGCCAAACAGATACGTTGCTGCGGGTTGCGACCGCCGTTCGGGGTGCTGCCGCCGACACTCGTCGCCTGATAGTAGCGCACTGTGTCCGACGAGAGTCGGACCGAACAAAACATCTCGTTGTGCAGGCTGGCAAAACTTGCCCAAAAGAACCAATAGACAAGCCCCTTGTAAAGGGTCAGAATGATATTTTTGATAAAATGTATAGCACGCATAGGCTAATCATTTTTTCCGTTGCAAAGATATAATTTTATTTTTTACCAACCTAAAATATGTTGTTAAAAATGCATACTTGGAGATTTTTATGCTGATAATCAATTAGTTAATTGCTTATATATTGTTAATTTGTGTTAAATATTACGCTTCGTTTTGCGCGTTTTCGTGTGTTTTGACAGATGAATTTGGGCTGTTTTCGTCATTTTTTTTGCAATTTGTAGTGTCGGTGCTTATATATAATAGGGTGTAAGTCGGGTGGAGTGTGGCGCAACGCGTGCTTTTTGGGGAGGTGGAACGCACAACCGATGCCAATTTTTTTTGGGGCGCGCTGCAAAAAAATGGGCGATTTTTGGTTTTTATGCAAAAAAATAGTAATTTTGTCTGTTACGAACGCGGTGCTTGTTGGCAGTTGCCAAGTTTGATGCGTTTTTTGTTCGACCTTAAATATGATGCAAATGAAATTCAGAATTTTCCCTTTGTTGTGCGGCGTGTGCCGGGTGTTTACCTTGTGCGTGTCGGCCAACAAACCACCAAAGTGGTAGTGCCGTAGTTGTTGTAAGACGACTACAAAAAATCCCGATTCCAATTGGAACCGGGATTTGCTTGTGCCACTGTGGCGCGGCGGGTTAATCTTCGTCTTTGTGCGATGCTTCGTACTCTTTCAGCAGTTTGTCCTGCACATCGCTCGGACAGAGTTCGTACGAGGCGAATTTCATAGTGAACGAAGCGCGACCGCCCGAGAGCGAACTGAGCGAAGTGGAGTAGTTCGACAACTCTTTCAACGGCACTTTGGCTGTCAGTTTTTCAAATCCTTTCACGCTTTCCATGCCCATGATGATGGCGCGGCGACCTTGCAAATCGCCCATCACATCGCCCATGCGGTCGCTCGGAACCAACACTTCGAGGTCGTAAACGGGCTCCATCACTTTCGGACCTGCGTTTTTGAACGCTTCGGCAAAGGCATTGCGACCGGCCAGACGGAACGATATTTCGTTCGAATCGACAGGGTGCATCTTGCCATCGTAAACAATGACGCGCACATCGCGGGCATACGATCCGGTGAGCGGGCCTTGTTCCATGCGGTCCATCACACCTTTCAGTATGGCCGGCAGAAAACGCGCATCGATGGCACCGCCTACTATACTGTTGATAAACACCAATTTACCGCCCCAATCAAGGTTGATTTCCTGTGTGTCGCGTACGCTGATTTTGTATTCTTGCCCGCCAAATTTGAATGTGTCGGGAGCGGGCATGCCTTCGACGTATGGCTCTACAATGAGGTGTACCTCGCCAAATTGACCGGCACCGCCCGATTGCTTCTTGTGGCGATAGTCGGCACGCGATGCCTTGGTGATGGTCTCGCGGTACGGAATCTTCGGCTCGTCGTACACAATGGGCAGTTTGTCGTTGTTTTCGATGCGCCATTTCAGGGTGCGCAGATGGAATTCGCCTTGTCCGTGCACGATGGTTTGTTTCAACTCTTTCGATTGTTCGATAATCCATGTCGGGTCTTCTTCGTGCATGCGGGTCAGTATCATGTTCAGTTTTTCCTCTTCGCCGTGTGCTTGCGGACGGATGGCGCGGCGATATTTCGGGTCGGGATATTTCACCAACGGGAATACATAGTCGCAGCCTTTGCCGTTGAGGGTGTTGCCGGTGCGCGTGTCTTTCAACTTGACGGTGGCGCCGATGTCGCCGGCTACAAGTTGTTCAACCTCTTCGCGGTTTTGTCCCGATACGGAATAGATTTGGCTGATGCGCTCTTTACCTTCGTTGCGACTGACATTTGTCAGGTCGTCGCCGGCGCGAAGGGTGCCACTCATCACCTTGAAGTATGACACTTCGCCAATGTGCGGCTCGACGCTGGTTTTGAATACAAACAGGCTGGTGGGGCCGTTGGGGTCGGGTGCTACTTCGACACCGGCGGTGGTCATGGGTTTTGGCATGTCGGTAACGAACGGCACCACGTTGCCAAGGAATTCCATCAGTCGGCGTACGCCCATCGAACGGCCGGAGCAGACACAGAATACGGGGAATATGTCGCGACCGACAAGGCCTTTGCGGATGCCGGCGCGCATTTCGTCTTCGCTGAGCGAACCTTGTTCGAAGTATTTGTCCATCAATGTCTCGTCGTTCTCGGCGGCGGCTTCTATCAGTTTTTGATGCAGGTCGGCGGCTTTCTCTTGCTCCGATTCGGGAATGGGCAGAATTTCGGGCGCACCGCCTTCGGGTTTCCAACGATACATTTTCATCAGCAGCACATCGATTACGGCGTTAAAGTCGGGGCCGACATTCAACGGATATTGCACCAACACGACTTTGGAGCCGAAACTCTCGCGCAACTGCTCAACGGTTTTGTTGAAGTCCGATTTCTCGGTGTCCAATTGGTTGCAGAGGAAAATGACGGGCTTGTGGTGTTTATCGGTGTAGCGGAAGTGGTTTTGGGTGCCGACTTCTACGCCATATTGCGTATTGAGCAGAATCACGGCTTGGTCGGTTACTTCCAACGAGGTGATGGTACCGCCGATAAAGTCGTCGTTGCCCGGGCAGTCGATGATGTTCAACTTCTTGCCTAACCATTCGGCGTGGATGACGGTCGGGAATACCGAATAACCGTACTCTTGCTCCACAGGGAAATAGTCAGAAACGGTGTTTTTGGCTTCGACGGTGCCGCGGCGTTTTATAACACCACTCTCGTAGAGCATGGCTTCTACAAGGGTGGTTTTGCCTGAGCCTGAACTTCCCATCAGGGAGATGTTCTTGATTTCGTTTGCTTGATAAACTTTCATGGTGATAAAGGTTTTAGGTTGAAATTATTGACACTGATGCAAGCGTTGTCGCTTAAAATCTTCGCAATTTACAATTTTTTTTGCTAAAACAGATGTTTTTGCAGTATGTTTTACAACAAGTTTTTTGCAGTTCCCGTCTATTGCCGTTTGGAACGAAAAACGCTGATATTTCGTCTATTACTGACAATGCCATGAAAAAATATGGCGCGAAATGTTTGCTTTTTTGCAAAAATCCCGCGCCACGTTGTGGCAAGTTTGCTTGCGTTTGACTCTATTTTGCTATTTTGTACACTTGTCGGCTACTGTCGGTGGTTGTGTGTACAATGAAAATTCCGTGCGTCGTCAGTGGCACAAAGTGGATGCCGCCGGTGTGTGCACGGCGGTAGAGTTGGCGCCCGCCGATGTCGTAGATGCTGACGGTGCTGTTAGCCGGTAAACCGGCGATGCCGATGCCGCTGTTGTTAGCCCAGATGACAAGGTCGTCGTCCGTTACCTGCACGATGCGTACTTCTATGTCGGGGTCGTCGGGTTGGATTTCCGGCTCGGTGTTGATGTGTGTGTCGTGTTCTACGATGTTGTTGGTCGTTACTTTTATCTCGTTCGAAAAATCTGTAACATACTCGTGCGATGTGGCGCGCAGACGATAGTGGTAGTCGGTGTTTTGCTCAAGACCGTTAACCCACCAACCTTCGTACCAGGGCTCGTCGCGCAGCACAAATGTGGTGTCTTGGTAGCCGTAGGTGGCCGATACATCGTCCAAGGTTACCGAACCATACACTTTGCGTGTGTAAATCCAACGGAATTGCGTATAGTTGGCCTCGTGCGGGAAAGTATAGACGGGATATTTCTTGTCGGTGGTGCTGTCGGCGCGCAAGGTGTCGATGTTTATCCATTGGCTGCCGTTGTAGGCGTCGAGTGTCAGGGTGGCAATGGTGTCGCCCTTGCCTTTGGCTTTTTTGTTTCCCCAACGATACATGAACGACAGACGTCGGGCAGCATCGGCAAATTGTGGCGAAATGAGCGAGTCGAGTTTGCCTGTTTTTTCGTTTTTGAACGCGACGCTCGGCGCGGCTACACCGCAAGCCGTTTTGCTGGTGCTGGTTTCGGTTGTTGTGAATCGCCAGCCGGCTGTTTCCAACGCCGATTTTTGTATGACCAAACTGTCAAATCCTTCGTCGTAGGTGTGGATGCCCGAACCTGACATGTGGTACACGTCTATCAGATATTTTTGTACGCCCGGCACACTTTCCCACAGCGGCTCAAAAGCATCGCCTTCGATGTTGTCGGGGTCGAGTGCAAGTGGCGGCGTCATCGTGTCGGTGCGGAATCGCACGGCGTTGACGGTTGCCGTCCGGGCTGTGGTGCTCACCGCTGTGATGCGATAGGTGTAGGTGGTGTTCGGCGTCAGATTGCTTGCGCGTGTGGCGATGCGGTTGCCTACCGGTTTGTCTTGGAAAATGTAGGCAGCAGGCGCACCTGTCATGGTGTGCTGCTTGACGCCCGTGATGTAGTCGGTCGGGTGGCTCTCCCATTCGTTCCAATGGAACTGCGTGGTGGCGCCGTTGACGGTCGGTTTGCGGGTGAGTGTAACATCTTTGCCCCAATACTGCGGGTCGTTTATTTCGCCAATCACATCGATGCGTATGCCGCTGTGATAGAGCGCAATAGCATCGTTACCATTGAACGACAATAAGGTTTTTTCGTCTTTGGCGTCGGCACCGCAGATTTTATCGGCCAATTTTTGCAGGTCGGCAGAGGCGCCTTTGTGTGCCAATACATATACGCTGTTGTTGGGCAGTGTGCCGCTCAACTGCAGCAGCGAGTCGCTTTTGAACGACCCGACGCCGTTGTTTTGCTTGCGCAGTTCGTAGTGCGACAAATCGATTGCCTTGCCGGTGCCGTTGTAAATGGCGATGGCTTTGTTGAAACTCGAGCCTTCGATGTAAGCCGAGAAGAATAGGTCGCTGGCTTGTTCGCCGCCGGTGTATAGGTCGATGTGGTAGTTGGCGGCCTCGGTTTTGCGCATCCAGCCGAGTGTGGCGGCTGTGGCGGTGATGTCGGTTGGTTCGAGTGCCATAAACTCGTCGGTTACCGATGCTTTGAGTGCTATGTTGATAGGCTCGGCCAAACCACCGCCGAAAATCAGTATGGTGTCGGCAAATTCGCCGATTTCCGAGGCAGCGAATGTCAGTGTTATTGCGGCGTCGCCTTGCAAGGCTTCGTTGGCGGTGATTTTGTTTTTCGACAGGGTGAAGGCCGGTGTGCCGTTCTTAATTTGTAGTTGCACATCGCTTATCAGGTTGATGCCTTCGACAATGAATGTGGTGCTTTGGTTGTCGCCTTCCATCAACACGCCGAAATTGAATTTGTCCCAACGGGTGGGCGATACGAGGAACGGACGCGTGTCGGTCGGTGCCGCAAAAGCATCGTCGGTTTTGTCGCCCCAAATGTACTCGACCAATTCGGGATAGTCGATAAACGGATTGCGATTTCCCTGAATGGCGTAAACGGCTTCTTGGCGGTCGAGCTCTTTTTGCGACACAGGGTCGGCACGGTGCCATTGCAGCAGCAGTTCCAAAGCCCAATCTTTCCACACGGGATAGGTGTTGTTGTCCATCATGGGCGATTGCCAAATGTCGGCAAACTCCTCGTAAACGGTGGCCATGTAGAAGTAGGCGCGCGCAAAGTCGCCTTTGTATTGGTCGGCCGGTTCGAAACAGTTGCCCGCATAGTCGTCGGTGCGGAACGTGTTTTTGCCGACTTTGCTGACGCCGTTGTCGCTGGTAGCCTCACCAACGATGCCGAGCGGCAGGTCGTTTTTGGCCGAATTGATGCGTCCTTCGGCGGGAAACAGATGATTCAGGTCTTTGTACGAATTGTACATGACGCTTCCCCACCACGATTTCGGCAGCGAGTGTTCGATGTGCATGCCTTCCACGGCCAGAAAATCGGGTTGCCCATCGGTGTAGGTGAATTTGAACGTTTCGTTGGAATACATGTCGATGACGGTGCTGTCGGCTGCATTGCGGTCGGTGTAGTAAAAACCTTGCCATGTATAGCCGGCACCGCTACCGTATGCCAAAAAAATGCCATTCGATGCAATGTCGTTCAACGCGGTTTTTAATGCCTCTTTCTTGAGTCCGTCGGTTTTGTAGTAGTAACCGGCCGGAATCGCGGCATTGACCGTGGCGACCAACAATGTCGCCAATGCGATGGTGAAAAACTGTTTTCTCATGGTATGTGTGTTTAAGGAGTTAAGTATCTATTTTTTAATCAAGGCGCATAGCGACAAAAGGGTGTACCACACGATGATGACCGGCAAGGCGCGCAGCCTGAAAATGACGCTCAGCAAAACAACGCCGCTGATGAAAATCCAACGAATTTCGTTGCCTTTCCACCCGAATGACTTGAATTTGAGCGAAAACATCGGCAGTTCGCACACCAACAGGAAACACGATAAGGCTATCAACAGCAAAATCGCCCACGGATAAAGCGGCAGTTGCAGTGGTCCGCCATACGAGTAGGCCAACCCGACCCAAAAGAGTGCGTTAGCCGGCGTGGCCAAGCCGATAAACGAGGTGGTTTGGCGTGTGTCGAGGTTGAATTTGGCCAAACGCAATGCCGAAAACGCTACAATGAGCAATGCCAAATAGCGCGTATAGTCCCAATCGCTGCTGTTGAGCAACGAATAGGCAGTCAGAGCGGGCGCAAAACCAAAACTGATGAGGTCGGCCAGCGAATCCAACTCCTTGCCGATGGCGGACGAAACGCCCAACAAACGCGCCGAAAATCCATCGAAAAAGTCGAATACAGCGGACAAAATAACAAAAAATGCCACCCATTGGTAGTGGGCTTCGTAAGCCATCATCACGGCCAAAGTGCCGGATAGCAGATTCAAACAGGTGATGGCATTGGGAATGTGCTGTTTTATTTTCATGTCGAATAAGGTGTTTTTTTCCAACCTACAAAGATAGATAAAAATTCGTTAGGTTGGTGCAATAAATATTTTTTTTTGATTTTTTTTGCGCAAAAGTTTTGTGGTATCAGAAAAATGTTGTACCTTTGCACTCGAAAATAGCGCGGGGTAGAGCAGGGGTAGCTCGTCGGGCTCATAACCCGGAGGTCGTTGGTTCGAATCCAGCTCCCGCAACATAGTCAGTCAGCCGTTTAACTCGCGTTAAGTGGCTGCTTTTTTTTGAAATACAACTATGAAACGACGTCTGCTGCTTGCTCTTGTGTGCTGGGTGTTGTTGTCGGCTTGCGAACGCAAACCCGAACAACAATACAATGCGCTTGTGGGCGATTGGTTTATTTATGCGGCTTATCGCGAAGGTGGCACTACCGATTTGTTACCTTTGGCCGACATATTTGGCTACTCCTGTCTCGGGACATCGGTGTTGCGGGTGGATGAACAGACATTCAATTTGGAGAGCTCGTGCGATGTGCTGGCGTGCCACGGCACCTATGCGTGTGCCGATAGTATTATATATGGTGTAACGTCGGAAGGCGATACACTGATTTTTTATTTCGTCGATGGTGTGTTGTCCACCATTCAGGACATCGATGTTCTTGGACGATTGGATTTGCGTTTCCAAAAAAGATGAAAACAAAATTGCGTATTCTTGTTGACAATTGTATCCCGTTCATCCGGGGTGTGCTCGAGCCTGTGGCTGATGTGTGCTATCTGTCGGCGGTCGATTTCACGCCTGATGCCGTGGCCACTGCCGATGCGCTGATAGTGCGTACGCGCACGCGCTGCGATGCTGCGTTGTTGGCTGCATCGTCGGTCAGGTTCGTGGCTACGGCCACTATCGGTTTCGACCACATTGATGTCGATTTTTGTCGCGACAAGGGTATCGCATGGACGAACGCTGCCGGCTGTAATGCTACGTCGGTGGCGCAATATGTGGCCTCGGCGTTGAGCGCGTGGGCGCAACGTGCGCATATCGACTTGTGCAGCAAAACCCTTGGCGTTGTAGGGGTCGGTCATGTGGGAAGCGCGGTGTGTGATGTCGCTAAACTATTGGGAATGAAATTGTTGTGCAACGATCCGTTGCGCAGTGAACCCGATTTTGTGTCGCTCGACGAGGTGGCGGCGTGTGCCGATGTCGTTACGTTTCATACGCCGCTGACTTACGATAGTCTTTGGGCAACTTATCATTTGGCCGGTGCCGATTTTTTCAGTCGATGCGCTCGTAATCCGCTGATAATCAATGCGGCGCGTGGCGGCGTGGTTGACGAGCGTGCGCTGATGGCCGCTAAATTTTCGGGGTGCATAGCCGATTTTGTGTTGGATTGTTGGGAAGGCGAGCCGCACATTACGCCCGATGTGTTGCAAGCGGCGTTTATTGCCACGCCACATATTGCCGGCTACTCGGCCGATGGCAAAGCCAATGCCACCACTATGGCGGTGCGTGCGGTTAGTCGTTTCTTTGGCTTGGGGCTCGACCATTTTGTGGTCGATGCGTTGCCGCCGAAGCAAGTTTGTTCTTGCTCGCGCGCTGCGTTGCCGTTGCGCATGCTTGCCAATTACGACATCATGGCCGACGATGCTCGTTTGCGCCGCGAACCGACCGCGTTCGAGCAGCAACGCAGTCGCTATCCTGTGCGCCGCGAAGTGGTGTGGAGCGTCGAATAGATGAGCCGGCCATCTGTCATCGGGAATGGCGAAATGCTATCGTTTGCTCATCAATAATATCCCAAAATTTTCAGCATCGATTTGTAACTTTGCTCTTTGGCAAAGAGTTTTGTGGTGTATTCGCCATCGTCGTCCTTGTCGATGACCACCATTTTCGGTGCCGGAATCAGACAGTGTTGTATGCCGCCGTAGCCGCTCAACGCTTCTTGGTAGGCTCCCATGTGGAAAAATCCTACAAATTGTTCGTTGTCGGGTTCGAGTTTGGGCATAAACACGGCGTTCGAGTGCGCTTCGGCGTTGTAGTAATCTTCGCTGTCGCAGGTGAGACCGCCTAAATGTACGCGCTCGTATTCTTTGTCCCAGTTGTTGACGGCCAATAGCACAAAACGTTGGTTTATAGCCCATGTGTCGGGCAGCGTGGTGATGAACGAACTGTCAATCATGTTCCAAAGTTCGCGGTCGTTCTGCTGTTTCTGGTTGACAATGGAGTAGAGCATGGCACCGCTTTCGCCCACGGTGTACGACCCGAATTCGGTAAAGATGTTCGGTTCGGGGGTATTGTTGTTGTTGCATGTCTTTTTTATTTGCGACACAATCTCTTCGGCCATGTATTCGTAGTCGTATTCGAAATCGAGGTGCGCCTGAATGGGAAAACCGCCGCCGATGTTGAGCGAATCGAGTTCGGGGCATATCTTTTTCAGTTCGCAGTAGAGGTTGACGGCTTTGTTCAACTCGTTCCAATAGTAAGCGGTGTCGCGTATGCCGGTGTTGATGAAGAAGTGTAGCATCTTCAGTTTGACGTGCGGATTGTGCTGAATGTTTTTCTTATAATAGGGTATGATGTCGTTGTAGCGTATGCCGAGACGCGATGTGTAGAAGTCGAATTTTGGTTCTTCTTCGGCGGCAATGCGTATGCCGACTTTCATTTTCAGGTCTTTGTCGAAAAGGTCGAGTTCGAATTTGTTGTCCAAGATGGGAACGACATTTTTGAATCCGAGTCGTATTAAATTTTGAATATTTTCGACGTATTGCGGGCGTTTGAATCCGTTACAAAGGATGAAAGTATCGGTTCCGAGTTGCCCGCTTTTGTGCAATTCTTCCAAAATATTGATGTCGAATGCCGACGATGTTTCGATGTTTACCTTGTTTTTCAGCACTTCCTCCATGACGAACGAAAAGTGCGAACTTTTGGTGCAGTAGCAATATTGATAGTCGGCAGCGTAATCGACTTTGGCCATGGCAACGTTGAACATGCGGCGCGCACGTTGAATGTTTTGACGAATTTTTGGTAAATAACTGATTCTCAGTGGTGTTCCGTATTGTTTTATTAAGTCCATCAACGGAATGCCGAACCAATTGAGTTCGCCGTCTTCTACCGAAAATTCGTCGCTCGACAGGTCGAATGCCTGCTCAATCAAATCTACATACTTGTTTTTCATCGTTTTTATTGCTTTTTCGATTTAACTTTGTCGGGTTGTTCTAAAAAGTTGTATCCGACTGACTTGGATTGCTGTTTTTGACGTAAAGTAAGTGAATCGGACTGCAAAGTTAGTGAAAAGAATGATTTGTTCAACTAAAAGTGGTAATAATTTGCACATTTGTGGTCGTTTTTGTGCAAATGGTGGCTTTTGGTGTGGTTGGAGTGTCGGTTTTTACCGCGTGAGCAGTTGGCGCAGGAATGGTGCTGTGATGCTTTGGCTGCTTTGTGCTACTTGCTCCGGAGTGCCTTCGGCGACGATGCGTCCGCCGTTTTTGCCGGCTTCGGGTCCCATGTCGATGATGTGGTCGGCGCATTTTATCACATCGAGGTTGTGTTCGATGATGACTACCGTGTTGCCTCTGTCGACAAGCCGATTCAGTACGCCCAGCAGCACGCGTATGTCCTCGAAGTGCAGGCCTGTGGTGGGTTCGTCGAGCAGATAGAGTGTGCGACCGGTGTCGCGCTTGGCAAGTTCGGTGGCGAGTTTGATGCGCTGGCTCTCGCCGCCCGACAGCGTGGTACTCGATTGCCCGAGTTTGATGTAACCCAAACCGACATCTTGCAGCACTTTTAGTTTATAGACAAATGTCGGCATGTTTTCGAAAAACTCCACTGCTTGATTGATGGTCATGTCCAGCACGTCGGCTATGGATTTGCCTTTGAAACGGACTTCGAGCGTTTCTCGATTGTAGCGTTTGCCGTGACACACTTCGCATGGTACATACACATCTGGCAAGAAGTTCATTTTCAGTAACTTATAGCCGTTTCCGTCGCAGGCGCTGCAGCGTCCGCCGGCACTCTTGTAGTTGAATGAGAATCGTCCGGGTTTGTAACCGCGGATTTTCGATTCGGGCAGATTGACAAACAGATTGCGTATGTCGGTGAAGATGTTGGTGTAGGTGGCCGGATTCGACCGCGGCGAACGTCCGATGGGGGCTTGGTCCACTTCTACCACTTTGTCGATGTGTTCGACACCTTCGATGCTGTCGTAGGGCAGCGGAGTGGTGAGTGAATGGTAGAATTTTTGGCTCAATATAGGTTGTAATGTGCGGTTTATCAGTGTCGATTTGCCCGAGCCCGATACGCCCGTGATGCACACCAATTTGCCGAGCGGAATGCTTAAATCGGTGTGTTTCAGATTGTTGCCCGATGCGCCGCGCACGGTCAGTGTGTGGCCGTTGCCTTCGCGGCGTGTTGTCGGAATCGCTATCGCTGTTCGGTTGTTCAAATAGTTGGCGGTCAGTGTGTCGGTGGCCAGCATATCGGCGGGCGTTCCTTGAAAAACCACATTGCCGCCCAAGCGTCCGGCGCGTGGTCCCATATCGACAATGTAGTCGGCGGCGCGCATCATGTCTTCGTCGTGTTCCACTACAATGACGGTGTTGCCTATGTCGCGCAGGCGTTTCAGCGAGTCGATGAGTTTGCGGTTGTCGCGTTGATGCAACCCGATGCTTGGCTCGTCCAAAATGTAAAGCACGTTGACAAGTTGCGAGCCTATCTGTGTGGCGAGGCGTATGCGCTGGCTCTCGCCGCCCGACAGCGATGCTGATGCGCGGTTGAGCGATAGATAGCCCAATCCGACGTCGATCAGGAATTGCAGGCGTGTTCGTATCTCTTTCAGAATCTCGGTGGCGATGGTCAACTGCTTGTCCGACAGTTTGTTGGGTAGTGCGATAATCCACTCTTGCAGTTCGTCCAACGGCAGTGCGGCCACTTCGGCAATGTTTTTGCCGTCGATGCGGAAGTGTAGCGCTTCGTGGTTGAGGCGTGCGCCGTGGCATTCGGGACATTCGGCAGTGGTGTAGAATTGGTTTGCCCATTTCTGTTCGGCGGCCGAGGCGTCGGTCGTCTCCTGCTGTATTTCGATGTAGCGCAAAATGCCTTCGTAGGCAGCAAAATAGTTGGTGTCGTTGCCCAACGAGGCGTTTTTGATTTGCAAACGTTCGTCCGAACCGTTCAAAATTTCGTCGAGCGCGTCGTCGGGAATGTCGGCGATGGGTGTTTTCAGTGTTACATCGTATTTTTCGCAGATGGCTTTTATCTGCCAGAAAATTAGCGAGTTCGTCTCTTTGCCGAGAGGCGCGATGCCGCCTTGTGCGATGCTCAATTTGCGGTTGGGAATGATTTTCTCGATGTCTATTTGGTTGATAACGCCGAGTCCTTTGCAACGCGGACAAGCGCCTTTTGGCGTGTTGAACGAAAAGTTGTGTGGCGCCGGCTCGTTGTACGAAATGCCCGACGTGGGACACATCAGATGGCGCGATAGGTAGCGTGGTTCGGCGCCGTCTTTCTCGAGCAGCATCACCACACCGTCGCCTTGCTGCATGGCGGTTTGCAGACTTTTGCGCAGGCGTTTTTCGTCCTTGCGGGCTACTATCAGTTTGTCGATTACGATTTCGATGTCGTGATTTTTGTAGCGGTCGAGTTTCATGCCGAAGGTTATTTGGCGCATCTCGCCGTCGATGCGTACATTCAGGTAACCTTTGCGGCGAATGCTCTCAAACAACTCTTTGTAGTGTCCTTTGCGTCCTTTGACTACGGGTGCCAGCATGTAGCAGGCTTTGCCGTCGTATTCGGCAAAAATCAGTTCGATAATTTGGTCGTCGGTGTATTTCACCATCTTTTCGCCGGTGATGTGCGAATAGGCTTCGCCGGCTCGTGCGTACAACAGACGCAGAAAATCGTAAATCTCGGTAGTGGTGCCAACGGTCGAACGCGGATTTTTGTTCGTCGTTTTCTGCTCGATGGCGATGACCGGACTGAGTCCCGAAATCTTATCGACATCGGGACGCTCCATGTTGCCCATAAAGTGGCGCGCGTATGCCGAAAAAGTCTCGATGTAACGGCGCTGCCCTTCGGCGTAAATGGTGTCGAATGCCAACGACGACTTGCCGCTGCCGCTCAATCCGGTGATTACCGTCAGCGAGTTGCGTGGAATCGTTACATCGATGTTGCGCAGGTTGTGCACGCGCGCTCCCATCACTTCGATATGACCTTCTTCGTGGGTGGACATCTTTTTTTTGCTGTTTGCGAATCTGCAAAGATACGGATTTTTTGCCATTTGTGCAATAAATTGTGTGTAGTGGTACGCTTTTTGTTATGATTTTTATCGAAAAAAGATAAAATCTCAATTTATGTTTTCGTTAGTTAGTGCCTTGATTTTTGTTCCGTGTTTGCTGTTTTTGCTGATAGTTGTGTTGGGTGTTAACCTGTTGCGTATGTCGTTTGGCGGCAAAACGCGTCGCAAATCGGCAGCGGATGCGCAACGCACTGATAAAAAAAACGATAATCGCCGCCAACGCATCAAATCGCAATTCAAACAAGAGGGCGAATATGTCGATTTCGAAGAAGTGCCTGACATTATAACCGAAAAATAACGAAAAAGTTGGTTTCTGCAGTCATTTTGTCAGTTTCGTAAACAAAAATAGATGCTGTACGCAGAAAAAATGATAGTATCTTTTTGTCAAGATAAAAAAAAACTGTAACTTTGCACCTTAATTTAATGCGGTTGCATCATTAGGAGTAATTTGAATAATTTTTTTACATAAAAAACAAAAACAACATGGCAAATTTAGATTTAACCAAGTATGGAATCACGGGCACGACCGAGATTCTGCACAATCCCTCTTACGAAGTGTTGTTCGAAGAGGAAACCAAAGAAGGTTTGACCGGTTTCGACAAAGGTCAACTTACCGAACTTGGCGCAGTTAATGTGATGACCGGCGTTTACACCGGCCGTTCGCCCAAGGACAAATACATTGTGGACGACGCACAGAGCCACAACAACGTTTGGTGGACTTCCGATGCCTACAAAAACGACAACCACCCCATGTCGGAAGAGGTGTGGGCTACCGTAAAAGACATCGCCAAAAAAGAACTCAGCAACAAACGCCTGTTCGTGGTAGATGCTTTCTGCGGCGCCAACAAAGACACCCGCATGGCGGTTCGTTTCATCGTCGAGGTAGCATGGCAGGCACACTTCGTTACCAACATGTTCATCCAACCGACGGCTGAAGAACTCGAGAACTTTGAGCCTAACTTCGTAATCTACAACGCTTCGAAAGCCAAAGTAGAGAACTACAAAGAACTTGGACTCAACTCCGAAACCTGTGTGGCCTTCAACACCACCAGCCGCGAACAAGTCATCATCAACACATGGTACGGCGGCGAGATGAAAAAAGGTATGTTCTCCATGATGAACTACTACCTCCCGCTGCAAGGCATCGCTTCGATGCACTGCTCGGCCAATACCGATATGAACGGCGAGAACACCGCCATCTTCTTCGGTCTCTCCGGCACCGGTAAAACCACCCTTTCGACCGACCCGAAACGTCTGCTCATCGGCGACGACGAGCACGGATGGGACGACAACGGCGTGTTCAACTTCGAGGGCGGCTGCTATGCTAAAGTTATCAACCTCGACAAAGAGAGCGAACCCGATATTTACAACGCTATTCGCCGTAACGCACTCCTCGAGAACGTAACCGTGGCCGAAGATGGTAAAATCGACTTCGCCGACAAGAGCACAACCGAGAACACCCGCGTTTCGTATCCTATCGACCACATCGAGAAGATTGTTCGCCCCGTGTCCGCCGGTCCCGCGGCCAAAAACGTCATATTCCTTTCGGCCGACGCTTTCGGCGTGCTACCTCCTGTCAGCATCCTGACGCCCGAACAAACGAAGTACTACTTCCTCTCCGGCTTCACCGCCAAGTTGGCCGGCACCGAACGCGGCATCACCGAGCCGACACCGACTTTCTCCGCTTGCTTCGGACAGGCGTTCCTCGAACTGCATCCTACGAAATATGCCGAAGAACTCGTGAAGAAAATGGAAAAATCGGGTGCAAAAGCCTACCTCGTGAACACCGGCTGGAACGGCACCGGCAAACGTATCTCCATTAAAGATACGCGCGGTATTATCGATGCTATTCTCGGTGGCGACATTCTCAACGCTCCTACCAAAACGATTCCTTATTTCAATTTCGAGGTTCCGACGGAATTGCCCGGCGTTGACCCGAAAATCCTTGACCCGCGCGACACCTACGCTGACGCTGCACAATGGGAAGAAAAAGCAAAAGATTTGGCAGGTCGCTTTGTGAAAAACTTTGGCAAATATACCACCAACGAAGCCGGCAAGGCACTTGTGGCTGCCGGTCCGTGCTTGGAGGTTGCTGCTCCCGAAGCCGCTGCCTGCGATGCAAAAGCCGACAAAGGTTGCTGCATTTGCAATTGGTTCAAAAAATTGTTCTGCAAATAATTTGGCGAACCGGCACAAAACTCGAAAAAGTGTTTTGTAATCATAACTCAAAAGGAGGCGCTGCAAGTCGATGCTTGCGGCGCTTTTTGTGCGTGGTTTCTATTTGGTCAGATGTAGTGCGCCCTGTTCTTTGACGGCGTAGAAGTTGATGCCGTTGTCGGAGGCTAACTTGCTGAATTTGGCGTTGTTGCGCGCATATACATCGCCTGTGGTGATGAGTGTGGACGGGCGTATGTGTAGGAATAATTCTTCCGAAGGATAGACGTCGCGCGTTACAATCAGATAATCGACGGCAAGTTGTTGGTCGGTGGTGCTGCGGCGGAACAAATTCCGGTCGAGTAACAGCCATGTTTGGCCGTCGAGAGTGAAGACTTTCGATGCTAACGTGCTGTCGCACACAAAGTTGGGCGTTGGTGCCGACAAGCGTAGCCAATGGTCGGATGTCGTGCGGCGCGCAACGAGGCTGTCGTTGGTCAGAACACGATTTTCGGTGCGCGTTATTTTGTTGACAATCACCGTTTTCGAGTGATTGAAGACGACGACTTCGTTGGTTGTCAGCGAGGTGTAGTTGTGCCAAATTTGCAAGCCCACAACGGCCAAAATGGCGGCAAGCATTGTTGCTAAATAGTTGAACGACAGTCGATAACAACAAAATCCGCATGCTACGATGGCGATGTAGAGCAACAACACCTGCCACGCGTCGATCCACACAAACGAGAGCGCGTGCGGTAAACTTTCGATGCAGGTGATGAGGAAATACATCGATTTCAAGATGGCATTGAGTATCCAGGCCACCGCTAATCCGAGGTATGGAATCCATGCCACGACAAACAGTAAAATAGCGGTGTACAATATCAGCGTGGCGGCCGGAATCACTACAAAGTTGCTCAATAGGAAATAGGTCGGAAATTGGTGAAAATAATACACCGACAGTGGCGCTGTGCCGATTTGCGCTGCCAACGACACGGCAGTTAGTTCCCACGCCCAGCGCAGCCAACGCTGTTTGATGTAAAGCAACCCGACAATGCGCGGCTGAAAATAGATAATGGCCAAAACGGCACTATAACTGAGTTGGAAACCGACGTCGAACAGCAATGTCGGGCGGTAGAGCAGCAATACGAACGCCGACAGAAAGATGGTGTTGTAGGTTTGCGATTTGCGTCCCAGCAGGCCGCCTAATGCCATGAACGAAAACATCACCGTGGCGCGCATCACCGAGGGCGACAGTCCCGTAATGAATGCGTAGAACCACAAAAATACGATGATAAGGGTGGAACGGAGATGTTCGTTGCGTTTGCTTTTGCGAAAAACGAGCGACAACAACCAATTCAATACCGCATAGATGATGCCGACATGCAAGCCGCTGACAGCCAAAACGTGCGATGCACCTGTGGTGCTGAAACTCTCGCGCAGCTCGGGTGTGAGGGCGTCTTTGTAGCCGAGCGTGAGGGCGGCCAACATGCCAAACTCGTTGCCCGACAAGCCCATCTTGCGATAGACGGACAAGAGGTAGCTGCGGCAGTCGTCGGCTATGCCTCTGATGGAAAAATTGTCGGCTTGCTGACTGATACAGCGCCAATCGCCGGCCGGCACATAGCCTGTGCCTCCGATGCCTTGACGGCGTAAATAGTTGCCGTAGTCAAATTCTTCGGGATTGCCGTTTGGTTGCGGCCGTCCGATGGCTGTCGATACCAATAGTGTGGTGCCGCGTTGCAGTGCAAGTGCCGCCGAGTCTTTGGCGATGTACAAAATCACTTGTCCGGCGGTGGCGTGTTGACCGCAACTGTCGCTGAAACTGTGTAGTCGGGCGTGGCACATGACACTGCGCTCTTTTTCTATCGGTGCTGCGGTGATGGTGGCTTCGTAGATGCCTTGTTGTCGGTCGAAATCGAGCGTGGCGCGTTGGTCGAAGGTGTGCCACAACTGCATACCGATGGCGGCGAGCACACCGACCGTGCCGATACCGAAAATGTGTCGCAGTCGGTATTCGATAGTGGCATTTTTGATTACTAATGCAGTGATAATCAGTGCGCAACCGATAGTTGCGGATGCGAGTGCAATCCACGGATTGTAGCCGAAACATTCGGCTGCGACGATGCCCGTAGCCAAAAATGCGAATAGGCGCAAGAAGGGTGTCTTGGCAAAGAAATTCAATGGTGCGGCGTTGGTGTGTTAGTTATTCGAATTTCGGGTTTTCACGCGATGTCGCTTTCGGGCGTCAGCGGCTCCTCGCCTTTGCGCAGATAGTACACAATGCCGCAATCGGTGCAGGCTTTCCAGCGTTTGTAGGGCGGTTGCGCGGCGTAGTTTTTCTCTATCGAGTCCCAAATGTCGCGAATCAGTATGTCGATTTTTTTGCGCATCTCGACCACGTTTTCGAGGTTGCGTGCCGTGCTGCTTTGATGCACTTTTTGGCTGTTTTTGTATTCTTTGAAAATGTCGTAATGCACTTTCACTTTAGCAATCGACGGATTTTGAAGTGGTGCTCCGCCGTTGCGCATACGCTCGTTTTCGCCATCGATGATATTGCGTCCCCAATCGGTGATGGCTTGTTCGTTGGTCAAGTCGGGCAGCGTAAAGTTGTCGGGATCTAATTTGTAGAACCGTTTGTATTCTTTTTTGATTTCGCCGCGAATGACCGACAAGTTCAACACTTGTATGAAGTGCGAGATGTAGAGTCGCGCGTTACGCACTATTTGCTGGTATTTTTTGTTGGCATTTACCTGATTTTCAAATGTTTGGTTGTATAGTTGCACCAAATTCAAAAACAGCGGATACGATGTGCGTGCATCGTTCAGTTGCTTGTACGACAGCGGCAACTCCGGCAATGTCTCGTCTATATCGACGATGCGTTCCAAGGCGCGCAACCGCGCTTGATCGGTGTTTGGTAGGCGACGATAGGGCATGGCATGTTTCTTTTTTAAGGTTATTGTTTGTGGTTTGTTAGAGGTTTCGTCCCATGAGTTTTGCGGCCAATTCGGCGAGTGGTTTTTTGTCGTTTTTGTGGCCTGTTATGCGCTCCAAATGGTTCAGTGCTTGTTGATAACGTTCGCCGATGGCGTTTTCGCACGCTTTGTCGGCTCCGAATTGTTGATAAAATTTTGTTACGATGGCAATTTTTTCGGCCTCGTTCAGTTGCTTGTCGGCCATGGTTTGCTTGAGCATTTGGCGTTGTGCGGCGTCGGCGTTGTTGAGTGCGGTGATGAGCAAGAATGTCTTTTTGCCGCAGACAATGTCGCCGCCGATGCGTTTCCCGAATGTGTCGGCATTCCCGAATGTGTCCAAATAGTCGTCGCGCAATTGGAATGCGATGCCGATGTCGATGCCGAAATCGTACAGTAGTTGTGCATCCGATTCGTTGGCGCCGGCCACCAAGGCGCCCATCTTCAGAGCGGCAGCCAGCAGCACGGCCGTTTTTAGGCGAATCATCTCGAAATATTCATCCATTGTAGCCTCTTCGCAGAGTTCTAAGTTGACATCAAACTGCTGACCTTCACATACTTGCAGCGCTGTTTTGGTGAATAGCGGCAGAATTTGCGCGAGTTGTTTTTCGGACAGTTGTTCCAGCAATTCGTAGGCTTTTATCATCATGGCATCGCCACTGAGAATGGCGGTGTTGTCGTTCCATTTACGGTGTACGGTTGGGCGTCCGCGCCGCATGTCGGCGTTGTCCATGATGTCGTCGTGCAGCAGTGTGAAGTTGTGAAATACCTCGATGGCCAATGCGGCGGGTAATGCGGCATCGCGTGTGCCGCCGAATAGTTCGCAACCCATCAGTACTAATTGCGGGCGAATCCGTTTGCCGCCGCTCTCGAGCGCATAGCCAATCGGTTGGTAGAGTTGCTGCGGTGCGATGTTCCAATCGAGGCGTTTTAGTTGTTGTTCGATGTAGTGTTGCACGATTGTCTGAATTTCAGTTTGTTACTGCTGCGAAGATAGTTATTTTTTTTTACATTTTGCCCATTCGCTGCTAAAAATAACCAAGTTTAACTAATTTTATTATAAATTAACTACAAAAAAGGCGCATTCAGAATAAAATGCGTCCTTCTTGTGTTGGTCGAATCGGTGGTCGGTGCGGCGGCGGTTTACTGTCGGCTGTTGAGCTCGTTGTCGATGATGTCGGTCATCACTTGTCGAATGTCGAGTCCGGCGGCGCGCACTTGCTGCGGTATGAAACTTGTGGCGGTCATTCCGGGTGTGGTGTTTACTTCGAGCAGGTTGATTCTGCCCGATGGTTCGATGATGTAATCGACCCGAATGATGCCTTTGGCATTGATGGCGGTGTAGATTTTGCGTGTTTCGTTTTGAATGGCTTTAGCCCATTCGTCGGGTATGCGTGCCGGTGTTATTTCTTGTACTTGGCCGTTGTATTTGGCGTCGTAGTCGAAAAATTCGTTGTCGGTAACCACTTCGGTGATGGGGAAAACGACCTCTTTGTCGCGTGTGCGATACATGCCGCAGGTTACTTCGGTGCCTGTCATCAGGGCTTCGACCATCACTTCGGAGCCTTCGGCAAAGGCTTTTTCGATGGCCGGCATAATGTCCGACACGTGTTTGACTTTGGTAACGCCGAAACTGCTGCCTCCATCGCATGGTTTGATGAAGCAGGGCAGCCCGATTTCTTTGACGATGTCAACTACTTTGACGGTGTCGTCGCGGTGCAGCCATACGGATTTGGCGACATTGATGCCGAAACTTTTCAGATATTGGTTGCACGGATATTTGTCGAATGTGAGCGCTGCTGCCAGCACGTCGCAGCACGAGAACGGGATTCCCATCAGGCGGAAGTAGCCTTGCAGGATGCCGTTTTCGCCGGGTGTGCCGTGAATGGTGATGTAGGCAAAGTCGAACGTGATTTTGGTGCCGTCGAGCGTGAACGAGAAGTCGTTCTTGTCGATGGGCAACTGACGGCCGTCGGGCAGTTCTACTTGCCAGCGTTTGCCGACGATGGTTACGATGTATTTGGTGTATTTGTCGCTGTCGATGAAGTCGTTCAGTCCGGCGGCACTACGCAGCGATACTTGCCATTCCGACGAGTCGCCGCCTGCTACAATTGCTATGGTTGGTTTCATGTTGTTGTGTTAACAAAAATCGGGCGCAAAGATACAAAAAAAGTTTGAAAGTTGTTCACTGCTCACCAACTCGATATGCTATTTTTGCGGTCGTCCGTATAAATGCTGCGACTGGTGGTCGGATTAAGTTCATGCACCGCACCGGCAAGTCGCCAAAATTTGCGCCTAACAACGTTTTGTTTATGATTATTTTGCTGCTGAAGCATTTTTTTTGCCGGTGTCAAACGACGACACCGAGGCTCTTTTTGCCATCGATTTTGATGATGGCGGGTTGTGGCAGGCGCACATGTCGCACAAATTCGGTCTCGTCGATGGCGGGCAGCGCGTCGAGTGTTGCGTAGTCGATGTGGCCGTCGCCGAGGTATGGATTGATGGTGAAGTATCCCACGCCGAACGAGGTGAGATTTTGGAAAAAGTGTGTGCCTTGACTTGGATCGATGCGGTAGTTTTGCAACCCGCATTCCACGATGAGTTTGGCCATGGCAATGTGCGGCCATTTAACGGGGATGCCGAGCCACGGGTCGCTCGAGCCCCATCGCCCGGGGCCGACGAGTATGTAGTGTCGGCCGTCGCGCTGCATCTGCTCGTTGATTTTGGCGATGTCGTAGGCGGTTTGTTGGTTGTTGGCCGGTGCAAAGTTTTGAGTTTTGACATACACCACATCGCACACATCGTTGGTAATGCCGTGCCCTAATGCCTGTTTGGCTATAATCAGTGCATCGCTTTCGGCAATGGTGGTCAGGTCTTCGTTTATCATCTCCTTGTTATCGACTATTGGGCGAATTTGTAGCAGATAGAGTTGGCACTGTTTGGTAGCGGCATTGATGTTGGCAGCAAATTCTATTTCGACGGGTCGTCCCATTTCGCGTTCGCCCATGACCAAAATGTGGTCGATGGCTTCGGCCAACGGTACGGCATCGTGTTGCAGAATGTTGGCAAAGGTTATTATTTTGCGCCCGCCGTCGTACAATCCGTCGTATATGGCTTGGTCGTAGGGGTCGAATGTGGAAGCGATGTAGGTCAGCGACCCGTCTTGTTCGGCCTCTTTGACGGTGAGTTTCAGCAGGTTGAATCCGTCGTTCACTTTGGGCGTGAAGGTTGTTTCGTGTGTGTCGATGGCGTAGAAACGGGTTTGTGTTTCGCGCAGTGCCAAGTCGAGTGTGCTGGTTTGCAGTATGTTGTGCGGATGCCGTGGCGAAAAACGCAGTGTCGTGCCACCATCGACGATGTATTTGCCCAACCCGAGAGCGATGTTTGCCACGCCGTCTTCGGCGCGTTCGTTGCCGATGGGGTAGAAGTTGAGCGACCGCGCCACGCCCGACAGCGACGGGTAGTAGTGTGTGCCGTAGGTCTGCCCGACGACTTCTTGCAGCACAATGGCCATCTTCTCTTGGTCGATGACGTTGCTGGTGGCGGTCATGTAGGCTTTGCTGTCCTTGTAGTACACCGAGGCGTACACGGCTTTGATGGCTTCGCAAACGGTCATCAGTGTGTGCGTTTTGTTGTTCTCGCTGAACGGCACCATGTAGGTGGAGTAAATGCCGGCAAATGGCTGATAATGAGAATCTTCGAGCAGGCTCGACGACCGTATGGCGATAGGCCCTTTGATGGTGGTGAGCATGGCGTAGAGGTCGCCCAACAGGTGTTTCGACAGTTTTGCTTCGAGAAAGGCGTTGAGAATCTCTTCGTCGGGCGCATCGCTCAAGGCGATGGGGTAGAGGTTGTTCGAGGTCATAAACTCGTCGAACACGTCGGTGCAGAGTACCACCGTGCGCGGAATGTTGATGGTGGTGTTGGCAAACTCCATGTCGTTTTCGTTGCGTTTCAGCATAGCGTCGATGAATGCCAAACCGCGCGCCTTGCCGCCAAGCGAGCCATCGCCGATGCGGGCAAAGTTGGAGTACGAGTCGAACCTGTCGCGCAGGAACACCGCAATGACGCCGCGGTTTTTGATGCGTCGGTAATCGACTATGGCGTTGAAAATAATCTGTCGTGCGGCGTCGATGTTGCGCACATGCTCGATGGATAGTTGTCGCAGAAATTCGGCCAGCGGGAACATGGCGCGCGAGGAGAGCCAGCGCGATACATCGTTGTGTGCCAGATGGTTGTAGAGCGAATCGCCCGGTATCTGAAAAATCTGGTTTTGCAGGTCTTTCAGGTTGCGGCACACGGCTACTTGTGCGCCGGTGGCAGGGTCGCGGAACACAAAATCGCCAAATCCGAATTTGGTGATGATGGCATCGCGCAGTTCGAGGTCGAGGGTTTTGCTGTTTTTGTTGATAAACGATCCGCGCAGCAGTTCGGCGTGTTGGTAGTTGTCGGCCGCCGACGATTGCAAGATGAGCGGCAAAAACGGGTCGCACATGCGTATGTGTCGGCAGAGTTCGACACCGGCGTTTTTTTGCACTTCGCCGTTGTGCGGAAAATCGACATCGGAAATGACGCCGAGAATGTTGCTGCGGTATTTTTCGTAAATACCGAGCGCCTCTTCGTACGACCGCGCCAGCATCACTTTCGGGCGACCGCGCATGCGCAACATCTGCTCGTGCTCGTTCAGCGCTTCGGTCATAAACGACCGCGACTGTGTGAACACCACCTTATATACATGCGGCAGAAACGACGAGTAGAAACGCACCGAATCTTCGACCAGCAAGATGATTTGAACGCCCACCGATGCCACGTCGGCTTCTACGTTCATCAGGTCTTCGAGCAGTTTGATGATGGCGAGCAGCAAATCGCTGTTGCCCAACCAACTGAACACATAGTCGATGGCGCTCAGGTCTTTGTTGCGCAGCAGTTCGGTCATCTGACGCGAAAAAGGCGTCAGCAGCACCACCGGCAGTTCCGGAAAATTCTGCTTGACCGTTTTGGCGTACTCAAACGTGTCAATGCTCTCGTTGTTCGGCATCAGAATGACAAGGTCGAACGGTCGCTGATGCAGCAGGCGTGTGGCGGCATTCTCGCTGTTGGCCAATGTAAAGCGCGGCGGATAACGCAGATTCAGCGAGTGGTATTCGTTGAAAATCTGTTCGTCGATGCGACCGTCCTCCTCCAGCGTAAACGCGTCGTAGTTGCTGGCCACAAGCAGTACGTTGTAGATACGTTTGTTCATCAAATGAGCAAACGAGGTGTCCTTGAAATAGAGTTTCCCGATGTTGAGCGCGTTGTTTGACATGACCGAAAATTTTGATTTTGCAAAAATACGGAAAATTTTTCGCAAAAAGTTTGCGCGGATTAAAAATTATTGCTAAACTTGCCATTGAATTATCACACCATCGGGCAAAGATGCTCCGATTGAACGTATAACCTTAATTTTCAAAATAATACCATCATGGACGTACAAAATTTAATGAACGCGCTCGAGGCAAAACACCCCGGCGAACGCGAGTATTTGCAGGCAGTGCGCGAAGTGCTGCTGTCGATTGAGGACGTTTACGCCAAACATCCCGAGTTCGAAAAAGCAAAAATCATCGAACGCATGGTCGAACCCGACCGCATTTCCACGTTTCGTGTGGCTTGGACCGACGACCGCGGCAATGTGCAGGTCAATTTGGGCTACCGCATTCAGTTCAACAATGCCATCGGGCCCTACAAAGGCGGTTTGCGTTTCCACCCCTCGGTCAATCTGTCGATTCTGAAATTCTTGGGCTTTGAACAAACGTTCAAAAACGCGCTGACCACGCTGCCGATGGGCGGTGGCAAGGGCGGATCCGACTTCAACCCGAAAGGCAAATCGGATGCCGAAGTGATGCGTTTCTGCCAAGCATTTATGTTGGAGTTGTGGCGCCAAATCGGTCCCGACACCGACGTGCCTGCCGGCGACATCGGCGTAGGCGGTCGCGAAATCGGCTACCTGTATGGCATGTACAAAAAGTTGGCGCGCGAAAACACCGGCGTTCTCACCGGCAAAGGCCTCGAATTTGGCGGATCGCTTGTGCGCCCCGAAGCAACAGGTTTCGGCGCACTCTATTTCGTCAACCAAATGCTCGAAACGGCCGGCCACTCGCTGAAAGGCAAGACGGTGGCGGTGTCGGGCTTCGGCAATGTGGCGTGGGGCGCAGTAACCAAAGCCACACAACTCGGCGCCAAAGTTGTAACTATTTCAGGACCTGATGGTTACATCTACGACGAAGACGGCATCTCCGGCGAAAAAATCGACTATATGCTCGAATTGCGCGCTACATGCAACGACGTGGTGGCTCCGTATGCCGAAAAATTCGGCGCAAAATTTGTACCGGGACACAAACCGTGGGAAGTGAAGGTAGATGTGGCTCTGCCATGCGCCACACAAAACGAACTGAATGGCGAAGATGCACGCCAACTGATTGACAATCACGTTCTTTGCGTAGGCGAGGTGTCGAACATGGGCTGCACGCCCGAAGCCATCGACCTGTTCGTTGAACACAAAGTGCTGTTCGCTCCGGGCAAAGCCGTGAATGCCGGCGGCGTAGCAACATCGGGACTTGAAATGACACAAAATGCCATGCACATCAGTTGGTCGGCCGACGAAGTCGATACGCGTTTGCATCAAATCATGGCCGACATACATGCGCAATGCGTGAAACACGGTCGCCAACCCGACGGCTATATCAACTACGTGAAAGGCGCCAATGTGGCCGGATTCCTCAAAGTGGCCAAAGCCATGCTGGCACAAGGCATCGTATAAGGGGAACCGAAGCACTTTCACTTGACCGAAAACGAGACGCAAACTTTCGTACACGGAAGGTGGCGTCTCTTTTCGCGTGAGAAAGTTGGCAGTGTCAGAAAAAATAAGTAATTTTGTCCCAACAAAAAAATGTATCACCTTCTTTACAAACGATATGGAAAAACATATTTTTAATGCCGGACCCTGCAAATTGCCGCAACCGGCTATCGACGCAGCCATCGCTGCCATTCGCGATTTTGATAATACGGGCGTGAGCATCTTGTCCATTTCGCACCGCACGCCGGGCTGGGAACGCATCATGGCCGAAACCGAACAACTATGGCGCGAGCTGCTCAACATTCCCGACGAATATGCCGTGCTGTTTCTCGGCGGTGGCGCTTCGACACAATTCTTTACCGTGCCGGCCAACCTGCTGAAAAACAAAGCCGCTTATCTGCAAACAGGCGTTTGGGCAAAAAAGGCCGCCAAAGAGGCAAAATTCTATGGCGACGTCGAAATTGTGGCCTCGTCCGAAGACAAAAACTATAGTTACATCCCGAAAAACTATGTCGTGCCGACCGATGCCGACTATTTTCACATCACTACAAACAACACCATTTATGGCACCGAAATTCATACCGACCTCGATTGCCCGGTCAATCTCGTGGCCGATATGAGTTCCGACATCATGAGCCGTCCGGTAGATGTAACGAAATACGCACTCATCTACGGCGGTGCACAAAAAAATGTGGGACCTGCCGGCGTGGCTTTCGTCATTGTGCGCAAAGATTTGCTCGGACAGGCCGGCCGACCGCTGCAGACGATGGTTGATTATCGCACGCACATCGGCGCCGAACCCAAAAACAACTCCATGTTCAATACTCCGCCGGTGTTCTCCATCTTTGTGATGCACGAAACCCTGAAATGGATTAAGAAAATGGGTGGTGTGGAGGCCATGCAGCGTCGCAACCGCGAGAAAGCCGATTTGCTCTACAACGAAATCGACCGCAATAAACTCTTTGTCGGTACGGCGGCACGCGAAGACCGCTCGCTGATGAATGTCTGCTTTGTGATGCAGCCCGAATACAAAGAACACGAAGCCGAATTTCTCGAATTTGCCAAGGCACACGGCATGGTCGGCATCAAAGGGCACCGTTCGGTTGGTGGTTTCCGCGCCAGCCTGTACAACGCCTGCGAACTGAGCGATGTGCAAGCGTTGGTTGCTTGTATGCAGGAGTTCGAAAAGAAGTTTCTGTAATCCGACAACGATATACATGTAACAACGTAGGGACGTACCAAGGTGCGTCCCTACAAATTTATGCGCTTACATCTATGCTCTCGGTTTTATATTTCTACCTTCCAAACCCTCCCTGCCTAAAGGGGACTTTCACACAAAAGCAGAAACAAACAAAAACTCCTTTTAGCACGTAAAACAACAAGGAGCAAGGAAAAAATTCCTCACTCCTCGTTACTAATTGCACGTCTCTACAAATTATTTAACGATAACTTTTTGTGCAGCATCGGTGGTTTTTACTACGTAAACACCATACAGTGAGCCGTTTAGGCACGTTACGTCGCGGCCGAGCAGGTCGTAAATGCGGAACTCGCCGTCGCACACGATGCGGCCGTCAACTGCATATATTTGCGGTGCCGTTACGGTTTCGAGCGCAGTGGGTATTAGGGTAATCGTCAAGTCGTAACTTCCGGGAGTAGCACTTACTGCCACATAATAGGTAGTTTCGGCCTCTAAATTGTAGGTCGGAGAAGTCGCAATGTCCGTGTAGTCGCTCTCGCTCTGGGTTGTATTGACGTACAGATTGCCCGCTGTCAGTTGCGTGCTGCTGAACTGATACGAACCGGCTTCGGTTGGGGTAAACTCATACCATATAGGAGGCTCATTTGATGCGGTAATCGTTTGAGTACCTACTGTCAGTATGCCATACGTATTGGTATAAACTTCATCTCTAAAATATACCGGCAATCCGCCAAGGACAGGGTAATCCTGCTTGCCTTTACCGGAAAGGGTCTGTCCCCAGACTGAGCCGCCCAAAAGGATATCATCTACTGTACAGCCCTGGGAAAGGAGATATGCTACCTCGCCGCTGTTAAACTGTTCTGTGGTTTTACCGATGACATTTGCAGAAACAGTGCCGCCGTTATTATTACCAACAGCTTCTCCGTTATAAACTGTACTGTCAAAATAGCAGTTTGCGATTGTTGCTTCGTCTCCATTACTTCCGCACACGCCGCCTGCATAAGCTGTGCCACTGTTTGAAGTACCAGTAGTGTCAGTGACATTGGCAGTTACTGAACCCGTGCTATAGCAGTTTGCGATTGTTGGTGTTCCACTACCACTCTGAATATCATTGTCCCCGCACACGCCGCCTGCATAAACAGTATTGCCGCTTGCATTGACTAAACCTTCATTATAGCAGTTTGTGATTTCACCTACATTACACCCGCACACGCCGCCTGCATAAGCATAAGAAGTAGCAGTGTCAGTGACTTCACCTGTATTATAACAGCTTTTGATTTCACCGCCATTAACTCCGCACACGCCGCCTGCATAAGCATCAGAAGTAGAAGTGACTTTACCTGTATTATAGCAGTTTGTGATTGCACCTCCATTCCACCCGCACACGCCGCCTGCATAAATCGCTGATGTTGAGCTTACAGAAACTTTACCTGTATTATAGCAGTTTGTGATTGTGCCACTGATATTATATCCGCACACGCCGCCGACGTAGACTTCGCCATTGCTGCTAACAACATTGAAATAGGAATCCTCTACGCCCACATTTTTTACTGTGCCATTTTCTACATAGCCGAACAAGCCCACAGAGTTTTTACTTGAATTGAAATACAATCCGCTTATTTTGTGGTTCTGTCCGTCAAATGTGCCGGTGTATGGGCATTTGTCTTCATAGCTGTTAAAGTATCCGATAGGCGTCCAGCTTGTAAAGCTACTGCTGTTGTCAGAAAGAGAGCCGTCCTCTTTAAGAACACCACTGTTCACGGTAATATCCTTAGTGAGAACTGCGTTTTTAGAAGCGTTTTCTCCAGCTTCCTTGATAACTCTTTTATCACCGTTTACAAGAGCCGCAAACCAGTAAAGCTGTCCTGCATTGCCGATTTCGTAAACTGCGTCATTTTGTCCATCACCATTGATGTCATACTTGTCGGTTGTCAGTGTTGCAGGCTGATAGGCGCCGCATTTTGTGCAGAAACCGTTTACATAGTCGTGCGATTGTTCTCCCTCAAAGAAAGTATTTGTATAATATACACATTCTCCTGTGGTTAAATAAACCTTTTCGCCGCCTAATACAGGATAATCCTCTGTGCCGATGGTCTGTCCCCATACTTCCGGAGTTACTCCGTTTTCGTCAGCTGTCTGACCACTTTGGAGCAGATATGCCACCTCGCC
>SFDZ01000012.1 GCA_004557405.1 Bacteroidales bacterium
TATTAGATTGTTGTCGTCTTGTTGTGATTCCGGCGGGATTCAAACCCACAACCCCCACATCCGTAGTGTGGTACTCTATTCAGTTGAGCTACGGAACCGACAATCCGTATCGGATTTGCGACTGCAAAGTTACGACTTTTTTGTGTTGCAACCAAATAAAAACGCGTTTTTTTTCGAAAAAAAAGCGTTTTTGTGATAAATGCCTTTATTTCAGGTATTTAGAAATGAGCAGGTGTGCCACAATGCCGACGCATATCAGCCCCAAACCTACTGCTAAATAGACATTTTCCCGCAAAGCGAAGTAGTGCAGCGCCAATACGCCTACGCCCAAGAGCAAAATGATGATGCCTAAATATTGCAATAATGTTTTCATAAGTGGTTGTTTGTTTATGATTGATGAAGAAATGTTTGTTTCCACCGGCAAAGGTAGCAAAAAAAAGTGTCAGAAACAAATTTTTTTACCAAATTATTTCATTTCGACCACGGTAATGCCCGCTCCGCCGAGTTGAACGTGTTCGTCGTGGTACGATTTGACGGCGGAGGCGTTGTGCAGATAGTCGCGTATGGCTTGCCGCAGCGCGCCTGTGCCCGTGCCGTGGAGTATGCGTACGGTGTTGCAGGCGAGCATCTCGGCATCGTCGATGAAGTACATGACGGCTGTCAGTGCCTCGTCGATGTGCATGCCGCGTACATCGATTTCGGGTTTGAATGCCAAACGGCGTTGGTGTATGGTGTCGATGGTGGTGTTGGGCGGTGTTGCCGCGCGTGCGCGATGGGTGTACGGCTCTAATTTGGTGCGTGCAACGGTCGATTTTATCTGTCCGAAGGCTACGATGGCGGTTTTGTTGTCAAAACTGATGACTTGGCCGGCCACATTTTGTCCTTTGATGGCTACGGTGTCGCCAACTGTGAGTGGCAACAGGGCTGGCTTGGCGTCGTTGTGGTCGGTGGTGGCTGCTGCCGTGGCACGAAAGTGTTCGAGTTCGCGGCGGGCTGCTTGGGTTATTTGCTTGTCGGCTTGCGCCTCTTTGATGGTGCGTATGGTGCGTTCTATTTGCGCATTTGCTTGTGCAATGAGTTCGTCGGCTTGCGTTTTGGCCGTGCGCAGCATCTCTTTTTGCTTATGTTTCAGTTCGTCGATGCGTAGTTGGTATTGTTGCTGCATCGCATCGATTTGTTTTTCTTTTTCGCGTATTTTCTGACGTTTGTTTTCCCAATATCGTTTGTCGCGTGCGGCGTCTTGCAGATTTTTGTCGTAGTCGATGTGTTCGGTGCCGATTTTCCGGGCGGCCGATTGTATCAGGTCGTTCGGCAGACCGATTTGGCGTGCTATTTCGATGGCAAACGAACTGCCCGGTTGTCCGATTTGCAGACAGAAGAGCGGTTGCAATCGGTGGCGGTCGTAGAGCATGGCGCCGTTGACGATGCCGTCGGTGTTGGCGGCAAAGTGTTTCAGGTTGGTGTAGTGCGTGGTGATGAGCCCAAATGTGCCGCTAATGTTGAATTTTTCGAGCATGGCTTCAGCTAATGCACCGCCGATTTGCGGTTCGGTGCCGGTGCCGAATTCATCGACCAGCAATAGCGATTTTTCGTTGCAATGGCGCAGACAGACTTTCATGTTCAGTAGGTGCGAACTGTAGGTCGAGAGGTCGTTTTCGATGCTTTGTTCGTCGCCGATGTCGATGAAAATGCTGTCGAATATGCCGGCTTCGCTGCGTTCGCCGAGCGGAATTGGCAGTCCGCATTGCAACATATATTGTAGTAGTCCGGCGGTTTTCAGGCAGACGGATTTGCCGCCGGCATTGGGACCCGATATGAGCAGTATGCGTTGTTGTCGGGTCAGCCGAATGTTGAGTGGCACGATGTTTTTGCCCTGTTTTGCCAATGATAGTTCGAGCAACGGATGCCGTGCGTCGCACCAATGCATGTGTGCTTCGTTTTTCAGGTGTGGTCTGATGGCTTTGATGCGTTGTGCAAATTTGGCTTTGGCTTGCAGAGAGTCGATTTGCGCCATACGCTGTGTCGATGCGAGCAGTTCGGGGTAACGCGGTCGCACCATGTCGGTGAATTGCGTCAGTATGCGTCGGATTTCGTGCTGTTCGGCGCTTTCCAATTCGCGTAGTCGGTTGTTGGCTTCGACCACGGCGCCGGGTTCGATGTAGGCAGTTTTGCCTGTGGCCGATTCGTCGTGTACGATGCCGCCGATGCGGCGTTTGTTCATCGCCGGCACGGGAATGACCACGCGGCCGTCGCGCATGGTGGGCGAGGCGTCTTTTTCGACAATGCCGTCGGCTTGTGCCTGATGCAGAATGGTGTGCAGTGTGCGCGATATGCGGAGTTGTGCGCTGCGTAGGTCGTGTCTGATTTGTGCCAATGTGGGCGAGGCGTTGTCTTTGATGTTGCCGAATTTGTCGAGTATGTTGTCGATTTCGCGCAGGATGTCGGGAAAAAGCATCAATTCGCCGGCTGTATGGCGTAGTGTCGGGAAGCGTTGCGTGTCAATTTTGTCCAAGAAATCGGCTATTTGTTGCATTTGTCGGCAGTTGTTGCGTATTTTGTCGATGTCGGCCATCTCCAAAAACGTGCCTTCGATGCGTGTGCGTGTGCACATCGGGCGTAGATCGGCTGTGTCGCCTATCGGCAGGGCTGTGCCATCGTTGAGCAGACGTGTGGCCTCGTCGATGGGCGTCAGTTGTGCAACTATGGCGTCGAAATCGCAACTGAACGCAATCTGTTCAATCTCCTCTTGTGCCAATGTGCTGATGCAGTGGTTTTTGAGCAGTTGTCGGATTTTGTCGAAACCGATTTTCTCTTCTATGTCGCGCGGGTAGAGCATGAAAAGCAGAGATGCGGTGTCGCCGCATCTCTTTTATGGTGTTTGTTGTGTTAGAATTCGCAGTTGTTTGGCGTGCGTGGGAACGGAATGACGTCGCGGATGTTCTGCATGCCTGTAACGAAGAGCATCAAACGTTCGAAACCCAAGCCGAAACCGGCGTGCGGCACGGTGCCAAATCGGCGTGTGTCCAAATACCACCACATGTCTTTCATCGGTATTTGCAATTCGTCGATGCGCGCCATCAGTTTGTCGTAACTCTCTTCGCGCACGCTGCCGCCGATGATTTCGCCAATTTGCGGGAACAGCACATCGGTGCCTTGCACGGTGCGTCCGTCGGCGTTTTGTTTCATGTAGAAAGCTTTTATCTCTTTCGGATAATCGGTCATGATGACGGGGCATTTGAAGTGTTCTTCGACCAAGAAACGTTCGTGTTCGCTGGCTAAATCGCATCCCCAATAAACAGGATATTCAAATTTGCGGCCTTGGGCGATGGCTTCTTCCAAAATTTTGATGCCGTCGGAGTAGGGCAGGCGCACGAAGTCGGTTTCGACTACCGATTTCAACCGCTCGATGAGGCCGTTGTCAATCATTTTGTTCAGAAATGCCAAGTCGTCGGCGCAATGTTCGAGCGCCCAACGGACACAATATTTGATGAAATCTTCTTCCAAATCCATCAGTTCGTCCAACTGAATGAAGGCAATTTCGGGTTCAATCATCCAAAATTCGGCCAAGTGGCGGGGCGTATTCGAGTTCTCGGCACGGAATGTCGGCCCGAACGTATAGATTTTGCCCAACGCCGTGGCGGCCAATTCGCCTTCCAACTGCCCCGAGACGGTAAGGCTGGCTTGTTTGCCGAAAAAATCGTCGGAATAATCGATTTTTCCTTCGTCCGTTTTTTTCAGATTGTACAAGTTTTTGGTCGTAACCTGAAACATCTGGCCGGCGCCTTCGCAGTCAGAGGCTGTGATGAGTGGCGTGTGGAAATAGAAAAATCCGTTTTGGTGGAAAAACGAGTGAATGGCCATAGCCATGTGGTGCCGGATGCGGAAAACGGCGCCAAACGTGTTGGTGCGTGGGCGCAGATGCGCTATTTCGCGCAAATATTCCATGGTGTGGCCTTTCTTTTGCAGCGGATAGGTGTTGGGGTCGGCGGTGCCATACACCAAAATCTCGTCGGCTTGTATTTCGACATTTTGCCCGCTACCGATGGACTCGGTCAAACGTCCGTTCACACTGATGGCTGCACCGGTGGTGATGGGTTTGAGTTGTTCCTCGTCGAATTTGGCCATGTCCACTACCACTTGTATGTTGTTGATGGTCGAACCATCGTTCAGGGCGATGAAGCCTACGTTTTTGTTGCCGCGCCGAGTGCGCACCCAACCGCGGATGTTGATTTCGGCGCCGTAGTCGGTGCGTTTCAGCGCATCGACAATGACTGTGCGTTTTATCTCTTTCATAGCGTTGTGTTATTTGCAGGTTGCAAAGTTACTATTTTTTGTTGATATTTGAATATTGTTTTGCGGTGTAAATGCAGTGGTTTACAACAAAAAAACACGAAACGAAAGTCGCCCCATGTTTCTTTGTATATATAATATGGTGTAATTAGTTCTGCTTCTTACCGCCTACCGAACTCATGGCGCAACGGAAACCGATGTCGTCGGTACATTTGTTTTCGTTCAGATAACGGCGGTTAGCCGGATTGAGCCAATAGGATCTGTCGCGCCACGAACCGCCTTTGTACACGCGGTCTTCGTCCGATATCATGTGCGAACGTTCGAGCGCCGAGATGCTTTCGTCTGTGATGTGCAGCACCGAGTCGCCGAGCGAAGCAAGACGGTCGCCGTCGCGGAAACTGCGGTAGTCGCCACCTGTTTCGGTGAATTTCTTTTCGTTTATCAGCACACTGCGCATACTGTCGCGTGTAACTTGGTCCATTGGCGGCAGGCGGTCGAGTATCGATTCGGCATAGGCGGAATCGCTGTCGTAAACGTTACCACGGAACGAGTTGTATTCTTCTACTACTTCGTTGGTTGTGGCGCGATATACGTCGAGCACCCATTCGTTCACATTGCCGGCCATGTTGTACAATCCATATCCGTTTGGCGGGAAAAAGTTCACCGGCACGGTCAGTGTGTTGTTGATGTTTTGTCCGATGAGGTCGCCGCGACCGCGCATAAAGTTTGCATAAAATTCGCCGGCGGTTTTCTTATCGTCGAATCCGCGCATTTGGTCGCCTTTCCACGGATAAGTTTGCCCTTCGTACACGTTGCCATCGATGTCGTCGATGCCGTAAGCGGCGTATTCCCATTCGGCTTCGGTCGGCAGACGGAATTCGGCGTCGAACAATACGCCGTCGAGGTCAACAGCCGAACTATCGCCATAGATAGCGCGAATAAATTCGCCCACTTTGCGTGTGGTGAATATGTATGCGTACAGCGAGTCGGGATTCTCTTTAATGGCTTCGTTGATGGTCTGCAGTGTACGGAATGGGATGATACCTTCGCTAATCAGTTGGTATTCGTTGATACGGTCGGTACGCCATGTGCAGTATTCTTGCGCTTGTTTCCACGTAACGCCGACAACGGGATAGTAGCCGAAAGCAACGTGTGTGTAGTAGTTGCGTGCGAATGGTTCGTTGTAGGCCAACTCTTTGCGCCATACGGTTTCGTCGGGCATGGCGAGTAGAATTTTACGTGGTTCGTGTGCCCACACGCCGCCAATCCAAGCAACATATTCGCGCCAGTTGAGGTTGGTTACTTCGTATTCGTCCAAGAAGTAACCGCTGTTGCTGATGCGGCGCTTTGCGTTGTTGTTTGGCCCTGATACGGGGTCGCTGTTGTTACCTTTGACCGTGGTACGTGTCGAAATGTAAACGCATCCGGGAGGCGTTTTGCCTTCATAAATGCTGTGTACATCGAAAAAACCGGCTTCGGGATTGTTGTAGTCAAAACCGGTTCGTTCCGAGTAATCGGTGGGTAGTGAACCTTTTGAACCACAGGCAGTTAGTGCCGTTGCAATGATGATGAGTCCGAGGTGTTTTGTCCTAATTTTCATGGAAAATGATACTTTTATAAATGCGACTACAAATTTACATACTTATTTCAATACTACAAGCATTTTTGCAGGTTTTTTTTCAAAAATTGTCGATTTATGCCGTTAAACGGGATTTTTTCCGTAATTTTGTGGCAAAATTTCGAGGCTTATATTTATATAACGTGAAAATACCGCAAATAATTGTGTTTGGTGGCGTGATTGTCGATTTGACCTTGCCGGTGGTGATGGCCATTGTGAATGCAACGCCCGATTCGTTTTACGCCGGTAGTCGTCATGTGAGCGCCGATGCGCTGATGCTGACGGTGGACAAGGCGGTGGCCGATGGGGCTGCCATTTTGGATGTGGGTGGTTGTTCGACGCGTCCCGGTACGGCGGTGCCGTCGGCCGAGGAGGAGTGGCGGCGCGTGTCGTGGACGTTGTCGCTGATTCGTGCGAAATATCCTGATTTTCCGATTTCGGTCGATACGTTTCGTGCGTCGGTGGCCGAACGCGCTGTGGCCGAGTTTGGCGTGGGCATGATAAACGACATCTCGGGTGGCGAGTTGGATGCCGATTTGTTGCCGACGATGGCGCGCTTGCAGGTGCCGTATGTGTTGATGCATTCGAAAGGGACGCCGCAAACGATGCAGCAACTGACCGACTATGACGATTTGATTCCGGATATGTTGCGTTATTTTGCCGACAAAATAGCGTTGCTGCGGCGTTTGGGGTTTGACAAGGAGATAGTGATCGACCCCGGTTTCGGGTTTGCCAAGACGGTGGAACAGAATTTCGAATTGTTGCGCCATCTGCGGGTTTTCGGAACGTTTGATTTGCCGGTGTTGGCAGGCATTTCGCGCAAGTCGATGTTGTACAAAACGTTGGATGTGCAGCCCGAGTCGGCGCTGAACGGCACTACTGCGGCCAATATGCTGGCGTTGGTGGGCGGTGCGTCCATATTGCGTGTGCACGATGTGCGCGAGGCTGTCGAGACGATAAAAATATATGAGCGCACGTTGGTTGCCGGTGTCAAATTATAAAAAGGTGTATGTTATGGAACTTGCATTCGGAATAAAAGATGTGATAGACATAGTGCTGGTGGCTCTGTTGTTGTTCGAGGCTTATCGTTTGATGAAAGAGATGGGCGCCGGCAATATTTTTGTGGGCATCATGGCATTTGTGGTTATGTGGTTTTTGGTGACGCATGTGTTCAAAATGGAGTTGCTGGGAGCCATATTTAATAGGGTGGTGGCTGTTGGTGCCATCGGGTTGATAGTGATATTTCAGAGCGAAATTCGCCGATTTTTTTCGCGTATTGGTTCGCGTAAGAATTGGAAGTCGATGCAGTGGCTGAAGAAACAGTTTCGGTTTGTCTCGCACGACACGAAGACTGATGAGGAGTTCCCCATTATGCGGGTTGTGTTGGCTTGTCGCGATATGTCGCGCACGAAGACAGGCGCACTGATTGTGTTGCAGCGCGAAGACGGATTGCAGCAATATATCGAATCCGGCGAGATTATCAATGCCGACATCAGCACGCGACTGATTGAAAATATTTTTTTCAAAAACAGTCCGTTGCACGATGGTGCCATGATTATTGCCGATAATCGTGTGAAAGCAGCTGGTGCCATTTTGCCGGTGTCGCAGAATCCGGATGTGCCACAATATTTGGGTTTGCGTCATCGTTCGGCGCTTGGCATCACCGAGCGTACCGATGCGTTGGTAATAATCGTTTCGGAGGAGACGGGGACTATATCGTTGGCCAAAGACGGAAAATTTTCGTTGAATATCACTGCCGAACAGTTGGAGCACATTCTATCGAAAGAGTTGGAATAAAAAACTGTGTTTTTTTGTGGCGTGTATGCAATAATGAAGGCTTGTATGCGTTGTATAACAAAGGTGTGCCTTATTAAATAGTGTGGTGCACAAAATTTTTAGGATAAACAATGATAGATTATTTGAAAGGTGTCCTTGCCGAACTGACGCCCACGATGGCTGTGGTCGAAGTGAACGGCGTGGGTTATGCCGTAAACATTACGCTTGTTACTTATGCCGAATTGACGGGCGCTGCGTCGTGTAAGTTGTATGTGTACGAAGCCATTCGCGAAGATGCGCATTTGTTGTATGGCTTTTCGACACAGAGCGAGCGCAGCCTGTTTTTGCAGTTGCTGTCGGTGTCGGGCGTTGGAGCCAACACGGCGCGTATGATTATGTCGTCGTTGTCGGCTGCCGAGTTGCGCGAAGTGATTGTAACCGAGAATGTGTCGGCGTTGAAAAACATAAAAGGCATCGGTTTGAAGACGGCACAGCGCATTGTGGTCGATTTGCACGACAAGATGGGCAAAGTGGAGTTGGATGCCACGGCACCGACCCTGCCCGATAGCGGTGTGCGTTCCGAAGCAGTGGCGGCGTTGGTGATGTTGGGCTTTCAACAGACGGCTTCGCAAAAAGCGGTCGAGAAATTGCTGAAAGAGACGCCAAATCTGTCGGTTGAAGCGTTGATAAAGAGCGCTTTGCGTATGTTGTAATGAGATTGCGCGCGTGAATCTGTTCCAAAAAATAGTTGTAATGCTGTTTGTCGGTGGCCTTGTGTTGCTGCCGTACAATTCGATGGTGGCGCAACAGAACGATGCGGGGGCAACTGCTGCCGATGATGCGGCATACGATTATGCCGTGCCTACCGATACGGCCATGTTGCGAGCCTATGCCGTAAAACCGTTGCAAACACAAACCTATGGCGAATTGCAGCAGCAATATCCGATGGATTTGCAACCATCGAACGTGCAGAGCGAAGTGGTGTACGACCCGAATACGGGCAATTATGTGTTCCACACCAAAGTGGGCGAGATGGATGTGGCGACACCCTTTGTGATGTCCGGAGACGAGTATCAAAACTACACACAGCGGACGCAGATGAGCCAATATTTTCGCGCCAAAAATGCCGAAGCACAATCCAATTTCGAAGATAAATTCAATCTGGCTGATATGAAATTCAGTTTGGGACCGGCCGAAAAAGTGTTTGGTCCCGGCGGTGTGCAGCTGAAAACGCAAGGCTCGGCCGAACTGATATTCGGAATCGTTACCAACAAGGTGGATAATCCGTCGATGTCGGAACGCTTGCGCAAGACGACTACATTCGATTTCGATGAAAAAATCCAACTGAATGTCAATGGTAAAGTTGGCGACAAAATCAACTTTACGATGAATTACAACACCGATGCGACGTTCGAGTTTGACCAACAGATGCTGAAACTTGGCTACGAAGGCAAGGAGGACGAGATAATCCGCAAAATAGAGGTGGGCAATGTGAGTATGCCGCTGAATAGTTCGCTCATTCGAGGCAGTTCGTCGCTGTTTGGTTTCAAAGCCGATTTGCAGTTTGGCAAATTGAGCATTTCGGCGGTGGCTTCGCAGCAGAAGTCGTCGAGCCAAAAGGTGAGTTCGAAAGGCGGCTCGCAGCGCCGCGAATTTGATGTCGCTATCGACAAGTACGATGAAAATCGCCACTTTTTCCTTTCACAATATTTTCGCGACACCTACGACCAGAACATGAGCAAACTGCCCTACATTACGTCGGGCATCACCATCAACCGCATCGAAGTGTGGGTAACGAACAAACGCGGCAATTTCGACCAAGCGCGTAATATATTGTGTTTCATGGATTTGGCCGAAGGACAAACGATAGACAATGCGCATTGGACAGCATCGGGCGCGCGCTATCCCGACAATGCGGCCAATACGTTGTACAACGAGATAAAATCGATACCGAATATTCGCGATATTCAGCAATTCAACAATTTGATGGAGGGCACTTATGCCGGAATGGGCATCGAAGGTGGCGAGGATTACGAAAAGATAGAGAGCGCGCGCCGTTTGGAATCGTCGGAGTACACGCTGAACAGTACCTTGGGATTCATATCGCTGAAAACGGCGTTGAATGCTGATGAGGTGCTGGCTGTGGCCTACGAATACACGCTTGGCGGCAAAACGTATCAAGTCGGCGAATTTTCGACCGATGGCATCGAATCGCCTGACGCTCTGATGGTTAAGATGCTGAAAAGTTCGGCGCAATCGCCATCGAACGCCATGTGGCAGTTGATGATGAAAAACGTCTATTACCTTGGCGCCATGAACATTCAGGCAGATAATTTTGAACTGAATGTACAGTATCAGAACGATACCACAGGCACCTATCTGAACTATCTGTCGGAAGGTAATGTGAAAAATAAATTGCTGCTGAAAGTGATGAACCTCGACCGTTTGGATGCGCGTCAGGAGGCTCGCCCCGACGGCAAATTCGACTATGTGGAAGGCTATACGGTGCAATCGTCAACCGGACGCATCATTTTTCCTGTGGTCGAACCTTTCGGCTCGCATCTGCGCAAAGCTATTGGCAACGATGCCATAGCCGATAAATATGTGTTTCAGGAGTTGTACGATTCGACGCTGGTGGTAGCCGGCGAATTGACCGAGAAAAATAAATTTCGCCTGACGGGTAAATATCAATCGAGTTCGGGCAGCGAGATTCAGTTGGGTGCCATGAATGTGCCGCGCGGATCGGTGGTAGTTACGGCCGGTGGCGCCACACTGACGGAAAATGTCGATTACACGGTCGATTACACGATGGGAACGGTAACCATTCTCAACGAGTCGATTTTGGCTTCGGGGACATCGGTTGATGTGTCGCTCGAAAATCAATCGTTGTTCAACACACAGCGCAAAACATTGGTTGGCACCCATTTGGAATATGCGTTCAACGAAAAATTTTCGTTGGGCGGCACGGTGATGCATCTCTCGGAAATGCCTTTGGTAACCAAAACCGAAGTAGGCAACGAGCCGATTGCCAACACCATTTGGGGTGTGAATGCCGCCTATCGCGACGAGGCGCCGTGGTTGACCAAAGCCATCGATGCGTTGCCGTTGCTGAATGCCACTGCACCATCGAACATTGCGTTGAGTGGCGAATTTGCCCATTTGATTCCCGGCCATCGCAAGGTGGACAACAATCCGGGATATGCCTATTTGGACGATTTCGAATCGACCGAAACGGGCATCGACCTGCGCTATCCGTACTATTGGCATCTGGCCAGCACGCCCTACGACCCGAGCGCCGGCGCATTGTTCCCCGAAGCGGCCTTGTCGAACAATACCGATTATGGCAAAAACAGAGCACTATTTTCTTGGTTTTCAATCGATAATAGCGTATTTAACTTGAACAATTCCACCACGCCGGAGCATATTCGCAAGGATCCGGATTTGCAATCGAATCACCTGACGCGTGCCGTGCGTGAGCAGGAGTTGTTTCCAAATCGCGAAAGTTTGATGGGGCAGTCGTCGTATTTGCCGGTGTTGAACTTGAGTTTCTATCCCGACGAACGCGGCCCGTACAATATGGATGTCGCCGGCATGGATATGACCACGGGCAAATTGCAAAATCCCGAAAAACGTTGGGGCGGCATGATGCGCAAGTTGGAAACCAGCGATTTCGAAACGGCCAACATCGAGTACTTGGAGTTTTGGCTGATGGACCCGTTTGTGTACGATACGTTGGGCACGGCTCAGGGCGGCGACCTGTATTTCAACTTGGGCGATGTGTCGGAGGATATTCTGAAAGATGGTAAAAAGTTTTTCGAAAACGGCATGCCCATCGATGGCGATACCACACAGACCGATGCCACCGTGTGGGGACGTGTGCCGCGCAAACAGTCGATGGTGTTGGCGTTCGACAACAGCGCCGGTGCCCGCGAATATCAAGATGTGGGCTTGAACGGCTTGCGCACCGACGACGAATTCGCATTCCCGACCTACAAAAACTATGTCGAAACTCTGCGCAACGCATTGACACCCACGGCGTTGGCAGCGTTCGAGAGCGATCCGTTCTCGCCACTGAACGACCCCGCCGGCGACAATTTCCATCATTATCGTGGCTCCGATTACGATGCGGCCGAGGTCGGTATCATCGAACGCTACAAACACTATTGCGGCCCCGAAGGCAATTCGCCGGCATCCGATGCCGGTACCGAAACCTATTCCGTGTCGGCTACCACGGTGCCCGATGTCGAGGATATCAATCAGGATAATACGCTGAACGAGTACGAAAAATACTATCAATATCGTGTCAGTCTGCGGCCGGCAGCCATGGAAGTGGGCAACAATTTCATCACCGATAAGATTGTGGCGCATGTCGAACTCGAAAACGGCAAAACCGAAGATGTTACTTGGTATCAGTTCAAAATTCCTATTCGCGAGTACGAAAAGAAAGTCGGCTCGATTCGCGATTTCAAATCGGTACGCTTCATGCGTATGTTTATGCACGGATTTACCGAACCGACATTTTTGCGTTTCGGTACACTCGAACTGATTCGTGGCGAATGGCGTAGTTACACCAAACCGTTGTACGACCCGACCAATCCGCCTTCGACTGTCGGCACCATGAACGTGTCGTCGGTGAGCATCGAAGAGAACAATAAAAAAACGCCGGTGAACTATGTGTTGCCGCCCGGCGTAACGCGCGAAACCGACCCCAGCCAACCGCAACTGACGCAGGAAAACGAACAGTCGATGGTTGTGCGTGTGTACGATTTGGCACCCGGCGATGCGCGCGCCGTCTATAAAAACATTTCGATGGATATGCGCCAATATCGGCGGTTACAGATGTTTACCCACGCCGAACACATGCTCGACGATATGGGCGAACTGAACGACTACGAATTGTCGGTGTTCATTCGCTTGGGCAGCGATTATCAAAACAATTACTACGAGTACGAAATTCCGCTGAAATTGACGCCCGAAGGCATCTATTCGTCGAGCGAAACCGATGCAAAAATCGTGTGGCCGGAATCGAATATGTTCGATTTCCCGCTCGAATTGCTGACCAATATCAAAAATAACCGAAATGCACAGAAAAACCAAGGTGGATCTGTGTCGTACACAAAAGCCTATTCCGAATTCGACCCCGATAAACCCAAAAATAAGGTAACCATTGTCGGTAATCCGAGTTTGGGCGATGTGCAAACCATCATGATTGGTGTGCGCAACCAAGGACGCGAAGTCAAAACCGGCGAAGTGTGGTTGGACGAATTGCGCCTGACCGACTACAACGAAGATGGCGGCTGGGCAGTCATGGGCAATGCCTCAATCGGCTTGTCGGATATTGGTAACTTCAACTTGTCGGTGCGCCACGAAACGGCCGGCTTCGGCGGCATCGAGGAGAATTTGCTGCAACGCCGCATGGACGACCTGACGCAACTGAATGTGAGTGCCGCTTTCGAGTTCGGGCGTTTCTTCCCCGAAAAAGCCAACGTGCATATTCCGCTCTATTTCTCGTATTCGCTCGAAAACAGCAAACCGCAATACAACCCGTTGGATGGCGACATCTTGCTTGACGACGCGCTCGATGCGCTCGAAACCAAAACCGAGCGCGACTCTTTGCTGCGCTTGGCCGAAACCAAAACGGTGAACAAAAGCGTTAACCTGACCAATGTCAAAGTTGACATCAAAACGGCATCGCGCCCACGCGTGTACGACCCTGCCAACTTCTCGGCCTCGTATGCCTATACCGAAACGCAAGAACTCGACCCCGAAACCGAACGTGATGTTACACTGCAACATCGTGGTACGCTGAGTTACAATTTCAGCACTACACCGAGCCCGTGGGAACCGTTCAAAAACGTGAAGGCATTCCAAAAACCGGCATGGCGATTATTCAAAGATTTTGGCATCAACTACGAACCGAGCGTGTTGGCATTCTCGACCACCATGAACCGACGGTATAGCGAAACACAATTGCGCGACCTCGAAGGATCGATGGAACTCAATTACTACGACGTGAACAACTCGTTGCTGTCGTCGAGCAAGGATTTCGTGTGGGATAGACAGTTCGAATTGAAATACGATTTGACCAAAAATCTGAAATTCCATCTCACAACAGCATTCAATGCCCGCATCGACGAAACGAAAAATACGCCTGTCAATCGCGAATTTTTCCCCGATGAATACGAAAATTGGAAAGACACCGTACTGCAGAGCATGGCGCATTTCGGGCGGCCGCTCACCTATCAGCAGGTGTTCAACGCCTCGTATTCGGTGCCGTTCAGCAAAATGCCGATATTCGATTGGATAACGGCCAACGGACAATACAACGTAACTTACAATTGGAATCGCGGTGCCGAACTCGACGACAATGTTACGCTGGGAAACGAGGTGTCGAACCTCGCTAATTGGCAAGTCGATGGACAAATGAATTTCGAAAAACTCTACAACAAATCGAAATATCTGAAGGATATCAACACACGCTATTCGTCGAACAGAAACAACACACGACGTGGCGGCGCCAACAACCGTTTCAAGCCGAAAAACGAAACCTTGACATTGAACATCGAAAAAGGGCAGTCGGTAGAACTGAAACACAAACTGAACAGCAAATTGCTGAAAATCGAAATCACCGATACGCTGGGCAAAACGGTTAAAGTGCCTTATACGATTGTGGACAACAATACGATTCGGTTCATCGGCAAAGCGTCGATGACTAACCTGAAAGTGGCGTTGCAAACTACCGACCCGAATCAGGTGTCGCCGGCCAAAAAAGCGGGCGAATTGTCGGTGCGTTTCCTGATGCTGATACGGCGCCTGTCCGTATCGTACCGCGAAACAAGCACATTGGCATTGCCGAGTTTCTTCGCCGATGCCGGATTTATGGGACAAAGTGCCAACAATGGCGTACTTGCGCCGGGACTCGATTTCGCTTTTGGCGTACCGCGACGCGATTATTTGGAACGCGCTGCCGAACGCGGGTGGATTGTGATGAACGACTCTATCATCAATCCGGCGTCGCAGTCGTTCACATCCGATTTCGATGTCAAACTGAACTTGGAACCGCTGCCGGGATTGAAAATCGATTTGAACTCAAAACGTGTTTCGACCGACCAAACCTCCATTCAATACATGTACAGCGACATGCCGACCACGTTCACCGGCACTTTCCGCATGACACACGCCGCCATACTCACCTCGTTTTGGCACACCGGCGATGCGTCCGAAAATTATGCGTCGCGGGCGTTCGAACAGTTCAAACAAAATCGGGCGTATGTGGCTTCGACTCTGCAACAGCGATACAAAGGTACAAAATATCCGACTACCGGATTCATGGCCGACAACGAACTGAAAGGTAAAACCTACGATGCCGCCAACGGAACCTATAGCCAAAATTCGCCCGATGTGTTGATTCCGGCATTTCTGGCCGCCTACACGGGACGCGACATCGCCAAAGCCGACCTCTCGCCATTCCCCGCTTTTTGGAATCTGATACCGAATTGGAAAATATCCTACGACGGATTGACACGCATACCGTGGGTGCAAAAATACTTCAAATCGGTAACACTCAACCACGCCTACCAATGTACATACAACGTGGCGGCATATACATCGTTTGCCAATTATGCCGAAAACGAAGACGGATTTGGTTTCGTGCGCGATGTAACGAGCGGCAATCCCATCCCATCGAGCCAATACGACATATCGAGCGTTACCATCAACGAGAGTTTCGCACCGTTCCTCGCTTTGGATGTGGCGATGAAAAATAGTTTCACCGGAAAATTCGAATACCGCAAACAGCGTACCTTGTCGCTCAACCTCAACTCCAACCAACTCATCGAATCGACCAACGACGAATGGGTTGTCGGGTTGGGATATGTAGTCAAAGATTTTGATGTCGTGCTGAAACTGAAGAAGAAGACCACCACGGTGAAAAACGACTTGACAACGCGCATCGATTTCTCGTTCAAAGACATCAAAACCATTATCCGAAAAATCGACAACGACGATGTACAGCCGACCACCGGCACCAAAATGATGACCATCAAACTGACTGCCGACTATGTGTTTAGTTCAAAACTGAATCTGCGGCTGTTCTACGACTATCAGATGAGCAAACCGTTGATTTCGACCTCTTATCCGATTTCGACCTCAAACGTTGGCTTCAGCATCAAATTTATGCTGACGCGTTGATGCAGGGCGTTGCCGTTAACCAAAAGCGCCGGCTTCTGCATCTTGCAGCGAACCGGACGCTTTCACGTTCTTGTTTGGTTTTGACGGACGATGCGCTTGCTGTGTCGCGCACCGCTGTCAGACTAAATTAGTGCTTGCGATAACCGCATTTTGGGCAAACGCCGTTTTCGTCGAGCGAAATGCCACAGAGCGGGCAGCGGTCGATTTGCTTGCGGCCGTCAAATTCGGCCGATGCAGCGTTTACACCGCTGGTGAATGTGATTTTGGCGATGTTGAGTTTGTCGCGCAAAAGGGCATAAACGATTTTGATCATTCCCTCAACGGTCATCGTCTCTTTGGTTACCACCAACCGACAATCGGGATAGGCTGTGGCCAATTCCGTTTTGAAGGCTTCGCCTTTCATCGTGTTGCGCGGATGGCCGTTTTTGATGCCTTGTTTTTCGTACACATCCAGAATGGCCGGCAACAGCGGGTCATCCTCTCTGAGAATCAGAGCGTGGTCGAAATTTTTCAGCACATCCCATGCCACTTTTTGAATCTCGTTACAAGGATACACCATATTGACGCCCTCGTTGATGGAATCTTCCACTTCGATGGTCAAAACGCCGGTGTGTCCGTGCAAATATTGCGCTTCGCCTTGAAAACCGTAAAATCGGTGCGCATACTGCAAATCGAATGTTGTGATGCTTCTCATAATCGTTTTGTGTTAAAGGTTAATAATTGGTTGCTTTCACTTCGAAGTAACTTTGCGGGTGGTTGCACACCGGACATATTTCGGGCGCTTTCGCTCCTACAACAATGTGTCCGCAGTTGCGGCATTGCCAAATGGTGTCGCCATCGCGCGAGAATACCACGCCCTCTTCGATGTTTTGCAGCAGACGACGATAGCGCTCTTCGTGTGCCTTTTCGATGGCGGCTACACCGCGCATCTTGGCTGCAATTTCGATAAAGCCTTCCTCTTCAGCCTCTTTGGCCATACGGTCGTACATGTCCGTCCATTCGTAGTTTTCGCCATCGGCGGCTGCTTTCAGGTTGGTCATCGTGTCGTGCAATTCACCACCTTCCAAATACTTGAACCACATTTTGGCGTGTTCTTTTTCGTTGTTTGCGGTCTCTTCAAACAAGGCGGCTATCTGCTGATAACCATCTTTTTTCGCTTTCGAGGCGAAATAGGTGTACTTGTTGCGTGCCTGCGATTCGCCGGCAAATGCCTCCATGAGGTTTTTCTCTGTTTTTGTGCCTTTTAGGTCTTTCATAATTGTTTGAATTTTAGTTGGTTAAGAAATTGACATAACTTTGATGCAAAAATACGCATTTGTTTGGAATCGGCAAACAAAAAACTCACATTTTTTTTTCGGGTCGTTCGCATGGGCAAAAAACGATGTCGCATGCGCCGAAAACAAGAGAGCGAGGCCTTTTTTCGGGCTTCGCTCTCTATCGTTAGTTTTGAAAACCGTTTTTACGGTGTCTCACTTATTCGGCATCATCTTTTTTGGCTGCTTTTTTTGTTGCCTTTTTGGCCGGTTTGGCTTCGGCTTCGCCTTCTGCTGCTGCGGCTTTTTTGGCGCGCGACGTTTTTTTGGCCGGTTTCTCGGCTTGCTCGTCAGCGTTTTTCTCAGCCTCTTTTTTGATCAATTTTTCGGTGGCTGCGGCTACCATCTCATTTTTCAGAGCCGACAAAGCGTCGATGTCGCCGAGTGTCGTTTTTTCGATCACGGGCAACTCTTCTTTTTGGGATTTTTTGGTTGCTTTTTTGCTGTCGGCGGCTTCGGCTTCGGCCGATGCAGCTTTGGCTTCGTCCTCGTGGATGCGGCTGTGCGACAAGATGATGCGTTTGGTTTCTTTGTTGAATTCGATGACTTTGAAACTCAGTTTCTCGTCCATTTTGGCCATTGTGCCGTCTTCTTTCACCAAGTGTTTCGGTGTGGCAAAACCTTCGGCACCGTATGGCAATGCAACCACAGCGCCTTTGTCGAGCATCTCGATGATGGTGCCTTCGTGAATGCTGTCAGGCGTGAAAATGGTCTCGAACGCATCCCACGGATTTTCTTCCAATTGTTTGTGGCCGAGGCTCAAACGACGATTTTCTTTGTCTATTTCCAACACAACCACTTCGATTTCGGAACCGATTTGTGTGAATTCCGACGGATGTTTGATTTTCTTCGTCCAACTCAAGTCGCTGATGTGAATCAGACCATCGATGCCTTCTTCAATCTCGACAAATACACCGAAGTTGGTGAAGTTGCGCACTTTGGCCATGTGGTGTGTGCCAACGGCATATTTGGTGTCGATGGTTTCCCACGGGTCGGCTTTCAGTTGTTTGATGCCGAGCGACATTTTGCGCTCGTTGCGGTCGAGGGTGAGGATGACGGCTTCGACGTCGTCGCCTATTTTCAAGAAATCTTGCGCGCTACGCAGGTGTTGGCTCCAACTCATTTCGCTGACGTGAATCAAACCTTCGACGCCCGGAATGACTTCGACAAATGCGCCGTAGTCGGTCATCATCACTACTTTGCCTTTCACATGGTCGCCTACCTGCAAGTTCGGGTCGAGGGCATCCCACGGGTGCGGTGTCAGTTGTTTCAAGCCGAGAGCAATACGTTTTTTCTCGTCGTCGAAATCGAGGATAACCACATTGATTTTTTGGTCGAGTTGAACCACTTCCGACGGATCGTTTACACGTCCCCAACTCAAGTCGGTGATGTGAATCAAACCATCTACGCCGCCAAGGTCGATAAATGCACCGAACGAGGCAATGTTTTTGACAACGCCTTCGAGCACTTGACCTCTCTCGAGTTTCGAGATAATCTCTTTTTTCTGTTTCTCGAGTTCGGCTTCGATAAGGGCTTTGTGCGAAACAACAACGTTTTTGTATTCTTGGTTGATTTTAACGACTTTGAACTCCATCGTTTTGCCTACGAATATGTCGTAGTCGCGGATGGGTTTAACGTCGATTTGCGAACCCGGCAAGAAGGCTTCGATGCCGAAGACATCGACAATCATGCCGCCTTTGGTGCGACATTTTACATAGCCTTTGATAATCTCTTCGTTGTTGAGGGCTTCGTTTACACGATCCCACGAACGCGAAGCACGGGCTGCTTTGTGCGACAGAATCAGTTGACCTTTTTTGTCTTCTTGGCTCTCGATGTACACTTCTACTTGGTCGCCGACTTTCAGGTCGGGGTTGTAGCGAAACTCGCTCATCGGAATGATACCGTCCGATTTGAAACCGATGTTTACCACTACTTCGCGTTTGTTCATCGAGATGATGGTGCCCATTACGACTTCTTTGTCTTTCACTTTGTTCAGTGTGTTGTCGTACTGTGCGGTAAGTTCTGCTTTTTCTTCTTTGGTTACAACATCGCCGTTTTCGTAGGCATCCCAATCGAAGTCAGCGGCAGGGGCTGCTTGAAATTTGTTTTCTTCCATTGTGGAAAAATTTTTTTTTGCGTCGGAGGTTTTGGCGTCCGACAGGTTAAACAATAGGGTTAATTATGCATTTGCGTAAAATGCGGCGCAAAGATACAAAAAAATCGTTGAATAGCAATGATTTTCAACGACTTTTTTTGCACATTTTGTTTTTTAGGCGTTTTTGCCTTGACGCTTGCGTTCGGTTTCGTCGAGTATTATTTTGCGAATGCGCAGGTGATGCGGCGTAACTTCTACATACTCATCTTCTTTGATGTACTCGAGTGCTTCTTCGAGGCTGAAGACGATGGGTGGCGGCAGTGTCGCTTTGTCGTCGGCGCTTTTCGAACGCATGTTGGTCAGTTTTTTGGCCTTGGTTACGTTGATGACGATGTCGCCTTCTTTGGCATTTTCGCCCACGACTTGTCCGGCGTAAACTTCGTCCTGCGGGAAAATGAAAAATCGGCCACGGTCTTGCAACTTGTCGAGGGCGTAGGCAAATGCCGTACCGGCTTCCATGGCGATGAGCGACCCGTTTTGACGGCGTTCGATGTCGCCTTTCCAAGGCTGATATTCGGCAAAACGATGCGCCATGATGGCTTCGCCGGCCGACAGTGTCAGTATGGTGTTGCGCAGCCCGATGATGCCGCGCGATGGTATCATAAATTCCAATTGCAGACGGTCGTTTTGCGTTTCCATCATGGTGAGTTCACCTTTGCGGCGCGTTATCACGTCGATGATTTTGCTGGAATATTCTTCGGGCACGTTGATGGTGAGTTGCTCGATGGGCTCGCATTTCACGCCGTCTATCTCTTTGGTGATGACTTGCGGCTGACCGACTTGCAGTTCGTAGCCTTCGCGGCGCATGGTTTCGATGAGCACCGACAGGTGCAGCACGCCGCGTCCCGATACGCGCCAAACGTCGGAGGTATCCGATTTTTCGACGCGCAGTGCCAAGTTTTTGTCCAATTCGCGCATCAGGCGTTCGTGTATGTGGCGCGAGGTAACGTATTTGCCGTCCTGACCGTAGAATGGCGAGTCGTTGTTGGTGAACGACATGCTCATTGTCGGTTCGTCGATGGCGATGGGCGGCAAGGCTTCCGGCGTGTTGATGTCGGCAATGGTGTCGCCAATTTCAAATCCGTCGATGCCGACCATGGCGCAGATGTCGCCCGAGCCGACTTCGGCGGCGTCCACTTTGCCCAAACCGGTGAATGTGTTCAAGGTTTTGATGCGCGATTTCACGACGGTGCCATCGCGTTTGATGAGTGCCACGTCTTGGTTGGCTTTGAATGTGCCGCGGTGTACGCGCCCTACAGCGATGCGCCCTACATACGACGAGTAGTCGAGCGATGTGATGAGCATTTGCGCCGCACCTTCGATGTATTGCGGGGCTGGAATGTATTCGATGATGGCATCGAGTAGGGCAGTGATGTTGTCGGTAGGTGTGCGCCAATCGGTTGACATCCAATTCTGCTTGGCCGAACCGTAGATGGTCTGAAAGTCGAGTTGGTCTTCGGTGGCGTTCAGGTTGCACATCAGGTCGAACACAGCCTCTTGGGCTTCGTCGGGGCGGCAGTTGGGTTTGTCGACTTTGTTGATGACGACAATGGGTTTCAGACCGATTTGCAGTGCTTTTTGCAGCACGAAACGTGTTTGCGGCATCGGCCCTTCGAACGCATCGACCAGCAGCAGACAGCCGTCGGCCATGTTGAGCACACGCTCGACTTCACCACCGAAATCGGCGTGCCCCGGCGTATCGATGATGTTGATTTTGGTGCCTTTGTAGGTGATCGAAACGTTTTTCGACAGAATCGTGATGCCGCGTTCGCGTTCCAGGTCGTTGTTGTCCAAAATGAGTTCGCCCGTTTGCTGATTTTCGCGGAATAGTTGTCCGGCCAGCAGCATTTTGTCCACCAGCGTGGTTTTGCCGTGGTCAACGTGAGCGATAATTGCTATGTTACGAATATCTTGCATATACATTACCTTAAAAACCGGCTGCAAAGTTACAAAAAAAATGAATAACAGCGGTTATGTTTGTTGCTTTTTGCCCAAAATATTGCATGTGGTTGCGGCCGATGGCGTTTTTTTACGGCAAAATTGTTGGTGGTTTGAAATAATATGCCTATTTTTGCGCTATCAAAACCGTAAATGGCAGTAGCGACCGCCTGTGTTTTGATTGATACATATTCTGTAAGCGTTTAGTTTTACTATAACCGAAATTCGCCAAATTTCATCACCAGTAAAAACCGGACGACTACGTTCTGGCAGCTCTTGCTCCATGTAAGAATGTCAGGCGTGGTGAGTTGTTTATTGGTGGTAAGGCGTTTGGCGATGCCTCGGTTATGATAAACTGACATCTCCACGCTTTTTTTATTGTATTAACCGCCGATCTTGGAGATGGCGAGGCACACAAAAACAAAAAAATATGAATGATTTTTTTGAAAAAGTACTCAAACAATTTGACGAGCAAATTATTGATGCCGTTTTTTTGTTTATTCAACACGACAGGAATTTGATGCGTGAGTACTTGGACACGCTTGCCAATGCAGGCAATCGTTTTCCTGCAAATCCCAATTTGGCTAAAACAATTTGCGAACACTATGGGCTTAAAACCACCGATGAACGTTGCAATGAGCCAAAGAGTCTGTTAATTCAATCGTATGAGAAACTAAAAAAATAACAAACATGAAAAAAATAATCTTTCTTGCATTTACTGCAATATGCATACTATTAAGCGGTTGTGAAACTAATGAACCTCCCAAACAAGAAGAGTCTGAAACTCAAGTAATTTTTTGCTGGGAACCTCAAGACACACTGACTTATAACGATACTCACCTTTTTCCTGATGGCAAAGTTCGTTTTGTAATAGAAAAAGAAGGTTCTCAAGTCGCAGGTTTTACATTTACGAATAAACAATTTAATGTGGATACATTTAATTTAGTGTCAAATCGTGATTATCAACTTTGCGGGTATAATAATAGCAATGAGGGTTGGCTTTTAGCAGATTTTACTCCTAAAGGTCAAATGCAAAAATATCGTATCCATTTTGATCAAACATATGGTTCTCTTTTGTTAGAGTTAACCGATTTTAAATGATTATTCAGCCTTGCCGTCGTCCCGGTTGGTGCATAACACAAAAGCCTCGCACAGCTAAATGCGGGGCTTTGTTGTGCTTGTTCATTTGTAACTTTACTGCGGCGTTTCTGTAACCTTAAAATTGGTGAGTTATTTTGCCGAATCGCCGGAATGTCGTAATTTTGCAGTATAAAGTTTTCAAATTAACAATTATGGGTTTATTAGACAACTACACCGGCATTGGCATGAGCCCGCGCCCGCAATTTTTACACCAAGATTATATGCTTCATATAGCACATACTATGTACGATGAGGTGTTTGCGAATGGTATGATTGTTCGTACGGAATCGACTGTAACCGATAATTGGGACGACAAAGCCCCCGATGTAATTATTTACAATCGGAACAATGTGCCGCTGATGTTTTTGGAGATTACCATTCACCGCGAGTGCCGCAAAATAATGCGCAAATGCGAGAAATTGCAAACACGTTTCCCCGCGTGCGAGTGCTTTGTGTTCGATTACGAAACGCACGAACTGTTTTTGCTCGACGTGGCACAGCGTTGCTGGCATTCGAACGACGATGCGGAGTTGTGCTCGGCGTATTTGGCGCAGCCATTGATGCGCTATATCGAATTTTGAAGTTCGTCAGAAACGATATCGAGGCCTCGCACGTTGTTGATGTGCGGGGCTTTGTTTTTGTGCTGCTGTCGTTAGTCGGACGTCCAGATGCGGTAGGCGGCTTCGGCTTGCAGGTGCAGCATTTCGAGGCCGTTTTTGGTCGTGGCACCATAATGTTCGCCGCGTGCCATAAAAGCGGTTTGTGCTGGATTGTACACAAGGTCGAACAGCAAGTGCTTGGATGTCAGTGCTTTGTATGGAATGTCTGGATAACTGTCGGTGTCGGGAAACATGCCGAGCGGTGTGGTGTTGATAATGAGTGTGTGTGTGGCGATGGCTTCGCGGTCGGTTTCGGCGTAGTCGAGGCGGCGCGGACCGGCTTCGCGCGACACATAAATCCATTCGATGCCCAATTTGTCGAGTACAAATGTAACGGCTTTCGATGCGCCGCCGGTGCCAAGCACAAGTGCGCGTTTGTGGTGCGGGCGCAGCAGTGGGCGCAGCGATTGTTCGAACCCGATGGCGTCGGTGTTGTAGCCGATGAGGCGGCGTTTGCCGTCGGCGTTTGCAAATTTGATGGTGTTCACGGCGCCGATGGCGGCGGCGGTGTCGTCCAATCGGTCTAAATAGGGTATGATGGCGGTTTTGTACGGAATGGTAACGTTCAATCCGCTCCAATCGCCGGCCAAAAGGGTGGCGAAATCATCGGGCGACGCCACTTCGCACAAGGCATAGTCGGCGGCGATGTGCTGCTCGGAAAATTTGCGGGTGAAGTAGTTTTTCGAAAACGAATGCCCGAGTGTGCGTCCTATCAGTCCGTAGTGTTTCATGGCTCGGCGGAATGTTTTGCCTGCTTGTTGCGGTGGTGTGCAATGGCTTTTTTGATAATCACCCCGACGATGGCTGCTGCCACAACGACGACCACTGCCACCGACAATTCGCGATTGTATTTGTCGATAAGGTCGGCTTGCCCGTGTGCCACATATCCCAATAGTGCCAACAGAATGTTCCAAATGCCGGCTCCGAGGGTGGTGTAGAGCAAAAAACTGCCGATGTTCATGCGCGCAAGTCCGGCCGGAATGGAAATGAGTTGTCTGATGCCCGGAACAAGGCGCCCGATGAACGTGGAGATTTTGCCGTGGCGGTTGAAGTAGTCTTCGGCTTTGCGCACTTTGTCGCTGCTGAGCAGGCACAAACGCCCTATTTTGCTGTCGGCAAATTTGTAAATAATCGGGCGTCCCAACCACAGTGCCAAAAGATAGTTGATGAGCGCGCCGATGAGTGCGCCGAGTGTGCCAAACACCACCACAAGGACGATGTTCATCGGGTTGTCGGGGCTGCTGGCAACGTAGGCGGCCGGCGGTATCACCACTTCCGACGGAAAGGGAATAAATGAACTTTCAAGTGCCATCAAGGCTGTGATGCTGCCGTAGTTCATGTTGGCGTCGTACCAGCCGATGATGCTGCTGACAATCGATTGGGTGGAGTCTTGCGGTTGTGCGTTTTGCGCGGTCAAAGAGCCGGCAACAAAAAGCAGTAATGCGATGAAGGTTTTTTTCATAATATTTATAGTGTAATGTTGGTGCCGGCCTCCGGAAATACTTGCAAGAAGACCACTGCGGCTTTTTGGTCGCTGTGTTTGGCTTTGTTGTAGTATTTTTGTGCTTGCTCAAAATCGCCCAATCCGTAGAAAGCCAACGCGTAACACAAACATATTTTTTCCAGATGGGGGTCTAACCGATAGGCGCGTCCGTAGGCGGTTACCGCTGACGCAAAGTCGGCTTGCGTGAAATACAGATTGCCGAGTTTTTGCAACGTCAAAGCGTTGTCGGGGCTGAGTTTTACGGCTTGCTGCAGTTCGTCGATGGCAGCATCGTATTTGCCTTGCCGGTCAAGTATTTCGCCGATGGCTATATGTCCTTCGGGCGCGTCGGGGTTCAAAGCGACGGCCTTGCGAAACGCTTTTAAGGCACGGTCGGTGTCGCCCAGATTGTTGTAACATTCGCCCAGAAGCATCAGCAGAAGATCGTCGTCGGGAAAAAACTGCAAAAACTGCCGGCAACACTCGGCAGCCTTGGCGAAATCGTCTTGGTAGAACAGGCAATAGGCTTTCTGCGACAGTGCAATGGTATTGTGCGGGTCGATGGCCAAAACGTAGTCAAAGGCTTTGAGGGCTTCGGCATAATTTCCGCTGTCCAAATACAATGCGCCCAGATAGTGCCATGTCGAGATGTGATACGGGTCGAGGTCGAGCACCCTATTATATAAGGCAATGGCTTGCGTGTGGTCGCCCAAACACTCGAGGGCGAATCCTTTGGTTTCCAAAAAGTCGAGATTGTTCGGGTCGATGGCCAAATATTTGTCCACAAAGTACAAACTATGTGTGTAGTCCTGATAACTGTTGAGCAAGATGATGATGTCGCCACACAAACCTTTGAGTTCCTCGGCGTCGTTGTCGTCGTTATCGACCATGCGCCTAAACTCGTTGAGTGCTTCCTGCTTGCGCCCTATTTTGTAGAGAATTTCGGCACGATTGTAGGTGTGCACGGGGTCGTTCACGTCGCGATAGCGTTCGATGAGCGCCAATGCTTCGTCCAAATTGCCAAGATGCAGCAAAATGGCTGCCTTCTGACAATACAGATTGCTGTCGTTCGGGTGCAGCCTGAATCCATATTTCAATGCCTGTTGCGCAGCGTCAATGTCGCCGGCAAACAGATAGTGCTCGATGATGATTTCCATTTCGTCCACATCGAAGTAGTCGCCTCGCCGGTGCGCAACGGACTCTTCGTATTGACGAATCATTTCGTTTTCTTCTTCGTTTGTTAACTCGTCATCGTAGTTGTAGTCGTTGTTCATCGTGTGTTTAGATGTCGAAAGTTGATACTTGACGCACAAACAATTCGTCGAGCGACATAAAACAAGTTTCGGTGTTCGACACGCCTTCGATGGCGGCAATGCGCTCTAAAATGATTTTCATCAGACTGTGGTTGTCGCGCGCATAAATCTTGACCAACAGGGTGAAATGACCGGTCGTGGCGTGGCATTCCACAATTTCGGGAATCTCGTGCAGCAGTGCTATCACACGGTGATAGTTGGCCATGTCGGCAATGGTGATGCCCACAAATGCGCAGGTTTGGTAGCCTATTTTGCTGACATCGACCGTAAATTCCGAACCTTTGATAACTCCGTTTTCAATCATCTTCTGAACGCGCTGATGGATGGCTGCGCCTGATACGCCGCATTCGCGTGCGACTTCCAAAAACGGAACGCGTGCATTGCGCGAAATCATTTGCAGAATCTTCATGTCCAATTTGTCGATAGGGTGCGCCATAGTGTTTTCTTGGTTATAAATTTGACGTTTTTGTTTTATTTTGTAATACAAATTGCAAAATTACCAATAAAAAAGAAGATATGCAACAGAAACCGATAAAATTTATCAATTTTTTTTGACACTCGCTGTCGCACATAAGGCTGCTGCGGGTGGTTGTTGATAACTTTTGCGTTTGTAGATTAGCGGGTTGAGTGCTTTTTGTTGCAGTTTTTTACCCGATGATTTCGCCGATAGAGAAAAAAACTGTAATTTTGCACCGAATTTTGTGTAAAAAAGTATGAAACCGACATTGTTAGTGTTAGCCGCAGGCATGGGTAGTCGCTATGGCAGCCTGAAACAGTTGGACGGCATCGGCCCCAATGGCGAAACCATCATGGACTATTCCGTGTACGATGCCTTGCGCGCCGGGTTTGGCAAAGTTGTGTTTGTTATCCGACATAGTTTCGAAGACGAATTCCGCCGCCAAATCGTTGGCAAATACGAAAATCATATCCCGGTCGAAGTGGTGTTTCAGGAGATTGACAAAGTGCCGGCCGGCATTCCGTACAACACCGAACGCACCAAACCATGGGGCACCAACCACGCCATACAGATGGCCGCCGACGTGATTCACGAACCATTTGCCGTTATCAACTCCGACGATTTTTACGGCTGCGAATCGTATGTGTTGTTGGCCGATTTTCTGAAAAAAGCCGCCAACAGCAGCGGTCGTTACTGCATGATTGCCTATCACGTCGAAAACACCTTATCGGAAAGCGGCGCTGTCAATCGTGGCGTGTGCCGTGTCGATGCCAACCGCCTGCTGACTTCGGTGGTCGAACGCACACAAATCGAATGCAACGGCGGCGTCATTCAATATCCGGCAGCCAACGGCTTGTACGAAACGTTGGACAAAGACGCGCTCGTGTCGATGAATATGTGGGGCTTTACACCCGATTATTTTGACCATTCGCAAACACTGTTCGCCGAATTTGTGCAGCAACGCGGCATGGATCCTAAATCCGAATTCTATATCCCGACCGTTGTCGATACACTTATCGAAACGGGAAAGGCCACCTGCGAGGTTATCGATACACCGTCCAAATGGTTTGGCGTAACCTATGCCGACGACCGTCCGCAAGTGGTACTCAAAATAAATGGTTTAATTCGCGATGGCGTTTATCCGCAACAACTATGGAAGTAAAAAAGATGATCAAAAAGATGCTTGACCTCTCACCCGATAAAATATTGGTAACGGGTGGTGCCGGCTATATAGGCTCGCATACGGTGGTGGCACTCATGGAAGCCGGATTCGATGTCTATGTCGTGGACAATTTGTCCAATTCTAATATCGAAGTGCTCAACGGCATCGAACAGATAACGGGCAAACGCCCTTTGTTCGAAAATATCGACTGCACCGATTATGTTGCCATGGACAAATTCTTTACCAAACACGAAGGCATCAAGGCGGTGATTCACTTTGCAGCCAGCAAGGCCGTCGGCGAGTCGGTTACAGTGCCGTTGAAATACTATCGGAACAACGTAGTTGGCTTGGTTAATCTGCTGGAACTGATGCCGATACACAAAGTGCAAGGCCTCGTGTTTTCGTCGTCGTGCACCGTGTACGGCCAACCCGACATACTCCCCGTGGACGAAACGGCGCCCATCAAAAAAGCGCTGTCGCCGTATGGCAACACCAAACAAATCTGCGAAAATATTATTTTCGATACCGTACATGCCAACAATGCGCTGAAAAGCATCATCTTGCGCTACTTCAACCCGATAGGCGCACACCCATCGGCACTGATAGGTGAACTGCCTAACGGCGTGCCGAATAACTTGGTGCCTTTTGTTGTGCAGACAGCCGCCGGTGTGTACAAAAAAATCCGCATTTTCGGCGACGATTACAATACACCCGATGGCACCTGCATTCGCGACTATATCAACGTGATGGATTTGGCCGAAGCACATGTGTCGGCTGTTAAACGTCTGATTGATAAGGATTTGACAATGCCAGAAGTATTCAACCTTGGGACCGGAAAAGGTTTGTCGGTGATGGAACTGATAAAAACGTTCGAGGCGGTTACCGGCATGCGTGTGCCGTACGAGATTGTGGGACGGCGCGAGGGCGACATCGAACAGGTGTGGGCTAATCCGACGCTGGCGCAAAAAGTGCTGAAGTGGAAAGCCAAAACCTCGGTCGAAGATACGTTGGCGTCGGCGTGGCGCTGGCAACAACACTGCATGGAGGCCAAAAACGACAAGTAAGCTCGTTTTTTGGCGTGGCCGCCGATACTACTTAAACTAAAAAAAAGAGTCGATTTTTTTTGAAATCGGCTCCTTCTTTTTGTTATAAACGGTTGATTTATAGTAGTTTGTTTGTTTGCGTGTCGGGAAAAATGACTTTCGGTCTAAACTGCAATGCCTCGGTTTGTTCCATCCAAGTGTAGGCCATGATGATGACCACGTCGCCAACCGACACTAGGTGGGCGGCGGCACCATTCAGGCAGATGACACCCGATCCGCGTTCGCCTTTGATGACGTAGGTTTCCAAACGATTGCCGTTGTTGTTGTCCACTATTTGCACACGTTCGTTGGCTATAATGCCGGCTGCGTCCATCAGGTCTTCGTCGATGGTGATGCTGCCGATATAGTCGAGGCAGGCTTCGGTAACGGTTACCCTATGGATTTTGGATTTCAAAATATTGACTAACATGGTGTTGAGTGTTTTTCCTCTGTTGTTGTCTTATTGGAATTGTTGCAGGAATCGAACATCGTTTTCGGAGAACATGCGCAGGTCTTTGACACGATATTTGAGGTTGGCAATGCGCTCTACGCCCATACCGAAAGCATAGCCGGTGTACACGTCGGGGTCGATGCCGCAGGCTTTCAGCACGTTGGGATCGACCATGCCGCAGCCGAGAATTTCGACCCATCCGGTGTGTTTGCAAAAGTTACAGCCTTTGCCGCCGCACAAATCGCACGAAATGTCCATCTCGGCACTTGGCTCGGTGAACGGAAAGTACGATGGACGCAGGCGAATCTCGGTCTCTTCGCCAAACATCTCTTTGGCAAAGTAGAGCAGTGCTTGTTTCAGGTCGGCAAACGATACGTTTTTGTCGATGTAGAGGCCTTCTATTTGGTGAAAGAAACAGTGCGCGCGATACGAAATGGCTTCGTTGCGGTACACGCGTCCGGGGCACAACACGCGAATGGGCGGTTGTTGCGAGGTCATAATGCGTGTTTGCACGCTCGAGGTGTGTGTGCGCAGAACGACATCGGGATTTTGCTCGATGAAAAACGTGTCCTGCATGTCGCGCGCCGGGTGTTCCGGCGGGAAATTCAGTGCGCCGAACACGTGCCAATCGTCTTCTATTTCGGGACCTTCGGCCACCGAGAATCCGATGCGCGAAAATATGTCGATAATCTCCTCTTTGACCAACGACAGCGGGTGGCGTGTGCCGAGGGCGATGGTGTCGGCCGAACGGGTCAGGTCGTGTTTGTCGGCCGTGCTTTGTGTGGTGTCGATGATGGCTTTCAACTCGACGAGTTTGTTTTGTGCGGCATCGCGCAGTTGGTTCAGCAGTTGCCCTATTTCGCGTTTGTCTTCTTTCGGCACGTTGCGAAAATCGTCGAACAATTCCGAGATTTGTCCTTTTTTGCTGAGGTATTGTATGCGCAAAGCCTCTACTTCTTCTTGCGATTTTGCCGTCAAATCATTTACTGCGGCGGCAATTTTTGCAATTTTCTCTCTTATCATGTTTGCTCTGTATTTTGTAGTGTCGTTTTTATCCCATTTTACTGATTTTGTGCAGCATCTCTTCGTCGAGTATCGTTATGTAACGTCCTCGTACACTGATTATTCCTTCGTTGACGAATGTCGATAGGGTACGTATGGCGTTCGAGGTTGTCATGTTCGAATAGTTGGCCAAATCCTCGCGCGACAAGCGGCTGTTGATGGTTCGCCCGTCGAGGTCGGTGCCGTAACTGTCGCGCAGGGTCAGCAACGACTCGGCCAAGCGCCCGCGCACATGTTTTTGTGTCAGGCTGACAAGTCGATTTTCGTCGGCACCCAGGTTTTGTGCCAAAGCGCAGATGAAGTGTGTGGCCAATTTGTTGTTCGATTGTATGATTTGTTTCACCACCGACATCGGCACCAGATAGGCTTCGGCAGGCTCGGTAGCCATGGCGTTGGTCAGGTGAACGTCTTGTGCAAACGACGAACGGTATCCGAAATTGTCGCACGGTTTGGCAAAACGGATTATTTGGCATCTGTCGCCAACGCCTTTTTTGAATACTTTTACGCGACCGCTTATCAGGCAAAACATATAGCGTGGCAGTTCGCTCTCGCGGTACAGAAATGCGCCTTTGCGATAGCGTTGTATGCGTGTGTTTTCGCGCAGATACATACGTTCTTCGGGGGTTATCACACTCCATATCGGACAAAATTCGTCGATGGGTTTCACTGCTTTTTCGGGATACTGAACCATGTTTGCTGATAGTCGTTTTTGTAAAAAAAATCTCATGTAAGAGGGCGCACCGTTGTGCGTGCACGCGCCGTGCATACGAACTGCAAAATTACTACTTTTTTTTGAATAAATGCCCGAAAATCGAAAAAATGTGTTTTTTAACATATCGCCTGCGGTCGACTGTGGAGCCATGCAAAAAAAGTCCGACCTTCGCAGGCAGGACTTTTCTGAAAATACTAAAAACAACTTCAATTTACACTATTTTTATTCTTCGTTCGAGGTGCGAGATTTTTGTTCGATGTGTGAGGCTTCTTGGCAGTTGCGTTCGAGTTGGCTTGGTTGACCTTCGTAGGTTATTGCTGCGGCCGATTCGGCTGTCAGGCGGGCTTTCTCCACTTGTCCGATGTTGATGCTCGAGGCTTCGGACGCGGTGGCCTCGACGGTAGTAATGGCCATGTCGGCTACGTTGACATACGATGCCTCCGATGCTTTGATAATCACCCGTTCGGCACTGCCTGTCAGTTGGATGCGCGATGCTTCCGACGCTTCGATAATCACCCGTTCGGCACTGCCTGTCAGTTGAATGCGCGATGCTTCCGACGCTTCGAGCGTGAGTGTTTGCAGGTGTTCGAAAGGCGTTTCGCTCTTGATGAAACTTGCTTCCGAGGCTTCTATCGATGTCAAAGTGGGTGTCGTAACATACACGACAGGCAGTGTGCGTGTGTGGTTGTTATTGTTGTTGTTTTTGATGTGCAGCACGCCGTTTTCCACGTTGGTTTCGATGTTGCGCAACATGTGGTCTTGTGCTTTTACCACTACCGAGGTGGTGTCGCCTTGCGATAGCACTACGCGTACGGCGCGTTCGGCTTCGATGCTGCTGAACGGAGCGCATGTCCGCACCTCGCTGATGGCACCGCTGTCGTCGTTCAAATTGTCGAACAGTTGCTCGGTGATGGTGGCGCCGGCCGCTGCAATGTTTGGAACGAACGGACTGTGCGTGCTTTTGATGGCGGTGCCAATGATGGCAAACAGACTGACAATCCACACAATGAGCAATGTCCAACTGATCCACGGACGGTGTGGCGCATTCTTGTTGATGAGGCGTATGCACAATAGCACCAAACCGATGGCAGGGCAGAGCAAAAACAGCGCGCAACTTACTAACAGGGCGATGTCGATCCAACTGCCAAACATGCCGGGAATATACATCATGCGCAGGGTAAAAATGGCAATAACGATGCCGATGACTGCCATAAAGAGGCCGATGCCGATGCAACCACTGATGAAAATGGCGGCAAATTTCAGTATCCAACTGATGACTTCGAGCGCACGATTCCCAACGTGTTGTATGGTTTCGCGTTTCGGCATATATTTTTTGATGTTCTCGAGGTTGGGCTCGATGCCTTGCATTTCGAGCCGTTGCGCCGTGGTTTTGGCCTCGGGCACTATTATCCACAGCAAGATGTAGAACAGCAGTGTCCAGCCGGCGCTGAATAGCAGCAACAGCAGCAGCAGTATGCGTACCAATGTGGTGTCCCACCCGATGTAGGCGGCCAAGCCTGCGGCTACACCGCCAATAAGACGGTCGTCGCCATCGCGGTAGAATTTGCGAAATTTGCGTTGACTGCTTTTGGACGCAGCAGCGTCGGCGTTGGGTTCGGCAGCCTCGTCGTCGAATTGGCTGGGCTGTCCCATCGTTTCGATGACACTTGCCACATCGGACGCATCGACCACGTTGCGGCCGTGCATACGCTCGGTAAACAATTCGGCTATGCGGTCTTCGATGTCCTTGATGATTTCCTCTCTCTCGTCGTCGGCAAAGTGCTTTTCCAACTCGTTCAGATAGGCACTCAGCGTTTCGTAGGCGTCGTCGTCGATATTGAACACGATGCCGTTCAGATTGATTGTCAATGTCTTTTTCATATTTGTTGTCAGTTAAAAGATTGTTATACGTTTTGTTTTATTTCGATGGGTCGATTAGACCGATTATCGTTTTGATGTTGTCATATTCTTTGTCCATGGCGGCCAAGTGTGCCTGTCCGTCGTCGGTCAGCGAATAATATTTACGCGGTGGGCCTTGTGTCGATTCTTGCCATGTGTAAGTTAGCAGACCGTTGTTTTTCAAACGGGTCAGCAGCGGATAGAGCGTTCCTTCGACCACTATCAGGTTGGCGCGTTTCAGCTCGGCAATGATGTCGGGTGCATACGAAGGCTTGTGCTTGATGGCATGCAGCACGATGTATTCCATACATGTTTTGCGGAGTTGCTGTTTGAAATTTGTGGCTTCCATAATCTCTAATATTTTTTGTTGATTTTTCTTCTGCAAAGATATATAAAATTTCAGTACCTTGTTCAAACAAAATACTGTATTTTTCAAAAAAAATAACAATTTACTGATTATCAAATGATTAAAGTTGTTCTTTTTTGCGTTGCGGGCGTGTTTTTGTGGTTTTTTACGCTGTTTTTTTGCAAAAATGCTTGTCTGTTTAGTCGCTTTTTTGTAGTTCGTTCGACATTTTTTAGCAGCAGCAGGTCGGAGTTTGGGTGCGGGTGCAAAAAAATAACGTTTATAATTTTGGAGTTTTATCGTTTTTTTTGTATTTTTGCCGTCCGGAAAACACACTATTATAATTAGATTATTAGTTTGGTTATGAAAAAATCGCAAATTGTCGAAAGTGATATTTTTTCGCATTTTATTTCGCTGGGCTATTTGCCGCGGTGGATAGTGCTGATAATTGATGTTCTGCTGTGTGCGTTCTCGTTGTGGGTGGCGTCGGCGTTGGTTATGGGAGTGTATGTCGAACCTCCACATTTCGAATCGTTGTTGCCGCTGTGGGCTGTCTATCTGCTGTTGGTGTGCGTGTGCGTTACTACCTTTTGGATGTTTCACACCTATTCGGGCATTTTGCGCTATTCCAATTTTGTGGATATCGTGAAAGTGATGTGTGCCGTGTTGGGGCAGTTTGTGGCCATGTTTTGCATCAACGAAGTGGCGCATGCCTTGGGTGGCAAACTGATATTTATGCGTTGGACGTTGGTGTTCTATGCCATTGTGGCGTTTTTGCTGTTGTTGCTGCTGCGCATGTCGGTCAAAGTGGTGTTCGACTATTTGGTGGCACACAACGGTCAAATGAAACCGGTGGCGGTGTATGGCACCAAATCGGCCGGCATAGGCATTGCCAAAATGATACGTTCGTCGGATAATCTGAAATTCCGCTTGGCGGCTTTCATCGACGATGTGCCCGATGTCAACAAAAAAAACATATTCGGTGTGCAGGTGCTGTCGACACACAATGCCGATAAATTGTTGCACTTTTTGGCAAAACACAAAATACGCACCATCGTGGTGTCGCCCATCAAACTGAAAGAAATCGACCCCGAAACCGACCTCGATATATTCATCGAAAACAATATCGAAGTGCTGACGGTGCCGTCGATGAACCAATGGCACGAAAACAGCCCGATGCCGGCAACGATGCGTCCCGACTTCAAAAATCTGCAAATAGAAGACTTGCTGGAGCGACCGGCCATCGAAATCGAAAAATCGCACATCGTGTCGCAACTGCAAGGCAAAGTGGTAATGATAACCGGTGCTGCCGGGTCGATAGGCTCCGAAATCGTGCGCCAACTGGTCAATTACAAACCGAAACTAATCGTGCTGTACGATAATGCCGAGACACCGCTCCACAATTTGCGTTTGGAGTTGGAGGAACGCAAGACGCATTGCCCGTATGTGCTGTGCATCGGCGATATGCGCAATCGGTCGCGCCTCGAAAACGTCATTACAACCTATCGCCCAAATATTATTTACCATGCGGCAGCCTACAAACATGTGCCGATGATGGAGGACGCTCCGAGCGAGTGTGTCATGGCCAATGTGATGGGCACGCGCTATATAGCCGATTTGGCGGTGGAAAACGGTGTTGAAGCCTTTGTGATGGTATCGACCGACAAGGCTGTCAATCCCACCAATGTGATGGGCGCCTCGAAACGCATAGCCGAGATTTATGTGCAATCGCTGTTCCGCAAGATGGCACGCACCAATGCATCGACCACCAAATTCATTACCACACGTTTTGGCAATGTGCTTGGCTCCAATGGGTCGGTCATCCCGCTGTTTCGCCATCAGATAGAAAAGGGTGGCCCCGTAACCGTAACGCATCCCGACATCATACGTTACTTTATGACCATCCCCGAGGCGTGCCAATTGGTGTTGGAGGCCGGATCGATGGGCGAAGGTGGCGAAATATTCGTTTTCGACATGGGGCGCCCTGTCAAGATTGTCGATTTGGCACGCAAAATGATACGGTTGGCGGGCTATCGTCCCGAAATCGATATTCCAATCACTTATACAGGATTGCGCCCCGGCGAAAAACTTTACGAAGAGTTGCTGAATGCGAAAGAGGTAACGCAGCCGACCTATAACGAAAAAATACTGATTGCTACCGTGCGCGAATACGAGTTCGATGATATTGTGAACGACATCGATCGCCTAATCGAATACGCCCGCTTGTATAAGAGTTATTTGGTGGTGTCGCAGATGAAACGCATCGTGCCGGAATTTATCAGCAAAAATTCGCAATTTGAACGTCTTGATATTGAATCTAATCAGCAATGACCGCTATTTTGCAATTTTTATACGACTATCCGTTCCTGTTTGCCGCCATCACGGCCGCATTGGGAGCGGTGTTTATGCCTACGGTCATTCGTGTCGCACGCGAGAAGAAATTCGTTGTCAAACCCAATAAACGCACTTCGCACATAGGTTTGGTGCCTGCCGTGGGCGGTTTGGACATCTTTATCTCGTTTCTTATCTTTTTTGTAATTTTTGCATTCAACCATTTGCCGCAATCGCACTATTTGTTGGTGGGCGTTACGTTGATACTGATCACCGGCTTTGTTGATGATTTGATCGATTTGACTGTCGTCGGGAAACTGTTTGGCGAAGTGTTGGCCGGCATTTTTCTGATAGTGTTGGCCGATGTGCGCATGCCGAGTCTGTTTGGTATGTTCGGCATCGGCGAGTTGCCGTTGGTGTGGAGTTATGTTTGCTCGTTGGCTACATTCATCGTCATAACGAATGCGCTCAACCTGATAGACGGTGTCGATGGGCTGGCGTCGGGGTTGGGCATGCTCTATTGTTGTGTGTTCGCACTCTATTTTCAGCAGGTTGGCGAACCCGAAACGGCTATGTTGTGTTACGCCTTGTTGGGCGCGTTGGCGGTTTTCTTTTGCTATAATGTGTTTGGCGGATCGCGTCGTAAGATATTCATGGGCGATTCCGGCTCGTTGTTGCTGGGTTTTATGATGTCGTGGTTTGTCTTTCGGTTTATGCAGATAAATGCCTTGCCGACGACTCCCGCTGTGTGGCGCTGGCAGGCTACTCCGGCTGTAGCGTTTTGTGTCTTGTTCGTGCCGCTGTTCGACACCCTGCGTGTGATGTTGACGCGCATCAAGAAACGTAAGTCGCCATTTTCGGCCGACCGCAACCATATTCATCATTTGCTTTTGTGTTTAGGACTGCAACATCGTCAGGTAACGGGTGTCTTGTTAGGCGTGTCGCTGCTGTTTGTGGCGTTGGCCTATGTCGGTCGGATGTGGCGCAACGAGATATTGTTGCTGGTGGCATTTGCCGTGGGCACCGCCTTGATATTGCTGGTGTGGCGTTTGGTAGATAGGAAACGACGCCAAACCGAAAATTTGAAAACAAAACAATCAAATATATAATCATGACGATAGCCGTAGCAGGAACCGGATATGTGGGATTGTCGATAGCGACATTGCTGGCACAATATAATAGGGTGTTGGCCGTTGATGTCGTACCCGAAAAAGTTGAACTCATCAATCAACGTCGGTCGCCCATTCAGGACGAATATATCGAACGCTATCTGGCCGAAAAAGACCTCGACCTGACAGCCACGCTCGATGCCGAAACCGCTTATCGGCAAGCCGATTTCGTCGTCATAGCCACTCCGACGAATTACGACAGCCGTCGAAACTATTTCGATACATCGGCCGTCGAATCGGTCATCGCATTGGTGCAGCAATGCAATCCGCAGGCCGTGATGGTCATCAAATCGACCGTGCCCGTGGGCTACACCGAGGGCGTGCGACAAAAATTCGGCACGCGCAACATATTGTTCGCACCGGAATTTTTGCGCGAGAGCAAAGCGCTGTACGACAATTTATATCCGAGTCGCATCATCGTCGGCACCGATTTGGCCGATGACGCGCTTACTGCTTCGGCACACCGTTTTGCCGATTTGTTGAAACAAGGCGCTTTGAAACCCGACATCGAAACACTGTTTATGGGTTTCACCGAGGCCGAAGCGGTGAAACTTTTTGCAAATACCTATTTGGCGCTGCGTGTCAGTTACTTCAACGAATTGGATACATACGCCGAAATGAAAGGGCTTGATACACAGTCGATTATCAAGGGTGTTTGTCTCGATCCGCGCATTGGCGACTACTACAACAATCCCTCGTTCGGCTATGGCGGATATTGTCTGCCGAAAGATACCAAGCAGTTGCTTGCCAACTATCGCGATGTGCCCGAAAATTTGATAGAAGCCATTGTCGAAAGCAATCGCACACGCAAGGATTTTATAGCCGACCGCGTATTGGCCAAAGCCGGTTATTACGACTATTACAACCACGGCGAATACAATGTCGGCGACGAAAAAACGTGTGTCATCGGCGTATATCGTTTGACGATGAAGAGCCATTCCGACAACTTTCGTCAATCGAGCATACAGGGCATCATGAAACGCATCAAAGCCAAGGGCGCACAGGTTATCATCTACGAACCAACCCTCGACGACGGTAGCACTTTCTTTGGCAGTGTGGTAGTCAACGACCTAGCGCAATTCAAAACACAAAGTCAGGCCATCATTGCCAATCGCTACGACGACTGCTTGAACGATGTGAAAGAAAAAGTTTATACCAGAGATATTTTTAGAAAAGATTGAAAATGAATCAGGAACATACAATTGCAGTGATTGGTTTAGGCTATGTCGGTTTGCCGTTGGCCATAGAATTTGGCAAAAAATATCGTGTTGTCGGATTCGATGTGAATAGTCGGCGTGTGGCCGAACTCGAACGTGGCGAAGACCATACGCTCGAAGCCGATTTGGTAGGCATGCGACAAGCAGTGGAGTTGTATAAAACTACGCAACGGTGCGGATTGTCGTTCTCGTGCGATGCGAACGAGTTGCTACAAGCGAATATTTTTATTGTAACCGTGCCGACACCCATCGATCGTTTCAACAATCCCGACCTGACACCGCTGCTGAATGCTTCGGCAATGATTGGTAAGGTGCTGAAAAAGAATGATATAGTCATCTACGAATCGACAGTTTATCCGGGCTGCACCGAAGACGATTGTGTGCCGGTGCTGGAACAAGCGTCGGGGTTGGTGTTCAATCGCGATTTCTTTTGTGGCTATTCGCCGGAACGCATCAATCCCGGCGACAAAGTCAATACACTGACAAAGATTAAAAAAATCACTTCCGGTTCGACACCCGCCACAGCCGATATTGTCGATGCTCTATACAACTCGATACTCGAAAATGGCACGCATCGAGCGCCCAATATCAAAGTTGCCGAGGCTGCCAAAGCCGTCGAAAACTCGCAGCGTGATGTCAATATCTCGTTTATGAACGAATTGGCGCTGATTTGCGACCGTGTTGGTATCGACACGAATGATGTCATTGAAGCCGCCGGCACAAAATGGAATTTTCTGAAATATCGTCCCGGCTTGGTTGGTGGGCATTGCATCAGTGTCGATCCGTACTATTTGGCGCATAAAGCCAAGGCATTGGGCTACAATCCGGAAGTCATCCTGTCGGGACGACGTGTAAATAACAGCATTGCCAAATTCATAGCCGACAAAACCTTGAAACTGATGATTCAAAAAGATCATAAAATCAAGAATGCCAATGTGTTGATGTTGGGCGTTACATTCAAAGAAAATTGTCCGGATTGCCGAAATACCAAAGTGGTGGATATAGCCACCGAACTGGAAGAATTTGGGTGTCAAGTCGATATTTACGACCCGTGGGCTGATGCCGCACTTGTGCAACGCGAATACGGCAAGGCAGTGATAGCCGCCGTCGATCCCGACAAACATTATGAAGCCGTGATTGCCTGTGTGGCGCACGATCAATTCCGTACATTCGATTTTGCCAAATACAAAGCCCAAAATGCGGTGATTTTCGATGTGAAAAACTTTATTGATCGCTCCTTGGTCGATGCCCGTTTGTAAACAATAGTAGTTCGTGAATCTGATTGATAAAATACTCTTCCGCATGCACCTTAGCGAGACCAAGCAGAAGGTCGTTCGCAACCTCTTTTGGGCGGTTACGGGTAAGGTCGTTACTTTGCTGGGTAGTTTGTTGGTGGGTATTTTTGTGGCGCGCTACCTCGGTCCCGAGCAGTACGGACTGATGAACTATGTGGTCAGTTTTGTTGCGCTCTTCCAAGTCTTTGCTTCTTTCGGGCTGGATAACATCGAGATTCGCGAGGAGTCCAAGTGCAAAGGTACGGGCGAGAAGGGTAGAGCACCCGGCGTAGAGGCGAATACCATCCTCGGTACGGCGTTCGGACTGCGGTTTATCTTCGCCGGCATCACCATGCTGTTCGTTATCCTCACAGCATGGCTCTTCGAGGCAGACACCTTCACCAAGTGGATGATTACGCTCTATTCGCTGAGCATGATTATGAACACTTTTGGTGTCATCCGCAACTATTTCACTTCTATTGTTTGGAACGAGTATATCGTCAAAACCGAGATTAGCCGTACCATCATCGGGGCGTTAATCAAGGTCGTCTTATTGCTCCTCCACGCGCATTTGGCATGGTTCATCGCCGCCACACTCTTCGATACCATTCTCATTGCCGGTGGCTACCTCCTCTCCTATCGCAAACAAATCGCCTCTCCCCGTCTCTGGACTTTCGATCTCCCCACCGCCAAATACCTCATCAAGGAATCCTTTCCCCTCCTCCTCTCCGGTGCAGCTGTGGTGGTATATCAAAAGATAGACCAAGTGATGATTGGTAACATGATAGACAAAGCCTCGGTGGGCTATTACGCGGTGGCAGAATCTATTGCGGGTATGCTAATCTTTATTCCGACCATCCTTTCGCAAACAATCATGCCTATCTTGATTCAAAATTATCAAGTGAATAAAGAGCAGTATCAAGTAAAAGCACAGTTGTTTATGGATGTTACGATTTGGTTGTGCATTATCATGTGTTTGATAGTATCCCTTTTGGCACCATTCGTAATTCGTTTGCTGTATGGCTCGCAGTATGAATCGTCCATATTACTTCTTCAAGTCTGTGTATTCAAGGTAATCGGATACGCTTTTGCACAGGTAACAGGAGCAATGATTATTACCGAAGGCAAACAAAAATATGTGGTTATTAGAAATATCATTGGCTGTGTCTGTGCTATATTGCTCAACTTACTACTTTTGCCACGATATGGCGTATTAGGGGCGGCTTTTGCCTCTATTATTGCATCAGTTACAGTAGGATATGTAGCTCATGCTTTGGTGCCATCATATCATCAAATATGTAAAATGCAAACGATGTCCATATTCAAAGGATGGCTCAATGTGTTTAGAATAAAAGAAGTTTTTCAATAATAATGAATGTTATATAGTTATGAGTGTCATTATCAAATGGAAGAGATATTTATATAATTTGTATACGGCCATTGTTGAGTATTCCAAGGATGCAAGATTGTATATACATAATTCTTTAATAGATGGGTATTCAAAGACAGAAGATCGCTTTTTGGGTAAAATCACATTGAATGCTCATGTTATTGAAAAAGGAATTACTATGCCCAATAGACGTTTTGGATTTGGACAAGACAAAATACGTTCTTTGGTATTGCTTTGTAATGAGTATGTTGAATGTGGTTATAACATTCATCAGCCCTTATTTGAGTCTGCGGTTAGCGTAATATCTGAATACAATGATCTGCATGCTAAAAACAATGTGCCAATCGAAGAAAAACTACAAAATGAAATAAATAATTTTTTAGCCAAATTCCCAGATATAGATATTCATCCCCAACCATTAGTAAAAAGAGAGGAAATCTTCTATAGAGGAGATTTTTTATATGTTGCTCAACATCGGCATTGTATTAGAAATTTTAAAGGTCATGTAGAGGAAGATAAACTACGCGATGCTATTTCATTAGCTCAAACATCACCTTCAGCATGTAATCGTCAGCCAGTACGAGTTTATGTAATTCAAAATACTCGACAAAAAAATGATTTGTTTGAGACTATTACTTCAATGCAAAGAGGAAATAGAGGTTTTGGACATAATGCAGATAAATTATTAATTATTGCAGTTGAAATGGACACATACAATGGATTAGGGGAAAGAAATCAAATGTATGTAGATGGTGGTATCTATACAATGAATATGATGTATTCATTGCAATATTATGGTATTTCATCCTGTATATTGAGTAGTGCATTGTTGCCACATGATTTTTCTATAAAGTTCTTGAAAGAAAATGAAATAGTTTGCTCTATGCTGTTAATAGGAAATTGCCCTGACGAGTTTCTTGTTGCTCGTTCGCTCAAACGTGATCCCATTGTAACTACAATGTACTAATTATTATCAATCGCATTGTGTGTAATATGAAAATCAAAAAGTATATACGTTCTTGGTTAAATTCGCGTGAGTGGTTATTTATTGTTTTGTTAAAGCACACGCCTTCGCGCCATTTACGTAGGGCTATGTTGCGCAGCAAAGGAGCCACGATAGAAAAAGATGTGGCGATGTTTGCCTCCATAGAGGTGCGCAACCCCATGGGATTAACGATTGGGCACGGTTGCAGCATTGGCCCCAAAGTCCTTTTGGATGCACGCAAAGGCTTAACGCTTGGCAAAAGCGTTACAATAGCATACGATGCTATCGTATGGACCTTGCACCATGATATGCAAGCCAAAGATTTCCGAACCATTGGTGCCCCAACAATAATAGATGATTATGCTTGGATTTGTAGTAGAGCAATCCTGTTGCCGGGCGTACACATCGGCAAAGGAGCAGTTGTGGCATCGGGGGCGGTAGTAACACACGATATCCCTCCTCATGAAGTTTGGGGAGGCATCCCTGCCAAGAAAATCGGTGAACGAACAAAAGACTTAGACTATTCCGCATACGGCTATGTACACATGGTGTAACACAGAACGAATGTATCTCTCGCTATCTCTCACTTACACATCAATCATAAGAAAAGAGAGTAGGATATAAAAAATATGATGGCAAATTACACAAGAATTACACGTTAAGAAAAGTATCTGAACAACTTTGGATGTTTTTATTGAATAAAGAAACATTATCTATGTTGTATTATGAGTTTTGTATTCCGATAATTAACGTACCTTTTGGATCGCTATTCCAGAAAAAGGCGTAAAATTTGGATTATAATTCCCAAAAATGGCGTAAAAATTGGAATATGTATTGCATATATCCCTAAAAAGTCGTATCTTTGTCGTGAAATTTAGAGCCTATTATGGAAAAGAGCAGACAAATAGCCGTTCTTGTAAATCGATTGCAAGGGAAAAGCAATGCCCGAATCTTAGTATTCACGGGTGCAAGACAGGTAGGGAAAACAACACTGGTCAAAAAGATGCTACCAGATTTTGCCTATCTCAACATAGAAGATCCCGTGCAACGAAAGACTTATGCGGCACTGACTGCCCAACAATGGCAACACCTATATCCGCACGCTATTTTAGATGAAGTACAAAAAGAACCGCAGCTAATAGAGAGCATAAAGGCTACATACGATACTTATACAGATATACGATATATCTTATTAGGATCGAGCCAATTACTATTGTTGGAGAAGGTGAAAGAATCTTTGGCTGGTCGATGTGTAATTATAGAGATGTACCCGCTCACCTTACCGGAATTAAGAACGACGACATGGCAGACGGATACCCCTTACTCCCCGTGGCAGGCTCTCTTAAGGACACCAATGGATGAGCCCGTTTTTTTCCCAAACTTTCTTTTAGACCCCAAAAACGCAGAGAAAGCAGCAGCATGGGCACACTATCTTCGCTATGGTGCTTATCCGGCATTGGTGCAAGAAGATATGGATGAAGATGACCGATATGAATGGTTACAAAACTATATACACACCTATTTAGAACGAGATATTCGCGATTTGGCTGCGTTCCGAGATTTAGAACCTTTCATCAAATTGCAACGCGCAACAGCAGTATATACAGGATGTGTACTCAACGCCTCCAATCTGGCACGCGACATCGGTATAACATCCAAAACGATACAACGCTATATTGAATATCTGAAACTGAGTTATCAAGTGATAGTCTTGCCGGCTTGGGAACGTAATACCGTCAAACGATTGGCAAAAGCACCCAAAATACACATGATGGACAATGGAGTATTACAAGCCATATTGCAGAAACGTGGGGGCATAACAGGACAAGAGTTTGAAAGCCTTGTGGTGGCGGAGATTTACAAGCAGGCAAAGAATATCCGCGCAAATGTCTCATTTTATCACCTCCGTACGCAAGATGGTAGAGAAGTGGATTTGCTGGTAGAAACGCAAGAGGGATATTTCGCTTTTGAAATTAAAATGGCAGACCATGTCTCCATTGCGGATGCCCGCCATTTGGTTGCGTTGGAACCTCTTTTAGATAAACCGCTGTTGCAAGGATTTATATTATCAAATGATCCTGTAAACCATCATTTCTATCCCAAAATTCAAGCCTTGCATGCAGCTGCACTTTTAGGCTAAGATGTTTAGAGAGTATTGGGAATCTAATTTGTAGTTAATTACACGGGAATGATACGTTAAGCAAAAAAGAAAAAATGTGTTGAATAATAGTCGTTCTTGTTCATTTTAGTAAGTATGATTGTCCTTTTGGGTTTATAACTTTTATTTTGAAAGTACTGAAAGCATGTTAAGAAAAATAGTAGTAGAAAAATTGTATTTGTTCCTGATTATACTTGCTATAGGGCTTTGGAGTGCCCTGAATATGTTGCAAATGGAACAAGATGGTCTTGCAGGTTCCGATGATTCGCTGTTGCTGAAACTATTATTGGGTGTGATATTTGTTTTAGTTAGCGGATATTTGTTGGTGAATTATAAGTATGTGCACATGGGCTGGATGGGCAGAGTACTCTGCGTATTGTCTGTTTATATGGCTATAGCCCGTATGGCGGTACTTCCACCGACGGTCGGAGCCCTTTCGTATATCTATCAACCTATGCGGGATGTGGTAGTTGTTCTCTTTTTTCTGTTTACTTCGACGCTGGCCGCAAAATCCGATGAATTGAAAGATTTCTTCGCTACATGGATTATTGTAGGAATGCTGATAATTGCTTATTTTTTCTTGCAAAATTGGCGATTTATGAATGCCATTGACGAGGCTCACATGGGCACTGCTTATTGGATATTGTTTCTTATGCCAATATTGTTGCATACTCCTCACAAGTGGTTACGTTATGCGGGCTTGATATTAGTTGGCGCAATTCTTTTCGCTTCGTTCAAACGTGGCGGTATCCTTGCGTTCGGATGCGGATTGCTTGCGTACCTATTTGTTAAAGAGATACTTATCGGGCGCAAATTTACCAAACTTATCTTTTTTGTGATAGCCATTATGGCGTTGGCTATAGTGTTTATAGTGGTGGACAATGCCTTAGATAACCTTTTCACCGAGCGATTTATGAATATCAAGGACGATGGCGGTAGCGGTCGCGATCAAGTGTGGGCAACCACATGGCGGATGATTCAGCAAAGCGAATTTGAGCACCTTCTCTTTGGGCATGGGCATAATAGCGTACTAACCAATTCCCCATTAAGGCTCTCTGCTCATAATGATTTCCTCGAATGTATCTACGACTTCGGCTTATTTGGCAGTTTGTTCTATTTCATGTTGCATATCTCGCTTATACGACAAATCTTCCGAAATATTCGTCTGCGTAATCCTGAAGCTGCCATTATGGCATTTACTTATTCATTTTTCCTTATTTTATCACTTATGTCTCATGTCCTTATCTATCCATGGCTTGCCTTTATGGGTTTGTCGTGGGGGATGGGCTGTGCCGGCGAACGAAAAGCATTATCTGTATGAAAATAGGAGTCCTTGCATACCAATCTGCCTGCAATTTTGGAGCCAATCTACAGTTGCTTTCCACCGTAGGCTACCTCAAGCGCACCGGGCATACGCCCATTGTGCTCAACTATGAGGCGGATGATTTTGTGGCATTCTACAAACGCATTACAGCCCCGGAAGTCTATACAGCCTATGAGGATTTCCGCGAGCGTTATATGCCTCTCTCGCGCCATTGTGATTGCGCAGAGGACTTGGCGCATGTGCTTGAAGACGAGCAGATAGAGGGGGTTATCATCGGTAGCGATGCAGTAGCGCAGCACCACCCTCTGTTAGAGCGTGTTCTTTTTCCTACGCGTACTATTGTGTCGGTCATACACATGACCCAAGACCGCTATTTTCCTAATCCTTTCTGGGGAACATTCGCGGACTATATGCGGAAACCTATTCCGATGGCGCTCCTCTCGGCTTCATCTCAAGATTCCAACTACCATCTCTTCCTTCCCTCCGTCCGTAGGCAGATGTATGAGCGGCTCAAACGGTTTGGCTATATCTCCGCGCGAGACGAATGGACAAAGGAGATGTATGCGGCTGTCTCCTGCGGGAAACTGCAAGTGCCGGTTACGCCCGACCCCGTGTTTGCATTCAATCCCAACTGCAAAGATATACTACCAAGCAAACAAGAAATTTTGCAGAAATACCACCTACCCGAGAACTATATCCTGCTCAGTTTCTTAGACTCGAGGACGGTTTCTATAGAATGGCTCAATCAATTCCAAACTTTGGCGAACAAACAAGGTGTCGCCTGTGTAGCACTGCCATTCCCCCAAGGGATGAAGTTCCAACACCCTTTGCAACTCGAGATACCCTCCCCCTTGCTTCCGCTCGGTTGGTACGCACTCATTAAGTATTCTATGGGCTATATCGGGCATAACATGCACCCGATTGTTTCCTCTCTACACAATGCCAATCCCTTCTTCAGTTTTGATAACTATGGTATCAAGAAACTAAACGGTTCCTATACGAACGACTATTCCAGCAAAATTAAGCATATCTTGCGCCTTGCCGACTTGGATGATTATCGTGTGAGTTGCTTATCACGCATGTTTGTTCCACCTACACCCGAAGTGGTGCTTGACAAGGTCTTGTCGTTCCCACGCGAAAAAAACAAGCACTTTGCTGAACAATACTATCAGCAATACGAAAATATGATGAACCAAATACTTAAATCATTCCAATCTCATGCGTAAACTGAAAATTGCTTATTTCTCTGGACGGATGTTTTCTGATGTGGATTTGTCTTTCTTGATGGAAGCAAAAGAAATGGCAGAGATTGACTATTATGTTCCCATATTTAGAAAATACTATAAAGGGGCTGCTTTCAATATCCAAAAACCATCACCCAAATTCGGAATTTATCCTGCTATCGAGTTGTATCCGGAATTGACACCTTGTAGCCGGCTGATAGATGCCAATCGCTTTTTTGTAGTCAATTCTTTTGCTGCTCACGCTTGGCAACCGCACAACTTGTGGTTGTATGTGAAGTTTGTATGGCGTCTTCGAAAGTATGATGTCATTCACATCACGGATTTTCCACAATATTTCGAGATACCGCTTTATTTCTTGCGCAAGAAAATAGTATTGACAGTCCACGACCCAATCCCGCATTCTACTGAAAAATGCAATGCTCCTTTGGTACTAAAAGCCCGAAAATGGGGATTCCGTCTATTAAATTACTTCATTATCCTAAATGCTGCACAAAAGGAAGAATGTGTAGCCTTGAATCATTTGGAGAAGAAGCATATTTATGATAGCCGCCTTGGACGGTATGATTATCTAAGAATGTACGAACGACAACATACAAATGGTGCGAAGGGTGATTATTTCTTGTTCTTTGGTCAAATAGCGTCCAACAAAGGCATTGACTACCTCCTTGAGGCCATGAAGCGTGTGCATACTCAATATCCGGATATGCGCCTTATCGTGGCAGGCAAAGGGAAATATCCCTTCGATATATCTGAATATAAACAGTTGGATTACATTGAGTTTCGCAATCGGTTTATTCCCGATGCAGAGTTGGCGGAATTGATTCAAGGTGCTTATTGTGCTGTTTGCCCATACAAAGATGCTACACAGAGTGGGGTGGTGATGTCGGCTTTTGCGTTTAATAAACCCATCATTGCCACCAATGTAGGCGGACTGCCCGAACAAGTGGAGCATGATAAGTATGGATTGATAGTTCCCCCATGCGATGTAGATGCTTTGGCAAATGCTATGATGCACCTATTATCGCATCCCGAGAAACTGCAAGAGTATGCGGATAATATTGAGCGCGATTATTCCGAAGGTCCCAAATCATGGAAAGAGATCGCAAAGAAACTTAATATTATATATCAAGAGATAGCAGAGAAGAATAAACAATAATATTATGAAAAAAAACTCCTTCTTTTCTTCAGTTTTATCCTTTATATAGAAAATGTCCCGTGGTAATTGAGGACAATGTATGGATTGGGGATAAAGCGTCTATCATGCCGGGAGTGCATATCGGAAAAGGGGCTATCATCGCAGCCAACAGCGTAGTTACTCATGATGTGCCGGCTTATGCGGTGGTCGCAGGGGTGCCGGCAAAAATCGTAAAACAACTATAATCCCAATCAATATTACTAATGTCTTTGGTAATATAATATGGTGTACCCCTTTTTGTAATCCGTTGCCGTTTTAATAGCGATTTTGGTTGCCATTTTTTTTATTTTTCTCATTTCCTCGCGCTTTTATGATAGGATTTTGATATATTCGGGTAGTGTTTTTGTGTGAAAATATGCTGTTCAGCATAGTAATTGGCGTGATTGTGTCATAAAATTGTTATTTAGTTCTCTTTGTAATTATCTGATAATGAGGTTGAAGTGATTTTTTTGTAAAAAAGTTTGCGAAAAGTTTTGTTTGTAACGAAAAAGGCAGTACCTTTGCAACCGCTTTCG
>SFDZ01000001.1 GCA_004557405.1 Bacteroidales bacterium
ACAACAACCGGTTTGACAAATCCGGACACCCATTATATAATACCATGGGTAGAAAACCACACCATCCATGGCGACACCGACATGCGCATTTTTAATGTAACCGGGCTGGATGTTACGGCTAAAAACGGTTGCCTGCCACAAGGCCTCTACATCGTCAAAACAGGCAACGAAACACACAAAGTGATAGTAAAATAAAATATTAACAAACGAACAATGAAAAAATTTTTCAAACAAGTTTGGAGAACAATTAAAATTGTGTTTTGTTTGCTTGTATTGTTAGTAGTCGACCAAACGTGCACGCATCGAAATATTGCTGCAATGCCGGATTACACAACAGAACACGTTGCAACATTATACACTATTTATAAACCTTCTACAATGAAAATGGCTTATGAAACTTGGGTTGTTTCTCTTGCCGAGCAGCCTGAGGCAGAAGGTTTTATGGATAACGCAAAACGCTATGTAACAACCTATTTGCAAATGGACAACACTTTGCAAATCGCGTTTGTAATGCCATTGATAGTGGTCATGTTTGTTCTTGTCATTCTCATAATGAACCTTGTAATGAAACATTCAACGCGAAAGTTTAAAATGACAACAGGTACCACGCGTGCCACAATAGTGAAATAGTTATGGCTGAATACAAAGAACATAAAGCAATTACTTTCAGTTCGGAGCAAGAAAAACATTTCCGTGATTTGCTGAATAAATTCTGCGATAACGAAAAAGCCTATCATGGTCCAAATATTGGTAAAGAAATTAAAATCTTACAAGTAATTGATGCGCCCATCTATCGTGCCGAACTTGCCACGCAATACGACAAACGTACCTTTGAACTACATAGTCAATCGACGCAAGAGTATTTTAAACCAACGATTTCAAAACCATCGGAAGTCAATCGATGGAAAGTTGCCGGAATAAACTCTCCTTCGGCATTTTGCGATTTGGTAAAAGAATTTACTATACTTGAATCGCGCGAAACACGCACATGCCACACATGCCACGGCGATAAAAAGATAATCTGCGAACATTGTCATGGCAGCGGTTCTATTACTGAAACGCGTACACGCGAAAAAACATGTTCAAGTTGTAACGGAAGAGGATATTATACCTCAACTTCTACCGAAACATATTGGACTAATCCCGGTAGCCAGATAAAATACAATCATGGTGGCGATGGAAGAATTATGCAGAGTAAAACCATTACTCACAAACACACATGTTCGAAGTGTAATGGCAATGGAACTATTCAAGAGGAATATCAAGTACAAGTTACTTGCCCTACTTGTGGCGGCAACAAGAAAGTAGTTTGTCCCACCTGCAAGGGCACAGGTCTTATGATGCACTATTTTTCCGTCAAACAACAAGCCTACAAAAACACACTCAATCGTTGGTTTTATCCCGATTTAGTACAAAAAGACGAGTTCAAGGAGTTTTCGGAAAATATAGATAGTTCACTCTGGCAGTTGAGCGACCGTTATGATATTCAAGGTACACAATTTGACACATGTGCAGGACGAAATTTGCCCGTTATCGGTGGAATGGTTGGTCGGCTATGTGCAAGTGTGAGCGAGAATGAAGAAACGCACATCTGTTTCAATCGACTTTCCATTTATACCTGTCCGGCCATTGCTATTGAATATCAATGGAATGAAAAGAAATATCATTGCGTATTGTTGGGTACTGATTGGCAGTTGTTCTCGTTCCGTTCGCCAATTTCCGATTATTTTGAGGAACAGCGCGAAAGTGTACAATCCGACCTGCAGAAAGGCAACGTTTCGGGAGCATGGAAAAAGATGAGAAACGTGTTGGAATCCTCACAAAGCGATACGGCCGACACTGATGCCATTATGCAAATCCAGCAACGAATGCGACTTACCACACATTACGGAAAAATCCTTGGGTCGCTACTTACTATTGTGGCATTATTACCTTTGCTGATTGATTATTTTGCACACTACAACATTGTGGCTCCTTGGACTGATTTGGTATATCGTTTTGTGTATTTACCGCAAAACGATGCTATTCTGCGTGCTGTAATCAGTTTTGCAATATCGTTTTACTTGATAAAAACCGACTTTTTTATCCGGATTCCCAAATTTCTTTATTTGCATTCATCAGGCTTTATACGCATGCTTAATGGAATTTTGTGGGGAATTTTGCTTACAGTTGTAGCTACAGCCATAATGCTTGTGCTTAACTATTTTGGAGTCTTTATCGCGATTCTTGCTGTAATGGCTATTGCTCTCGGAATAGTTACAACTATTATTTGGCTGCTTGTATTTTTGATAATGCTTGCAATACGTTTTATAACAACTTTGTAAAATCGAATTGCTCAATACAGAACAAAAACCTCCTCCCGCTCGGGAAGAGGTTTTTTGTGTATGCGTATTTTTTCAGTCTGTTTACCAGATGCTTACGCGATTTTTGGGAGCCACATACATGGGCGACGATTCGGTAACACGGAACGCCTCGTTCCAAGCACCGATGTGCGGCAGTGCGCACTCGCTCGTTTCATGAAAATAGTGGACGACAAATCTCCTCGCCGTGAAAAAGAGAGAATGAAAAAGACCGGCGTCGCAATATGCGCCGACTAAAATTTTTTTTTGTTGAATGATGCTTAATCTCAAAAAAAAGCAGTATCTTTGTAGGTGTGATTTATTGAACTACTACCGATTGGTAGTGAATCTAACAGACAAAATACTCTCCCGCCTGCACCTTAAACGACACCAAGCAGAGGGTGATACGCAACCTCTTTGGGGCAGTTACGGGCAAGATTGCTGCCTTGGTGGGTATTTTTGTCGCGCTCTTCCAAGTCTTTGCTTTTTCGGATTGGATAGCAAGGAATACGAAGTAAACAAGTTGACTGCCGAAGCCGCTTACGTTTGACAAATTTTTAACAAACTATCGAAAAATATGAAACCAAAAAAAATTCTCACCGTTATTCTGCTCTTTGCCGTAGCACTCTGTGCCGAAGCAGCCAAGACGCCCAAATACGTATTCTACTTCATCGGCGACGGCATGGGATTCAACCAAGTAAACGGAACCGAAACCTATCTCGCAGCCCTTGAAGGACGCATCGGCATCAGCCAACTATGCTTTGCCAATTTCCCCTATACCGCCTGCGCCACCTCCTACAGTAGCAGCAACGGCATCACCGACTCCGCCGCCGGAGGCACCGCACTTGCCACAGGCTGCAAGACCTATAACGGATGTTTGGGTCTGCGCCCCGACAGTGTTACCTCCGTCACTTCAATTGCCAAATGGGCAAAGGATGCGGGAATGGCTGTCGGCATCACCACCAGCGTAAGCGTCGACCACGCCACTCCGGCCTCATTCTATGCACACCAGACCTATCGTGGAAAATACTACGAAATCGGTTGCGACCTGGCCGAAAGCGGATTCGATTTCTTTGCAGGTTCAGACTTCTTGATTCCCGAAAGCAAAGACAAAGATAAAGAAGACCTTTATACACGCTGTAGCAATGCCGGATATACGATTGTCAGAGGATTTCAAGAATACCAGCAAAAAAAGGCAGAGGCACAACGCATGATTATGCTCCAAAGCGAAGCTGCGTCGAAGATCGATCGATATTCCATTCCCTACTGCATAGACCGCAAGCCCGGCGACATGACCCTGCAAGACATCACACGCGCCGCCATCGACTTCCTGTACGAAAAAGGTCCTAACGGCTTCTTTCTTATGGTCGAGGGAGGACAAATCGACTGGGCAGCCCATGCCAACGACGCTCGCACGGTCTTCTCAGAGGTCATCGATATGGACAATGCCGTCCGCATTGCCTGCGACTTCATGCGCCTGCATCCTGAAGAGACACTCATAGTAGTAACCGCAGACCACGAAACAGGTGGCCTTGGACTCGGAAACAGCGACTATACGCTCCATACTGATTTGTTGAAGTACCAAAACCTCAGCGCAAGCGCATACTCCTCCCACCTTGGAAAACTCCGCAAAGAACTCGGTGAAGACTTTACCTTCGAGGCAGTTCGCAACGACCTTACCGAAAACTTCGGTTTCTGGCGTGAAGTCCCTGTCACTGAAGAACAAGAAGACCGCCTGCTGCTGGCCTACGAAGCATTGGTCAATGGCACCGACAAAGGTGCTGAAAGCATGTATGCCAAAGAAAATGCCCTCGGAGACCTCGCTAAGAAAATTCTGAACGACAATGCACACTTGGGTTGGACCTCCGGCAACCACACCAATGGTTATGTTCCGGTTTTCGCCATTGGAGCCGGAGCCGAAGCTTTTCACGGAAGGATTGACAACACCGACATTGCCCCGCTTATCGCTACGCTTGCAGGGTATTGCAACGGCAATCCCAATAATGCAAAATAAACGCTGACAAGGCTGAACCTTTTTTTTGACCATTGCACTATAAAATCGATGTAAAATATACATTTTGAACAGAAAACCACACTGCATAAATTTTTCCGGCATAATCTTTTAGGAAACTATAGATTATACAACGGATAACGATCGGTAACGCAGAACGCCTCGTACCACGCTTTGTTGAATGAGGCTTAATCTCACAAAAAGCAGTATCTTTGTAGGTGTGATTTATTGAACCACTAATGAACATAATGTTTATTTCACCGGCAAAAACGTTCAGGGCTGATTCCCAAAAAAAGAATCAGCCCTGAATATTTATCGCAAAAACTTGTTTACCAAATGCTTACACGATTTTCGGGAGCCACATACATGGGCGACGATTCGGTAACGTGGAACGCCTCGTACCACGCACCGATGTGCGGCAAAGCGCCATTCACGCGCCAACGACCAAGCGAGTGCGGGTCGCCTTTGGTGCGTACCAAAATCTCCTCGTCGCGGATGTTGCCCGCCCACACGTTGGCATAGGCAAGGAAGAAACGCTGCTCGGGCGAAAATCCGTCGATAGTGTCAAGCGGATGTTCTTCCATGGCGTGCTTGAACGCATTGAACGACACCTGCAAACCGCCGTGGTCGGCAATGTTTTCACCCAACGTAAAACGACCGTTGGCATGTACGCCCGGAGCCACCTCGATGGCGTCGAAATAGTCGGCCATCACCTTGGTGCGTGCATCAAATTTCTCTTTATCTTCGGCTGTCCACCAATTGTTCAAGTTGCCGTCTTTGTCGAATTGGCAGCCTTGGTCGTCGAATCCGTGCGTCATCTCGTGTCCGATCACCACACCGATGGCACCGTAGTTCATGGCATCGTCGGCCTGCATGTCGAAGAACGGATATTGCAGAATGCCGGCCGGGAAGCAGATTTCGTTGGTGCTCGGGTTGTAGTAGGCGTTGACCGTTTGCGGTGTCATGTACCATTTGTCGCGGTCAACCGGTTGGTCGATGAAACTCAGTTCGTAGGCATCTTCAAAGTCGGATGCACGTTTCAAATTCTCGTAATACGACAGCGACGGGTCGATGGTCAGGCCGCTGTAGTCGCGCCACTTGTCGGGATAACCCACTTTGACATAGAACGTTGCCAATTTTTCGCGTGCTTTGGCTTTCGTTTCGTCGCTCATCCATTCGAGGTTGTCGATGCGTTCGCCGAGCGATGCTTGCAGATTTTTTACCAAATTCACCATGCGCTCTTTGGCTTCGGGCGGAAAATATTTGGCCACATACATCTGCCCGACGGCCTCGCCAAGTGTGCCGTTGACGATGCTCACGGCGCGTTTCCAGCGTGGCGACTGCTCCTGCTTGCCCGACAAAGTTTTGCCGTAGAAGTCGAAGTTGGCGGCGCTGATTTCGTCGCTCAAATAACTTGCCGCATTGTCAATAACCTGCCAAATGAAATAGGTGCGGAGGTCTTCGACCGACTCCTCTTCCATCATTTTGCCCACCTCTTGCAAATGTTCTTTTTGCGACACCGAAATCTGGTTGGTGCTGATGTGGCGCGCGGCGAAATAGGCGTCCCAATCGAATTGCGGCACAAGCGCCTTCAACTCGTCCATCGACATTTTGTTGTAGTTGGCTTGCGGGTCGCGCAGTTTCACATTGTCGTAGGCTGCCGTGGCAAGGCGTGTTTCCATGCGCAGAACAGTTTTGGCCGCTGCGGCTGCCTCTTCGGTTGCAAAACCGCACAATTCGAACATACGGGCGATGTGTTGCTCGTATTTGGCACGAATCTCAAGGGTGTGTTCGTCGTTGTCGAGGTAGTACTCGCGTTCACCCAGCGCATAGCCCGACTGATAGGTTTGCAGCAGATTCACCGCACTGTTCATGGCGTCGGCATCGACGTAGAGCGCAAACATGCCGTAGCGTGTTTCGCCCAGCAGGCGCGCCAAATCCTCTTTTTCGGCCTTGGCAAATGCCTCGATGTAGCCGTTAATCGGCCGATAGCCTTCGGCGTTGAGGCGCACGCTGTCCATGGCAAGGTTGTACAGGTCGCCGATTTTTTGTTCCACCGAGCCAACCGGTTTGTTCGGTTTTTCGGCAAGTTCGGTTATCAACCCTTTTAGTTGCTCGCGGTTGTCTTCGGCCAATTTGTCGAACGAACCAAAGCGCGAATACTCGCCCGTGAGCGGGTGGTTTTTCATCCAGCCGCCACAAGCATACTGATAAAAATCGTCTTGAGCCACAGCCGTCGTGTCCAAATTCGACAAATCGATGCCCGAGGTCTGTGCCTCCTTGCGGCCGCACGATGCAGCCACCGTTGCTGATACAATCATCATTGCATAAACTACTTTTTTCATTGTAAAAATCTATTTGAAATTCCGACGGCAAAGTAACAACTTTTTTTTTGAATAGCAAAATATTTTTATTGTTTTTCGATAAAAAAATCGACCAATCACGTATTTTGCAACATACAAACCGCCATACAGCCGCAATTCTGTTTGCCATTTCGGGCAAAAAACTGTATTTTTGCAAACAGAACAAAACGCCTGCATCATGAGCAAAAATAAACTGAAAAAATTTGCCGAGATGGAAACGTACACACACGTTTTCCAACTATCGTACAACGAATTAGCCGCCGGCGCCACCTTCGACCTCAAAGGTCGGTGGCACGAACATTTTTTTGGCAACACCAATCCCATAGTCATCGAACTCGGCTGCGGACGCGGCGAATACACCATCGGGCTGGCCGAACGCTTTCCCGACAAAAATTTCATCGGCATCGACATCAAAGGCGCACGCATGTGGACCGGCGCCACACAAGCACACGAACGCAACATGCGCAACGTGGCTTTTGTGCGCACAGGCATCAACGCCATCAACCACTTTTTTGCACCGGGCGAAGTGGCCGAAATTTGGATTACATTTCCCGACCCGCAAATGAAAAAAGTGGGCAAACGATTGGTTTCGACCGATTTTCTGCGCCTCTACGAACAAATTCTCGCACCCGGCGGCCACATCAACCTCAAAACCGACAGCCAATTCCTATTCACATACGCCTGCGCCGTGGCCGACATCAACCACCTGCCCACACACGTCCGCACCGACAATGTGTACGCCACCCACGCCGACGACGATGTGCTCACCATCAAAACCTACTACGAATCCCAATGGCTCGCGCGCGGCATCACCATCAAATATCTGCAGTTCGGGATCACTCATCAAGCCGATTGGCAAGAACCCGACATCGAGATTCCATTCGACGAATATCGCAGTTACGGGCGGCAAAAACGCTCCGAATTGACGGCCGGAAAATGAGTTTTTGAACGTTTTTAAATGTTAAAAATCACAAGTTGCTGATTATCAATATGATAAAAACCCAAAAATAATTAGCCAAAAGTGCTACAATTATAAAATAAATGTTTACCTTTGCACTTGAATTTACAAAAATTTTTGTTTAACCACTTTAAATCTCTTTAAAGATGAAAAAATTAGTTCTTTTCATGGCTGCCGCTGTTGCTGTTGCTTTCGCATCTTGCGGTGCTAAAGAAGCTGCTGCCGAAGAAGAAGCTGCTCCTGCAGTTGAAGAAGTTGTAGTTGAAGAAGTTGCTGCTCCTGCCGACTCTGTTGTAGTTGAAGAAGTTGCTGCTGAAGCTGCTGCTGAAGTTGTTGCTGAATAATTTGTATTCTACAACGCAAATGGGTCTATTTTTTACAAAATAGGCCTTTTTTGTTTCTAAAAAAAGACGTATTTTTGCACCCGAATAATCAACCCTTCATTAAAACCAAAAAAAACGATGATACGCATAGCCATTTCGTCGAACGAAAGCCAGAAATACGAGAGCCTGCACCTGATTGAACGCATGGGCATACGCCTGCTGTCAACGCACACCGGCACACGCAACCAATCGACCAACTTCCCCGCCGAATTTTTGTTTGTACCCGAAAACGACATACCGGCACTCACCGCCACCGGGCTGGTCGATTTGGCCATCGTCGGGCAACACCTGATTGACGAAACACAAGCCGACATCGACATTTTGCGCGAACTGACCATCGGCACACGCAAATTGGCCATCGTGGCAGCGCTCGACAACAAAAAAATTCCCGACAACCTGAATGGCTACACCATAGCCACGGCAATGCCGAATATATTATCCAAGCACCTGAAAACCAATGGATTGCGCGCAAAAATATTTGCTACCACATCGGGACGTGAATTGGTGCAAGCCGGCTTGTCCGATTTATATTTTGCATGCCTCGCACCCGACGAAAACCTGACAAACAGCGGCTTACGGCACTTCGAGACCGTCGCCGAATGCAAACTCGTGCTGGCGGCCAACAAAAACCTGTCGCCGCTGAACAAAACATTTGTCGATGAATTGCTTTTCAGATTCGATGCCACACACGATGCCAAATCGAAAAAATTGGTCTCGATGCACATACAAAACGACTACTGCGACGACATACTCGAACTGCTGCCAAGTCTGCAACAACCGCTCGTGCTACCCATCGACAACAACACCAGCATGCTGCAAACCGTGATGGACGAAATACGTTTTTGGGACATCGTCGAAAAACTGAAAGAGTTACATGCCACCAACATCGTACTGACTCCTATCGGGCAGATAATACACTAAAAACAACGTCATTTACAAACCTTTTAATACAAAAATCTTATGCAAACAATCGAAAAATTCAATTTTGCCGGCAAAAAGGCAATCGTTCGCGTGGACTTCAACGTGCCGCTGGACGAAAACGGTAAAATCACCGACGACACCCGCATTCGCGGCGCACTGCCCACTCTGAAAAAAATTCTGGCCGATGGCGGTGCTGTCATCATCATGAGCCACATGGGCAAACCCAAAGGCAAACCGGCCGCCAAATACTCGCTGAGCCAAATCGTTGAGCCGGTGAGCGAAAAACTCGGCGTCGAAGTAAAATTTGCGCCCGACTGCGCCCAAGCCGCCGAAGCCGCTGCCGCGCTGAAACCCGGCGAAGCACTGATGCTCGAAAACCTCCGATTCTATGCCGAAGAGGAAGGAAAACCCGTTGGCATCGAAAAAGACGATCCCGCCTACGAAGCCGCCAAAAAAGAGATGAAAGCCAAACAGAAAGAGTTCGCCAAAACATTGGCCGGCTATGCCGACTGCTACGTGAACGACGCTTTCGGAACGGCACACCGCAAACACGCCTCGACGGCCGTCATAGCCGATTACTTCGATGCCGACAACAAAATGCTCGGCTACTTGATGGAAAAAGAGGTTCAGGCCGTCGATAACATTCTGAGCAACATCAAACGCCCGTTTGTAGCCATCATGGGCGGCTCGAAAGTATCGACCAAAATCGGCATCATCGAAAACCTGCTCGGCAAAGTGGATAAACTCATACTCTGCGGCGGCATGACCTACACATTCGCCAAAGCACACGGCGGCGAAATCGGCACATCAATCGTCGAAATGGACAAACTCGATGTAGCGCTCGGCGTAGAAGAATTGGCCAAGAAAAACGGCGTACAACTCGTTCTCGGCAGCGACTGCGTAGCCACCGACGGCCTCGATTTCGGCACCATGACCGTGAAACCCGGTTCGCAAATAATCAACTGCCCGGCCAATGCCGTACCGGCCGGTTTGGAAGGCGTAGATGCCGGCCCCGAAAGCCGCAAAGCCTTCGCCGAAGCCATCAAAGGCGCTAAAACCATTCTGTGGAACGGTCCTGCCGGCGTGTTCGAGTGCGACGACTTCTGCGACGGATCGCGCGCCATTGGCGAAGCCATCGCTCAAGCCACCAAAGAAGGGGCATTCTCGCTCATCGGCGGCGGCGACTCGGTAGCCTGCGTCAACAAATTCGGGTTGGCCGACCAAGTGTCGTACATATCGACCGGCGGCGGCGCACTGCTCGAAGCCATCGAAGGCAAAGTGCTGCCCGGCGTGGCTGCCATCAAAGGTGAATAAGCACACTCACAAACAGAGTAACAGCAAGAACGCAGGCTCAAGCCTGCGTTCTTTATTCATACCTATTCCTCGAAAAAAACTACTTCGCCGTAAAACCCTTTTCCTGCAACAGTTTTTTGGTGGTGTCGTAGCCTATTTGATAGATGGCTTTGTAGTCTTTGAAATCAAATTCGCTATATGTGTCGATGGCGTGTACCTCAATCAGCAAATCGCACAAAGCATGCCCCGGCAGCGAATTGACATGTTGCACGGCGCGCAATCCGTACAGCATCGATTCGTAGGAGCGTTCGGCTTTTTTGTGTGTCAGAGGCAGCACATCAATGCCAATCAAAAAATCGCATTGATTGCGAATGGGCTGCGCCGGAAAATTGTTGAGCATACCGCCATCGGTATATTGCACCCCATTGATGGTTTGCGCCTCGAAAATGGTCGGTATCGATGCCGACGCTATCACAAATTCCGACAACTGATTGCCGCTGCTCACATATTCGGGGACTGCCTCGGTGAGGTTCATCACGCACGCCACAAAAGGCCGTGGCAGGCTGTCGAACGAGTTCGACGGAATAAGTCGCTGCAACAACTGCCTGATGGCATCGAGGTTGTAAATGCCCGGCTCTTTCGATAGACTGAGTTTCAGCAGTCGGCTGTTGCGATAGAGTTTTTCGTCCTGCACCATCTGCATGATTTCGGCAGCCGATTTGCCGTCGGCACAAAGCACACCGACCAACGCACCCATGCTTGTGCCCGCCACCACCGAAGGCTGTATGCCGGCCTCTTCGAGGGCTTGCAGTGCACCAATGTGGGCAAACCCGAGCGCACCGCCACCACTCAACACCAAGCCGACTTTTTGTTGTGTAAATACTACTTGCGACATCATCACCAAAATGACTATAAAACAACTCCTTTTAATCATTACAAACTGATTTTCAATATCTTACAATTCCACGGAGCCACCGTCGTAACCACCGACTCGTCGGGCGCAAAACGTATGGTTTCTTGTGTATTTACAAGCAAATCGCGTGCCACGCAAGCACCACCGCCACTTAATTGCAGATAATCGAATGCATGGAGCGGCACAAACACCGACACACAGGCCTGTTCGTCCGAAAAATTGGCCAAACACAGCAACACTTCGTGGCCGTCGGCGCGCACAAAGGCATATTGCCGTTGCAGATGGCCGTTGGCATACATCAAATCGAAGAAACGGCCGTTGCTCAAAGCCCGTTCGGTGTGGCAAAGCGTCAGCAGCGTGCGATAGAAGTGCAGCAGATTTTGCTCATCGTCGGACAGGCGACTTTTGGCTAACTGCTTATTGTACAGACGATTGATGCTATCGACACTCCAATAGTCGAAAATGGTGGTACGCCCGTCGCGGCCGCTGAAACCTTCGGCATCCATGCCGCGTTCGCCCACCTCTTGCCCGAAATAGATCATCACGGGATTGGTGTTCATGCACGCCGCCACCAACATGGCCGGGAGACCTTTGTCGGCTTGTCCGGCAAAAAAATCGGAGGCGATGCGCTGTTCGTCGTGGTTTTCGAGAAAATTCAACATATTTCCTTGAATATCAGACACTTGCTGCCACGCTTGCGTAATTTGATGTGCCGACGTTCCGTAGCAGGTAACACTGCGCAACGTGTCGTACAGCCCGACTTTGTCGTACAAATAGTCGAATCCGCCGGTGTGGATGTAACTGCGATATTGCGCCGGATTGTACACCTCGGCAATGAATATCACCTGCGGGAACAGACGTTTCACCTCGCCGATGACCCATTGCCAAAACTCCACGGGCACCATTTCGGCCATGTCGCAGCGAAACCCATCGACATTTTTGGCTGCCCAAAACAGCAAAATGTCGCGCATTTTGATCCACGTATCGGGCAGCGGGTCGAAGTGTCCGGCGTGGTCGCCCGTGTAATCGACACCATAGTTCAGTTTGACGGTTTCGTACCAATCGTTGTGGCTCGGTACCGGCGAAAAACAGTCGTTGCCGGTGGCTTTGGCCGGACACTCGCAGTAGCCTTGCACATCGAACTGCGGTGCAAGCGGCGTGTGCGGGTAATAGTAGAAATTGTTTTGCGGCGAGAAATGCCAATCGGTGCGGTCGTGGCGTCCGAAGTCGGTTTCGGGTTTCACGTCCGAGTGATATTGACGCGCCACATGGTTCGGCACAAAGTCGATTATCATTTTCAGGCCGGCCTTGTGCGTGCGTGCCACCAATTTTTCAAATTCCTGCATACGGTTTGCGGGGTTGTCGGCCAAGTCGGGGTCAACATCGTAGTAGTCGCGCACCGCGTATGGCGACCCTGCCTTGCCTTTGACAATGCCGGCGTGGTCGTTGTCGATGCCGTAGCGGGTGTAATCGGTTTGCGTGGCGTGTTCGAGTATGCCGGTGTACCAAACGTGCGTAGTGCCGAGTTTTTTGATTTCGGCCAACATGCGTGGTGTGAAGTAACTGAATTTGGCGCAGCCGTTTTGCGCCAGCGTTCCGTTTGGCACATTCACGCCCGTAGTGTTGGCAAACAAACGTGTCAGAATTTGATAAATAACTATTTTGTCCATGTTTAGATTGTGTTAAAAGGGAAACAAAAATACAACAATTTTTTGAGATATTGATGCAGATTCGCCGTTTTTTTGTATTTTTGCAGGCGAACAGCAAAACGGTTTGTCGCGTGCGGCTTTGGTCGTATGAGGAAAGTCCGGGCAACACAGAGCACCATACTTCTTAACGGGAAGTGGGCTGCGAGGTTCAATAAGCGTTACAGAAAGCAGACCGCCGCAATTTCGGTTGCGGCAAGGGTGAAACAGGCGAGGTAAGAGCTCACCGTTTCGGTGGCGACATCGAAAGCTACGGCGCATTATGGGTTGAAAGACCAAGTAAACCGGCGTTACGAGGGTTGCTCGCCCCAGTCGGAGGGTAGGTCGATAGAGACAAGTGGCGACATTTGTTCGAGATAAATGACAAACACCTGCGTGCAGGTACAGAACCCGGCTTATAGTTTTGCTGTTCTTTTTTCCTTTCTATTTTATTCCGAATAGATAGTCTGCAAAAGCGTCTGCCCCACCGCATACAACGTGCGACGGTCGATGTGGCGCATATCGTCGGCCGTGGTGTGCCAATAGTCGGCAAAACCGGTGTCGCCGTACGGATTGTACTGAATGATGTCGATACACGGGATGCCGGCCACGGTGTTGATGTAATAGTGGTCGTCGGTGATAGCGCCGCCACGCGTATCGACAAAAAAGGCAGCAAAGCCGGCAGCTTGCGCCGTGCGCCATACGTCATCGACAACAGCGCCGGCAAAATAGGTCGAAAATTGTTCGCGATAAAACGTTGCGCCCGATGCCCCGACCATATCAAGCAAAATGCCGTAATCGGCGCGATAGCCATTTTTTTTGCTTTCGGCTGCCCAATATTGCGAACCAAGGCACCAATCGTCGGGGCGTTCATCGCCCGTGTAAAATTCGGGTGTGCCCCAATCTTCCAAATCGAAAAAAACGATGTCGATACCCACCGCCGGTGCGCTGTGGGCTACTTGACGCGCCACCTCGAGCAACACACCGACACCGCTGGCGCCATCGTTGGCACCAAGAATCGGCGTATGCCGGTTGGCGGAATTGGCGTCGTGGTCGGCAAACGGGCGCGAATCCCAATGCGCACACAACAAGACCCGCCTCTTCGCATCGGCATTAAATTGTCCGATGATGTTTTTCAGGGCTTTCGTCTCGCCGGTATAGATATTCATTTTACCCTGTTGCACAGCGACTTGCGCGCCAAAACGCTGCAACGTATTTGTCAGAAAGTTGGCACATGCGGCGTGTGGTGCAGTTTCGGGGACACGCGGTCCGAAATCGACCTGCGTCTGCACAAATGCGTAGGCCGAATCGGCATTGAAAGTGGGCACAACCACGGCGGCTGTCTGTTTTTTATCGCTACGCACACCATTGCAAGCCGCCAAACCGGCGACCAGCAACACGGCAAGCGCCAAATAGGTAACGCGCCTCATAGTTCAAAATCCAAAGCGATGCTTTGCGCCGCCACGGCGTGCATGTGTTTTTTGACGATGTTGCAGTGGTAGGGGTCGTTTTGGTAGCGCTCCAAATCGTCGAACGAGAGAACATCGACCTGCAGCATCACATCGAACGAGCGCGCCGAATGCAACTCGTCTATAAAGACTTCGATATGTTGTGCCGTAGGCACTTTGCCGCGCATCGAGAGCAAAATGTCGCGTGCCGTGGTGCGTGTTTCGGGCGTGCTGTCGGCCAATTTGAAACAAACAATGTGTCGTACCATAGTTTTAGTCCTCCTTTTTGTCGCTGTACCAACTTGCGTACATGGCGTAATTGTGTGCAATTTTTTGATTGATTTCTTTGGCTTGTTCGGGCGAAACAGCCTTGACTTGTTTGGCGGGCACACCTGCCCAAATGGTGTTTGGCGGCACAATGGTGTTGCTCAATATCAGTGCATTGGCAGCCACGATGGCGCCCTCGCCCACTACAGCGCCATCGAGCACGGTAGCGCCCATGCCTATCAGCGCATAGTCGTTGATGGTGGCGCCGTGAATCGTAACATTGTGTCCCACAGACACATAGTCGCCGATGTGTATTTGCGATTTTTCGTACAGCGTGTGTAGCACCGCGCCGTCCTGTATGTTCACATGGTTGCCGATGCGAATGGAATTGACATCGCCACGCAACACGGCATTAAACCAAATGCTGCAACCATCGCCCACCACCGTATCGCCTATCACGGTAGCATTGTCAGCCAAAAAGCAATCTTTGCCTATCTGCGGTTTGAAACCGCGAACTTCTTTTATCAGTGCCATATTGTTGAATTAAAAATTTTGTCGTTCGTAACCGATGGTAGTTGGCAGCCCGTGTCCGCAATACACGGCGGTGTCGTCGGGCAAGGTGAGCAATTGTGTGCGAATACTCTCGATAAGCGCGTCGTAGTCCCCTCCTCGCAAGTCGGTACGCCCAATGCTGTCCCGGAAAAGCGTGTCGCCGGTGAACACCACTTTTTCGTCGGGGAAGTAGAAACACAGCCCACCGGGCGAATGTCCGGGCGTGTGCAACACATGCGCCTCCATATTGCCGGCGCGGATAATATCGCCATGCTGCAAGTACCCGCCCAAGGCTTGCGGGCGTATATCGCCTTCGATGCCAAAAAATGCGGCCAATTCCACGATGCGCAGGGCAAATTCTTCGTCGTCTTTGTGTGCTTCGGGCGCAATGCCGTAGGTGTGTGCGAGCATATAGTTGCCAAAAGCGTGGTCGAGGTGCAGATGTGTGTTCAGCACATGCTTTATCTGCAAATGGTTGTCGGCCACAAACTGCTGAAATCGCCGATGTTCGTGTTCGGCCAAACTGCCGCAATCGATAACGATGGCTTGCCGCGTTTCGTCGTACACAACGTAGGTGTTTTCTTGTATGGGATTGAATTGAAATAATTTGATTTCCATGTAATTACAATGGCAGATAGACTGCTTTTTTTGTTTCGAAAAACGGTTCGTCGAACCAATCGCTCAACGAATACAAGGTGGCGCTTCGTCTGAAAGGCATCAGTTCGTGCTGCAATTCGCCGCCTTTCAGACAGATAAGTCCGTTGGGCAGGGCGTTGTGCTGTTCGCGACCGATGTTTTTGCGCACCAATTTCACCAAATCTGGCAACGGCATCACAGCACGGCTGACCACAAAATCGTATTTTTCTTTCACCGTTTCCATACGCGCTTGTTCGAATGTGCAATTTTGCAGCCCGATGGCGGCACCAATTTCGGAGGCTACGCGCACTTTTTTGCCGATGGAATCGACCAAATGAAAATGCGTTTCGGGGAACATGATGGCCAGCGGAACGCCCGGGAAACCACCGCCTGTGCCCACATCGACCACCGATGTCGCGGCTTTGAAATTGATAATTTTGGCAATAGCCAGCGAGTGTAGCACATGGTGTTCGTACAAATTGCCGATGTCCTTGCGCGAAATAACGTTGATCTTTGCGTTCCAATCGATATACAAATCGTACAAGGCGGCAAACTGCTCGCGCTGCACGGGCTGCAGATGCGGAAAATATTTGTCAATCAGTTCCATCATTTGTCGAACCACAAAGCGTAAACAGGCGTATTTTTGCGCATCAACGGTTTCAGTTGCTCTTTGGTGAGCAGCAAACGCGTGTCGCCATAACAATATGGTGCGATGTCGTACACGTTGAACTGATAGTACATGCCGTCTTCGGTAATGGCGAAATTGCCGTTTGGCAACACTTGGTCGTCGAAAAATTCGTCCAATGCTATATTGCGTTTGGCGGCATCGATGGCCAACGCTTGTTGCAGCAACTCCAACAGCGCATCTGCCGCATTGCTGACAAAGAGGTCGTCTTCGGTCATTTGATTGCCGGTTTCGAGGTCGAACACCCAACATGTGGTAACCGACATGCCATGCGCTCCACCCGTAAACATATAGCGTGTCGCCTCGTAGGTCAGCAAGCGGTCGTTCAGAAACAGCGGCACACCCTGCAAATGTTCCTCATACACGTTCGATGCCACAAATTCGGTAAAATCGGCCGACACCCTATTATACTCATCGACACAGTCGGTTACATAACGCGACAACACCGTGCGGTTGTCCAACGCTGCATACTGTTCGCCGAAAAGGTCGGTTATCAGCGTGTTACGCACTACCGACACCGCTTCGTTGTCCGACTTCGCGGGCAACTCCAAAGCGTATTGCACCTCGAAACAGGTGAGGTCGTGGTCGTAGGAGCAACGCATCGAGCAACTATCCTTCAGGGTTTCGAACGCAACGCCGCCCTGCTCTGTGCGCCCGCAAGCCGTAGCCAAAACAATGGTTGCCAACACGGGCAACATCTTCCAAAAAAGTTTTCGCATACTCATTTTTAGGTATAAAATGACAAATCGTATAATTTGAAACCACAAAAATAGGGTATTTTTGTCAAAAAACCACTCTTTTTGCACAATATTTTCACAAAAAAGCACTATCTTTGCACCCGTTGACTATGAAACGTACTGTTTTTCATACAATTTGCGCCGCATTGGCTGTCTATTTTTTGATAGCCGGCAGCGGTTTCAACGTGGCTCACTACTGCTGCAACGCGTGCGCCGAACACGGCATGCGCATGTTCGCCGAAGGCAGTTGCGAGGAGGTGCACCACAACCATCGCCACCACGAACACGCGTCGGAGCACTGTTGCGAACTGCCGCACCACGACGGCATCGGCACGGCGCACAACGCCTGCACGCTGCAACGCATTGCCACCGACATTCCCGTCAACAAGGCACATCAGCCCGATGTCGCTCCGTCGATTATCCACGTTGTGGCACTAATGCCGGCCGCCGACGTGCTCGTGGCACAAAGCACCGCACACACGTCACAACCTTCGACCCACGCACCACCGCTCACCTCACGCGGGCGTGCCATTCTGACACGCATCGCCCTGTTGCTCATTTGATTTTGATTGACCATTTACAGTTAATCCGAAAAACTTTTTTTTCGGAGCAATCCTTATTGTGAATCATTCAAATCAAAAATCAAGCAATGAACAAATACCTTTTAATGCTCATATTCAGTGCGCTGCCACTGACACATTTTGCCGCCGAAGTGAGCGGCATGGTCGAGGACTCTACCGGCGAACCGCTCGTTGGTGCCGAAGTGCTGTGGCAAGGAACAAGCCTTGGTACCGTTACCGACATTGACGGATTTTTCACACTCGAAACCACTGAAGCAAGTAATACGCTACAAATCAATTATTTAGGCTACGAAACAGCCACCGTGGTCGTAACCGACGTTTCCGAAATGCTGCTCATCACCCTTGCCGAATCAAGCGCCCGGTTGAACGATGTTACCATCACGGCACGGGCAGCCGGCACCGTATCGTCGCGCATCACGGCGGTGCAAACCCAAAAAATCACCGGCGCCGAACTCTGCAAAGCCGCCTGCTGCAATCTGTCGGAAAGTTTCGAAACAAACGCCTCGGTCGATGTGGCTTACAGCGATGCCGCCACCGGCGCCAAACAGATAAAAATGCTCGGCCTGTCGGGCAACTATGTACAAATGTTGAGCGAAAACACACCCGGCATTCGCGGTTTGGCCTCGAATTACGGCATGGAATATATTCCCGGATCGTGGATGGAGAGCATACAAGTGTCGAAAGGCACCGCATCGGTCATCAACGGCTACGAAGCCACCACCGGACAAATCAACGTGGAATATCTGAAGCCGCAAAGCACCTCGCCCATCGCCCTGAACCTGATGCTCAACTCCGAACTATGCGCCGAACTGAACGCCACCGGCGGTTGGAACCTCAATGACCACCTCTCGACCGGCGTGATGTTGCAATACCGCAACGAAAGCATGGAACACGACCAAAACAACGATGGTTTCATGGACATGCCAAAAGGCAACCGCATCAACCTGCTGAACCGCTGGTACTACACCGACCACGACTACACCATGCAACTGCTCGTGCGCGGCTTGTACGACGACCGTCAGGGCGGACAAACCAAAACATGGCGCGCCAACAATGCCGACAAAACGCCCTACGACATCGACATCGCCACAGTGCGCATCGACGGATTTCTGAAAAACGGCTACGTCTTCGACCACGACCGCGGCACCAGCATCGGCATCATAGCCAGCGGCGCATACCATCGCCAAAACAGCCTGTACGGCAGCACACACTACGACGCCACACAAGGCAACGCCTATCTGAACGCCCTGTTTCAAACCTATTTCGACGACGAAAACCGCCACAAACTCACGGCCGGACTCAGTTTCAACTACGACTTCTACGACGAACACCTCGCCACAAACCGTCTGACAAACGGACTATTCGACAACATACGCAACGAATTTACGCCCGGACTTTTTGCCGAATACGACTTCAAATACGACGAAAAACTATCGCTGCTCGTGGGTGTGCGCGCCGATTGGAGCAACTACTACGGCCTATTCTGCACGCCACGCTTCAACATACGCTACTCGCCATGGACGTGGTGGAATCTGCGCGCCTCGGTCGGCATGGGCTACCGCTCACCAAACGTGCTGACCGACAACGCCGCCATGTTTGCAAGCAGCCGCAAAATAATTCTGACCGAAGAACGCTTCGCACAAGAACGCGCCATCAACGCCGGCATCAGCACCACATTCTACATACCGCTTGGCAGCAAAGAGTTGCAACTATCGGCCGACTACTACTACACACACTTCGTCGAATGCGTGGTGGCCGACATGGACAGCGACCCGCACAGCATCACCTTCAGCAACCTGAACGGCGGACGCGCCTACGCAGGCAACTTTCAGGCCGAAGCCTCGATGGAAATTCTGCGCGGATGGACCATGACGCTGGCCTACCGCATGAGCGACGTGAAACAAACCATCGGCGGACAACTGCGCGAAAAACCGCTCACAAACCGTTTCAAAGGACTGATAACCACATCGTACCAAACGCCACTCAAAAAATGGCAATTCGACGTTACGGCACAATTCAACGGAGGCGGCCGAATGCCCGACCCCGACCCGAACAACCCGCTGTGGGACAGCCACTTCAAATGGTATCCGCAACTGATGGCGCAAATCACCTACTACGGCAAAACGTGGAGCATATACGTCGGCGCCGAAAACATGACCAACTTCAAACAACAAAATCCGATTGTCGGCGCCGAAAACCCCTTTGGCACCGACTTCGACGCCTCGATGGCATGGGGACCCATCACCGGAGCCAAAGCATACATCGGATTCCGATGGGCACTCGACCGCAAAGATTAACACATTTTCTATTTGCCGAAATCGAAAAAAACAACTATTTTTGTACACAAAAAAAAATTAACATCTAAAACAACACAACTATGAAAAAAATCATCATCAGCCTCGTAGCACTTGTGGCAGCAGCAAACATGTTTGCCGCCAAACAAACCATCGCATTGGTAATACCGCAAATGGAATGCGGCAACTGCCAAGCCAAAGTCGAAAAAACACTCGCCTACGAAAAAGGCGTCAAAGACTTGGAATTTAACCTGACAAACCGCGTCGTAACCATCACCTACGACGACACCCAAACCGGCGTCAAAGAGTTGCAAAAATCGCTGCTGAAAAATCTGAAATACAAATCGCGCGTACTGCACGAAGGCGATGCACTGCCCACCTTTGTCAACGACGACCAAAACGACGAAGAGGAAGAAGAACGCCACCAGAACGACTACTAAAAATAACACGCTGAAAATCAGCGTACTACAATATTTTTTGCAGAAAAAACGGAATAGTTTGCGTTTTTCCAAAAAATATTGTACTTTTGTGGCGCATTTTGGTATATCGCGTATTGTATGGACACGTTAGACCGTTTTGAACTGTCGATTGAATCGTTAATGGCTGAAAATCAGCACTTTGAATACGATATAAACGACGATTTTTTCGAGGCCGTCGAAGCGGGCGACATCCATAAAGGCTCTTTGAAAATAACCATCGCTACGCAAAAAATGGCGCAAAACGTCGATTTGCACATCGTCATCGACGGCACCGTCGGCATTCCGTGCGACCGCTGCCTCGACGAGATGGAGCAGCCCGTTCATGTGGACACACACACCACCGTAACCATCGGCGACGACATCGACTCCGACGACATAACAGTGTCGCCCGACGCACGCACCGTCAACATAGCGTGGAACGTGTACGAATACATAGCGCTGGCCGTGCCGACCGTGCACACACACCCCGACGGCGAGTGTAATGCCGAGATGATGGCAAAAATTCGCGAGCACACGATAGACGAAAATACAGAGAGAACAAAGACCGACCCACGCTGGGACGTTCTGAAAAATATTAGTAATAACAACTAAAGGAGATTGAAAAATGGCACATCCGAAACGAAAACATTCGAAACAGAGAACAGCCAAACGTCGTACGCACGACGTAGCCGTTGCGCCAACATTGGCCGTTTGCTCTAACTGCGGTGCTACACACATCTACCACACCGTTTGCCCCGAATGCGGTTACTACCGCGGCAAATTGGCTATCGAAGTTAATGGTGCTGTGGAAGCCTGATCTGTTCGAATTGAAACAGCGTAAAATCCTCTCCGGTTGGAGAGGATTTTTTTTGTGTACACCCACCAAGGTCGATTTTGAGCCACTCTGCTCCCCTGCCTGCCGCAGGTAGAGGCTTGACCTTATTATATTATTGGTGTTGCGGGCGCAAGAGGTCGTTCACCGTTTTCACGGGGTTGAACGTTTCGATGGGTACTTCCACAAAAATGGTGTTCCAATCGCTCATGGCGCCATTCCACAAGCCCGGCAACTCAAGGGCTTTCAGTTCGCGCCCGTCTTTCGATTTCGACGAGATGAAACCGGTGTTCTTGTCCACATAATCGGGTAAATGAAATTTCTCGCCTTTATAATTTTTGATGGCGCACACCAAATCGACCGGATTGAAATGCGTGGCTTCGGCCATCACAGCCTTGTCCTTTATTTGCGAACTTTCGAGTATCTGCGGCGAAACGGTGCCGTCGGCATTCACTGTGAGGAACGGACCGCCGCCAGGCTCGCCCTCGTTGCGCACCATGCCGCACACACGCATCGGGCGATTCAGTTTGCGGCGCAGGTAGGCGATGAGTTCCTCGCGCGACAGTTGCGCCTGATTCGGATTGAAATTGTTCAGCCGTTTGGCGCAAAATTGTGCTATCACCGCCAATTTGGCATCGCCGATGGCATCGTTGTCGAGTTCGCGCAAGTAGGCAAATGTCTGCTGCTGCAGCGACACTAATAAACCAGCAATTATCTTTTTATAATCGACAGTTGTGCTTTTCAGACGATCGGGCACCACGTTGTCGATATTTTTGATGAACACGATGTCGCCATCGATGTCGTTCAGGTTTTCGATGAGTGCGCCATGTCCGCCCGGGCGAAACAGCAGTTTGCCGTCGGCTGTGCGGAAGGGGCGATTGTCGGCATCGGCAGCGATGGTGTCGGTCGATGATTTTTGTTCGGAGAACGACACATCGAACTTAATGCCGAAACGGCGTTCGTATTCGGCCAGCGAGTCGGCCAAATGACGTTCGAACAGCGAGCGATGTTCCGCCGAAACCGTATAATGCACACACGCACGCCCGTTCACAGTGGCATAGAGCGCGCCTTCGACCAAATGTTCCAAAAACGGCGTGCGCACTTCGTTCGGATAGAGGTGAAATTTGAGCAATCCCTTTGGCAACTGTCCGTAGTTCAATCCTTTAGGCTCGAGCAGGTTGGCAACTACATCTTTGTAGCGACCGTCGGCCACAAGTGCTTCGGCGTCGCGACCTTCGTTTTTTCGGCAAGCGGCATTCAAGTCGGCAAAAAAGGCAAAATAGGGCAAACGTTCGAAAAATGTTTTTTCGAAATCGGTTTGCGGATCGTTGTGGTCGCCGTTCAAAAACTCGAACAGGTTTTTGAACATACGGCTGGCGGCACCCGATGCCGGCACAAATTTCACGACACGCCCGCTACCCGCCAGATAGGCATCCCACGCATGAATGGCCGCTTCCTCGTCGTCGGCCGACAAGCGCAACAAACCGTTGCCAACCGAGGCCGCTTGTTTAATCGTCAGATAGGGAAAGCCCGTAACAAAGCAAGCCAACTGACGCTCGACTGCCGCAGGGTCAATGCCTTTGGCGGCTAATTGCTGTAAATCTTTTTCGTCAAACATGATTGATGGTTTTTAAGATGATGGTGATTTGAAAAACAAATTTCGGCATTTTTTGTCTGATTACAAAATAATTGCGTATGTTATACAGCACAAAAAAAACGGCCTTGTGTCGCACCCTGCCGGGCGAGCGTTTTCATCAACGTTTGAGGCGCGCCAAATAGTCGATGCCGTAAACCGGCCAATAGGGCACCTTGCGCACGCCGGTACGCACACGCGGAATATCCAACAGCAAAAAAGCGACAGCGGTCACAGCCGACAACCACACCACGATGCCGTAAATCTGTTTGAGTGTAACGGACATCATCGATTTAAGAAAAACCGTATCGATAAAATGAGTGGCAAACAAATGATACGCATCGATGCGAGTAGGCACCAGATAGGCACCATAACGCGACATATTGTCAGCCAAAAGATGCGAAAACATATTGGTGTAAAACGCATTGCCGGCTGCTCCGGCCAGATACATGTGCAGAATATTGAACACAAACAAGCCCATGAAAAAATGCTCCAAATCGGGAATCGACTCGTGCAACGACCACATCAGCGAAATCGACAACACAGCACAAGCACAGCCACGCAAAATCATCGCAACACGATATTGTTCTATCGGCGCATTGACATCGATGAAAAAGTACATGCACGCCGCATACGCCAACAAACAGCCGAAGCCAAACGCCAGCAAACGCCACACTTTCCACTTTTTGTGTCCCAGCCACCATAACGTGATCAATACGCCTCCGTAGATGCCACACAACGCCCACAGACCATGTTCGGATTTGATATGTTCGGGCAAATCTGCTACTTCAGCATAAAAAATTTCTTCCAACGTGTGTTCGGCACCAAGCAAAATTTCGGCCACGGCCGTAACCAACAAAATGGGCACGACATTTTTATAACGAAAGATTTGCAAATCGATGTATGGTTTTCGACACGCACGCAACCGCCACATCAGCACCGCCGCCACTACAAGCGCGCACGCCAACACCAACCGCCAACGCAAACTATCGAACCACATCAGATAGTCGCCATACACAAACAGATAACAAACCATCAGCATCAACACACTGATAATCAATCCGGTCAGAAAATCGATGCCATGCAACGGAATGCGCTGCGGCATCGGGCAAAACGGCCGACACAACAATAGTTGCGTGAGTACCACAAACGCCATGGTGGCAATGGTTAGCACATGCATCATCTGCCACGACCACCGAAACGCCACTGCCGCCGACAACCACGCACTACCGATGATAGCCGTGAGCAACACAATGTGCAACACCGGGAAAAACACGCCAAAATCGCGCTTGGGCGTTATCCACAACTGAATGTTGCTCATACACTCGAATGTGCCTTGAATTTTGGCCATGCCGGCCACAAAACAGATAGGCAACAACACCGCCATGTTGCTCGTGTGCATAGTCAGAAAACTGCACACGGCTATTACTATGGCCGACACGCACAATAGTTGCTGATTGGTAAAACGAAATTTAGTGCGAAACAACAGCGGAAAATAGACCGCCATACCCGCCAAACCGGCATAGAGCAACATCAACAAATCTTCGATCATCAAATTGGTGGTGCCGCGCACAGCCGATAGTGCACCCAAATAGACACCGCCCGAAAACTGTATGCACACAACCATCGCAATATACAGCCACGGCCGGATCAGTTTCGGCACAAAAGGCCGAAACATCGGCATCGAAAAATCAGTATGCAACATCGCACTCGACACTATAACCGGCACGCAACCTGCTCAACGCCTCGGGGGTGTTGCCCTCGAGCGCAATGCGCACCGGCAACCGCTGTTCCACTTTTACGAAATTGCCCGTCGCATTGTCAATCGGCAACAGCGAAAAAGCACTGCCCGTAGCGTCGCTCAATCGTTCGACGATACCTTTGTACACCTCGTCGGGCACAGCATCGACACGAATGGTTACCGACGACCCGACATGAATATTTTGCAATTGGCTTTCGCGATAATTTGCTTCGACCCACAAATCGCTGTCATCGACGATGCTCAACAAGGTTTGTCCGGGATTGACCAACTGCCCAACGTTGATGTCGCGTGCACCCACCACGCCACTGTGTGTAGCCAGTATGCAACAATACGACAAGTTCAGGCGCGCCAAATCGACCGCCGCTTGTGCTTGTTGCAACGCGGCCTCGGCTGCCGACAAATGGTGTTCTTGTTCGACCGCCACATTAGCCTGCACGCTGCGCGTTTGGCACAACTGCTCGTAACGCGCTTTGGCACCCAAATAGGCAGTATGCACTTGGTCGTATTGCTGTTGCGTTGCCGCTTTGGCCTGCAACAAATTGGCATAACGCTCATCATCGCGTTGCCATTTTTCCATATTGACGCGGGCTTCGTCAATCGACGCATCGGTTACGCCCATATTCAACGTCGTAGTACGAATGCTGCGCCCTGTGGCTTTGCTGTTTTGTTCGGCACGCGCCAAATCGGATTGCGCCTGCGCCAAACGCAAACGGTATTCGGCATCTTCCAAAACGACAAGCGTGTCGCCCTTGCATACCGATTGATAGGCTTCGAACCGAATCTCCTTGATAAAACCTTGCACACGCACATTTTGCGGCGCTATATGCCGACACACCCGCGCATTATCGGTATATTCCACCCTGCCGACATGCACAAACTGCAACACTGCATACACAACGCCGCACACCAACAATACAACTACAACCGAATTGTAAATGTAAACTTTCAATTTTGAAACATTCATAATGTATGACTAAAAAATTTGAGTTGATAATAATAGTAAAGCCAATCGATTTCGGCCGCAACCAATGCCATATCGGCCTGCAATTTTACAGCCGAGGCATCCAATAAATCGGTCAATAGTGCCAAATCGTTGCTGTAACGACTCAACATCGTATTATAATTACGCGCCGCCAGTTCCACCTGTTTGCGTTGCGTTTCTATCTCGATGCCGGCCGTCAGCATACGACTATACGCAGCATGAATGTCGTTATCGACACGTTCGCGAGCCGTCTCGGCCTGCCAGCGCGCCACCTCGCGTGTTGCTTTGGCTTTGCGTATGGCGTGCCGATTTTGCCAAATAGAACTCAAATCGTAATTGACACCCAATCCCACAAACCAAGCATTGACGTTAGCATCAACCGGAATCAAATCCGAAGTGTAAGGTCCGAAAAGTTCGTCGCGCGCCACCAACGCTACTTTGGGCAACGAGGCCGCACGCACCACCTTGACCTGCTTATCGGCCACATCTACAGCCAACATCGCCTGCCGAATGTCGAGATTCGAATCGCCGGCACACATTTGCCATATCGATTCGGGCAACGAGGCATCAAACGTAGTGAATGTGGCGCGCAAAGCCTGCGTATCGGGCAACAACACACAATCGGGACGATGCAACAAGGTCCGCAACTGATGTCCGATAATGTTCTCCGCCTCGGATAACTGCACATCGGACAATTGCAACTGCTTGTATTTCAGTTCATAACGAATCAAATCGTTGACCAAAACCACACCCTCCGACTCGCGAGCACGCATCAACTGCAACACTTGTGCCGTTTGTGCCAAATGTTGCGCCACCACACGCCGCCTATTCGCCAACCGAACAAGGTCAAGATAGTAACCAACTAATACGAAACGTATCTCCTGTCGATTTTTCGCCATATCGAGTTCGGCAATGCGCTCGTTCAGTTTTGCCAATTCGACACCGGCTTTCAATGCACCACCGGTAAAAATCACTTGCGACACTTCGAACACAAACGAATTGCCCCAATGCGGTGTCGGCTGCAAACCGTTGTCAACACACTGCGCACCCACACCCGGCAATATCACCGTAGTCGTACCGCGCGCCGAAAAATTGCGATCCATCAACACCGCATCGCCAATATAACTGCCACTTACACTCACACCTACGCGCGGAAACAACTGTGAACGCGCCTGAAGCACTCCCTCGTTTGCCGCACACACCGCCGACGCCGACAAACGCATCGTAACACACGCCGTATCGGCCCAAACAAACAACTCGGGCAGCGACACACGCACCGAATCCGCCACAACTAAACTCTGAGTAAAACAAAGGTTGGCACTCAACAGATACACCAACCCCAAAACAAAAAAACGCCTCTTGGTCATAGGTTAATCCTCTACAAAACAAAATACAATCGCGGAATATTATAGGGAAAAACCCTTGCCTTTACCAAGGCGCAATACATCAAAAAGAACGATTTTCGCAAAAATCGACCCGCAAAATTACAACTTTTTTCCCAATCAACAGCACTATATAAACGCAACTTTTATATATTTTTAACACAATAACATCCCAAAAAGCCGTACCTTTGTACACATGAAACAACATCAACCACTCGCACACAATTTACTGCCCGATATTATCGAAGCCGGCTGCGACGAAGCCGGGCGCGGATGCCTGGCAGGGCCCGTATTCGCAGCCGCCGTCATCTTGCCCGACGACTTCGAAAACCCGCTACTCAACGACAGCAAACAACTCACCGAACGCCAACGCGATCAACTACGCCCCATCATCGAACGCGAAGCCGTGGCGTGGGCTGTATCGCAAGTGTCGCCACGCGAAATCGACGAAATAAACATACTCGCCGCCTCCATCTTGGCCATGCACCGCGCCATCGACGCACTCGCCGTCGTGCCGCAGCACCTCATCATCGACGGCAACCGCTTCAAACCCTACAAAGACATTCCGTACCACACCATCGTCAAAGGCGATGGCAAATACTTGTCAATCGCCGCAGCATCCGTATTGGCTAAAACCCACCGCGACGAATACATGCGCCGGCTGGCCAACGATTTTCCGCAATACGATTGGCAAAACAACAAAGGCTACCCCACCGCCAAACACCGCGCAGCCATCGAGCACTATGGCACCACGCCACACCACCGACTGACTTTTCAACTGCTTGACCAACAACTGAAACTCGAATTCTGAGACTTTTTGTCAATAAATAGCGCCATTTTGTACTTTTTTTTGTTAAAAACAACCGCAACAACAACTTTTATAGCCTGAATCTCAAGAAAAAACACTATTTTTGCAGCAATTTTTCAAACATTTGTACGTTCTATTTGTGTGAAGTTGTCCATTTTATGCTCAAAAACAGTTTACACACAATACTTACAATGTTGATTTTGTGCCTCGCAACGACGGTAGCGGCACAGCGCAACCCCGACCTCGTGAAATACTACATCGAGTTCGGACTGAACGGAGGCGGCGCATTCTATCTGGGCGATGTCAACGCCGTGCCATTCACCAAAATAGGACCTTCGTTCGGCGGTTTTTTGAAATACAAACACTCGGGGCATCACGAATTCGGCATCGAAATAAACGGTGGCTACGCCGGCATCGAACCCATCGAAGGCCAACGCACCAATACCGATTTCGTCGATGTGAGCGCACTCTATACGTTCAACTTTTGGAACTACGGCGCGCGCAGATACGAAGAAAATGCCTCGATAGTAACACCATACGTGTTCGCCGGCATAGGATTCACCGCCTACGACCTCGCGCACACACATTTTGCGGCAAACGTGCCGTTCGGATTGGGAGTCAAAGTGAAACTCGGACGACGCTGGAACATCGGCGCAGCATGGGTTATGCACAAACTGCTCGCCGACGATTTCGACAACATTGACGACCCTTACCATCTGAACGCCGGACTATTCAACAATCGCGATTGGTTTTCGACCTTCGGGCTATACCTCTCGTGCGATTTCCTTGAAATATGCGCACCATGCCGAAAAATAACAAAAATAAAATCGAAACGATGAACACAAAATCCTATAAATCGCACATCGACCGCAACAACCTGCCGCAACACATCGCCATCATCATGGACGGCAACGGACGTTGGGCAAAAGAACGCGGCTGCGACCGCTTGGTCGGACACCAAAACGGCGTCGTTTCGGTACGCAAAATCACCGAAGCCGCCACCGAAATCGGTATCAAATACCTGACACTCTACACGTTTTCGACCGAAAATTGGAACCGCCCGCAAGCCGAAGTCGATGCCCTGATGGAACTGTTGGTCGAAAATATTGTGAAGGAAACACCCACATTTCACCAAAACAACATTCGACTGCTGGCCATCGGCGACCTCAAACGCATGCCAGCCCATGTGGCCGCGCGACTGCAACAATGTATCGACGAAACGTCCGTCAACACCGGCCTGTCGCTCGTGCTGGCACTGAGTTATTCGGCGCGCTGGGAACTGACCGACGCCATGCAACACTTGGCACAACAAGTGAAAGACGGCACACTGCAACCCGAACAAATAACCGAACAAACCATATCGGCCACACTCACCACCGCCGGCATCCCCGACCCCGACCTGCTGATACGAACCAGCGGCGAAGTGCGCATCAGCAACTTCCTGCTGTGGCAAATAGCCTACAGCGAACTCTACTTCACGCCGACACATTGGCCGGACTTCCGCGAAGAAGAGTTGTACAAGGCCATAGTCGATTACCAACACCGCGAACGGCGTTTCGGCAAAACCAGCGAACAGATAACCGGCAAATAACCACCGAATGCATCTACACGCCACGACATATTGCCTGCTGATAACAATGCTGTTGTGCACCGTCAACACACGCGCGCAACACACCGACAGCATTGCGCCCGCACCGGCACAAACAGCCATCGACACCACGACCGTCAACATCGCCGAAGAGCCCATCCCCGAAGCCGCCAAGCCCGTCATCGACTATGCCATGCCGGCCGAAGAGCTAACCATTGCCGACATCAAAGTGAGCGGTGCCGACACCTACGAAGACTTCATCATCATCGGTTTTTCGGGCTTGTCGAAAGGACAAAAAATCAAAATACCCGGTGCCGAAATCACCAACGCCGTAAAACGCTTTTGGAAACAAGGCTATTTCTCCGACGTCAAAATTCTGGCCAACAAAATAGAAGACGGACAAGTGTGGCTCGAAATAGCCCTAAAACAGCGTCCACGCATATCGCGCGTGAACTACTACGGTCTGAAAAAATCGGAAGAAGAGGACGTGATACCCAAAACCGGACTCGCACGCGGCAACCAAATAACACCCGACCTGCTCGACCGCGCCAAAATAGCCATACAAAAAGAGATGGCAGGCAAAGGCTACTACAACGCCTCCGTTGTGATATACCAAAAACCCGACCCCACACAACCCGGCTCGGTGCTGCTCGACGTCAATGTGGACAAAAAAGACAAAGTACGCGTACACGAAATCTATGTCGAAGGCAACAACGCACTGTCGCTCAACAAGATAGACCTCGCGATGAAGAAAACCAACCGGCCGAAGAACTTGCTCACACTCTTCCGCAGCAAAAAATTCATCGCATCGGAATTTGAAAACGACAAAGCACTGCTCATAGCCAAATACAACGAAATAGGCTATCGCGATGCCACTATCACCTACGACAGCGTGGCCAAATACGACGAAAACCACGTCGATGTGTACCTCACCATCGACGAAGGGCGCAAATACTATTTCCGAAACATCACTTGGGCAGGCAACACGGTCTATCCAAGCGAATACCTGTCGCACGTGCTGAACATTCGCCGCGGCGACATCTACAACCTGAAACAACTGAACAAACGCCTGAACGAAGACGATGACGCCGTAGCCAAACTCTATCAGGACAATGGTTACCTGTTTTTCAACCTCGACCCCGTCGAAGTAAACATCGATGGCGACAGCATCGACTACGAAATGCGCATCTACGAAGGCAAACAAGCCACCATCAACAACATCACCATCACCGGCAACACGCGCTTGTACGAACACGTCATACGCCGCGAACTGCGCATCAAACCCGGCAATCTCTACAGCCAATCGGACTTGATACGCACACTGCGCGAACTGGCACAAATGAAACAATTCGACGAAGAGAAACTATTCACCGGCGTCGATATACAACCCAACCCCGAAGACGGCACCGTGGACATCGGCCTCAACCTCGAAACAAAATCGAGCGACCAAATCGAATTTTCAGCCGGCTACGGACAGTCGGGCGTTGTGTTCTCGCTGGCACTCAAATTTACCAACTTTGCCATTCAGAACCTTTTCAAGAAAGAGATGTACAAAATAGTGCCGCAAGGCGAAGGACAAACCCTGAGCATACGCGCACAAACCAACGGCATCTACTACCAAAACTACGGCATCTCGTTCTACGAGCCATGGCTGGGCGGCAAACGACCTAACTCGCTGTCGATAAGTGTCTATTACTCCATACAGACAGGCTACAGCAAACGCTTCCGCGAAAACTATACCAACCTGATTAACAGTTATTACAACAGTTACTACGGCAGCAATTATTACTACAACAACGGCTACTACTCCGGCGAATCGGAATACGACAAAAACGTCTATCTGCGCACGCTCGGTGTGGCGGTCGGCATAGGCACACGCCTGTCGTGGCCCGACGACTACTTCAGCCTCTACACCGAACTGTCGTACCAACGCTACCACCTGAAAGATTGGAATTACTCCTACCTGTTTGCCGGGCTCACCAACGCCGTTTCGAACAACCTGTCAATCGGCATCACATGGTCGCGCAACTCCATATTCAACCCCATCTACACCCGCCGAGGTTCGTCGTTTGCCCTGTCGGTAAAAGCCACATTCCCCTACTCGCTGGTCGATGGCAAAGACTACAGCACCATGCCGCTCGAAGAACAAGTACAATGGCTCGAATACCATAAATGGAAATTCACCGCCAAAATGTTCACACCGCTCACCCACGACGAAAAACTCGTGCTGATGACACGCGCCGAATACGGTTTCCTGGGCTACTACAACAAGCACAAACAATCGCCCTTCGAAAAATTCACCCTCGGCGGCGACGGCATGTCGGGTTACACCACCGCCGGCACCGAAACAGTGGGCTTGCGCGGCTACGAAAACCTGTCGCTCACGCCGGTGGACGCCAACGGCTACTACAACGGCAACCTATACACGCGCCTCACCATGGAACTGCGCTACCCTATTCTGCTGAAAGGACAAACCAACATCTGGGCATTGGCATTCATCGAAGCGGGTAACTGCTGGAGCGATTTCAAAAAATTCAACCCGTTCGACCTGAAACGCTCGGCCGGCGTCGGCCTGCGAGTCTATCTGCCCATGTTCGGTCTGCTCGGCGTCGATTGGGGCTGGGGATTCGACGACAAAGAACACGGCGGAAGCCAATTCCACTTTGTGCTCGGACAAGAATTTTAACATTTGGCACGCTTTTTGTAACACACGAAACTATAAACAATCAAAAAACAATGCGACTATGAAAAAAATTGTCTTAACTTTAGCCCTCGCACTGATTGCCGCCACGGCTGTCGATGCACAAAAATTTGCCCTGGTCGATATGGACTATATACTGAAAGCCATACCTGCCTACGAAACCGCCAACGAACAACTCGATCAACTATCGAAAAAATGGCAAAAAGAGGTCGAAAACATGCTGGCCGAAGTACAAACCATGTACAAAAACTACCAAACCGAACTCGTGTTTTTGACTGACGACATGAAAGTGAAACGCGAAGAAGAAATCGTAGCCAAAGAGAAAGAGGCCAACGAACTGAAACGCAAATATTTCGGCGTCGAAGGCGAACTCTACAAAAAACGCGAAAGCCTGATGAAACCCATTCACGAAGAGATTTTCACCGCCGTACAAAGCGTTGCCACCGAAAAAGGCTACCAACTCATCATCGACAAATCGTCGGACATGAGCCTTGTGTATGCCGCACCAAAAATCGATGTCAGCGACGAAGTGCTCGAAAAACTTGGATATTCAAAATAAATCACTACCTTTGTAGCCCAAAACAAATAACACAAACATCAACACAAAACAAAAAGAACAATGAAGAAAATTGCATTATTTTTTGCCGCAATACTGCCTATGATGGCTATGGCACAAGAGATTAAAATCGGATACGTCAGCACACAAGAAGTGATGATGCTGATGCCCGAAATCAACGACATCGAAAAACAAATGGCCGATTTCAACGAAAAAAACACCAAATATCTGCAAGATATGCAGGTCGAAATTCAAAACAAGGCCAAAGCCTACGATGCCGAAAAAGCCAACCTGTCGGACGCCATACGCGCCGCACGCGAAGAAGAGTTGTACAGCATGCAGGAACGCCTGCAAACCACCTATCAAACGCTGCAACAAGAGGGACAGGCCAAACAGCAAGCCCTGCTGAAACCCGTACAAGACAAACTACGCGCCGCCATCGAAACGGTAGGACAAAAGAACAACTTCTTCATGATTTTCGAATCGGAAGCCGGACTGCTCTACAAATCGCCCAAAGCCGTCGATGCCACACCGCTCATCAAAAAAGAATTGGGCATACTCTAAAAAAAAATATGGTAACAATTCACACACAAGAGGCTGCCAATGGTGGCCTCTTGTCCGAATAAAAAAACGATGAACACCAAACTCCTTTTCTGTACCATCATTGCCCTGACGACACTCGGTAGCGCCATTTGTGCTCAGGACACGCTGCGCATCGGCTACATCGATTTCGAACAAACCTTGACCGAAATGGACGCCTACGCCGACGTACAAACACAACTCGCTCAACTCGCCAAAAACTACGACGACGAGTATGCACGCATGGAAACAGAATACAACAATAAGGTGAAGGAGTACATTGTGAACGGCAAAAACCTGAGCGAACCCATCAAATTGGCGCGCCAAGCCGAAATAACCGAATACGAAGAACGCTTGGCACTGTACCACAAACGCTACACCGACGATTTGGCCAAACAACGCCGCGAACGCGAACAACCCGTGCGCGAGCAACTACGTGCCGCCATACGGCAAGCCGCCGACGCACAACACATCACCCTTGTGCTCGACAGCAGCACACCACTCTACACCGCCGCCCCATGCATCGACCTGACGGACGCCGTGAAAGAATTGCTAAAAACAACGCAGAAACGATGAAAATAGGCATCTTCGACTCGGGCTATGGCGGACTGACCATTCTGAACAAAATACGCCAACGACTGCCACAATACGACTACATCTACTTGGGCGACAACGCACGCACGCCCTACGGCACACGCTCGTTCGATGTGGTTTATGCCTACACGCTGCAATGTGTCGAAAAACTATTCGAGCGCGATTGTCAGATGGTCATTTTGGCTTGCAACACCGCCTCGGCCAAAGCCCTGCGCACCATTCAGCAAAACGACCTGCCACGCCTCGCTCCCGAACGGCGCGTGTTGGGCGTGATACGTCCGACCATCGAAAGCCTCGGCCGCCTGACACACACGCGCACCGTAGGATTGGTAGCCACCGAAGGCACCGTCCGTTCCGGATCCTATCCGCTCGAGACAGCCAAACTCTATCCCGACATACGCGTCGTCAGTCAGGCTTGCCCCATGTGGGTGCCGCTCATCGAAAACAACGAACACAACTCCGATGGCGCCGACTATTTTGTCAAAAAATACCTCGATGCGCTATTCCGACAAAATGCCGACATCGACACACTGATACTCGGCTGCACACACTACCCGCTGATGCTGAACAAAATACGTCGGTACACGCCCCAAAACGTAACCATCGTTACGCAGGGCGACATTGTGGCCGACAGCCTTGCCGACTACCTGCAACGCCACCCCGAACAGCGCAATCGGTGCTCGACCAACGGCAGTTGCAAGTATCTGACAACCGAATCGGCCGAAAAATTCTGTACGGCAGCCACCTCCTTTCTGCACCAACACATCGAGGCCGAACACATTGCCATAAACGCTTAAACACCATAAAACAAACATGAAACTAAATCTGAAAAATCCCATCGTATTCTTCGACCTCGAAACCACAGGCACCAACATTGTGGCCGACCGCATTGTCGAAATATCGTATCTGAAAATATCGCCCAACGGCACGGAAGAGAGTAAGACCATGCGCATCAACCCCGAGATGCACATTCCCGAACAAGCCACAGCCGTACACGGCATCACCGATGACGATGTGAAAAATTGCCCCACATTCAAAGCCGTGGCCAACGACATAGCCGGTGCCATCAAAGGATGCGATTTGGGCGGATTCAACTCCAACCGGTTCGACATTCCGCTGCTGGCCGAAGAGTTTCTGCGCGCCGGCATCGACATCGACCTGAAACGCCACAAATTTGTCGATGTACAGGTCATATTCCACAAAATGGAACAACGCACCTTGAGCGCCGCCTACAAATTCTACTGCGGCAAAAATCTGGAAGATGCACACACCGCCGCCGCCGACACCGCCGCCACCTACGAAGTGCTGAAGGCGCAACTCGACCGCTACCCCGAACTGCAAAACGACATCGATTTTCTGTCGAAATTCACCTGTTTCAATCGCAACGTCGATTTCGTGGGCGCCATCGTTTACAACGACAAAGACGAAGAGGTGTTCAATATAGGCAAATACAAAGGCCAATGCGTAGCCGACGTGCTGCAACGCGACCCCGGCTACTACGGCTGGATGATGAATGCCGATTTTTCGCAATACACCAAAAAAGTGTTGACACAAATAAAACTACGCAGCATGAAATAGCGTTTAAACAAAGCGCAACAATTCCTCAACACACTCTTGCACCTATCGGTTTAGACATCGGAAGAGAATTTGTGGAGATGGTGAAAAATTTGGTTTGAATCGTAATCCCAAATCAAAAAAACCTCACAACTGCCCCGCTTCGACCAAAATGATGATGCGCTCGATGATTTTGTCGTTGCGGCCGGTACCGAATTTCGATTTGAGGTCGGCACCAAACAACTTGGCAAACATCTGATAAAAACCGGCTGAAAAACTGCCGCGATACGCCCGAATCAACTCGTAGGAACTCGTTTGGCACTCGCGATCGACCAAACGAATGAGCAGTTTGCCCTGATTGAGCGTCATGTGCGTAAACTCTTTGTAATACTTGCGGTACGTCGTCTTTTCCCACTGACGCATATAGCGGTCGCGCTCTTTTTGGGTCGGAATGCGCATCAGCGTGTCGTTCACCTCCTGCACCAAAGTGCTTATCAACTTGGAATAAGGCAACACCTTTTTGACGTCGCGCACGGTGCGCCAATAGAATTTTTCTTCGCGCTTATTCTTAAACTTCATCGGCGGAAAAGCATACACCGTCGGCAACACAAACACGGTGTCGCCATGCGATACAACAGCGCGCACCAACGTACCGTTCGATTCCGGTGTGGCGGCCATAACCGCTGTGTTACAACACATTACGATGCAAAACAATATGCCCCAAAAACGTTTTTGCATAAATTTTCGACTGCGAAGTTATAAATTTCTTTCCAACTATTTTGCTTTTAATGGATTTTTATTTAATTTTGGAATTTATTTTCGACCCTAAAAACCCGTTACCAACTTTCGGTCAATGAAAGCATTCGCAAAAATCGTACCAGTTGCCGCTATTGTGTGGCTGACAACCATTTGTTATGCACAAACAACGCCCGTTGCCACCATTGTGCCGGGGTCGTATGTGGCAGGCAACGCCTCGGTGGCCTACACCGCCGAATGGCAACCGTTTCAGAATCCGGCAGCGTTGGCCTGCGAAAAACAGTTTGGGCTGACACTGCTCTACGAAAATCGCTACATCACAGCCGAACTGTCGAATGCGGCGTTCAGCGCGGCTTTTCCTACCAGATACATCAACGTGGGGGCACAATTTTCGTACTTTGGCTACGCCGAATACAACGAGATGCTGGCGGCCGTAACCTTTGCCCGCACGTTCGGCGAGATTTTCCATGTCGGTGTGGAATGCGACTACTACGCCGTCTATTTGTCGCCCACCGAACGCTACCACAGCACCGCCACCGTGCAAGTAGGTCTGCAAGTGCAGGTGCTGCCAACGCTGACCATCGGATTCAACGTGTTCAACCCCGTTTTTTCGAAAGTCAAAACCAAACTGACCGAAAAACGTCTGCCGGCCATATTCAGCCTCGGCACCAACTACCGCATTCACGACAAGGTGTCGTGGCTGGTGCAAATCGACAAGGAGGTACATTCGCCCGTGCGCTGGGCTACCGGTTTCGAATACGCACCGTTCGATGTGTTCGACGTGCGCATAGGCTGCTATGGTAGCGACTATGTGGTGCCGACACTCGGCGTCGGTGTCGGATTTGGCGGCTTCAAATTTCACCTGCATTGCGAATATCGCAATCCGCTGGGAGTTACCATGCTGGGCGTGCTGCAATACCGTTTCAAACAATGAAAACACGACGCATTTGTTTCATAATCAGCATTTTACTTGTTGCCACCACCCTGTTTGCGCAACAAGAAGAAACGGCTGTAGATCGTGTCATCGAGCAGATTTACGACTTTCTGATGGAAGACATCGACGACGAGGCCGCCATCGACTACGGCGACTTGTACGACGACCTGACTGCCATTTACGAATCGCCCATCAACCTGAACACTGCCACACCCGAAGAGTTAGCCAAAGTGCGTTTCCTGTCCGACATACAAATCGAAAACCTGATGTACTACATCTATAAAGTCGGGCGCATGCAAACCATCTACGAACTGCAATTGGTCGATGGCTTCGACCCGTTCACCATACGGCTGCTGCTGCCGTTTGTACGCGTGGCCACACAATACGACGAAACAACATGGAACTTGCGCGATGTGATGCGCCACAGCAAACACGAACTGACGGCACGTTTCGACGGCACATTCGAAACACGGCAAGGATACACCGACGCCACACCCGAAACATTGGCCGAAAATCCGAACGCACGCTACACCGGCGACCCGTTCTACACCTCGCTGAAATACCGCTTGCGCAGTTCCGACAAATTGGAACTCGGACTCACCATGGAAAAAGACGCCGGCGAACAGTGGTTCGGCAACTACAACAAAAAACTGTTCGATTCCTATTCGGGATTCATACAAGTGAATAAGTTGTGGAAATTCGCCACCATCGTCGTGGGCGACTATCGCGCCAACTTCGGACAAGGACTCGTCGTGCAGCAGGACATGAACATGGGCAAAACCGCCATGGCCACCAACGTTACCACACGCACGCGCGGCCTCAAACGCCACTCGTCAACCGACGAATACAACTTTCTGCGCGGCGTGGGCGCCACAGCACGCTTCAGCGGCTGCGACATCACCGCCTTCTACTCGTTTCGCATGATGGACGCCGACACCGCCGAAGGGGCGTTCGCATCGTTCAAAAAAGACGGCTACCACCGCACGCCCGCCGAATATGCCAAACAACGCAATGTGGCCATGCACGTGTTGGGCGGCAACGTTACCTACCGACACAAATTCTTCCGCATAGGCGCCACCGTGGTGCAAACGTGGCTCAATCCTCCGCTCGACTACGAACCCAAACCCTACCAAGAATTCTATTTTCGCGGCAACCGACAATTCGCCGCAAGCATCGATTACCTGTTTGCTTGGCGCGGATTCAATCTCTTTGGCGAAACGGCCGTCGAAGGCAACGGCGCCATTGCCACACTCAACGGCCTGACATTCGCGCCGGCATCTACCATCAACTTTGTGCTGATGCACCGCTACTACGGCAAAAACTACGATGTGCTGTTTGCCAACGCATTCGGCGAAAACAACACCCGCAACGAAAACGGATTTTACATCGGCACCGAAATAAAACCCGCACGCCGCTGGAAACTATCGGCCTACGCCGACCTCTACAAAACACCGTGGGTTACCTACACCATGCCCAAACCCACACAAGGCTACGCCACACTGCTGCAAGCCGACTTTATGCCAAACCGCAAACTGTCGATGTACACCCGACTGCGCTACCGATACAAAGAGTGCAAACTCGCCGACGACGCCGGCGAAGCCACCACACACCTCGACGAAAACCGCAAAATAGCGCTACGCTATAACCTTGTTTACACGGCACTCGGCCTCGACCTGAAAAGCACCATCGAATGGAATTGGATACAAACCGCCGACGAAATGCCCACACAAGGCTTTTTAATAGCGCAGGACGCCGCCTACACCTTCCGGACGATAGATTTAACGCTCAGCGCCAGATATGCCTATTTTGACGCTAAAAACTACGAAAATCGCTTTTCGCTCTACGAGCGCGATGTACCGAGCGCCGGTTTCGCTCCTTCGATGTACGGTACCGGCAGCCGCTGGTACCTGAACATCGACTACGACATAGTGCGCGGCCTAAAACTGATGCTGCGCGTAGCGCAAACCTACTACACCGACGGCCGCACGCAAATCGGTTCCGGCCTCAACCAAATAGACGCCTGCCACAAAACCGATTTCCGCCTGTTCGTGCAATATAAGTTTTGAAAATCTGCTCGGCGAACGAAAAAATCTAAAAATCTCTACCCTTTTTCTACCTCCCAAACCCTGCCTAAAGGAGGGCTTTAAGTCCCATAAAAACACCGACAACAGCCCCCTTTAGGGGGTTGGGGGGCCGGTTGGCAAAACAAACAAGGAGCAAGGAAAAAATTCCTCACTCCTCATTCCTGATTGATACAAACGTAGGGACGCGGCGCGCCACGTCCCTACTATCTATGTTCTTACATCTATATTCTCGCCTCTATTTGCATACCGGGCGAACGGAGAAACCGTAGTAGCGGGATTTGTCGCTCCTGTACACGTAGTCCGAGAAGAAGTTCACGCACCCCGCGCTGCACGGGTAGTCCGTGAAGAGCGAACTCGACCAATAGCGGCCGTTGTCGCCCGCGCCGTACAAGGCAACGTAGTTGCGATAGCCCGCCGTAGGGAGAAAGATTGCGTTGCCATTGGTTAGGCTGGTTACTATGTAGCCACGAACACCTATACCCTTATAATCTTCCGTCCATTTCCATGCACACTTGTCGTACAGTTCCGTCCACTCCTTGTCGGTAGGCATGCGCCATGCGCCGCCCCAGTTGGCACGGGCGGCATCGTCCTCAAGTTCGAGCTCCTTTTTGCCATCTACAGTGCCATAATCGCTATTTGTGCAGTACTTGGTGAAAGTATCACAACCGTCGTTGCTCCATTTGTAGTTCTCGCCAGCGTAACTACTCTTTGTCGTAGTTTCGCCCCAAGCGTAATAGTTGCCATATTCTTCGGGTTTGGTGGCGCCTACGTTGCAGGTTGCCCACTTCACGCTCAAACCAAGGTCAACCCACTCGTGGCCGCTTTCGTTACCGTTCGGATTGGCGGCAAATATGGCCGTATAGGTAGCATCGCCTGTTACGGTAATGGTACGCGGGTTGTCGGTATTTCCATCGTTCCACTGTTGGAAATAAAATCCCGTATTCGGTGTGGCCATAATATTAATTTTTGCACCGGCAGGATAGTTGCCTTCGCCTTTCACCGTGCCCATCACCTCATTGCTCGACACCACCGTTACATAAGGCTCGTTTTTCTCACACGCAGCAAATACTGCTGCCACGCAGCACACGGCTGCTAAAAATTTTAAATGTTTCATAATAAAGAAATTAAAATAATTAAAAAAATAAGTCGTTAAAACTACACATTTGTAGTGTGTTCTGTCATATTAATGTCATTCGGCGGCAAAAGTAACCCGGATTTTGCAACTTTTTTTGTAGTGTATATTAAAAACACAAAAATACGCTTTTTCATTGGCAGCAGATGATTTTTTATGGTGCCTCATCGGCCACAAAAGTGTTGCCGAATTGGCATCATTTTTTCAAAAAGGAAGAGTAAATCTGGAAGAAATCGACACCTAAAACCTTCGAAAGTGTCAACAACAATTCGGTGTCCAACGTTCGCTTTGCAAAAATTTTATAGACATTGCTCCTATCGCAAGGCAGTTGTTGCGCCAACCATGTTACTGTTCGTCCTTGGCTCTTGAGCGTTTGGCGAACTATGTGACCAATGTGTGGTGGAAGTTTCGAATGATCAGACATAAAAAAGGCGCAAATTGATTGTTTACTTATCCAATCAGAGGCTCCGCCAAGAACCAAGCACCAATAAGTAAGAACAATTCACGCCTTGCGTGAACCATCTTGTACTTATTCTCGGTGCAAAAAAATTGGCGGATTTTCTGATTAGAGAATAAGAGCAACAGCTCAAATAAATACTATTTCGCTTGCAAAATTACAAATAATATCCAAAATAAAAAAGGCCGAACCACAGTCCGACCTTTTTTTGATTGATTAGTAACGACTTATTTTACCAAAGCGGCAAATTCTTCGTCTTCGGCAAAGGCTAAGAATTCAACATCTTTAGCGGCTTTTTCTTTCCAAGCGCCGTCGGCTTCGATGGCTTTCTTCAAGTTGGCAACCACGGCAGCGCGGTCGTTCTGGCGAGCAGCCACCACAGCCAACAGATAGTTGGTGCGGGCATTCGGTTTGGCCACACCTTCGAGCACCGAACGTGCGCCGGCATAGTCTTTCGTCAGAATTTTGGCCAAAGCGGCGTTGTTCACTTTTGCTGCGCCAAACAGTTCAACGGCTTTCTTGTAGTCGGCACGACGGATGGCCAACACACCATTTACATGGTTCAGGCTTTCGCCCACACCGCCTGCGTTACCAAAGCATTCTTCGGCTTTGGCGTTGTCGCCTTTCACAAGTGCCACTACACCGCAGTTGTAGTTCACGGCAGCGTTTTTGGCGTTGAGTTCGAGCGCTTTGTCGAATGCACGACCGGCAGCCTCAACGTCGCCTTGTTCGTAGCGTACCACGCCAAGGTTGTTGAATCCGCGATATTCGTCGGCATAGAGTTCGGTTACTTTGGTGTAGATTTCGGCTTTACGTTCCAAGTCGGCTGTCAGAGTAGCAGAGTAGAGCAGTTCTTCGAGCGACAAGGTGTCGGGGTTGGCTTTTGCCAGCGAGTCGATTTCGGCATCCGAACGACCGATGACGTTGATGGCCAACGTCATTTTCGAGCGACGCAGTTGCGGCAAAATTTCGTCGGCAATGGCTTTGTAGGCAGCCGACAGGTTTTTGATTTCGGCTTCGCGTTGTTCGGGGTCGCTATACATCGACAACACACGCAAGATAACCTCTTTGTCCTGAATGTTCGATTGTTCCATCAATGCTTGGAAACCTTCCCAGTCTTCAGCCGTGAATTTGCTGTCGATGGTAACGGTTGCTTTCAGTTTTTTCAACTCTTTGTTGATATATTTTTGCGAGGCTTGGTCGCGTTTTTCGGCCAATTTTTCGTTCAAATCCATGCCACCGTCGGGCGAAGCGTACGACGAAATTTCGAGACCCGTCATTTCGAGGTTGGCTGCTTTGTTGGCTTCGTCGATGCGTTTTGTCAGAGCAACAACGGCGTCGCTGCTGATTTCCGATTTGCGCACTTCCGATTGTTGAATCAGGAATCGGATTTCGGCTTCCTGTTTCTCTTCGATGATGCGTTGGAAGTTGTCTTTTTCGATTTTTGTTTCAACTTCGCCTGCTTCTACAGCCACCAACAGCGGTGTGATGTTTACACCGTCGGCCACTTTTATCGGGTCGATGGTGAACTCTTTTTTACCGAGTTTGCCGGTGATTTCGAGCCAAAGTTCCGAACTTTCCATTTCGGGATTGTAATCAAACGTGGCCACTTGTTTGTATTCGCCACCAACTTTGTATTTGATTACGTCGTTGTTGTCCTTCACTTTTTCGCCTTGATAGGTTTTCGAATCGGCTCTCCATTCGGCTGACGAAATTTTCGATTTCAGCACCGGAGTAACGGTCATCACCATTTTCTTTTGGAAATACTTCACGGGGTAGGTTCCATCGATGGTAACTTCCACCTTACCGGCGTGCATTTCCAACGGATTTACAGATACGTTGATCGGATCAACAAATTCTTTTGGCGGTTTGCAGGCAAACAACACCAATGCGGCCACAGCCACTGTCAACAGAATTGATTTTTTGTTCATAGTATAAAAAATTAAGTAGTTAGAATAATCGCAATTTCCAACGGGCAAAGTTACGAAAAACTTTATTTTATAGGGTGTATTTTGACGAAAAAAAATAAATTTCAACGCATCAAAAAATATAATCTGTTGATAACTAATTTGTTAAATCTCGTCTTAATTCAATTTTTTCGCTGTAATTTTGCAAAAAATATTACAAAATCCATGCCGATACACGCATTTTTGTCCACGCTGACCACCAAAAAAATCAATAACTTGCTGAAAAATAGAGTAAGTTATCTGCTGGCACGCCTGACAAAAACAGCAAAAATCAGCGGAATGCCTGTAACGCTTTCGATAGAACCGGCGGCCGTGTGCCAACTGCATTGTCCGGAGTGTGTGCTCGGCAGCCGGCACCTGCAACGCACCAACCGACTGCTGACGGAAGAACTGTACAAAAAAATCATCGACCAATCGGCCGACACACTTTGCTACCTGATGCTCTATTTTCAAGGCGAACCGTTTTTGGCACCCGACATGTGCAACCTGATTGCCTATGCCCGACAAAAAAATATCTATACCGTAACATCGACCAATGCGCAAAACATCGACCAAACGTTGGCCGAACAAATCTGTCGGTCGGGACTGAACAAAATTATCATTTCGCTCGATGGCGTTACGCAAAACACCTACGCCAAATACCGCATTGGCGGACAGATAAACAAGGTTTTCGACGCTCTGAAATATATAAATAATACAAAAAAAACATTACAAATATCAACGCCGGCCATCGAGTTGCAATTCATCGTGTTTCGGCACAACGAACACGAAATAACACTTTTCAAGCAAATGGCCAAAACATTCGATGTGCAAAAAGTTACGATTAAAACGGGACAAATTTACAATTACGAACACAAACAATCGCTTTTGCCGACTTCGAAACGTTATAGTCGTTATATTATTAAAAATGGTGTGGTGCAACTCAAGCACCGAAAAGGCAACCACTGTCTGCGTCAGTGGCAGGGTGGAGTAGTAACGGTCGATGGTCATTTGGTGCCGTGTTGTTTCGATAAAAACGCCAATTTCTTATTTGGCAATTTGCAGACACATACGCTCCAAAGTGTGTGGCATGGCGAAGCCGCCAACCGATTTCGTCGGCAAATTTTGCAGGCACGGCAGCATGTGTCCATTTGTGCCGATTGCGGCGAATGACAAAAAGTAAGTTTTCGACCATTTCATCGGATTTTTTCACTATTCATTATAGATTTATTTTTTTATTTTTTATAAAAGGGAATATGGTGATTATTATTGCTTGTTGAAATGGTGCATAATGTTTTTATCAAGTTGATTTTGAGCGTTTTCATCGTGTTTTTTGTGGTTTATAATTTTGTTTATAACTTTCAGTACTTTTTTGCCGATTGTTGATTGTTGTTTCGAAAAATGGATTATCACAAATTTGAATTGAAATTTGCAAGATAAAGTTTTCATTTTTTGTGAAAAACAAATAACAACTTTTCAACCGTTTTTTCACATTGCATGTTTCAAATAAAAAATGTAATTTTGTACACTATTTTTTCAGTCTTATGAATTTCGATTTTGATGTCATTGTAATAGGTGCCGGCCATGCCGGTTGCGAGGCGGCTTGTGCTGCAGCCAATTTAGGTTCGCGCACACTGCTGATTACGATGGATATGAATAAAATAGCCCAAATGAGTTGTAATCCGGCTATCGGTGGAATTGCTAAAGGTCAGATAGTCAGAGAGATAGATGCTCTTGGTGGATTTATGGGCATAGTAACCGATGCCACAGCCGTACAGTTTCGGATGCTCAATCGTTCGAAAGGGCCGGCCATGTGGAGTCCGCGTTCGCAGAGCGACAGATTGAAGTATATTGCCAAGTGGCGCGAGATAATCGATGCCACACCAAATTTGCATGTTTGGCAGGATTCGGTGGTGAAACTGAAATTCGATGGCGATAGGGTAGTGGGTTGCGTTACTGCCATGCAGATGAAGTTCAATGCAACGTGTGTGGTGCTGACGGCAGGCACTTTTTTAGGAGGTTTGATGCACATAGGCAAAACACAGATAGCCGGTGGACGCATTGCCGAGCCGGCGTCGTATGGCATCACCGAACAACTGAAAGAAAAAGGTTTTTCGACATCGCGCATGAAAACCGGTACGCCTGTACGCCTGAATGGCAATACCATCGATTTTACGAAAATGTCGGAACAAGTGGGCGAAAACGATTTTCATAAATTTTCGTTTTTACCGACTTCGACTCCGCGTCCGCTGCATCAACGCAGTTGTTGGATTACATTTACCAATACCGAAACTCATGCCATTTTGCGTAGCGGTCTGAAAGATTCACCTTTGTATAATGGTCAGATAAAAAGTATCGGGCCGCGTTATTGTCCGAGCATCGAAACAAAAATTGTAACGTTTGCCGACAAGGAACAGCACCAATTATTTTTGGAACCCGAAGGCGAAACTACTCAGGAATATTATTTGAACGGTTTTTCGTCGTCGTTGCCGGTCGAAGTACAATTTGCGGCGCTGAAAACCATTCCGGGTTTGGAACATGCCGAGCCCTATCGTCCGGGTTATGCCATCGAATACGATTTTTTCGACCCGACACAACTGCATCACACGTTGGAAACAAAGTTAGTCAAAAATTTGTTTTTTGCAGGACAAATAAATGGCACCACAGGTTACGAAGAGGCTGCCGGTCAGGGTTTGATAGCCGGTATCAATGCCCATTTGAAATGTCATTCGGGCGACGAATTTATACTACAACGCGATGAAGCATATATTGGTGTGTTGATAGACGATTTGGTTACCAAAGGTGTGGACGAGCCTTATCGTATGTTTACCTCGCGTGCCGAGTACCGTATTCTGTTGCGCCAGGACGATGCCGATAAACGCCTTACCGAAAAATCGTATCGCATTGGTTTGGCATCGCGCGAACGTTTTGAATTGATGCAAACAAAATATGCTGCAGTTGCCGACTTTATCGATTACGCCAAAAACACCATAATCAAGTGTGCCGACATTAACGATTATTTGATACAAAACGAAATATCGCCGTTGAAACATTCGACCAAATTGTTCGATTTAATATTGCGTCCACAATTAAATATTGCAATTTTAGAAAATATTTTACCGGAATTGCGCGAAAAAATTTTCCAAATCGATCAACTTCGTCGCGACGAAATTTTAGAATCTGCCGAAATTCAAATTAAATATTCCGGCTATATCGACCGCGAGCGTGCTATTGCTGATAAACTGCATCGCCTCGAAGATATTCAGATTGAAAATAGATTCGATTACGAAAATATATTATCGCTTTCGACCGAAGCGCGCCAAAAACTGACCAAAATAAATCCAAAAACCATTGGTCAAGCAAGCCGCATTCCGGGTGTTTCGCCAAACGATATTAGCGTTCTTTTAGTGTTGCTTGGTCGGTAATGTTCCACGTGGAACAATTTATGCAAGAATTTATTATTAACAATGTTCCACATGGAACAATTTATAAAAACACAATTATGACAATAGAAGAAATTAAACAGCACATTCGCACAGTGCCCGATTTTCCTACACAGGGAATTATGTTTAAGGATTTGACAACAGCGTTCAAAAATGCCGAGTGTATGAAATTTTTCGAAGATGCTATGTACAACCTTTATAAAGATAAAGGTATTACGAAAATTATAGGCATCGAGTCGCGCGGCTTTATTATGGCACCAATTTTGGGTAATAAACTTGGTGTGGGATTTGTGCCGGTGCGCAAAAAAGGAAAATTGCCGGCCGAAACAGTAGAAGTGTCGTACACCAAAGAGTATGGCGTCGATACCATACAACTGCACAAAGATGCACTCACGGCCGACGATGTGGTACTTATTCACGACGACCTGCTGGCTACGGGCGGCACCATGAAAGCCGCTTGCGAATTAGTACGCAAATTTGGTGTAAAAAAAATCTATGTAAACTTCTTGGTGGAACTCGACTTTTTAAATGGTCGCAACGTGTTCGACAACGATATCAAAGTCGATTCGCTGATACATTATTGATGGTTGTAAAATATCATTCGACACAAAATGAAGTGCAGACAATTATTTGTTTCTGCACTTCATTTTTTTGTGTAATAGTAAAAAAAGTCGATTAAAAAAATACGTTTTTTATCGATGAAATCGTTGAATGTTAAACAATTTAGTTATTTTTTTACTTCGTTTCGTTGTATCAAAAAATAAAAAAACGTATTTTTGCGGCGTTAAATCAAAAAAACGAACAAATTTATGTTTATACTGAACAGAATCTATTGCCGCACGTTTCAGGCGGCTTTCAAAGTGGCGATACCTTTTTTGCCGTATCGCAACCCAAAAATTGTGCCGTCGCTCAACGATGTGCCGAATGTGCTGAAACGTAAAAATATCGATTCGGTGATTATAATTACCGATGCCGGCATTCACAATTTGGGACTGACCAAACCGCTTGAAGAAAAACTTGCCGCCGAAGGAATTAAATGTTGTGTCTACGACCGCACGGTGCCGAATCCGACTATTTGGAATGTGGAGGAAGCACGCCAAATGTATTTGGAAAACAACTGTCGGGCATTGATTGCGTTCGGCGGCGGTTCGTCGATGGATTGCGCCAAAGCCACCGGCGCACGCATCGTGAAACCCAAACAAAAAGTGAGCCGGATGAAAGGCTTGTTGCGCGTGTGGAAAAAACTGCCAACACTCATTGCTGTGCCAACAACCGCCGGCACAGGTAGCGAAACGACCTTGGCGGCCGTCATCACCGACAGCGAAAAACACCATAAATATCCGATAAACGACTTTTGCCTGATTCCGCATTATGCCGTGTTGGACTATCGTGTTACGTTGGGGTTGCCCAAAAACATCACAGCCACTACCGGTATGGATGCTCTGACGCATGCCGTCGAGGCTTATATCGGACGATCGACCACACGCGAAACGCGCGCCATGGCCGAAGAGGCTGTAGCCATGATTCATCAACATCTGAAAAACGCCTACGACGACGGCTCGAATGCCGAAGCACGCAATGCCATGTTGCGTGCCGCCTACTGTGCCGGCGTGGCGTTCACCAAATCGTATGTGGGCTATGTGCATGCAGTGGCGCATTCGCTGGGCGGACAGTATGGCACACCGCACGGTTTGGCCAACGCCGTATTGCTGCCGATAGTGTTGCGTATGTATGGCAGTAGTTGTCAGCACAAATTGGCGATGTTGGCAAGGCGGTCGGGTACCGTGTCGTGGGGACTCGACGATGCCGAAACAGCCAAACGTTTCATCGAATGGATAGAACAGATGAATGCATCGATGGGTATTCCGACACGTTTGTCGGGCATCAAAGACGAGGACATCAGCCTGATGGCGCGCCACGCCAACCAAGAAGCCAATCCGCTCTATCCGGTGCCGCTGTTGATGAGTCGGCGCGAATTGGAAAAAATTTATTATGCCGTACAAGAAAAATAAAAACACTAACAATATGATTATCAGTGAATTAGTTGAAAAACAGCGCAATTTTTTCCGCGCAGGAAACACTTTTCCGATTGCTTATCGTTTGCAGGCGCTCGATAGTTTGAAACGTGCCATTTTGCAACACGAATCCGAATTGAAAAATGCCCTGTACGCCGATTTGGGCAAATCGGCTGCCGAGGCTTATATGTGCGAAATCGGGTTGACGTTGGCCGAAATTGGTTATGTGCGCAAACGTTTACGCCGTTGGAGCCGCAACAAGCGCGTGCTTACTTCGTTGGCCAACTTTCATGCCAAAAGTTTCACGGTGCAGGAACCATACGGCGTGGTGCTCGTCATGTCGCCATGGAACTATCCGGTGCTGCTGACGCTCGAACCTCTGGTTGGCGCTTTGGCGGCCGGCAACTGCTGCGTGCTGAAACCTTCGGCCTATTCGCCCGAAACTTCGCGCGTGATGTCGCAACTGATAAGCGAAATTTTTCCCGAAGAATACGTGGCTGTGGTACAAGGCGGCCGACAAGAAAATCAGGATTTGTTGGAACAGAAATTCGATTACATATTCTTTACCGGCGGCGTGAATGTGGGCAAAACCGTGATGACGAAAGCCGCAGCACACCTTACGCCCGTAACGCTCGAATTGGGCGGAAAAAGTCCGTGTATTGTCGATAAAACCGCCAATTTGCAACTTGCAGCGCGGCGCATCGTCTTCGGCAAATACCTCAACTGCGGACAAACATGTGTGGCGCCCGATTATATTTTGATCGACGAATCGGTGAAAGCGCCGTTTGTGCAGGCCGTCAAACAAGAAATTGTGGCCATGTATGGCGAAAATGCGCTCGACAATCCCGCATACGGCAAAATAATCAACCGCAAACATTTCGACCGCATCGTGGGACTTATTCCCGATGAAAAGGTCGTTTTTGGCGGCCAACATCGTGCCGAAACTTTGCAAATAGCGCCCACCGTGTTGGACAACGTTACGCCCGACGATGCTGTGATGCAGGAGGAAATTTTCGGGCCGATAATGCCGATTTTATCGATAAAATCGATGGACGAAGCATACAATTTTGTAAAAAATCGTCCGCAGCCGTTGGCCTTGTACATTTTTACGAACGACAAAAAAACGGAACGTCGCTTTGTGCGCGAAGTGCCGTTTGGCGGCGGCTGTGTCAACGACACGATTATTCATTTGGCATCGTCGAACATGGGCTTTGGCGGCGTGGGCAACAGCGGCATGGGCAGTTACCACGGACGGAAAAGTTTCGATACGTTCAGTCACGAAAAGAGCATCGTGAAAAAATACCAATGGATCGACCTGCCGATTCGCTATCAGCCCTACACCGCGCTGAAACAACGGTTGGTGCGCCTCTTTGTACGCTGAACAAAATGGTCGGTTTTGACCGATTTCATCGACAAAAAAACGAAAAAGTACCCGATTGAAAAATCGGGCTTTTTTGTATGCCGATTTTTTTGTAATTTTGCATAGCCGAAAACACTAAAAAAAACACACACTATGAAGTTCCCGGTTGAAGTGCGCCATTCCGACAAAGAGTTTTTGACCCGTCATATCGATTTGCGGGAGATTTGTGCCATTGTGCCCGATGGTGCCAACAAATCCAAAACGGCATTGATCTATCTGTTGAACGATTCGACACCGATAGCGACCAAAGAAAATTTTCGGTATTTTCAAAATTTCATCGACAGTACGACAGCCACCGAAAATCGCTACTTGACGATGTGCGGCAAACGCTGTCTCGTCAACCCCGACTACATCGAGTCGTATGGCGAAAATGTCATCGTGTTTCGCAACAAACAGCAGATAATGGTGTCGAAAGAGACGGCCAAATTTTGTGCCGAACTGCTGAACAAACAGCCGAAAGGCAAATCGTTAGACCTGCGCGAACAATTGCAACATGTGCGCGAACAACGCCGCAAACAGGAGCTGCAAAAAGAAATAACGCCGATAATGGCCAAAATGTTTGCCGAAAAAATTCAAGAGTACCAAAAACAGGTTCAAAACATACTGAAACGCAACGAGGATTTCAACACGGGAATCTCTTGTTTGGCGTTTGTATTGCTTTTTTTACTCTTTCTGATAGCATCGCTGTTGCTCATCGTTGTGATTAAAATTTGGTGATTTTATCGATGAAACCGCCTTTTTTTGACTTTTGGAAAAAATTGGCGGCACGTTCGTAAATCGGTCGGTTTTTTTTCGGAAACCGGCTGATTTTTTTCCGCACGACCTACTATTTTTTCCCCACGACTCCGGCGACCGATTTTCCGTTTGGAATTGTTGTAATTTTGCAGAGGAAACAATTTTCCGATAATTTATTGTTTAACTCTTAAATGCTTTAATTATGGCACAACCAGCAAACGATCCGAATGGCGCCGGATGGCCTTCGACAACAGGCAATCCGAGCGGAAAAGGACGCGGAAACAATCCCCCTAAACGCTAATCAACACTGCGCGGGCGTACCGGCTCTGACGAAATTTCGCTCAAATTTTTTGTAACGCCGGTGCGCTCGTTTGTTTTTTTTGAAAAAAAATTGTACTTTTGCAGCGACATAGCCGCTGTCGGCGGACGGTTTGTTGTTGCAGTGATTATTCTTGTCTGGTGAAACTTCGCAACTTTTAATCGGTAACCAAGAATATGAGTGCAATGTTTATGCTTATGCTTATGGGCGTAAACTGTGCTTATATTTGGTTACAATGGTAAAGCGAAGACCACATCAGACAAATGAAGTGCGGTTTTCGCCTTTTTTATTGTGTAGAACTCAATTTTTTTATTCATTTTTTAAAAACTTATTTTTATGAGAACATCAAAAATTTTTGTTGCAAGCGTTTTCATGTTGGCCGTATTGACCTTGTTGCCGTCGTGCATGACTACGCGCACAAGCGTTGGCTCCTATCGCGAAACCGAAGGCGACGAGTATGTTTACGCAAAAGGCAAACAATGTTATCTGTTTTGGGGCTTGGTTCCGCTTGGTCGTACGCGTGTGGCCACGCCGGCCGACGGCAATTGCGAAGTGCGCACGCGCTATGGTTTTTGGGACGCTTTTCTCTCGGTGATAACGGGCGGAATTTTCGAGATGCAGAGCATACGCGTGTATGCAAAACATCCGCAAAAAGCCACTCCGGCCACCGACAAGCAACAGTCGCAAAAAGCCGCTCCGGCTGCCGACAAGCAACAGCAGCGACAAACAGTGTTGCCGCCCGACGCCGAAGACTAAGGCGGTAGCAACCGTTTTTTCCCGATGAAAGCGTCGATTTTCAGTATCGGCGCTTTTTTTGTGGACGGTTGTTTTTGCAAACGAGAAAAAATCGTTATTTTTGCACCGATGAACGACCGCCTGAAACATATTATTGCCGCTTTGCCCGACAGTCCGGGTGTCTATCAGTATTTCAACGACGAAGGAACGATTATTTATGTCGGCAAGGCAAAAAATTTGAAACGCCGCGTGTCGTCGTATTTCAATCGCGAACACGACTCGGCGAAGACAAACATCTTGGTGCGCCACATTGCCGATTTGAAATACATCGTTGTCAACTCGGAACACGAGGCGTTGCTGCTCGAGAACAACCTCATCAAAAAATATCAGCCGCGCTACAACATTCTGCTCAAGGACGGCAAAACCTATCCGTGGCTCTGCATCACGCGCGAACCTTTTCCACGCGTATTCAAAACGCGTACCATCACAAAACATGCCGATTATTTCGGGCCCTACAGTTCTGTGTGGACGCTCGACACGCTGCTCGATTTGATCCACGAGATTTATCCGGTGCGCACTTGTCGTCTGCCGCTCGACGAACACAACGTCGGAACCGGCAAATTCAAAGTGTGTCTCGAATATCACATCAAAAACTGCATGGGCGTGTGCGAAGGGTTGCAGTCGGCCGACGAATATCGAAAAAATATCGATGAAATCAAGGAAATTGCGCGCGGAAACAGTCATGCCGTGGCCGACTATTTGTTGCAACAGATGCACGCTTTGGCTGCCGAACAGCGATTCGAAGAGGCACAAGTGCTGAAACTGAAGTACGATGCCATCGTCAAATATCGGGCGAAAACCGTGATAACCACTACGCACGACGACAACCTCGACGTATATGCCTACGACGAAGACGAAAGCGCTGCCTACATCAATGTTCTGAAAATCGTCAAAGGCTCTATCATTCAGGGACTTACCATCGAATATCAAAAAAAGATGGACGAACCGAAAGAGGAGTTGTTGGCGTTGGGCATTTTGGAGTTGCGCGAACGGTTGCACAGCGATTCGCGCACGTTGATTGTGCCATTTTTCCCCGATGAAATGGGCGAAAATTTAGATTTCGTCGTACCGCAGCGCGGCGACAAAAAGAAGTTGCTCGACTTGGCGGCGCAAAACGTGCGGCAATACAAAGTGGACAAATACAAACAAGCCGAAAAACTCAATCCCGACCAGCGCGCCATGCGGCTGATGAAAGAGATTCAAACCGTATTGCATTTGCCCGTTTTGCCCGAAACCATCGAGTGTTTCGACAATTCGAACATTGCCGGAACAGACGCCGTATCGGCCTGTGTGGTGTTTCGCAAGTGCAAACCATCGAAAGAAGATTATCGCAAATACATTCTGAAATCGGCCGAAGGCAACGACGATTACGCAGCCATGCAGGAAGTGGTGCGGCGGCGCTATGTGCGCATGGTGGCCGAGGGTACACCGCTGCCAAACCTTATCATCACCGATGGCGGCAAAGGTCAAATGGAGATGGTGCGCCGCGTGGTGGAGGACGAATTGCATCTGTCGATTCCGATTGCCGGTCTGGCCAAAGACGACCACCATCGCACGCACGAACTGTTGTTTGGTTTTCCGCCGCAAGTGGTGGGCACCAAACCGACCGATGTGCTGTTTCGTTTTTTGGCTTCGGTGCAGGACGAGGTGCATCGTTTTGCCATCACGTTCCATCGCGACAAACGCAGCAAGCGACAAACGGCTTCGGAACTCGATGGCATTGCCGGCATTGGCGAAAAGACCAAAAACGACCTGATTCGCCATTTCAAAAGCCTGAAACGCGCTAAAACTGCCGATTTGGACGAACTTGCCGCCGTGGTCGGAAACGCCAAGGCATCAATACTTTACGCTCATTTTCATCGCGATTTCACCGCCTGAGAATCGTTTTTTTGCAAAGTTGTGTATGTTTGTACGGCTCCAAATGTTAATTGTGTGTTAAAAAAAACGGTACAAACACCCACACGATGCTTGCACCGAATTTTTTACCGATGAAATGGCGCAAAATTAACCTTTGACTTTTTTGGGGAACGATTGTCTTATCGGGCAATGAAAGCCAACGGAATAGCCACACGGCGTTCCCAACACTGTTCGCTGTGTTCGTCGCCGGGGAAGAATTGCACTTGCATTTCGGCCGTACATAGTGAGTCGATGCGCGCAGCCATATCGTCGAAGTAGGGTGTGTAGTCGGCATCGACCGTTTGGTCGCCACAGTCGAGGTAGAGTCGCCGCGTGTGGTCGAGGTGCAGATGGTCGGTCATATAGATTTTCAGTGCCTCGTACAAACCACCGTGTTCGCTGGGGTTGTTGATGTGTGTCGATAGGCAGGCCGCCGCCCCGAACACATCGGGATATTCGGCCATGGCTGCCAACGATATGAGGCCGCCCATGCTCGAGCCCATTATCGATGTGGCGGTCGGCGCCGGGTCGGTGGCGAACAGGCGGTCTATTTCGGGTTTCAGCGTGTGTGCGATGAATGTCAGATAGGCTTCGCCGCGATACTGCCCGCCGCTCATGTCGTCCAACGTGGCGCGTGTGGTGTCGTTGTGTACTGCGTCCATCAGTTTCTGAGGCATCAGGTCGCCGATGCGTGTGGCGGCGTTGCTGTGTATGCCCACGATGATGGTTGGTGGTATTGTTTTTTGGTCGATGAGTTGCCGGGTGGTCGAGTCCATGTTCCACGATTGGCGATTCCATGTGGCGTCGGCATCGAACAGATTCTGCCCGTCGTGCATGTACACGACGTGGTGGCGCGTGCGGGTGTTGTAGCCGTCGGGTGTCCACACATCGACGACGATGGTGTCGTTCATTTCGGGCGAGAACATGCGCATTTCGTACAGCCGGCCGGCCGATACGCGGCGTGGCGATTCGGGCAAATTGGGTGCGTGGGTGCAGGCCGCCAGAGGAACGATGGCCGCCAATGTGGCAAAAAATGTGTGTTTCAGAGTTTTCATGGCACTATTTTTGTAGATTTTGATGCAGGCAAAGGTACTATTTTTTTCTGAAACCGACAAAATTGTTTAACTTTGCAACGTGAAATCGTAGAATGTATATGCAGATAGTATCGCTTGCACAACATCTTGAATGTGAAACGGTTGCAACCATCGGCTTTTTCGATGGTGTGCATCGCGGTCATCGTTTTTTGCTCGACGAACTGACGCAGCGTGCGGCTCGGGAACATTGTGCCTCGTTGGTGGTGTCGTTTGCCGATTCGCCGGCGCGCGCGTTGCAGCCCGCATCCGATGTTTATCTGCTGACAACACCTCTCGAAAAAGTTACATTCTTTTCGCAAGCCGGCATCGACTATTGTCTGCTGCTCGATTTCGATGCTCGTTTAGCCCGCCTGACGGCCGAAGAGTTTCTGACGTTGCTCCATCAACAATGTGGTGTGCGGCGTTTGCTGATGGGCTACGACCATCACTTTGGCAGCGACCGTCTGCGTTCGGTGGCCGACTACCAAGCGGTGGCCGACGATGTGGGCGTGGCCTTGGAACAAGAGGAACCGTTTACCGTTGCCGGCACTATCGTCGGGTCGCGTGTCATTCGGAATTATCTGATGGCCGGACGCGTAGACGAGGCCGCTCGGTTGTTGGGCTACAACTATACGATTTCCGGCAGGGTGGAGCATGGGTGCGCCATCGGACGAACTATCGGTTTCCCAACAGCCAATTTGTCGGTATCGCCCCGAAAACTGCTGCCAAAAAATGGCGTTTATGCCGTCGAAGTCGAAATCAACGGATTGATTTATAACGGATTGCTGAATATCGGTACGCGACCAACCGTAGCCGGGGATGCGCGCACCGTCGAAGTGCATATTGTCGATTTTGCGGGCGACATCTATGGCCGACAACTGACTTTGAGGCTGATAAAACATGTGCGCGACGAACAGAAATTCGATTCGCTCGACGACCTGAAAAAACAGATTGAAGCCGACAAAGCGTATCTGCAACGTTCATTAACGTAAAAAGTAATTTTTTTAGCCATCAGTGATACAATAAAAAAATTTTTCGCTATCTTTGCAGATAGTTAATCTGCATATTTTAATCTTCAAAAAAAATAATAACACTATGAAAAAGCAATTTTTTGGTGTGCTGCTGATAGCAGCCTCTCTGTGCGTAGCGTGCGACACCGACACCGACCCGGAACAAGACAACAACAACGCCGAACAACCCGCGACACCGGAACAACCGGCAACTGCCGAAGTGGGATCGTCGCAGCAATATTTGCGTGCAGCAACCATTTTCAACAACGCTTTCGACGAAAGCGGCGCTGCACTGCGGCAAGTGTCGTTGGCTGCAGCCGCACCGGCACGCACAGCATCGGCCGAAGAACCCGCAGCCGGCCCCAAAGTTACTTGGGTGTGCGACAATGCCGACAACAATTTCCCCGTAACCGTCACGGTCGATTATGGCACAACGAACGTGGCCGGCCTCGATGGGCGCCTGCACCGCGGCAAAATGATTGTGAAAGCCACAGGACCATACGCCGCAGAAGGCACGAAAATCGATGTCGATTTCGATGGCTGGTTTGTCGATAACATCAAGGTGGAAGCCGATATGACCGTGGAAAACAACGGGCGCGATTCGCTGGGGCACTGCCAATTTGAAGTCAATATTTCCAAAGGTCAACTGACTGCCAACGACACGACTGTGTTTGCCTATAGCGAAGCATCGCTGCGCACATGGACAGTGGGCGAGGACGAACCCGATTTGACCAAACATACCTATTCCATTGTCGGCATACAAGAGGGCGTAACCTCCGATAATTTCAGTTATAACATCGAGTGCGACGCCGACCCGATGGTGGTGAACGTAGGCACGCCGTTCCCGCTGAGCGGAACGCTCAATGTGAAAATACCGACATCGGCGCTCGAAAAGCTCTTCCCTGACTATGCCGATGTGCTGAAAGTGCTTTATCCCGAAAAATTTGAATTTCAACTTGTGTTTGTGGGCGACAATAAGGCGAAAACCGTCTTCACACTGCTCAATCCCACCACGGGCGAAACCCAAACCATCGAATCGGAACCATACGATTTGACGGCAGTGTTCAACTAACGCACCGCCAACATACAAACCTCACAGCCGCTCGTTTCGGGCGGCTGTTTTCGTTATACGATGATGTTTTGGTGCGGAATTTTTTGCCAATCGAACAGCGGCAACAATTCGCGTGGCGCGATAGGCTCGTTTTTGTCGATGAGGTGTGCCAAAAACGCCAATTCACCGATAATTTCTTCGGCTGAACGATGTTTTCGCAATTCGCCCAAATCGAGACTTTTGTCGCGTTTGCAGAGCCGCTCGCCCGATGCGGAGCAGAGTAGCGGCAGATGGTAGAATTGCGGCACCTCCAAACCGAGCAGTCGGTAGAGGTAGATTTGTTGCGGTGTCGAGGTCAGCAGGTCGTTGCCGCGCACCACTTGGTTGATGTGCATCAGTGCATCGTCCACCACCACGGCCAGTTGGTAGGCGAAAACGCCATCGGCACGGCGCACCACAAAATCGCCGCACATGTGTTGCAGATTGTGGCTTTGTGCGCCGTAGTGTCCGTCGTCGAATTTTATCGATTGATTCGGCACTTTTAGGCGATACGAGGGTGTGCGTTGTGTGCGTTTTTGGGCTATGTCGTCGGGCGTGAGGTGGCGGCATGTGCCGGCATACACGCCGTGATTGTCCGACACGTGCGGCGCTTGTGCAGCCAGAATGTCGGCACGGCGGCAGAAACACGGATAGACCAATCCCTGTTGTTCTAACAGGCGAAAATAGTGTGCATAGAGTTCGGTGCGGGTGCTCTGGCGGTAGTCGGGCGTGTTGCCGCCTTCGTCCCACGGCAGACCGAGCCAGCGCAGGTCGTCTTCTATCTGTTCGGCGTAGGCTGCTTTGCTGCGCTGCGGGTCGAGGTCTTCGATGCGCAAAATCCACGCGCCGCCCTGCGCTTTGACCGATAGCCACGACAGCAATGCCGTGTAAACATTGCCCAAGTGCATGCGCCCCGTAGGCGACGGTGCAAAACGTCCGCGTATCTGTTCGGTTGGTTTCATGGTGCAAAATTAGTAAAAAAATCAGGTTTATTGTAGATATAATTCAAAAATTTTATTTAACTTTGCAGCCAAAACATACAACGCATTACCCTCCTCCGAACATTTTCGGGGGGGGGTAATTAGTTGATTATCTGATAGTTAAGAGTAGAGTGGTAGGAGCGAGGGACCAAACGATGGAAATGTCGCGTAGCGACAAAGGGTTCCAAACGACGAAAACTACGCAAACAACACATTTAAAACATTAAACAACAATGAGGTACAAAATTTTACTTCTGATGTGGTTGCCGGCGCTGTTCAGCCTGCGTGCAGCCACTGTTCCGGCCGTCATTGCGGTGTCGGCCGATGGTGCGAAGACAAGTTACGAACTTGCCTCGGTGCAACGCATCGTGTTCGATGCCGGCGGCATGACCCTGCAACGCAAAGCCGAAGCCGGCGACGTGAACGGCGTACGCTGCGTGCTTTTCGGCACGATGGAGCAGACAACCACCGCCCTTGCCGAAGCGGGCAAAACCACGATTTACGCCTACCCGAATCCCGTGCAGAACTATCTGCGCATCGAAGGCGCTGCGGCCGATGCCACCTGCACCGTGTACGACCTGCAAGGACGCGCCCTGCTGCACAGCGCGGCACAACACATCGACGTAACCACCTTACAACAAGGCAGTTACTTCATCAAAATCAACAACCAAATCATCAAATTTATCAAAAAGTAACGACTATGAAAAAACTGATTCTTTTTGCAAGCGCTCTGTGCATGAGCGTATGCGCCATGGCTCAAAGCGAATTTTATGTGTATAAAACTGATGGCAGCAGTGTAAGATATATGATTGCCGATGTGGACAGCATCTCGTTCACCGTGCCGACCACCGGCACCGAGAACGGCCACGAGTGGGTTGACCTTGGCTTGAGTGTGAAGTGGGCAACCTGCAACGTTGGGGCCACCAAACCCGAGGAGTATGGCGACTACTACGCTTGGGGCGAAACTGAAACAAAGACGAACTATAATTGGAGTACCTACAAGTGGTGTAGTGGCAGTGCTGAAACCCAAACCAAATACTGCACAGATAGCAGTTATGGTACTGTAGATAACAAAACCGTGCTCGAACTCGCCGACGATGCTGCCCGTGCCAACTGGGGAGGTGCTTGGCGTATGCCTACCGATGCCGAATGGACGGAACTGCGCGAAAACTGCACTTGGACGTGGACTACCAAGAATGGTGTAAACGGCTACGAAGTGAAAAGCAACATCAACGGCAACTCTATTTTCCTCCCTGCGGCGGGCTATCGCCGCTACGATGACTTGATCGACGCGGGCAACCTCGGCGTCTCTTGGTCGAGTTCGCTCAACACGGGCTACCCGTACGGCGCGTGGGGCGTGTACTTCGGCTCAGACAGCGTGTACAGGAACAGCTACGGCCGCGGCTACGGTCGGTCCGTTCGCCCTGTTCTTTAAGGGGAATTTTACCTCGTTTTCGTGGGCAGGTAGGGCAAATGCCGCGGGCCGCCGAAAAAAAATGTAGGGACGTGGTGCGCCGCGTCCCTATATTAAACCCTAAAACTTTGGAACTCTTTAAACTCTTTGCATCTACTTACTTAGTGTGCTTCGAGCCAATTTTGGCCGATGCCGATGTCCACTTTGAGCGGTACGCGTAGTTGTACGGCGTGTTCCATCTCGGTTTGTACGATTTCTTTCACACGTTCGACCTCGTTGTTTGGCACGTTGAAGTTCAATTCGTCGTGCACCTGCAGAATCATCTGTGTTTTCAAACCTTCGTCGGCCAGCCGTTTGGCTATGCGCACCATGGCTATTTTGATGATGTCGGCCGCCGACCCTTGAATGGGCGCGTTGATGGCGTTGCGTTCGGCAAATCCGCGTACGGTGGCGTTGCGCGAGTTGATGTCGGGCAGAAAACGTTTGCGGTGAAAAATGGTCTCGACGAAACCTGCCGTGCGCGCTTGTGCTATGGCGTTGTCCATATAGTTTTTCACCTGCGGGAATGTGGCGAAATAGCCATCGATGAGTTCTTTGGCTTCGCTGCGCGTTATTTGCAGTCGCTCGGCCAATCCGAAGGCCGAAATGCCGTAGATGATGCCAAAATTGGCCGTTTTGGCCTTGCGGCGCATGTCCGATGTTACTGCTTCTATCGGTATTTTGTAAATGTTGGCGGCGGTGGCGGCGTGTATGTCGTGGTCGTTGCCAAAGGCGGCCAGCATGTTTTCGTCGCCGCTGAGGTGTGCCATGATGCGCAGTTCCACTTGCGAGTAGTCGGCGCTCAGAAAGACGCACCCCGGTTCGGCTATGAAAGCGCGCCGTATCTCTTTGCCTTGCTCGTCGCGTATCGGTATGTTTTGCAGGTTGGGGTTGCTCGAACTCAATCGTCCGGTGGCGGTTACCGCTTGGTTGAACGAGGTGTGGATTTTGCCGGTGGTCGGGTTGATGAGTCGCGGCAGGGCATCGATGTAGGTGCTGAGCAGTTTTTTCAGACCGCGATATTCGAGAATTTTCCCGATGACTTCGTGTTTCCCGCGTAGCGATTCGAGCGTCTCTTCGTCGGTAACGTATTGCCCGCTTTTGGTTTTGCGCGGTTTGTCGATTATCTTCAGTTGGTCGAACAGCAGTTCGCCTATCTGCTTGGGCGACGAGATGTTGATGTTGGCACCGGCGGTTTGTCGGATGTCGCGTTCTATTTTTGTCATGGCGGCCGTCAGGCTTTGCGACGATTGCGCCAGCGCAAAATCATCGATTAAAACGCCGTTTTTCTCCATTTTTGCCAACACGCGTATCAGTGGCATTTCGATGTCGTAAAATAGTTGTTCGAGTTGGTTTTCGGCTATTTGTTTTGCCAAGATATGGTGCAGTTGCAGTGTGATGTCGGCATCTTCGGCGGCGTATTCGGCTATTTGTGCGAGTGGCACCTGTCGCATGTTCAGTTGGTTTTTGCCTTTGGCGCCGATTAGTTCTTCGATGTGAATGGTGCGGTAGTTGAGCAGAATTTCGGCCAGATAGTCCATGCCGTGCCGCAATTCAGGGTTGAGCAGATAGTGCGCTATCATGGTGTCGAACAAGTGGCCTTTCACCTCGATGCCGTAGTTTTGCAGCACCATGATGTCGAATTTCAGATTTTGCCCGATTTTATCGCAATTTGCGCTCTCGAACACCGGCTTGAAACGCTGCAACAATCGGCAAATTTCGTCGTGGCTTGTTGGCGCCGGCACATAGTAGGCCGTGTGCGCCTCGACGGCAAACGACATGCCTACCAATTCGGCTTCGAATACATTGATCGATGTGGTTTCGGTGTCGAAACAAAAGGCGGTTTGTCGCAACAAAAGTTCGATTAAATCGTCGATTTCGGCATCGGTTTGCACTGTCTTGTAGGTGTGTGCGGTGTCGGCAGCCGACTTTAATGGCACGGTTTCGGCAGTTTCGGCATCATTTTCGGCGGTTTCATCGGCAAAAAGCGATCGTTGTGCAGCCGGTTTCGGCGCGGGTTTTGTCGATGCGTCCGTGCCCGACAGTTTGTTCAGGTGTGCGCGGAATTCCAATTCGGTGAACAATGCCGTCAGGGTGGTTTTGTCCGGCTCTTCACGGCGCAAAGCCGTTTCGTCGAACGTTACGGGCACATCGGTTTTGATGGTGGCCAAAAAACGCGAAAAGATGATTTTATCGCGATTTTCTTCTATTTTTGTCTTCAGTGCGCCTTTCAGTTGTGCCGTGTTGGCCAGCAGATTGTCTATGTTGCCAAACTCTTGCAGTAGTTTGGTGGCGGTTTTTTCGCCCACGCCCGGGCAGCCGGGTATGTTGTCGCTGGCGTCGCCCATCAGTCCGAGCAGGTCGATGACTTGCGACACCTGTTGCAAGTCCCATTTGGTCAACACTTCGGGCACGCCGAGTTTGTCGTAGCCGTTGCCGCCAAATCGGGGTTTGTAGATGAACACATGCTCTGTAACGAGTTGTCCGTAGTCCTTGTCAGAGGTCAGCATCAGCACTTCGAAATCGCCGGTTTCATCGGCCATTTTTGCCAATGTGCCGACTACATCGTCGGCTTCGTAGCCTTCCACTTGCACCACCGGAATGCGGTATGCTTCGACTATTTGTTTGATAATCGGCACGGCAGTGCGTATGTCTTCGGGTGTGGCTTGGCGTTGTGCTTTGTAGGCTTCGTAGGCTTCGTGGCGAAAGGTCTTGCCTCCCGGGTCGAACACCACGGCGACGTGTGTGGGCTGTTCGCGTTTCAGCACATCGTCGAGTGTGTTTACAAATCCGAGAATGGCGCCGGTGTTCAGCCCTTTGGAGTTGACGCGCGGATTTTTGACAAAAGCATAGTAGGCGCGATAAATTTGCGAGTAGGCATCGATGAGCAGCAGTCGTTTCATGGTTGGTTGTGTGTGATGGTTTCAGACGTTTGCAAAGATACGCATTTTCGGGCGATTGTCCAAATGCCTTTTGCCCTTGCGTAGTTTTCAATATATTCTTGCTCGTTCTTTTAATTAGACAAATACATCATCCGAATACCATTTATAACTATGCCTCTATACGGACGGATGGTGTAACGCTATCTTTTCAGCGCAAATTTTGCAAATCGGCAACGCAGGCAGTCGTGCGTGTCGCAGTAGCCGCGTTTTAGTTGTATCAGGGCTTGCGTGTCGAATGCGTTGGCAGCCTCAATGCCGCATGCTGCAAAACCGGCCACAATGTGATTGCGCTCGGCAGGCAATGTGTTCAGCAGGTCGATGGCGCGCTGTTGCAACTGTTCGTCGTGGCGGTATTTGCCGTAGCAGAACAAGAATGGTGCCACGCTGTTTATCAGTAGGGCGTCTGTCGATGCGCGCGACAATTTTTTGCTGCGCGCAGCCGTTGGTTCACCAAAACGATAGTGTGTCGTCCAATAGTCGCTCGGCTCGCAGGCAAACAGTTGGCGGAGTGTGTCGTTGTCGTTGGTTTCGATAATCTGCGAAAACAGGTTGTGCGATTTGATGATGAGGTTGGCCATTTGCGCCAAACGTATGGTGGGAAAATTCGATGGGCGCAGCCGCAAAAATTTCCACAATGCGCCGTCAATCGGCGTGAGCGTAAATTTGGCTTGCAAAAAACGATATTCGCGTTGCAAAATGGTGTAGTACGGGTCGGCGTTGTCGGCACCGAGCATGCCGGCTTGGCCAAACAGCAGGGCTTCTATCTGCACGGGGTCGTTGCGGTGCTTGCCGAGAATGGCGTTTGGCAACGATTTGGCCAGCAGTTCGAATGGTAGTGCATTGGTCGAAAAACCAAAGTTGCGCGCCACGGTGATGTAAAACGCTTCCTCCCAATTATTAACGCTTTGTTGCAACAGTTTGTCGATGGCGGCGGTTTTTTGTTCCAAACGCTCGGTGGCCAAACGGTCGAACCACGCATGCTGTTCCACGGTGGGAATGTCGTGCAGCGATTCGGCGCAGGCCACAAATTGGTGCGGTGTCAGCAGGCGGTTGTATGCCTCGACGAGTTGCGGGCGAAATTGCAAAACCATCTGCGGCAGCGTCTGCCCGTCGGCACGCACAATGTCGGTGTCGGCTTCGAGCACCACATGCAGTATCACCGAATTGTAGGCCGGATTACGATGGTGTTCGTGGCGCAACCAATCGCTTGCCAACCGATGAAACTCCACATTGCCCGCCCACAGCGTGTCGCCGATGCGTATTTTGGCATTGAACACATCGGGACCGGCGTCGGTGTTGCGTTGGCCGGTGTCGATTATCTCCACACGGCGACCGTCGGTAGTGGTTTGCTCCGGTGCAAATAGTTTCCGAAACCAAACATAATGCAAAAATTGTTCATTGAGCGTAACAGATGGTGGCATAGGCAACAAAAATTTTCTCTCAACCAAGCCCACAAAAGTAGCGATTTTTTTTGTAAATCGGGGCATTTTTGATGCAAAAAGCAGTTTTTCAATAAAAAAATATCGAAAAACGATAAAAAAATTTGTTCGTTTCAAAAAAAAGTTGTTACTTTGCAGCCAAAAGTAAATCGAATCGTTATGAAACGCCTAAAATTTCTGTGTTCGTTCTTGCTGATATGCTTCTTTGTGGCACTATTTCAAGATGTGGTGATGTCGGCGCTGCAGGGTTTTAACCTCGGTTACAACTTGGCCGGCTACGAAATCGAACATGCCTTGCAGTCCGAAAGTTTTACAAGCGTATCGCTTGAACCGAAATACAACGCAATAGTGCCTACCGATGTGAACCAAAAGGACGGATCGCCGCTGCTCATTGTGCCGCAAGAAGCCTCGTTGGTGGTCTTTCGGCCGGCCGGCGACATCGACGCCGAAGCCTCGTGGGGCGACACCGCCTTGCAGGTGTTTCACATCATCGTGTCGTTGCTGATATGTGGCGGTTTTGTCTTTCTGTTGGTCGTGTTTGTCAAAATCATTGTATCGTTCCACCGTTCGCAGATTTTCGACGAACGCAACATTCGCCGCTTTCGTATCATCGGCATCGGATTTTTGGTTTTGGCGTTGCTTGGCACCATATATAATGGCATGGAACTGTTTTTCGTCAACCGCGCCATCGAGCTGGCCGACTACACCATTTCTGCCCGTTTCATCGATTGGGACGACCTGATCATCGGCCTCATCATCTTGCTGATGAACGAAGTGCTGCAAATAGCCACGCAAATGAAAAACGAACACGATTTAACCATCTAAACACACAAAAACGAGTATGCCGATAGTTGTCAATTTAGATGTGGTGATGGCCAAGCGAAAAATTTCGCTCAACGAATTGTCCGAAAAAGTGGATGTAACACCCGCCAACCTGTCGATTCTGAAAACGGGCAAGGCCAAAGCGGTGCGTTTCTCCACGCTGGAAGCCTTGTGCGAAGTGCTGCGCTGCCAGCCCGGCGACATCCTTGCCTACGAAAAAGATAAAAACGAATAAAACTAACTAAATTTTAATAATTACATTTATGAAAAAGAGATTTTTTGCTGTAGCAATGCTTTTGTGCGCACTGACACTGTCGGCGTTCGCACAAAACGACCCACGCAAAGGGTTTTCGGAGTATAAACTCGACAACGGCCTGACCATCATGCTGTGGGAAGACCAAAACCTGCCCGATGTACACGGACGCGTTGTTTGCCGCGCCGGCGCAGTGGACGAACCTGCCGACTACACCGGCTTGGCGCACTATTTGGAACACATGCTTTTCAAAGGTACGGCCAACATCGGCGCACTCGATTGGGAAAAAGAAAAACCGCTCTACGAGGAAATCATCCGTCTGTACGACGAATTGGCAGCCGTGCCGATGAAAGACCAAAAGAAACGCACCGAACTCATCAAAAAAATCAACGAAGTGTCGATGCAAGCCGCTAAATTTGGCGCCACCGACGATTTCTCGAACCTGATCGAAGGCATGGGCGGCGAAGGATTGAACGCATTCACAAGTTACGACCTGACATGCTACTTCAACAACTTCCCCGCATTCCAAATGGAAAAATGGCTCGAAGTGAACTCCGAACGACTCATCAATCCGGTGTTCCGCTCGTTCCAAGCCGAATTGGAAAACGTGTTCGAAGAGTACAACATGTATCAGGACTACAACGACACGCACATCAGCGAGTTCATCATGGAAAAACTCTACGAAGGACACCCGTATGCGCGCGATGTCATCGGCTTACCCGAACACCTGAAAAACCCGAGTCTGAGCTCACTCATCAACTTCTACAACACATGGTATGTGCCGAACAACATGTGCTTGCTGTTGGTAGGTAACTTCGACACCGAAACCGTGAAACCGCTGATCGAAAAATACTTCGGTCGCCTGCAACCAAAAGAGTTGCCACAACGCGGCCAATACACTTGGACCGACTTCAAAGGCAACCCGAAATATTCGGCCAAATTGGGCTATTATCCGCAAGTCGTTTGGGGCTACAACGGCGTGAAAGAGGGCGACCCCGATGCGCTGGCACTCGACTTCACACTGTCGATGCTCAACAACCGCCACAACACCGGCTTGTTCGACAAACTGATGCTCGATGGCGACATCTCGATGGCTGTGGCTCAAAGCGACAAACGCCGCGACCTCGGACGCATTCTGTTGGCCGCCGTGCCTTATTTCGATGCCTCGCAGTATCGCTACGAATCGAATGCCGCTACCGAAAAAATGATTATGAAAGAGTTGGACAAACTGAAAAACGGCACGTTCGAAGATTGGCTCTTCAATTCGGTTAAAGCGCAAATGTTGCAGGAAACGAAGTTGATGTTCGAAAATTCGTCGTCGAAAGTGAACATACTGACATACGCTTTCGCCTACGACGAACCCGTAGAACACTACTTTACGCTTGCCGAACGCATCAATGCCATCACACGCAACGATGTGCAACGCATTGCGCAAAAATATCTGAGCGGCGATCATGTAACCGTGTCCATCGACGAGGGTACACCCAAAAAGAACAAACTGAAAAAACCGGAAATACAGCCGCTCGACCCGCCGAAAGAGTCGAAAACAGCCTACGACGACAAGGTGAACGCCCTGCCGCTCGGCACCGTGAAAGAGGAGTACAACAACTTTGCCGATGTTACAAAAACAAAACTCTACGACGACGTTACACTCTTCTGCACCGAAAACAAAGAGAACGACATCTTCTCGCTGGTACTGAAATATGGCGTCGGCACACAAAAAATGCCGAATCTGGAATACGCCGCTCAACTGATGAACACTGCCGGCGTTCAACCAAACACCGAAGCACAGGATTTGCGCCGTCAGTTCAGCGAACTCGGTGCCACTTGCTCGTATAGCGCTTCGGAAAGTTATTTCTATATCTCAATCTCGGGCGACGAAAAGAATTTGGCCGAAATCTGCAAACTGATGACACGCCAAACGCTATTCCCGAAATTGGACAACAAAAAACTCGAAAGCGTTATCCAATCGGTACGCAGCAGCCGCGCCATCGAACGCAAAGACCCAAGCACTCTGTCCGACGCTTTGATGCAGTATGTGCTCTACGGCGACAAATCGGAATACATCGACCGCATTCCGCTGAAAGATATGTACTCGTACAATCTGTCGGAATCGAACGGCGAACTCAATGTTGACATCAACTACTCGCTGACCATCTCCGACCTGACGCGTGCCATTGTCGATGCCACCGGCTACGAATTGGAAATTCACTTCGTGGGCAGCACTGCCGCCGACCAAGTGGCCGACATCTGCAAGAACAATCTGCCGCTGAAAGAGAATTTGGCAAAGAGCGAATCGCCCGTCATTCTCGACCGCGTGAAGTACGACAAACAAACCATCTACTTCTTGCCGAACAGCGATATGCAACAAGCCAAAATCTATTTCTACATCAACGGCCAGCCCTACGACATCGCTGCCGATGTGGATTACGATGCTTTCAACCAATACTTCAGTGGCGGTTTCAGCGGCTTGGTGATGAACGAAATTCGCGAAAAACGCTCGATGGCCTACACGGCCTACGGCTACATGGCACGCCCGCAACGCACCGGCAAGGATAGTTACCTCATCGGCTATGTAGGCACACAAGGCGACAAGGTGGCCGATGCTGTCGATGTGTATATGGATTTGTTGCGCAATATGCCGCTCTATCCCGAACGCCTCGAAAACATCAAAACCTATTTGCGCCAATCGTCGCTCACCGACAAACCGTCGTTCCGCAACAAGAGCATGACGTTCGACTATTGGCAGAAACTCGGCTACACCGACGATCCTGCCAAAGTGAATATGCCGAAGATTGACAACCTCGAATTTGCACAAATCGAAGCATTCTACAACAAATTCATCAAGGATCAACCTATCGTCATTGTCATCACCGGCGACAAAAAGACCATCGACCTGAAAGCCATTCAGTCGAAGTGGGGAAAAGTTACCACGCTGGCTCCGAACAAATTGTTCAAAGGTGGCGAAGACTGGGATTTCCAAAACCTGATGAAAGAGTTCATGGCTCGCTATGGTCATGTGGAATAATGAAAAACTAACAATCTGACCGAATGGTGGAGACGTGTCGTAGCACATACGGCGCGTTTCCGCCGTTTTTACTGTTTTTACACTATCAACCTATGGAGAGAACACTTGTAATTATCAAACCGGGTGCTGTACAACGCGAACTTGTCGGCGCCATTATCGGGCGTTTCGAGCGCAAAGGACTGCACTTGGCCGGCCTCAAAATGATTCAACTCGACGACAAAATCTTGGCCGAACACTATGCTCATCTGATCGATAAACCTTTTTTCCCGACTATTTGCGCATCGATGAAAGCATCGCCCGTCATTGTGTGCTGCTGGGAAGGTGTCGATGCCGTGCAAGTGGTGCGCAACATGACCGGTGTAACCAACTCGCGCAACGCACAGCCCGGCACCATTCGCGGCGACTATGGCATGAGCATGCAGGAAAACATCATTCACACAAGCGATTCGGTGGAAAATGCCGCTGTGGAGTTAGCGCGTTTCTTCAAACCCGAAGAGATGTTCGATTACGCCAAAGCCGCACATGGTTTCATCTATTCCAAAGACGAAAACTGATGCGTTGCCGTAATTGTTTGGCGATGGGCGTACTGCTTGGTGCGGCCATCTGCGCTACGGCTCAAACATACGATGCCGACACGCTTGCCGCTACCGATTTCTATTCCGAAGAGGATGGCCTGTTTTGGGAAGTGTCGGCCGATTCGGCGTACACGGCCAACGACTCGTCTTTCCTCGACCAACATCCGGCTGCCGAACTCTATCGTTTCTCGTGGACTTCGGAACGTATCAATCCGTATGGCGTGAAAATCGACAGTATCCCCGATTCGACCTTTATCGATGTGTCCGATTTTGTCTATCCGGTGCAGAGCAACCGCATTACATCGCCGTTTGGCATGCGGCGTTATCGCTGGCACTATGGCACCGACATTGGCGTGTGTGTGGGCGACACGGTTTGTGCCACGTTCAAAGGGCGTGTGCGCATTGTCGATTACGAACGCAACGGTTATGGACATTACGTCGTCATTCGCCACGACAATGGTTTGGAAACAGTCTATGCGCACTTGTCGCGCGTGTTGTGTACCATCAATCAGGATGTGGCGGCCGGCGATGTCATTGGGCTTGGCGGCAACTCGGGGCACTCCACAGGGCCGCATCTGCACTACGAGGCGCGCTTTCTCGGCAATGCGTTCAATACAGCCAAACTGATTGATTATCAGACTAAAACGTTGCGCACAAATCCGTTCGTTATCACCTTGGCCGACACCTACAGCCACAATGCCGCTTTGAAGGAGTTGGCCAAAGCACGGTATCACACCGTGCGCAAGGGCGATACGCTGTCGGGCATCGCTCGTCGGTATGGCACGACGGTTTCAAAGTTGTGCCAACTGAACCGCATCAGTTCGAAAAAAATTTTGCGCATAGGTCAAAAAATCAGGTACAGATAAATCAGTGAAAGTTATGACATACGATTTGGCTATCATCGGTGGCGGGCCGGCCGGTTATACGGCAGCCGAACGTGCCGCACAAGGCGGTTTGAACGTGGTGTTGTTCGAAAAAAAAGCGCTCGGCGGCGTGTGCCTCAACGAGGGGTGCATTCCCACCAAAACGCTGCTCTACAGTGCCAAACTCTATCAACAGGCTTTGTCGGGTGCAAAATATGGCATCGCTGCCGAACATGTGGCGTTCGACTATGCCAAAATTTGTGCACGCAAAACAAAAGTGGTGCGTAAGTTGGCGGCCGGCATTCGTGCCAAATTGCAGCAGGTAACGGTTGTGCAAGGCGAAGCGTCGGTCAAAAATGCCGATGAAATCGTCGAAATCGACTGCGGCGGTCAACTTTACGAGGCCGAAAGATTGTTGATTTGCTCCGGTTCCGAAACGGCTCTGCCACCCATCAAGGGAATCGAACTTGGCCACTTTTGGACAAGTCGCGAGGCGTTGCAGGCAACCGAAGTGCCCGAAAGCATCGCCATCGTGGGTGGCGGCGTCATCGGTATGGAGTTTGCCGGCTTGTTTTCGGCGTTTGGTAGCAAAGTTACGATTGTCGAAATGGCTTCGGAAATTTTGCCCGGCATCGATGCCGAGATTGCGGCGCTGCTTCGTGCCGAATACGAAAAACGCGGAGTGGCGTTTCACCTTGGCGCGCGCGTGCTCGAACTGCAACCGCAGATGGTGAAATTTGCCGATGAAAACGGCGAAAACGAACTTGCGGCGCAACAGATTTTGTTGTGCGTCGGGCGTCGGCCGAATGTGCAAAACTTGGGCTTGGAACCGCTCTGCCTCGAACATTTCCGCAACGGGCTGAAGGTGGACGAACAGATGCGCACGTCGCATCCGCGTATCTATGCCGCCGGCGATGTAACCGGTTTCTCGATGCTGGCACACACCGCTGTGCGCGAGGCCGAAGTGGCTGTCAATCATATACTTGGCATTCCCGATGCTATGACTTACGATGCGGTGCCGGGCGTGGTGTACACCAATCCCGAAGTGGCCGGCGTGGGCGTCACCGAGGCGGCGTTGCAGAGTGCCGGCGCGGTTTATTCCGTCAAAAAACTGCCGATGACCTATTCCGGGCGTTTTGTGGCCGAAAACGAAGGCGGCAACGGCCTTTGCAAACTCATTTTCGATGCCGAAAACCGCTTGAAGGGCGCACATCTCATTGGCAATCCAGCTTCGGAACTTGTGGCAACGGCGGCACTTGCCATCGAACAAAAACTGACGGTCGATGTGCTGGCCAAATTGATTTTTCCGCATCCTTCGGTTGGCGAAATTCTGAAAGAGACGCTTTTGAGTTAACTTCTTGTGTTTGCAGGGAGTTTTTTTTGTTTAACTTTTTAAGTTTTCTTTTTTATGTACAAACATTTCATTCAAAAACGTGCGTACCGTTTCCGACGATTTTGTCGGGCGAAGTATGCGGCGTTTCGGTCGGTGCACCTCGAAGTGTGCATCGGACATGTGGCAAGTTACATTGCCGAAAAACAGTTGGTTAAGTCAAAGATTACAAACACATTGGTTTGCTTTGTGGCTTTAATGTGTTCTCCGTTGGCACTCTTTGCCGACGACGAAACCGATGGTTTCGACATACAAAATCTTTCCGAAGTTTCGGTTGTCGCAGTCAAACAACAGGTAGCCGGCGAGGCGCTGCATGTCGTTTCTACCATCACTGCACAACAACTTCAATCCTTCCCGACAACCACCCTCAACGAATTACTCGATTATTTACCCGGCATCGACATCCGCACACGCGGAGCCAACGGGGCACAGGCCGACATCTCGATGCGCGGCGGCACATTCGACCAAGTGCTGATTTTGCTCAACGGCGTGAACATCACCGATGTACATACCGGCCATGCCAATCTCGACATCCCGCTCGATTTGAGCACGGTGGAACGTGTCGAAATTTTGCAGGGAACGTCGGTCAGCCAATTCGGATTGTCGGCTTTCAGCGGCGCTATCAACATTGTAACAAACACCACGGATCAGCGGTGCGTGAAAGCCAAAGTCGATGGCGGCGATTTCGGCTATTTTGCGCCGGCACTCGATTTTCGCTACAACAAAAACAAATGGCGTTTCGAACTGTCGGGCAACTACAACCAATCCACCGGCTACATCGACAACACCGACTACAAATATGGTAACCTCTATTTCAATGCGCACTGTGCCGATTCGGTTACCGGCGAGTGGAGTTTGCAACTCGGCGGCCAACTGAAAGGCTTTGGCAGCAATTCGTTCTATTCGCTCAAATATCCCGATCAATACGAAGCCACGAAGACGATTTTTGGCGCATTGACCTGGCAAAAACAAATCCGATTTTTCTCGATGGAATCGGGCATTTTTTATCGTCGGCACTACGACCGTTTCGAACTCTTTCGCGAAGGCGTGGCCGAATTTCCAACATGGTACACAGGACACAATTATCATGTTGCCGATGCGGCGGGCATCAATTTCAAAGCCTCGTTTTTGTACAACATCGGCAAAACAGCCGTCGGCATCGAAGTGCGCGACGAACACATCTTCAGCAACGTGCTCGGCGATGTGCTGGACGAACCTAAACATGTGGCCGGCGCCGCCGATTCCATCTGCTATACCAAATCGAAAAACCGATTGAATATCAACTATTTCGCCGAACAGACATTCTATGCCGGCAATTTTTTGGCATCGATAGGTGTGTCGGGCAACTACAATTCGATGTTTCGAAACAACTTCGCGTGCACGGCCAACGTCGGTTATACATTCGACACCGATGGCGCCGTGTTTGTCAATGTCAGTCGTGCGTTGCGCCTGCCTACGTTCACTGACCTCTATTATCAGAGCGCCACGCAAACAGCCAATCCTAACCTGAAACCCGAACAGAGTATGACGGCCGAGGTGGGCGCACACTGGGGACGCAAGGGCTTTCGCGTCAGCCTGAATGCGTACTATCGTGTCGGCAAGGACCTGATTGACTGGGTGAAAGCGCCCGAAGAGGAAAAATGGCGCAGCGTCAACCATACGCGTGTCGATGCGTTTGGCGGCGAAGTTATGGTCGGCTACAAATACGGCTATTGGCTGAAAAATCTGGAAGTCGGTTATGCCTATTGCCAACTCGACAAGGACGCCGGCGACCTGCTGTCGAAATATGCGCTCGACTATTTGAAACACAAATTGACCGTCAACGTGGCGCATGGCATTTACAAAGGTTTTGGCGCAAGTTGGCAATTCACTTTCCAGCAGCGCGAAGGCAACTACACCGACAAGGAGGGAACCGTGCAAAACTATCAGCCGGTTTATCTGCTCGACGGGCGTGTCTATTGGCAGAATGCCAAACTCAATGTCTATGTCGAGGCGAGCAACCTCATTGGTCAGCGCTACTACGACTACGGCGGCATTGAGCAACCCGGTCGTTGGTTCAAGGCCGGCATCGCTGTCAATCTGGATGTGGAATAATGGACTTTTTCCCAAATATGCGCGGGGCGAATTTTCATATTCGTCCCGTTTTTTTTACCATCTCTTTTTTCTGAATAATCCGGCAAAAACGGCAAAAATCACATAAATCGGGTAGAGGACACTCAAAAGCGCAGCGTGTACTATCAGTCGTTTTTGCGATAAAAACGGCAAAAACACGCTTAAAATAGCCGAATCGGCCATAAATTTAGTGGCGAATGCTATCGCAAAGGGAACAATGAAACCTCGATTGAAAAAAATTCCGATGAAATCGGCGAAAATCAACACCGATGTAGCAAAAACGATGCATGCCGCAGCGATGGTCTGCGGGTCGGTGTACGATTTGGCTTTCGATGTCCAGCGGCCGCGCTGGCGCAGAAATTTGCCGAGGGTCGCTTGCGGCTGTGTGGTAACAACTGTGTCGGCGGCTTTTAGAAAACGGATGCGGTACCGAGCGCGCTTGGCAGCAAACAACAAAAATTGGTCGTCGCCCGAAATCTCGCGGTCGTACAGTTGCCCGGAAAGTTCGATGAAAACGCTTTTTTTGAAGGCCAAATTGGCACCGTTGCACATGATGGGCATACGCAGTGCGCAGGCGCCGGCGGTCGATGCAATGAGCGATGCAAATTCCAATGCTTGCAGTTGGGCGAACAGCGATTTTTGTGTATCGATGCGCACGCCGCCAAGCAGCAAATCGGGATTTTCGGTATCGAAATAGGCGGCAATAGTTTGCAGATGTGTCGGTGGCAGTGTGCAGTCGGCATCGGTGCAAACTACAATGGCGTGCTGCGTGCGTTCGACAGCTTCGCGCAGGGCGTTTTTTTTACCCGTTTTTTCGGTGGAAAAATAGGTGGCGAAAGGGTGATTTTGGCAGAATTCATCGAGAATTTTCGCTGTTTGGTCGGTCGAGTGGTCGTTGGCAAAAACAACTTCGAATGCCGGATGTGTTTGTGCCGCAACGGAGGCCAACAGACGTGGCAGATTTTCGGCTTCGTTTTTGCAGCATACAACGAGCGAAACGGGCGGTTTCATCGGCGTTTTTGGCAAAAATGGTTTCTGCCTCAGCCAGCCGATGGTAAAGGCGCCAATCGTCAGCACATAGAGTGCCACGAAACAATATGTTGTGATTGCAACGATGCTCATGGCGATTACGAGTTTAGGCGGCTGCCAACGTGAATACCGAGATGCGCGCACTCGGACATTTGGCTTTGACGGCTTCGGCGCAGGCTATCAGAGTCGAACCGGTGGTCAACACATCATCGACTATCAGAATGTGCTTGTTTTCAAATAGTTGCGCATCGTGAATGTCGAATATTCCTTTTGTGTTTTCCCAGCGTTCGTACACCGATTTTTTTGTTTGTGTCGGATTCTCGATGGCGCGATAGAGATTGGTTGTTTCTACCGGCACGCGCATCACTTCGGACAGGCCGTCGGCTATGCACTCGGCTTGATTGTAACCGCGTTTGGCCATTTTTTTTGGGTGCAACGGTACCGGAACGATATAGTCAATCGTCTGAAAATCGGCTGATTCCAGCAGTTCGCTGCCGGCATATTTGCCCATCACGAAACCGATGTCGCGCCCGTCTTTGTATTTCAGTTGGTGCAGTATCGAGCGGTATTTCGACCCTTTGGCAAAGTAGTAGAATGCGGTGGCGCGCTCGAGGTCCACTTTGCCCCAAAAGCGTTTCTCGAGTTTGTTGTCGCGCTCGAGGTGCAGGCGTGTTCGTGGCAGGTGCAGCAGACAATCCATGCAGATTATCTCCTCGCCAACGGTCAGATTGTTGCCGCAGGCACAACACAAATTCGGGTAAAAAATGCCGATGAAATGGCCTAAAATCTCTCTGAACGTCATATCAGAATAGGGCGATGATTTTTGGTACAAAAATTATCAGACCAACGACGGCGGCCGCTATAGCGCACACCAACACGGCACCGGCAGCCACATCTTTCACAAATCGGATGTTGTCGTTGCGTTCGGCACTGACGGTGTCGGCCAATTTTTCGATGGCGGTGTTCAGCATCTCGGCACCAAACACCATGCCGATGCACAGCGCGCAGGCAATCCATTCGCCGACCGAAATCCGAAACCCGATGCCGGCGGCAATCACACACGCAGTGACGAACAAATGAAATTTCATGTTGCGCTCGCTGCGAACGGCTGCCGCCATGCCTGCAAATGCGTAGGCAAATCCTTTGAAAAATTTGACGATGGTGGCTTTCATACTATTCCGCAAAATGTTTGTAGGGCAGCGCTTTCTCCACCTCTTCGTCGATGGCTTTGACGCGGTTGTGCAAAAAGTCGTCGATGCTCCAACCATAAATTTTCTGCTCTTTTGCAAGGTTGTCGAGGTCTTTGTCTTGCATCTTTTTGTCGCGGCGAATCAACTCTTTGTCGCTCGGTCGACACTGCGGGTCGCCTTTGTAGGTAACGATTTCGGTGCCTATCTCGCCGACGCTGTATTTGCCGGCTTCTTCTATCGTGCCGATAGTCTGTGCCGAGTCGGCGCGCAAATCGACAATATCGAACGTGTAGTCGATGTCCATCACCGATTCAATCCACATCTTGTGCAGGCGACCTTGATACATGTTGAAGTTTTCGGTGCCGTCGTTTTGCGCTTTGCCTTTGTTGTACTCTTTTTCGCTGATCTCTTTTTCGCTGACGATGCCATCTTTCGATGTCTTTTGCATAAATTTCACCACGTTTTTGTCCTTGTCGTTTTTGCGGTGGGCGTACTTGTAGTTGCCAAACGTTTTGCTGTCGTACTCAAACAGCAGTGCGCAACGCTGTTGTTGTAGTTGTTCGCGCGTCAGTCCCTGCATGCTTGCGAAATCGAAATAGGCAGGGAATGTTTTCTGAAGTTGTTTCAAGGTCTTTTCGCTCAGTTTGTCGGATGTGGTTCCGGCAACATCGACAACGGCCACGGTCAACACGCCGCGTTTGTGCGCCAAACGTTCTTTGTCGGCGGCGTCGCGGAAACTATCCACCATGGCGTAGTAGCGTGCCGCATCGTATTGTGCCTGATATTTCTCTTTGACGAAAAGTTTTTCGGCTTTGTCGTAGAATATGGCTTGCAGACGTTCGCGGTCGGGGGCTATGCGTGCGCACATTGCCGAATCGGTGGCGTGGCGTGCCATTATGTCGTTGAACAGTTGCAGCGCTTTTGCAAGTTCCTCCTCTTTCGACGATTGCGCCAGCGCGTGTGCAAAAGGCAGTTCCACACTGTCCTGATAGTTTGCGACGAGGGTGGCGTAGGTCGCGCTGAAACGACCGGCGTTGGCCATTACGGCAATGCCGGCGCGTTTTTGGTCGAGGTCTTTGCCTTTGTCGCATAGTTTGCGACCTTCGGCGTAGTAGTGGGCGGCCACTTTTTCGTTGATGTCGTGTTGCAGCGAGTCGTAATCGACGTGCGACACGCTGTCCCACTTACCTTCGGCCACTAAACGTTCCATGCGTGTTTGCAGGTTGTTCCACGCCTCGCACTCCGTTGCCAACTGTTCGTAGAGTGCCGGTTTTTTTTGTGCTGCCGTTTGGCGGGCGGCAATCTCTTTCAGCGCTTTGGCGTACGATTTTTGCAGTGCTTTTTGCTCCGATTTCAAGGCTTTTTTGTTGGTGGCAAAACTCACCTTTTCGGCTTGCGATAGTGCTTCGGCTATGGCATTTTGAGCAAATATGTTACCCGCGCCGATGCTTAAAAGAATGATTGAAAGAGTGATGATTTTTTTCATAATATTTGTTTGTTTATGGTTGTTTTTGTACGTTTTCATCGCTATTTTTTAATTTTTGTTATTTAGATTTTGTCTAAATAATATTAACTAATGACGCCCCAATTGATGATGCTTTTGGTCAGTTTGGCCAACTGCAAAGTTAAGCATTTATTTTCTTCGTTTGTCAGTTCGGGGTCTTTTTCGAGCAGGTCGCGTGCCACGGTGCGTGCTGTTTGCAGTATTTTGCCGTCGTGCGCAAGGTTGGCTATCTTCAGGTCGAAGGGCAGTCCGCTTTGTTGTGTGCCATCGATGTCGCCGGGGCCGCGCAGGTTCAGGTCGGCTTCGGCAATCACAAATCCGTCGGTGGAATCGACCATTATCTGCAAACGTTTGCGGGTGTCGTTCGATAGTTCGTAGCGCGACATAAGTATGCAGTAACTTTGGTCGGCGCCGCGCCCTACGCGTCCGCGTAGTTGGTGCAGTTGCGATAGGCCGAATCGTTCGGCGTTTTCGATGACCATCACCGAGGCGTTTGGTACGTTCACACCCACTTCTATCACCGTGGTGGCAACCATTATTTGTGTTTTTCCTTCGGCGAAAGCGGTCATTTCGCGTTCTTTGTCGGCGGCTTTCATTTTGCCGTGCACCATGCTTATCTTGTAGTCGGGAAAGGCCTCGCGCACTTGTTGGTAGCCGTTTTCGAGGTCTTTCAGGTCGAGTTTTTCCGATTCCTGAATCAGCGGATAGACGATGTACACTTGGCGGCCGGCGTCAATCTGTTTTTTCAAAAATTGGTTGAGTGCCTCGCGTTTGTTGTCGAAATAGTGATAGGTGGCTATCGGTTTGCGTCCGGGCGGCAGTTCGTCGATGACACTCACCTCCAAGTCGCCGTAGATGGTCATGGCCAACGTGCGCGGAATGGGTGTGGCGGTCATCACCAGAATGTGTGGCGGCTGTATGTTTTTTGCCCACAGTTTGGCGCGCTGTGCCACCCCGAAACGGTGTTGCTCGTCGATGACGACCAATCCCAGATTTTTGAACACGACATTGTCTTCGATGAGTGCGTGCGTGCCGATGAGCAGTTGCAGGCTACCGTTTTGCAACTCTGTGGCTATGGTTTCGCGCTCCGAGCGCTTGGTCGAACCGGTGAGCAGGCGTACGTTCAGGCCTATGTGTGCTACTTGTTCCGATATGGATTGGTAGTGTTGTGTGGCCAAAATTTCGGTCGGAGCCATAATGCAGGCCTGAAATCCGTTGTCCACGGCAATGAGCGCGGTCATCAGCGCTACCATGGTTTTGCCGCTACCCACATCGCCTTGCAGCAGGCGGTTCATCTGTTTGCCCGAGGCCAAGTCGGCACGAATTTCTTTCAGTACGCGTTTTTGGGCGCCGGTCAGCGCAAAGGGCAGACACTCATGGTAGAAGCGGTTGAACATGTCGCCGATGGTGCCGAAAATGTAGCCGCGATATTTCTGCTCGCGCAACTTGGTTTGACGAATGATGCTGAGTTGAATGAAAAATAGTTCCTCAAATTTCAGGCGGCGCTGTGCCTGTTCGAGCAGTTGCACGTTTTTCGGGAAATGGATGTTGTGTATGGCATCGTGGCGAGGCATCAGGGCGAATTGCCGCACCATGTCGTCGGGCAGGGTCTCGGGTATTTGCAGCGTGGGGTCGCTCAGTGCCGTGTAAATCATTTTGTGCAGTGCGGCCGAGTTTAGAAACGACGATTTCATCTTTTCCGTCGTGTTGTAGTGTGCCTGCAAACCCTGAATTTTTTGCTCTGCGCCGTCTATCAATATGTCTATTTCGGGGTGTGCTATGTTGAGTAATCGGCCATAGCGTTGAGGCTTGCCGAAAATGATGTATGGTTGGTTGATGCGGTATCTCTCTGTAACAAATTTCAAGCCTTTGAACCATACAAGTTCCATGGTGCCTGTGCCGTCGGCAATGGTGGCCACGAGGCGTTGCGACCGGCCTTCGCCGCGTTTTTCGAACCTTACGATGCGTGCTTTCAGTTGTATGTAAGGCAGATTTTCGTTGGCTTCGCGTATGGTGTAGAAACGGCTGCGGTCAACGTATTTGTAGGGATAATAAGTAACCAAATCCTCGACCGTGCGAATGCCGAGTTCGGCCAAGAGTGTGGCGGCGCGTTTCGGCCCGACACCTTGCAGATAGTTTATGTCGGTGTTTAGAACCACTTGTTTTGCAGAAAAATGCCGATGAAATCGGCCGTTTTTTATTTTTTTGTCGTTTGCGTCAGTTGGTGCGCTGTAGCACGAAATCCAAAATGTCGCAAAGCGATTTCTTTTCGGTCGAATCGGCAAAATCGGCCAAACAATCCATGGCTTTGCTGCGATATGCCTCCATTTGTTGTCGAGCGTATTCTATGCCGTCGTTTTGTGCCACGAAATCGTACAAAAAATCTTTGTTTTTATCGATTAAATCGTTGTTTTTTGCCATTTCGACAATGTGTGCTGATGTGGTTTTGCCGACCTGTTCCATGGCGTGAATGATGGGCAGCGTGAATTTGCCTTCGCGCAGGTCGTTCAGCGTGGGTTTGCCTACTTGGGCTTGCGGCGTGTAGTCGAAAATGTCGTCTTTTATCTGAAAACAAATGCCGAGGTTTTCGCCGAAAGCGTACAGTTTGGCACATTGTTCGGGTGTTGCGCCGGCCGAAATGGCGCCGGCCTGCATACAGATGGCAAACAGTATGGCCGTTTTGCGACGAATGATTTCGTAGTAATGTTCTTCGGTTGTTTGTTGGTAGGCGTATTGCAGTTGCAGCAGTTCGCCGCGCGTAATCTCTTTGCTCAACGTTACAAGGCATTGCAGCAAATCGTGGTTGTTGGTTTGCGCTATGCAGTCCATCGATTTGGTCAGCAGGTAGTCGCCCACGAGCACTGCCGTGCGGTTGTCGAATTGCCGGTTCACCGACGGCATGCCGCGCCGTTCGTCGGCAGCATCTACCACGTCGTCGTGCAGCAGGCTGGCTGTGTGCAACACCTCCAAAGCCGTGGCGGCCATGTGTGTCGCTTGATTGATGCAGCCAATGGTTTTGGCGGCCAGCAAAGTCAGTATCGGACGTATTTGTTTGCCCCGACGTTGGTGCACATAGCGCAAGGCAGCGTTCAACAGCGTGTCCGTCGATTGGAATACGGACGAAAACAATGCGTCGAACGTGTCCCATTCGGCGGCGATAGGTTGTTTTATGTCATTCAGAGTTGGCATGCTTTGTCAAAAAAATCCAATTTGCAAAGATACGCAAAAAAATGCAATCCGAAATGTATGTCGTGCGAAAAATGCGTTTTTATTGTTTTTTGTCCGATAGTTGTTGCTCGAGTTTTATCAGTTCGTCGCGATATTGTGCCGCTTCGATGAATTGCAGATTTTTGGCGGCGTTTTCCATCAGTTTGCGTGTGTGTTCGATGGCTTTTTGCAAGGCTTCCGGTGTCATGTATTTGACCACGGGGTCGGCTGCCAGCGACAGCGGTTTCTCCGGCTCGACATAGTAGTGCGGTTTTTCGGTGTCGGTCGGTTTGGGTGCCGCCAGCGACGATTGGGTTGTTTTGACGATTGGCGTCGGTGTGATGTTGTGTTCGGCGTTGTATTTCAACTGTTTGTCGCGCCGCCGGTTGGTTTCGTCGATGGTTTGCCGCATGCTGGCAGTGATGGTGTCGGCATACATGATTACTTTGCCGTTGACGTTGCGCGCCGCGCGGCCTGCCGTTTGTGTGAGCGAACGGTGGTCGCGCAAAAATCCCTCTTTGTCGGCATCGAGTATGGCTACGAGAGACACTTGCGGCAGGTCGAGGCCTTCGCGCAGCAGGTTGATGCCGATGAGCACATCGAATAGTCCGTTGCGCAGGTCGTTCAGTATCTCGATGCGCTCCAACGTCTCGACATCGGAGTGAATGTAGCGGCAGCGTATGCCCATTTTGCTGAAATATTTGTCCAATTCCTCGGCCATGCGCTTGGTTAGCGTGGTTACCAACACGCGTTCGTCGCGTTCGGCACGCACGGCAATCTCTTCTATCAAATCGTCTATCTGATTCAGGCTTGGACGTACCTCGATTATCGGGTCGAGCAGTCCTGTTGGGCGTATGACTTGCTCTACGACAACGCCTTCCGATTTTCGCAACTCGTAGTCGGCCGGCGTGGCGCTGACGTAGATGGCTGTGTTGACCAAGCTCTCAAATTCGTCGAATTTCAAGGGACGATTGTCGAGCGCGGCCGGCAGGCGAAAACCGTAATCTACCAAATTCTGCTTGCGCGAACGGTCGCCGCCGTACATGGCGTGCACCTGCGGCAGGGTTACGTGGCTCTCGTCCACCATCAGCAAAAAGTCTTTCGGAAAATAGTCGAGCAGACAGAATGGACGCATACCCGGCTGACGTCCGTCGAAGTAGCGCGAATAGTTCTCGATGCCCGAACAATAACCCACTTCGCGTATCATTTCGATGTCGTAATTGACGCGCTCGTAAAGCCGTTTGGCTTCGTACGGTTTGCCTATTTCGTTCAGATACTCAACCTGTTGACCCAAGTCGAGCGCAATCTGGTCGATGGCTTGGTTGATGCGTTCGCGGGTTGTAACGAAAATGTTGGCAGGGTAGATGTTGAACGTGTCGTAACGTGTGAGTATGTGTCCGTTGGCCGGGTCGATGGCTTCGATGCTCTCTATCTTGTCGTCCCAGAAAACCACACGCAAAATGTAGTCGGTATAGGCCAAAAAAATGTCCACCGTGTCGCCCTTGACGCGAAAATTACCGCGATTCAAATCCAACTCGTTGCGCGTGTAAAGCCCATCGACCAATTGCCGCAAAAGGTCGTCGCGCAGCATTTGTCGGCCGACCCCTATCGTGATGCAGGTGTCGTGAAAATCTTCGGGATTGCCTATGCCGTACAGACACGACACCGACGATACCACCACTACATCGCGCCGCCCCGACAGCAGAGCCGATGTGGTCGATAGGCGCAACTTCTCGATTTCGGCATTGATGGCCAAATCTTTCTCGATGTAGGTGTCGGTGTTCGGAATGTAGGCTTCGGGCTGATAGTAGTCGTAGTACGATACGAAGTATTCCACCGCATTTTCGGGGAAAAACGACTTAAATTCATCGTACAGTTGCGAGGCCAATGTCTTGTTGTGGCTCAATATCAGTGTCGGGCGGTTCAGGTTGGCAATGACGTTGGCCATGGTGAACGTTTTGCCCGATCCGGTTACACCCAAAAGGGTCTGAAACGGCACCCCACGCTCTACGCCTTCGGTCAAACAACGAATGGCCTCCGGTTGGTCGCCGGTGGGTGCGTAAGTCGATGTTAATTTGAATGATGCCATGATTTTTTTGTTGAAAACTCGCCAAAAAATGACGAAAAATGACGCAACACACACGCCAAAATGCACTGCAAAGGTACAATTTTTCTGAAAATTGACCATTTCTGACCCAAAAAATCGACTCGTAAATTGTTCATAACTTGTTGAGAGTTTGGGTTTTTTGTCGATAAAACAACAAAAATATCATTTTTCTGCAAAAAAATATCGTTTTTTTACACACTATAAAAGAAAAACCATTAAATTTGCTCATTAAAAATTGTTTATAACTTGTTGGCGCTTATCAACAACCAAACGAAATGAATAATCACCCAAAAAAATCTGATATTATGAACCGGTTTAACTTGAAATTCGCAATCACTGCTGTCGCATTGTTTAGCACCGTGCTGTATGCTTCGGCCGTTACGTTTTCGACGAGTCAAAGCCCCGCCAACATTTGCCCCGGCGATAAGGTAATAATTACCTTGACGCCCGACGATGGCAATACGTACACCTACAAGTGGACTTGGAAGGACAAGTACAACGTGTCGCAAGTGGGCTCGGGAAATCCCTTGACAGATCATCCCGAAGTTACGACCACCTACGCATACAAGGTATACGGTGCGGATAATGCAATAGCCGCTGCAGGCACCGTGGAGGTACAGGTGGGCAAAGTACCCACGGTTACGGTCGATCAATCGGTCTATAACGTCAAGCAGGGTGAAAATGTTACATTGCAGGCCACCGGTTCGTTTGGTACCACTTCCTACCGATGGTACGATGCGTTGGGCAATCTTCTCCAGGATGGAGTTTCGGCCAATTATACTGTTTCGGATGTTCAGGCAGATGCCACTTATCAGGTGGCTGCGCTTATCTATGGGTGCGAAGGCGCAAAAGCCAAAGTCAAAGTGCATTTGTATTCGCTGTCGGCCGGTGCCGAAACCGTGTGCTACAACACGCCGGTTTCACTTACAGCCCAAGGCGGCGCCAACTACTATTGGTCGAATGGCATGAGCGGCCAAACCATTACGGTTTATCCGACAGACGTGCCGACATCGTCGTACACGGTTACTATCAAAGATGCCGACGATGCTTTGGTGGCTACCGAAAGCATCACCATCAATGTTACGGCCTTGCCGACCATTACGGGCATTACGCCTGCCGAGCCCGTAACCTGCAACGGCGAAGAGGTACAGGTAACGGCTACGGCAAGTACGGACAAAGGTACATTTACTTGGAGCGACGGCCAAAAAGGGCATATCGCCTTCTTCAATCCGGCAACAACCACCAACTATTGGGTACAGTTTACCGACACAATAACCAATTGTGTCAGCGAAAAATCGTATGTTACCGTGCAGGTTACAACACCCGGCACAGCCACCATCAACGGCCCGGCATCGACTTGCCTTGGCGATAATGTAAATTTGTCGGTGAGCGGTGGTACGCCCGTTCGTTGGTACACCGATTATGCCGAACTCGGAACCGGCTCGACTTGTACATATACTCCAACCGAAGTGGGCACCTCGACGGTGTATTGCAACGTCAATGTCGATGGTTGCGTGGTGAAAGCCGAAAAAACAATCACCGTGTCGCCACAGTTGTCGCCGACTATTTCGGGCAACTTGTCTATTTGCGCCGGCGAATCGGCTACACTCACCGTCTCGACTCCCGACGATGGCCAAACAACCTACAAATGGAGCAACAATGAAACGACACGTTCTATCACGGTGTCGCCGGCAACAACAACGTCCTATTCGGTGGAAGTAACCCGCAATGGTTGCACGGCTACGGTCGGTCCGGTGGAAGTTGTGGTGAATACCAAACCATCTATTTCGTTCACAGGCGGAACTTCGGTTTGCAAAGGCAGCATCGCAAGTATTACGGCCAACGTTACCGGCGGTAGCGGCTCGTACACGTATGCGTGGAACGACCCCGAGAGCACCACAAGTGCCACGCTGAAAGTTACGCCGTACGCCACCACCTCCTATACCGTTACGGTTACCGACGTCGTTACCAAATGTACAAACAGTGCATCGGTTACCATCAACGTAACCGAATCGACAGCACCGACCATCATAGGTCCGACGCAGGTGTGCAAGGGTGAATCGTTTACGTTGGCTGTTTCGACCGACTGCGATTTCTATCATTGGGACGACGAAGCCGCCACTACTGGTACCAAAACCATGACTGAAACGCTGACGGCGGATCGTACCTTCACGGTGAAAGTTCTTAAAGATGGTTGCACCTATTCTATCAGTCAGAAGGTAACCGTGCTCGACGGACCTACCGGCGAGATTTCGGGCAACAATACCTTCTGCCCTGGCGGCAGCACACGCCTCACGGCTCCTGTCGGCGAATCCTATTTGTGGAATACGGGTGTTACCACACAATACCTCGACGTTACTGTGGCGGGCGACTATTGGGTGCAAGTAACCAAGGGAAGTTGTACCGTCACAAAAAAGATAACGGTCAGCGAAAATACCCCGATAGTTCCCGTGATTACGCCGAGCAACACAACCATTTGTGCCGGTGAATCCGTAACACTTACGGCATCAAACTATGGCACCATCACCCAATGGAGCGATGGCGCGAAAAATTTGGGCGCCGAAGCCACAATCACAGTTAAACCCACCCAAACCACCACTTACACACTTGCCGTAACCGATGTAAACGGTTGCACGGCATCGGCTTCTCAAACCATTACGGTCAACGCCATACCGACGCTCACAATTTCGGGCGACAAAGACAAAGTTTGTTCCGGCGACAAAATATCGGTAACGGTCAGCGGCGCCGCAAGTGGCAGTACATACGCGTGGAGCAAAACCGGTACGTTGAGCAACGGCAACGCCACTCTGACGTTTACGCCTGCCGACGACGACACCGAAGTATCGGTAACAGTAACGACGGTTTCCGGTTGCCCGATTACCAAAACGCACACCTTTGCCGTAATACCGGAACATACCGGCGAAATTACCGGCTTGTCGTCGGTGTGCAAGGGCGAAACTGTAACGCTGTATGCACCTGCCGGCGGCACATCGTATGTGTGGAGCAACGGCAAAGCCGGACAAACCATGACAACTGATGCGCTAAACGTTGTCGGTACACAAAAATTTGAGGTTGATATAACCTATGCCGACGGTTGCACGTTGCATCGCGAAAAGGATGTTATCGTTAACGAAAAACCGTCCGGCACCATCACCGCATCGTCCGAAACGGTATGCTTGGGCGAACAAGTGCAACTCACAGCCAACGTGGCCGGCGCCACTGCTTGGTCGTGGAGCAATGGTTCGTCGGGTACAAATACAATATATGTTACCCCGATAACACTTGGAAGCGTCGAATATACAGTCGATGTAACCAAAGACGGTTGTACATCGACACTCAAAAAGAGTATTACCGTGGTCGAAAAACCGACAGCCGCCATCGACAAGGTCAATTCGACGGCATCGGTGTGCAAGGCCAAAGACCCGGCAACCATTGTGGCAACCGGCGGTACCAAGTACCAACTGAGCGGCACGTCCATTATCAATAATAACGGTATCTTTACCGTCAATCCGGAAGTAACTACCACCTACACCATATTAGTATATAATGCAAACGACTGCGAAACACCGGTTACGCATCAGGTTGAGGTGAAAGGTGTCGAGGAACCGACCATCAGCGGATCGACCAAAGTGTGTCAAGGCGGCAACACAACGTTGACATCGAGCATGGCCGACACCTACGAATGGAAAAAAGGTGCGACCGTGTTGGGTAACACCCCATCCATCGACATCAAAAATGTACAAGCCACCGACAACTACACACTGACTATCACCAAAAATGGCTGTACCATATCCAAATCGTTCGTTGTCGAAATGGTGAAGCTGCCCATCGATGCCAAAATCGAGGGCAAGGACAAAGTGTGCGCCGGCGAAACCATCACACTGACGGCCAAAGGTAGCGGTTCGTACAAGTGGAGCACCGGTGAAGAAACCAACACCATTCAGGTAACGCCGACAGCCACAAACCACAGTTATCAACTGACATTGACCAACGATGCCGGTTGTGAACAAACGGTACAACACAATGTTACTGTTAATGCCATACCGACAGTTTCTATCAACGGCCCGGGCGAAGTATGTGCCGGCACACCTGTTACACTGACTGCCATCGGTACCGGCACGTTCACATGGGACGATGGAACAATAGGCGCAACACTCACGCTCATACCTACGGTTTCGCGTGAGTACACAGTAACCATTGTCGATGACAACGACTGCAGCAACACCGCATCGCACACGGTGAACGTTTTGTCTGTTACTACACCCATTATAAATGGTAATCTAAATATTTGCAAAGGCGATAAGACCACATTGACCGCATCGGGCGATGCCGGCTGCACGTTTACATGGCCGGACTTGGGACGCACGGGTGTCAGCGTCGAAGTGTCGCCCGACATCACAACCACCTATACCGTGATAGCAACAAATGCTGCGGGCTGCACCGCCGAAGGTAAAGCGACGGTCAATGTACACGAACCGCCGACCATCGGCGTTATGCTCAATCCGGCATCGGGCAGCATCTGTGCCGGCGAAACAGCCACCATCACTTTGACCGGCGGATCGAAATACACTTGTGGTACCGAAACCAACGAAACCGGTATTTTCAACGTCAGTCCGACAGTTACTACACCCTATAATATAATAGTGGAAAATTCGGCCGGTTGCTCGTCATCGACAGTAAAAACCATTACCGTGCGCGAAAAACCGACCGTTACCATCAGCGGCGACAGAACGGCATGCCAAGGTACCAAAGTTACGCTGACTGCTGCCGGTGCCGAAAGTTACGAATGGAGTACCGGCGAAACCACCGAAAATATCGTGGTAGATGTAACCGGCACAACACCAATAACGGTTTGGGCGAAAGGTAAAAATGCAGACGGTTGCTGGAGCGACCCCGTTACACACGTCATTACAGTCAATGCCACACCGAATGTAACGATTAGCGGCACATTAGACATTTGTGTCGGTAGTTCGACCATATTGACGGCCGCAGGCGCAAGCACTTACGTTTGGTCGTGGGATGGCGGCTCGGCTATGGGCAATACGTTGGAAGTGTCGCCCACATCGGATAAGGTTTATACCGTCGAAGGTACCGATGCTAAAGGTTGCAAGGCTACCGCATCGACTACGGTGAAAGTGTATGCAAAACCGATAGCCAACATCACCGGCGATACCGAGATATGCGAGGGCGGCAGCGCGAAGTTGACGGCTTCGGGCGTCGGCTCCTATTTGTGGAATACCGGCGAGACAACGGCCGAAATCACCGTAACAGCGGCCGGCACCTACACCGTAACAGTAACCGGCAACGGCGGATGTAGTTCCACGGCAACATGGGTTGTGGCCGAGAAAACCATCACGGCACAAATTAGTGGTGCAACCACAAGTTGCGCCGGCGACGAAGTGTCGCTGACAGCCACCGGTGGCGACACTTATTTGTGGGACGCTTGTGACGACATCACCGGCCTCGAAACATCGCAAGCCACCGTTACAGTCAATCCGACCACCACAACCACCTATTGGGTAAAAGTTACCAAAGACGGTTGCTCGAAACGTGCCAGCCACACGGTAACCATACCCGCAAAATCGGAAATTGTGATTTCGGGCAAAACCGATGTGTGCGTAGGCGAAACCTTCACGTTGATAGCAGCACTCGAAGGCGCTTCCAATTTCTATTGGGAAGGCGGTCCGAACAGCACATCGTACACCACAACACTGAATGCAGAAACATCGCAAACATACACGGTTCACGCCACCGACAAAAACGGCTGTAAGGTCGAAAAATCGATAACCGTAACATCGTACGCGTTACCCGTTGCCGGCATCAACGGCGAAACGTCGATATGCAAAGGCTCGGGAGTTACACTGACGGCTAAGGGTGGTACAAGTTATAAGTGGGATAACGGCGAAACATCGGCATCGATATTTGTTACGCCGACCACTACCACAACCTATAAAGTCGTGGCTTACAACACTCAAGGCTGTCCGAGTGCCGAAGCCTCGCACACGGTAACGGTCAATACGCCGCCGACGGCCTCTATCAGCGGCCCGACGCAAGTGTGCAAAGGCTCGACCATCACCTTGACGGCCGCAGGCGGTACAAGTTATAAATGGAGTACCGGCGAAACAACACAAAGCATCACGCCGACCATCAACAGCGATATTACCTATTCGGTGGTTGTAACTGATGCTAATGGCTGCACCGGCGAAACAACACATACTGTCCAAATCTATCCGGAAGAACAGGTTGTCATCACGGGCGAACTCGTAATTTGCGCCGGCGGCAGCACTCAACTGACCGCCTCGGGCGTTACCGGCGGCACTTATCAGTGGAATACCGGAGTGGGTGGCAACACCATCACCGTTTCGACAGCCGGAACATACACAGTAACAGCTACTTATGGCAATGGTTGCACATCAACGGCATCGGTTACTGTTGTTGTCAACCCGAAACCGACTGTAACGATGACATCGTCAATGGGCGAAAGCATCTGCCCGGGCGAAAGCACCATATTGAAAGCCAGCGCCGGACAAAGTTATTTGTGGACACCGGGCAACTACACATCGCAAAGCATTACGGTGTCGCCGGCAGTTCAAACGCAATATACTGTCGAAGTGGTCGATGCCAACGGTTGCAAAGGCACTGCCACAAAGACCATCAGTATCAAAACGATTCCGGCAGCCGACATCACCGGCCCGACCGTTAGTTGCGCCGGCGAACCGGTTGAATTGGTCGCTTCGGGTGGCTCGGTTTTGTGGAAAGATGACAACTCTACTTTTAACCCGCGTATTGTTAATCCGACGGCCACCACAACTTATTACGGTATCATTACCGGCACAAACGGTTGCTCGGTCGAAAAATCGTGGACGGTAAAAGTGGCCGACAAACCAACCCTCAACATCGTGGGCGAAACCACCATTTGCTACGGCAACAGCACCACACTGACCGTTTCGGGCGCCAACACTTACGAATGGAGCCACGGCTTGGGTGCGGGTAGCACGGTTACCGTCAATCCGACCGTAACAACCACATACACCGTAACCGGCACCGATGCCAATGGTTGCACGGTATCGAAAGATGTTGAAGTTATTGTCAATCCGATACCGACAGCCACCATCATACCCGATAAAACATCGGTATGCGACGGCGAACAAATAACCTTGACGGTTTCGGGCGGCGACGATTATAGTTGGGATAATGGCGATACGGGTCCGACCATTACGGTTACGCCCACGGCGCCAAGCACCACATATTCGGTTGTGGCTTACAAAAACGGCTGCCCAAGCGCCCCAGTAAGTTACAAAGTGGTTGTCAACACCAAACCGACCGTAACAATTACAGCATCGGCCGACAAGGTTTGCAAAAATACCGAAGTAACACTGACGGCCAATGGCGCAAGCACTTACGAATGGAGTACCGGCGAAACAACACAAAGCATCAAAGTTATACCAACTGCCGACGCTACCTATTCGGTAACAGGTACCACCAATGGTTGCTCGAATACAGCCACCAAGAAGATAACCGTCAACACACCGCCGACCATCAGCGTGGCAGGTAAGTTGGCCATCTGCAAAGGCGAATCGACCACACTGACCGCCTCGGGCGCACAGAACTACACTTGGTCGAACGGCCTTGGCAATACACCATCTGTAACGGTAAGTCCTGTTACAACAACGGTTTACACCGTAACCGGCACCGATGCCAATGGTTGCACGGCATCGAAAGATGTTGAAGTAGAAGTGTACGAAAAACCGGCGCCCATCATCAATGGTGCAACGGAAATATGCGAAGGCGACTACACCACTTTGAGGGCTGACGAAGCGAATGCTGTGGCGTGGGAATGGAGCACCGGCGCCAAAACACAATCGATTGACGTTTACGAAGCCGGCACCTACACCGTAACGGTAACCGGCAAGGGCGGTTGCACCACGCAGGCCACAGCCATCGTAACCTACAAGACACCTGTTTCGGGCTCTATCAGTGGCGGCGAAACGCCTGTGTGTCAAGGTTCTACGGTAATACTCACCGCTTCGGGCGGCAAAACATACAAATGGGATTATAACGGTTTCGACAGCCCGACATTGACCCTGACCGACATACAAACCACCGGCACGTATTGGGTAACCATTACAGGCGACAATGGTTGTACGCAGCGGTTGAGCAGAACCGTCATCGTCAATCCGAAACCGACGGTTGACATTACGGGCAATCTGACATTCTGCGAAGGCGGCAGCACTACTCTGACGGCTGTCGGCACCGGCACCGTGCTGTGGAATACCGGCGAAACCACCAAAGCCATCACCGTTACGGCCGAGGGCGACTACACGGTTACCCTGACCGATGCCAATGGCTGCACGGCGGAAAAATCGGTACATGTAACGCGCAATTTGCTGCACGTAGCAATAATCACAGGAACGAACGAAATTTGCGAAGGCGAGTCGGTAACACTGGTAGCCTCGGGTGCCGATAGTTATACATGGAGTACGGGTTCTACGGCCGACCGCATCACTGTGGCGCCTATCAACACAACAACCTACACCGTAACGCCGCGCACCGGCAACTGTGTGGGCGACCCGACAGCGTTTACCGTTACTGTCAATCCGAAACCGGTGATTACCTTCAGTGGCGATAGCGAAGTGTGCGAAGGCGAATCGGCCACCATCAAAGCCGATGGCGCCGACGAATACACTTGGAGCAACGGCATGACAGGTGCCACCATCACAACGGCGCCGTTGAGTGCTACGACTACATTTGTCGTTACCGGTAAAAATAAACTGACCGGCTGCACGGCGCAAGCACAATACACGGTTACTGTCAATCCGAAACCGGTGATTACCATATCGGGTAATAAAGAAATATGTGCCGGCGGTTCCGCCAAACTGACAGTCTCGCCGCAAGGCGCAACCTACAAGTGGAGCAACGGCTCGACCGCACGCACGGCATCGTTCGACAACTTGTTGGACGACACCGACTTCTGGGTAGAGGTAACCCTGAACGGCTGCACCGACACGTACAACGGCACAATCACGGTACATCCGATTCCGGTAGCCGAAATTACGACAAATACCGGCAAAACGACTGTTTGCCGTGGTGAATCGATTACGCTGACGGCTTCGGGCGGTACCACTTATTTGTGGCAGCACGACGGAACGCGTAGCGCCTCGGTAACAGTAACGCCTAAAGCCGATGCAACCTATTCCGTACAAGTTATCGGTGATGGCGACTGCAAAACGACGGCTTCGATTAACATCACGGTGCTGGATTTGCCGAATGCCAAAATAACAGCCGACAAAACCACCGTGTGCGAAGGCGACGATGTAACGCTGTCGGCCTCCGATGGTGTGCGTTGGCGGTGGTACAAAGGCAATGACGTCATACCGGGCGCCATCGACCAACACTACACCATAACCGGCGCAGCCTACGGTTCCACCACATACAGCGTGGAAGTGTACAACGCCAACGACTGCATGGTTCGCACAAGTTATTCGTTGGTAGTGCAAAAACAACCCGTTGCCGAAATTTTTGGTAACTTGAATATCTGTCTTGGCGAAAGCACCACATTGTCGGCTCCCGATGCCGATAGTTGGTTGTGGAGCACCGGTGCTACAACGAAAACGATAACCGTTTCGCCGACTGCCGACACCGATTATACATTGACAATCAAATCGGGCGACTGCACCGCGACGATAACAGAAACTGTTAAGGTGATTGCGCTACCCGTACCGACATTGACGTCCTCGGCTAATGCTAATACGGTATGTGTGGGCAATTCGACAGTCTTGACTGCCGGAACAGGCTATAAATATTATAAATGGAGCACAGGCCAAGAGGGTACCAACATGCGCAGCATCAGCGTATCGCCCACGGCCAAAACCACTTATACGGTCGAAGTAACCGATGCAAGCGGTTGCAAGGGCGTTAATCAGATTACAATCGATGTAACGCAAATAGCGTCGCCCACCATCTCTGTTTTGTCGGGCAGCACCACGGTGTGCGCCGGCGAAGAGGTTATTCTGCAATCGAGTGCATCGAATCAATACCAATGGAGCACCAATGTTGGACTCGCTCAAATCGGCAACCAAACGGTTGTGGTGAACCCGACAAGCACCAGCATTTATACGGTAACAACTACGAATAAAGCCGGTTGCACAAGTTCGCAGGATATCACCATTGTGGTAACGCCGCTGCCGACGCCGAAAATCACCGGCGAAAACAACGTTTGCAAAGGCGAGAGCCTGACGCTGACTGCTACCAGCGATGTGGATGGCGCTACATTCTTGTGGAGCACCGACGAAAACACGCCGACCATCACCGTCAAACCGTCGAAAACCACCACTTATAAAGTGTGGGCATCGAACGGACGCTGCAAAAACCCGACACCGGCCGAAATTACGGTAACCGTCAACGACCTGCCGGCAGCCGAGATTCTGGGTACGTCAACCATTTGCCTTGGCGAAAGCACCACGCTGGAAGCTATAGGCGGCTCGACTTTCCTCTGGAAAGATATGTCCGGTGCCGAAAAGACGTTGGCAAAAATTACCGTTTCGCCCACGCAAACAACCACTTACACCTGTACCGTAACCGACGACAAAGGTTGTTCGAAAGATGTAAGTTTGGAAGTGGTAGTCAACAAACTGCCGACGCCGACCATCACCGGAACAACGAAAATCTGTCGTGGCGAAAGCACCACGTTGACGGCTTCGGGCGGTAACGCCTATGTGTGGACGGGCGATGGCATCGTTACACCGGGCAGTGCCGTGCAAAACGTTTCGCCGGCTTATACGACGACTTATACCGTCGAAGTTACCAACGCGAACGGCTGCTCGCAAACAGCCGATATTACCGTCGAGGTGGTACAACCCCCGAAAGTACATCTCGAGGGTCCGACGACCATCTGCTCCGGATCGACTGCCAACATCAAAGTCATATCCGACGACAGCCGCACTTATACCTACAAATGGGCGCACGATGGCAGCACGAATGCCTCCTGCATAGTGAAACCGCTGACAGCGACGACTTACACGGTCGAAGTGTTCGACGGCAAATGCTCGATAACGCTGCCACATACCATTACGGTGAATAAGATAGAAGACCCGCAAATATCCGGTCCGGCACAAATCTGCTTGGGTGAATCGACCACATTGGAGGTAACGAATGTGCCGAATCCGTATGTATCGTACCAATGGAGCACAGGCGAAACCACACAAGCCATTGTTGTTAGTCCCGACCAAGTAGGTATGAGCACTTACACGGTAACTGTAACCGACGCCAACGAATGTACGGCCGAAGCCACCATCGATATTGTGGTGAAATCGCTGCCGGTGGCAAGCGTTACACAAAATGTTCCGTTGCTGTGCGAAGGCGATCACACCGTAACGCTGACAGCCACGGGCGCCGGCATCAACGGCACCTATAATTGGTACGAAGACGATTTGGCAACCGTGCCGATAGCACTTGGCACCGATAACATCATTTTCACCGACCTGCTTGTGAACAAGAAAGTGTATGTCGTTGCCGTCGATAAATTCGGTTGCCAAAGCGAACCGAAAGAGTACGAATTGGTGGTAACACCAAAACCGACGCCGACCATTACATCGTCTGTACCATCGAACGTGTTGTGCGAAGGCGGAACGCTGCAACTGACGGCGTCCGACCCCGACCCGAATGTTACGTTCGTATGGGAAGATGGCACTAAAGGTGCGCACCTCACCGTAACAGCCGGAGGCGCATATCGCGTTACTGCCACCAACCAAGCCGGTTGCTCGCAGGATGCGAGCATCAACATTATCGACCAACCACTGCCTGCTGCTAAGATTACGGCGTCGATTATAGCCGGTACAGGTGCCGGCGATGGTGTCAGCATTTGCGCCGGTACGCGTCTGAAACTGACCGCCGAGCCCGAATCGACTCCTACGCTGATCTATACTTACAAGTGGAATACAGGCTCCGAAGACCGTGAAATCATCGTTAACCCGACGGCTACAAAAACCTATTCGGTGATTGTAACCAGCGCATCGGGTTGCTCGCAGGAAGCCTCTATCGAGGTTAAGGTGAACGAGTTTGTAACCATCGAAGGTCCGACCGAAGTGTGTGCCGGCAAACCTTATGTGTTGAATGCCATAGGCAAAAACTTGAAATATTACGAATGGACGCGCAACGGTGTATCGTTGCCGGCCTACGATGGCAAAGCAAGCATCGATTGCACCGATACTGTGCCGGTAGGTCAACCGTCTGCCGAAGTTGTGTATGGCGTCAAGGCTGTTTACGACAACAACTGCGAATCCGACACCACATTTACGGTTACCATCTATGCTAAACCTACCGATTTGACAATCAACGGCATACAAGGTCCCGGTGCTATGGATTCGGTGTGCGTGGGTTCGTCGAAACAGTTGTCGGTAATGCCGATCAATGGTTCGTCGCTCACAGGTGCATCGTACTTGTGGAATGGTGTTGGTATTACCGATCAGACGGCAGCCACACAGACTATCACGCCAACGGTGGCCGGCATCGAGCCTTATAGTTGTCAAATTACGCTGCCCGGCGGCTGCGACACCACCATCTTGATAGATTTGAAAGCCGTTCCGCTGCCCGAGTTGTCGGTATGCAAAGACACCACCATCTGCACGGGTGGCACGGCTATGCTGTATCTGACAGCGAAGAATAACTGCCCGGCCGGCACAACTATTGTGTGGACAAGCACCGGCGGTGGTGGCGGCAGCGGCGATACTATTTATGTAACTCCTACAACGACAACCACTTACACCATCACGGCCAAAACACCGACGCCGCTCCAATGTTCGCAGACAGCCACGGTTACCGTGAATGTGATACCGCAACAAACGCCGGTGGTAACGCCGACGCCGGCACTCTTATGCTTGGACGCAGCCGGTGTGAGCGAGGACGATTTGGAACTTTCGACACCGGCCACCGACTCCAACGGTCGGGCGTATACCGCCTTCAAATGGTACACATTGGCCGATCCGACGACAATATTGGGTACAACGGACGTCATCACTGTGCCGAAAGCCTCGATTACCGCATCGCAAACCTATGTTGTGGAAGTTACCACACAAGAGGGTTGCGTAGGCACGGGACAAGTGCTTGTGCCCGTAAGCGCGAAACCATCCGTTTCCATCAAGGGCGATGCCACAGTGTGCTTTGGCAAATCGTTGAAATTGCAGGCTGAAAGCCCGATAAATGTGGCGCGCTACGAGTGGACAACAAATGCCAACTCAACGCCATTTGCAACCACGCAGAGTGTTACCGTATTCCCGACGGCTGCTGAAAATACCTATTATCTGACGGTTTACAACGACAAAGGCTGTTCGTTCGAAGTGAACCCGGGACACACAGTAACCATATTGGATGCACCAAAACCGCAGATTATGCCCGACCACAACCCGATTTGCGAAGGCGATGTTGTAACGCTCACCGCTTCGGATTTGAACGGTGGCAGTTGTACCGTTGTATGGGACGATGGCTCTACCAACCCTGTACGCACTATTCGCGGTTTGACCAATACCACTACCTACAGCGTAACCATGACCAACCAAAACGGTTGCTACGAAACGGTTGAATATACGGTAACTGTGAATCCGCTGCCGAAACTGAAGATAACCGGCAATACGCAGGTTTGCGTAGGCGACTCGGTACTGCTGAGCGTAGCCGATGCCAATGGCAATACCAACAAATACAGTTGGACGGGCGGCACGTGGAAAGAGGCTATCGACCAAGGTTCGGTGGATAACAGCAAAGTGTGGGTTTATCCGACTGACATTGTCAATCCAACCGCATATTGCGTAACTTCGGTTGATAACAACGGCTGTAACGGTCCGCAGGTTTGCCACGAGATATTGGCCTATTCCAAACCGATAGCCATGATTAACGGCAAACAGATGGCCACCGACACGATATGTGTGGGCGAAAGCCTGACATTGACAGCATCGGGCGGTACCAAATACAAATGGAGCACCAATGCCGAATCGGCACAGATAACCACACCGGTTTACAACGCACCGACATCGACTTTGGCGGGACAACAGCAAGCATACGTCTTCTGGGTAGATGTGTACAACGAAGCCAACTGTGTTGAGCGCGACTCCATCTGGATAAAAGTGGCGGCCAAACCTCAAGCATCGATTACGGTCGGAGGCACAGGCGCAACAACTGTGTGCGAAAATGATGCCGTAGTTTTGCAAGGCTCTGCAGGTGTTGTGGCTAACACGCCGGCAGGTGCGCACCACTCGTATATGTGGACGAACAACACGGGTGAACCAATTGCCAATCCGAATCAGAAAGAAGTTACTGTCAATCCGACACAAACGACTACTTACTATCTGACGGTAACCGACAACGAAACCGGTTGCGAACGTACCGTGCAGCAGATTATCAATGTCAATCCGCTGCCGAAAGTAAGTTTTGCACCGGCCGAAACGGTTATTTGCGAGTTCGATGAATTCCACTTGAGCATTGTGGGCGATCTCACCGATTGCACAATCACTTGGGAAAAACTGAAAAACGGCGTTAATAAGCCTGATGATGCCGCTAAATGGGCAGGTCTGACCGACATTTACGACAACCCCGAGACGAGCGACTATATCTATCGCGCGCACATCACAAACAACTACACAGGGTGCGAGCGCGTGCTGGATCATCAGTTGAAAGCCAACCGTGCGCTGCAACCGGCTATTACGATAGACGACAGTAAATCGGACATTATGTGTCAGGGCGACATCCGCACGTTGCTTGCCTCCAACAACTACACTGTGTATGATCCAACAGAGGTCGACTTTGTATGGATGCGGGGCAATGACACAATATCGACGAGTGTCAACCAAAAGAGTATCGATGTAAGTCCGCGCACAACAACAATCTATACGTTAGTCATGCGCGATGTGCAAAGCGGTTGCATCCGTTCTGTCGATACGACAATTGTGGTTCTGCCACTGTCGCAGGTAGATGTGCCCGAATCCGACGGTCAGACCATTTGCGAAGACGACCTCTATCGGTTGACGCTAAACGGTGTTTCTGCTACCGATAATGTAATCTGGGAGAAAGATGGTGCTGCGCAAAGCGCTTGGAATGGTAAAACAACCATCGAAGAGTATCCAAAAGCAGGTTACCACACATATCTGGTGCGTGTAACCAATGGCAATGGTTGCGATACCACCATTACGCGCACCGTGCAGGTGAACTACGCACCGATACCATCTATCGACTTTATTAGTACTGTTACCGACACGCTTTGCCAAGGCGAAACGGTAATCATGGAAGCGAAAAACTCGGATGGCTATTGGGGTACAGATAGGTTTACATACGCATGGTTGCAGGGCAACGATACGTTGGTAAGCAACAATAAGCAACTAACCGTAACGCCCGCAAGCACAACCACCTACACGTTCTCCATTACCGACCGCGCATCGAACTGCACACGCCGTGTCGATACCACCATTGTGGTACACAATCGTCCGAAAGTGCAGTTGAATGATGTGCCTGAACGCATTTGCGCCGGCGACAATTACACGCTGGAACTGACAGGTCTGCAAGCCGGCGAAACCGTGGTTTGGGAGAAATACGATAAGTTCAATGCTCGCTTGGAAGAACACAAGGATGGCCGCACCAGTTTTGCCGACAATCCTACGGTGGGCGAATACACCTATTATGCCAAGGTTAAAAACGGTCATTGCGACACAATACTGATGCGCAAACTGACCGTGAGCAGCGCACCGATGCCGATAATCTCGTTCGCCGGTGGTACTTCGGATACTATTTGCGAAGGAGAACATGTAGTATTGTTTGGCTCGAACACTGCCGATAATTATAACTTCTCGAACTACAGCATGACATGGTTGCGCAAGACAGCCACCACGCTCGATACCTTATTGACGAACGATCGGCAGTTGACGCAGTATCCGCAGCAAACCACTACCTATATGTTGGCCATAACCGATGTGGCATCGGGCTGCACCAATATTATAGATACTACTGTGGTGGTGAAACCGCGTCCGGCTGTGAAATTGGTGGTTACGCTGCCCGATGGCTCCGATTCTAATACCATCTGTTTGGGCGATTCCATCACCATGCAGATAATCGATACGGTAGCTGGTACTACCAACGGCTTGAAAGCACAATGGAAACGGAACGGCGTGTTGATTGACGAATGGAAAGATAAATTCGAGATATTCAACTATATGCCACATGCCGACGAACAGTACGAAGTAACGGTGAGCAACGACAAATGTCCGATTATCTTGAATTACAATTTGAAGGTGAACTATGTGCCCGATCCGAAAGTGGAATTGCGCAGCGGCTCTGCAGTCAACTGCGAGGGTACGCGCGTCGAATTGGGCGGTTTCAACGCCAAAGAACCGGGATTTGTGTACGAATGGACTTCGAGCACTGACGGCGAAGTAATAGCCGATGCTACCAACAAGGATATTGTGGTTTATCCGAACACGACTACCACATACACCTACACGGTAACCGACCCGCTGACAGGTTGCTCACGTTACGACACCATTCAGATTGTTGTCAACAAACGCCCGAAAGTGGCGCTGCGTGTCGATTATCCCGATGGTGCCGATGGCAACAAGATTTGCCAAACCGAAGCGGTAACACTCACCGTAACCGGCGAAACCACCGGTGTTGAAACTTTGTGGTACAAAGATGGTTTGCCTATGGCCGGCTGGGCGGACAAACTATCGGTGGTTGATGTGCCCGAGGCAACGGCCAAATATACCATCACGGTGAGCAACGGCACTTGCGACTTGCAATTCGATACGACTATCGTGGTAAATCCTGTCCCCGACCCGAGCATTCACATTGTTTCTGGATCGAAGACCATTTGCGAAGGCCAGCAACTCGAATTGTCAGCCATGATAGCGCAGGATAATAAGTACACCTATAAATGGACATCGAGCAACAAGAGCGAACGCTTTACCGACGCTTCGTTGCCGAACCAGATAGTCAGACCGACTACCACAACGACTTACACTTACACGGTAACCGACCCGCTGACAGGTTGCTCGCGCTCCGATACAATGCGCATCATAGTGAACCTGAAACCGGTAGTTACCATGGAAATCACTCTGCCGGCTACAGCCACACCCGACAGTACCATTTGTGCCGGCGAAGCCATCACGTTGCGTGTGCTGACACCCGATGTAGGAACGCTCTACACCAAGTGGTATGCCAACAATGTGGAACAGCCGCAATGGGAGAACCGGATGGAGATAGTGAATGTAACACCGGACGAAACGACCGACTATCGTGTGGAAGTGAGCAACGGCAACTGCACGGCTACACCGCTCTACCAGCGCGTGAAAGTGCTTGGCGTTCCCGACCCAAGCATCAGCATCACGAAAGGTTCGCAAACCATGTGCGAGGGCGAACAGTTGATACTGAAGGCTGTGTCGCCGCAGCAACCGGGATTTGAATATCAATGGTTGTCGAGCACGGCATCCGATGACATTAAGGATTCCACCAGCCAATCGCTCACGGTTTATCCGACGGCTATTACTACCTATTCGTATGTGATAACCGACCCGACGACAGGTTGCGTGCGTGTCGGTCAAATCGAAATCAACGTCAACAAGAAACCGAACGTGCGTTTGGTTGACGGTAACAACAATTTGGCCAAAGACACACTCATCTGTGGTGGCGAAACGGTTACATTCCGTGTCGATGGCGACCTGACCAACTTGACGTTCGAATGGTACAAAGACGATAAGATGGAGTTGGAAATGTCGTCGCGCTACACCGATATGCCGGCGGTTGATGCCAAATACTATGTCATTGTAACCGACACCATAACCGGCTGTAAGACGGCTATCGGCGAGTTGGGTTGCAAAGTGGCTGTTAACGTGATGCCCGCACCATCGATTGTGATTGTCGGCACCGGCATCGATAACCAATTGTGCAAAGGCGAAAGCATTACACTGAAAGGTATTGAAGACCAACCACACAACGAAACCGACTACATCTATCAATGGTACGATGGCGGTCGACCGTTGAGCAGATATGGTTACGACCAACAGATAACCGTAGCGCCGACGACCACAACCACCTACATCTATAAGGTTACCAGCATTGCAACCGGTTGCGAGCGCAGTGCCGACACCACCATTTACGTGTACGACCGTCCGCAAGTGGTACTCGAGAAATCGATGAGCGAAGGCGAAACCTATTGCGCCGGCGATCCCATCACATTGTCTGTGAAACCGTTAGATGGTACTAATGCTGACGATTTGAAGTATCAGTGGTTGCGCAACAACGAAGTGTTGCCCGAAACATCGGCTACGTTGGTTGACAGACCAATGGGCGCGGCAGATAACCTGAACGACACGGTTTACAACTATGTGGCCATAGTACAGAACAAACACAGTTTGTGCCAAGCCGACATGACCAACCTGACCTTCTCGGTTACCGTCAAACCGCTGCCCGTGCCGACTATCAGTGTGTACGACAATAACGGCGACCCGATTACGTCTTCACAATTGATTTGTCCGAATCGTAATATTCGCTTGCAAGGCACGAATTTGTCGGGTAAACCATTTGAATACATTTGGTATTCGCAGAACGAAGAAGACATCGCACTAACCGATAAACCGAACGAAGTGTGGGTTTCGCCGGCGACTACCACCACATACACGTTGACCGTACGCAACAAAGAGACCGGTTGCGAACGCAGTGCCACCACTACCGTGCATGTGCAGCCCGTACCAAACATCATGATAACGTCGTCGACCAAAGTGGTTGACGGTAAATCGGTAGCTTGTGTCAACGATCCGGAGATAATCCTGAAAGTTGTGGCAGCCGATGGCTCCGAACTGAATATGAAGAATTACTTGTTCTATTGGTACGAAGATGGCAAAGACATTGGTAAGAGTGCCGAAATCGTAGTAGATGCACTCGCAGCATCGTTGCGCACTTACACTGTCGAGGTTGTCAGCCGTTTAGCGTCGATAGAGTGCCCGGTTACAGCCACACACCAAGTGGAAGTGATGGACGCGCCCACCACCGTTACCATCGATGCGTATGTGGACGATGTAGTCTTGCCCGAAGGTAGTTTCGTATGCGCCGGATCGGCCGTCAAACTCGAAGCCAAGAAACAGCCGAACATGACGTACGAATGGCGCGATAATTGGGGAACCATCTACACCGAGAACAACAAACAGACGTTCGAAGTGTATCCGCAAAAAACGACAACCTACACCGTGAAAGTAACCAACATGGCCGGTTGCTCGTACGAAGTGTCGCGCCAGATATTGGTAAATGCTTTGCCGACGGTTACCGTTTCGGGCATCAAGACATTCTGTCTGGAAGAGGTTGGCAGGACCTTCACCCTGACGGCGGCGTCCAATCCGTACAGTTCGAAAAATACCGAGATAGTATGGACATACCAAGTGAACGGCGGCACCAACACCTACAAGGGTACATCGCTTGAATTTGCTCCGCAAACCACCGGCGAGTTCGTCTTCACGGTAGTGGCACGCCACACCTCGAACGACATTACTTGCGAATCGACACCGGTTACGCATGTGGTCAATGTGGCGGGCGTGCCGCAAGTCGGCGTGGCCGATGTGAAAGTGGTATCGTCGCAGAACGGACAAGCCTGCATCAATACGCCAATCGAATTTGCGGCTACGGCCGGTTACACCAAATATGTGTTTGGTAAAACTGACGGTACTATCTACACGCCGATGCAAGAGAGCGACCTGAACACGTGGAACACGATTCAGACCGTCGAAGGTACATGGATGTACTATTGCGACTTCTACAATGCAGCCGGTTGTCGGACACGGCAAACGATTACGGTGAAAGTAAACCAACTGCCGGATGCCATTACCATCTCGGCGGCCGGAACCGACACCTACAACTATGTTGCCAATAAGGAGATAACCATCTGCGAAGGCGGCAGCGTACGACTGACGGCCGATGCCTCGGGCGACGACAACACCTATTCGTGGAAAGATACCGATGGCAAAGTTTGGGGCACACAGAAAGAAATAGATGTTGCTCCGACATTCACCACCGAATATCAAATGATAGTAACCAACGCCAGCGGTTGTCAGGTAACGGGTAAATTCACCGTCAAGGTTATCCCGATGGACAAACTGACCGTAACGGCTAACAAAGTTACCGGCACCTATGCCATCTGCCAAGGTTCGACCGATAAGGTGGCGTTGCGTGTCGAAGGCTCGTCGTCGAGTTACTACGATTGGTACTCGTCGTTGGGCGAACGCCTGACCAACCAACCGTCGAGCATCGTCATTCCGGCGCCGACACAAGACGTGGAATGGTTCGTTTCGGTAACATCGAGCGCCAATGCCAACGGCACCAATTGTAAGAGCGTTGCAAGTGTCAAGATAGACGTTGTGCCGCTGCCGAACAACGCTACGGGCAGCATACTTGTCGAAAATGGTTCGCAAACCGTTTGCGCAGGCGCTACCGTAGTACTCGTGGGCGACCAAGCCGATGCCGAGACCTATCGCTGGAGTACAGGCGAAATCAAACCGAAAATTTCGGTAGTGATTCCTAACTTCATCAACGATACGGTAGTTGAATATTGGGCTATCGGACGCAACAGCCTCGGCTGCGAAAATACGACCGACACAATGCGTATAACGTTGAATGTGAAACCCGAACCGGAGCCGAAAGTTGTCAGCCCGACCATCTGCTACGAGAGTCAGCCATTGCGCCTCGAAGCGGCCGACAAAGGTTTGACCTATCGTTGGTACGATGAAAACGGCACCGAGATTTCGCGCAAATACTATTGCGAAATCAAGCACGACGAGGCCGGTATCTACACCTATAAACTGACTGCCATCAACAATGCCGGTTGCGAGGCAACCATTTCGGTAGTGGTAACGGTGGTTCCGTTCAAGGCCAATCCGGCCGGCTTGACTTACCTCTGCTCGGGCAGTTCGTCGCAAATTTGGGTCGATGGTTGCTCGTTGGCCGAAGGCTATCAGTTCCGTTGGACCTATGCCGGCAACATCATCAGCACGTCCGACACCATCACCGTATCGGCACTCGGCACCTACTTCGTCGAAGTGATAACGCCGTGGATGACAACCGACATGGCTACCTTCGAAGTGAAACAGAGCGAAACGCCGGCCGTCAAGTTTGGCACACCCAACCCGACATGTCAGGGCGATAGGTTTGTCAATATACCGTACACCATCATCGGTGGCAACCCGACAAGTTATTCGCTGCTGTTCGATGCTACCATGCACGAACTTGGCTTTGTCGATGTGATGGATGCCACCATGACAAATGGCTACATACTAATAAATGCGCCGACAACCGTGCCGGCAGGCACTTATCAGGTAACCATCTTGCTGAACAACCCGAATGGTTGTATGAGTGGCGAGTACAAGGTGGCCTTTACGGTCGGTGTCGATCTGATAGCCGAAGTTTGGGACGATGTCATCATTTGCGACAATAGCAACCACGAATATATGTCGTACCAATGGTATCGCAATGGCGAACGCATCACCGGCGCTACGTTGCAATACTACTCCGAATTGGGCGGCTTCAGTGGCGAATATTACGTCATCGCCTACACGGCAGGTGGCCAGGCTGTGGCATCGTGCATCAAGTCGTACGACAACAAACAAGGTATGTCCGTGTCGCCGAACCCGCTGAAACGCAACCAAATATTGCGCGTCGGGTTACCATTTGCCGTCGATGTGCTCTTTGGTTCGAACCTCGAGATTGTCGATGCCATTGGTCGTGTTGTATTCCGCCTCGATAGAGTTGAAAACGAAAACGATATTCTGATCAACTATCCGGCAGGCGTTTACATGGTGCGTGTGCACATGCAGTCGGGCGAAGTGATAACCGAAAAATTCGTAGTCCAATAATAATGTGATGAGTATGCAAACAAAACAGACAGATAGGAGGATTTCAAGCATGAACAAAAAGATAGTGATAGTCGCATTATTGTTGGCGTCCGGATTGGCGGCTTTTGCCAAGACACCGGCCTACATCGACATCGAGTTGGGTGGCGGTGCTATGATGATGCCTTACGAAACGAATGATTACGGCATGTTTTCGGGCGGCAGTTTCGACCTCGGAGCAAAATATTCGTTGCTGTTTCATCCGCGCAAAGGTTGGGGTGCCAATTTTGGTGTCAACTTTTCGACCTTTCAGGGCACAAAGGTGCTGAAAGGTCACTTGGAGTCGCCATCTATCGACAATCGTGGACGCACCTATACGCTCATTGCCGATATAAATAACTGGACGGAGCGTCAGCAGCAGTATTCCATCTCGATACCGATAAACATTTTCTACCAGAAACAGCGTCCGCGGCATTCGGGTTGGTTCACCTCGTTTGGTGTCAAACTCTATCTGCCGCTCTACACGGGCTACAAGGTAACGCAGGGCGATTTGATAACCAAAGGTTGGTACGAACAATGGGGCGGCACCATGTTTGAGCAATTGCCACAGCACGGTTTCGGGCAGTTCAACACACTGTTGCCAAGCGGCGAAAATCAGGCCAATTTTTTGTTGACCGGTCAGGTGATGTTCGGTGCCATTTTGCGCCTCGACAAGAAAAACGAGATGTATGTAGCCATTTATGCCGAGCATGGTTTTTACGATATGTACATCAACAAAGACGCCAAACCGCTGTTTACGACCATCGAAAGCCTCGATTCGTATCAGTACAACGGCTACTATTCGAGTCTTGCCACGCGCACCATTCCGATAATGTTTGGCCTGAAAATAGGTTGGCGGTTCAAAGACGTACACGATTGTAACTGTATTCGTCAACAATAATGCCGATAACGAAAGTCCGACTTTTGCAGAGGGTCGGACTTTTTTTTGTGCAACCTGTTTGTTATGCCAAAAAAAATGTGTACCTTTGCATCGCTTTTTCGGTGGAAGGAGTTATAGGCCGTGATGTTGGAATCGGTAGACAAGACGGACTTAAAATCCGTTGGGCAGTAATGCCCGTGTGGGTTCAAGTCCCACTCGCGGTACAAAGGAGGGCGCAAGTTGCTCTCCTTTTTTTTGAAAAATGTATTATGTTTATGCCATATCAAGTTTGTGTCGCAACTATATCTACGTTGGTTTGACAGATAATGTTGCTCGTCGGTTGGAACAACACAACAAAGGTTATAATCGCTCTACGAAGCCTTATGCGCCTTACGAGTTGTTGTTTACGCAGGTTTGTGTCGATCGAGCAGAGGCTCGTCAGTTGGAAAAATATTATAAGAGTGGTTGCGGCAAAGAGTATTTGTATAGGTTGCGTGCTACGAAATCCGCCGATAAATCCGTTGGGCAGTAATGCCCGTGTGGGCCTGCCTACCGCAGGCAGGTTCAAGTTCCACTCGCGGTACAAAGGAGGGCGCAAGTTGCTCTCCTTTTTTTGAAAAATGTATTATGTTTATGCCATATCAAGTTTGTGTCGCAACTATATCTACGTTGGTTTGACAGATAATGTTGCTCGCCGGTTGCAACTTTTTGCGCGGCGTACATGCTTGTCGGGCGATATGTCCTCTGCCGATCCGTTTATTGATCCGCTTGATCGTTGCGGACTGTTGTTTGCCGGTGCCAATACGGCTTGGTCTGGTCGTGGCGCCGACCTTCCTGTTGGCGTTCAAAATGGCATTCTGACAGCCCGCGAGATTACCTTGATGGATTTGCGGAATGCCGATTTGGTGGTTTTATCGGCCTGCGAAACCGGCGCCGGCGACATCACGGGCGAAGGCGTGTTTGGTTTGCAGCGAGCCTTCAAGCAAGCCGGCGCCAAAACGATTGTCATGTCGTTGTGGAACGTTTCGGACAATGTAACACAGGCGATGATGTACAAATTCTACACCTTTTGGTTGTCGGGCATGACCAAAAAAGCCGCTTTCGACCAAGCCCGTAACGAACTGCAAAAAATCTATGCGCAACCATACTATTGGGCAGGTTTTGTGATGTTGGATTGATATTGCAGCAAATGAATGGCAACAACGTGCCAAGCAGGGTGGTGTAAGGCGTATGTTCCCAATTCGTGGCGTTGCGATTATGCCGATGCGTTGGGAATTTTGTAGTCGCTTTGGCGTTTGGGGTTCATCGGAAACCAGCCCTTTTCGACCCGTTTTTTCTGATGAAACAGTTCGAGAATGCTCCAAAAACACGAACAACCCACTACACCAAGTATCGGACTCAGCGTGCCGCTTTCTACCAGCAGACTTGCCGCGATGAATGCCGTACCAATAAGTGCGAATACCCACCAACAGCGTACTCCAAAATAGTATTCGCTCTTGATGACGATAGGGTGGAATAGACCAATCACCAAAAAGGTGATGATGGCAATGATGAGACCGGAGTAGTTCATGCTGTAATGGTGTTAATTTAATGTCGGCAAAGTTACAAAAAAATCGGTAAACCCACGACCGTATTTCGATAAAAACGTCGCCCGCAGCATTGTCTGCAGAACGGCGTGGCGTGAATCATTTGCGAGTTCCAATATTTTCGTGTATTTTTGCATAAAATTTGTAGCGATTATGACAATAGGTATCATCGTGGCCATGGACAAGGAGCGCGACCTTGTGGTGAGCCGTTTGCAGCACATCGACGAGCGTGTCGAACACCAACAAACTTTTACCGACGGACGCATGGGGCAGCATCGTATAGTGCTGTTGCAGTGCGGCATTGGCAAGGTGGCGGCTGCAGTTGGTGCGGTGGAGCTGATTCGCCGCTATCAGCCCGACTGTATCATCAACACGGGTGTGGCGGGAGCGCTTTCGTCTGCTGTGGATGTGATGGATGTGGTGGCGGCCGCACGCACGGTCTATCACGATGTCGATTGCTTCACCGACAATCCGCATGGACGCATTCAGGGTTTTCCGCTCTTTTTCGAAAGCGACAAACGCTTGCTCGATGCGCTCGGAAGCGTGCAGTCGGCCTCGAAAGTGCACGTCGGATTGATATGCAGCGGCGACCAATTTATTTCCGATCCGGACGCTTTGCACGCCATAACGGACTATTTTCCCGATGGGTTGGCGGTCGATATGGAGAGTTGTGCCATAGCGCAAGTGTGCTACATGTACGATGTGCCGTTTCTGAGTTTGCGCATTATCAGCGATACGCCGGGCATCACCAACCACGAACATCAGTATTTCGATTTTTGGCGCGAGGCTCCCGAACGTTCGTTTGCGGTGCTCGAACAACTGATAAATCGTTTGTAATTTTCGTACACGAAAAAAAGTTATCGTTATGTCGCTCGAAGCGTTGTTGTTGGGATTGTCGTTGTTGTTCTTGCTGAGCATTTTGGCCGGCAAGGCGAGTTCGCGTTTTGGTGTACCGGCATTGTTGCTGTTTCTGCTGGTGGGCATGCTTTGCGGCAGCGATGGTCTGGGTTTTCAATTCGACAACACGTATATTGCCCAAACCATTGGCACGGTAGCATTGTGCATCATTCTGTTTGCGGGCGGCATGGATACCAAAATTGCCGAAATCCGTCCGGTGCTGGCGCAGGGCTTGATGCTGGCTACGGTGGGCGTGGTGCTGACGTCGGTGATAACGGGCTTTTTGGTGTGGTGGATTTTGGGATTTACTATGCAGTCGGCTGCCGTGGGTTTGCTCACATCGCTGCTGTTGGCCGGCACAATGTCGTCCACCGATTCGGCTTCGGTGTTTGCCGTGTTGCGCACCAAAGGGTTGCGGCTGACAAACAATCTGCGCCCTATGTTGGAGTTGGAGAGCGGTAGCAACGACCCGATGGCCTACATCCTTGTGCTGGTGTTTATGGATTTGCTCAAAGCGGGCACTGCTCCCGTGTGGTGGCAGGTGCTTGGCATGGTGCTGATGCAGTTGTGTGTCGGCGTGGTGGCGGGTTTTGCATTTGGCAAATTGGCCGTGTGGGCTGTCAATCGCATCAAAATCGACAACGCATCGCTCTATCCCATTTTGGTACTGACGTTTTGCATTTTCATCTTTTCGGCCACCTATTTCATGCGTGGCAACGGTTATTTGGCGGTCTATATCGGCGGATTGGTCATTGGCAACTCGTCGCTGCAGCACAAACGTTCGACCATCGGTTTCTTCAACGGGCTGACGTGGCTGTGTCAGTTGCTGATGTTCCTGACGCTTGGTTTGCTGGTCAATCCGCACGAACTGCTCGATGTGTGGGCGCCGGGGTTGATTATCAGTTTTGTCATGATTTTTGTGTCGCGACCGGCGAGTGTGTTCTTGTGTCTGCTGCCGTTCCGTGCGATGCCGTTCCGCGACAAGGTGTATGTGGCGTGGTGCGGGTTGCGTGGTGCTGTGCCTATCATTTTTGCCATCATGCCGTTGGCGGCCGGAATCCCGCAGGCGCGGTTCATATTCAACATCGTGTTTTTGTGTACACTGGTGTCGTTGCTGGTGCAGGGCACCTCGCTGTCGCAGATGGCCAAATGGCTGAAACTCGACGACCGGACGGCGCGGTTGCGCGAACTCGAGGATTTCGATGTCGATTTCTCGGACGAAATAAAATCGGTAACCACCGAAATCACCGTAACCGACAGCGTATTGGAGCGCGGTTGCCATCTGATGGATTTGGGCTTGCCCGACAAAACGTTGGTGGTGATGGTGAAACGCCACAAAAAATATTTTGTGCCGACCGGCAAAACGGTGCTGCATGCGGGCGACAAACTCCTCATCATCACCGACGACCACGAAGCACTTATGGAAACTTACAAATCGGTACGAATCGATGCTGACACAAAATGACAATAACGCCACAGAAGAGTCGCTCTCGTCGTCGGGCATTGTAGGCCTCGATGACGGTTTCTATGCGGCAACTTTTTCGGATTACGAATGTTTGCCAAACAATGGTTTCAACATGATGTACAAAGCCAAATGCTACGGCAAATGGTTCGTGCTGAAAGGTCTGAAACCCGAATACGCCTCGCAGGCTGTCTATCGGCGGTTGCTCGACAAAGAGTTCGACCTGATGGTGCAACTGACACATCCGCACATCGTGTCGGTGGTGGCGCGCATGCGCGATGCCGTGGTGGGCGAGTGCATCGTGATGGAATATATCGACGGTGTTACGCTGGCTGAATTTCTGCGCACAAAACCATCGGCAACGGTGCGGTGGCGCATTATGGGCGAGTTGCTCGACGCCTTGACCTATGTGCACGCCAAACAAATTGTGCACCGCGACCTGAAACCCTCGAACATACTGATAACGCACAATGGCGCACATGTCAAACTCATCGATTTCGGACTGTCCGACAGCGACAGCCATGCCATACTGAAACAACCAGCCGGCAGCCGCGAATACGCCGCTCCCGAACAGTTGGTCGGCAATGCCAAAATCGATTGTCGGGCTGATGTCTATGCCGTCGGGAAACTGCTCGGATTGCTCTTTCCGCATCGCTATCGGTGCGTGGCAAGGCGCTGCACGCGCGCCAAACGCGAACAGCGCTACGACAACATCGAATTGCTGCAAAAAGCCCTTGTGCGGTGGCGGCGTTTGCCGCGTGTACTGATGATGGTGGCCACAGCAATGGCGTTGGCGGCTGTGGTGGCCGTGTCGTTGTACGAACGTCATGTGGCACAATCGGTTCCGGACGTTGTGTCGGTGGTCGATACTGTGGTGATGGTGCAACGTGATACGGTAGTCGTCGAAAAACAGGTGCAAGGCTACACTTCGGCCGAGCAAGCCATCATCGACAAAGCCTATCGCGACATTTCGGCGATGCTGCAACCCGCTTTTCAGGCCATCGACAAGGGCGAAATCGTGTACTACGAAATAGCCAATGCCCAACTCTTCTCGTTCTACAAAAATGTGCAGAAATACACCAACCAAGTCGCTCAAACCTTGGACAAGCACAGCCTGTTTTATCATGAGTGGTTCAATGCCACGGTGGTTATTCAGGCCGAGATACTCAACCAATACACCTCGAAGATAGATGCGTTGCCACGGGCTTTCGAACTCCATCAGCAGGGCAAACTATCCGAAGCCGAATTTCAGGCGGTGTTCGATTTGGCAAGATCTTTACAGACTTCGGACCAATAGTCGTTGCCGGTGTGCCTGCGGAAGAAAACTGCACGCCTTGTTGTGCAGTTTGGGCGATGCCGTTCCTCTGTGGATGTCCGGATTCTTTTTGTACTGCGGATTTACAATGTATTTCCGCAGCAACACTTGAATTGCCCCGGCAACAGACATTTTTAGCACCCAAAATTTTGTGGTTGGATGGCCATCGTTGGCCATCATTTTTTTTAGAAAAAGTTTGCAAATGCAAAAGAAAATATTTACCTTTGCAGTGTTATTATCATATATGATAACATTTGACTGGCGTAAACCGTTGATTATTAGTGTGATATATTGTAATGTCTTACTCTTAACCACAAAAGGACTAATAAGGACTAAAAAACAGAGGTCGTTTCCGAAAAAAAATTATTTTCTTTGCACATCAAAAGAGAACCTTTAAAAATATTTACCAAAACAATCAACATCATGAGTTTAGAGTATCGCACAAAATAAATGGTTGACCTTCGGGCGCGCCTGCACAAGGAAAAAGATATCAAGAAAACACAAACTAAATACTATAACCTTTATAC
>SFDZ01000013.1 GCA_004557405.1 Bacteroidales bacterium
TATTATCACGTCGGGGCGTCCGTATTCGGCCACAAAATCGGCAGTGAGCATATCTTTCATGTCGCCGGCAAAAAAGAGCGTGTTGTCGATGCCGTTCAGAGCGGAGTTCACCTTGGCATCGGCTATGGCTTCAGGCACATATTCTATGCCGATAACGCGTTTTGCCGAACGCGCCACAAAGTTGGCAATGGTGCCGGTGCCGGTGTAGAGGTCGTACACCAATTCGTTGCCGGTGAGTGCGGCAAAGGTGCGCGCCACCTTATAGAGTTCGTAGGCCTGCTCCGAGTTGGTTTGGTAGAACGATTTCGGTCCGATTTTGAACCGCAGCCCTTCCATCGTCTCGTAAACGGCTTCGCTGCCCTTGAACAGATGCACCTCTTGGTCGGTGATGGTGTCGTTGCATTTGCCGTTGATGACGTACAACAGCGACGTAATTTCGGGGAAAGTTTGCGCTATATGTTCCAACAACGCCACCCGCGCCGGCTCGTCGTCGTGGAAAAAGACCACCACCAACATCAACTCGCCCGTCGAGGTGGTACGTACCATCATTGTACGCAGAAATCCGCGCTGTTGGCGCAAGTCGAAGAACTCCAATCCGTGCGCCAACGCATAACGTTTTATCTCGTTGCGCAAGCGATTGTTAATGTCGTCCTGCAACCAGCATTTGCGAATGTCGAGCACTTTGTCGAACATGCCCGGAATATGGAATCCCACGCCATTCAGGTCGCCTGCATCGGCATCGACTATTTCGTCGGACATCAGCCAGCGGCGGTTCGAAAAGGTGTATTCCAACTTGTTGCGGTAGCCGTAAATCTTTTTTGAGCCGATAATTGGCGACACTTCGGGCAGCGCGATGTGTCCCAAGCGTGTCAAATTGTCGATAACTTGCTGCTGTTTGTAGCGCAACTGTTCGTCGTAAGGCAGAATCTGCCATTTGCAGCCGCCGCACACGCCGTAATGTTCGCACACAGCCTCGCACCGTTTGTCGGCGTAGCGATGCACTTGCACCACGCGTCCTTCGGCGTAGTTTTTTTTCTTCTTATACAACTGAATATCAACCACATCGCCCGGAACGACATATTGTGTAAACACCACCATGTCGTCCACTTTGGCCAACGCTTTGCCCTCGGCAGCCACATCGGTGATGGTGATATTTTGTAACAGCGGTAATTGTTTTTTGCTCATTGTGCTGATTTTTTTTGCAAAAATACAAAAAAATCTGCCATTTGCAATTTTTTTTACTAACTTTGTGGTGAATTTAGTTATCAAGTTTTTCAATGTCCTATCTCACATCAGACCGAATCACGCTGCGCGCTCCCGAGCCCGAAGATTTGGACGCCTTTTATCGTTGGGAAAACGACACCGCGCTGTGGGCTGTGGGGTGCGCTGTCGAGCCTTACTCGCGCTATGCCCTGCGCCAATACATCGCCACCGCCGACCACGACATCTACGCCCGACGGCAGTTGCGCCTGATGGTGGAGCGACGTGCCGACCACATGGTCGTCGGCGTGGTCGATTTGTTCGATTTCGACCCTACACACCAACGTGCAGGCGTGGGTTTGCTGATCGACAGAGCGTTTCAGCGACAAGGGTTCGCGGCCGAAGCGCTAAATCTGTTGGTCGATTATGCGTTTGGCGTGCTGCATCTGAAACAACTGTATGCACATGTGCCGACCGACAATGCGGCATGTTTGGCGCTGTTCGACCGCGCCACGGCATTCACACACACGGCCACCTTGCGCAGTTGGCTGCAACGCCACGACACCTACGTCGATGTCGAGGTTTGGCAACTTATCGACAAAAATTTATAAAATCCTACTGCTTATACGCATCAACGCCGACCGTTTTTCACCGGTTTCACTTTGTAACCGGCCTTGCGCAACAACGCCACCAAACCATTTTCGCCGGCCAGATGCAACGCGCCTACAACAACGAAACACGGCTGCTCGCTCATCAGTTTGGGCAGTTGGCGCGCCCATGCATCATTGCGCTCGTCCAACATGCCAAACATCTCTTGCTGCGTGGGCGCATATTTGGTGCTGTCGTTGACATAGAGCGACAGCAAACCATCTAAATCGCCGCGTTTATACAAAGTGTTCAGTGCCGCTATTTCGTCGGCAGCGCGGTCGGACTGCTCCACCATGCCAACCAACAAAAATGCCTGACGTTCAAGCGTTTGCGAATTGTACAACAATGCTATTTGGTCATCGACGGTTTCTAAACCGACCACCGGAATATTTTTCTGCTCGGCTATCTGCTGAAAAAACGAGTCCAACTGCCAATCGTCGCTCGCACGCGGAAAAAGTTGCTGATAATAAGCCAACATATACAGATTGGAAATCATGGCAGGTTTGAGCAACGCCAAATCGGACAATCCCATTTTCAGCACCGCCTGCAATGCCGAATCGACTTTAGCATAGTCCGCCGCCGAAAACAAATTGCGCATCTGTGTATGTGTCGGCATGCGCGCACCATCGGTTATGCGTTTCAGCATCGTAGGGTCGTTCACAACCACCTCGCCCACCACTGTCCGACAAGCATCAAACGCTTTGTAAATGCCCGGAATAGAATCCAAAAAATCGACCGACACCAAATGATGCGTGCCAAACAAATACGATTTTTTCGACAAACCATTACCCGATATTTCCCATAATAATTGTGCATTTGCCAAACACGCCGACAAAAGCGCGACACAAACAGACAAACCGAAACGTTTCATAGACTTTTTGGTATATAAATTCGGACAAAGATACGTTTTTTTCGGCAATATTCAAGGTCTGTGTGCGTTTTTCTTATAAAAAAATTCTAAATTTGCAGTCAATGAACAAAACATGCTCCATACTATTGGTCGCCGCATGCCTAACCGCCTGCGAACGCCCGCAAAATGTCGATTTCAGAGAGGAAATGCGCCAATTTGTCATCGCCATCAGCCACAGCGCCAAGCAACAAAAAGCCACGTTTATTATCATTCCGCAAAACGGCATCGAACTCATCACCGGAGACGGCGACCCGAACGGCGCATTGGCTGCCGACTATCTGGCTGCCGTCGATGGTCACGGGCAAGAAGATTTGTTCTATGGCTACGACGGCGACGACCGCGCCACCTCTGCCGACAACACCAACTATCTGAAAAACTATCTGAAACGCTCGCAACAAGCCGGAAACACCATTCTCGTAACCGACTACTGCTCCACACCGGCGCATTGTGCCGACTCCTACGCTCGCAATCGGGCCGAAGGCTTCGTGTCGTTCGCAGCACACAGGCGGGCACTCGACCAAATACCGGCGACTCCCATCTATAACGAAAATGCCGATAAAATCACACAACTGTCGGAAGCCCAAAATTTTCTGTACCTCATCAATCCGGAACAATTTGCCACAAAACAGGCATTCATCGATGCTGTGTGCGCCACAAACTACGACCTCGTCATCATGGATCTATTCTTCCAAGACGGCACCGCATTCACCTCGGACGAAATAGCGCAACTGCGCCACAAAGCCAACGGTGGCACACGCTTGGTCGTGGCCTACATGTCGATAGGCGAAGCCGAAAACTATCGCTACTATTGGCAAAACACATGGAAAACCCGCAAACCGACATGGCTCGCAGCCGAAAATCCGGCTTGGAAAGGCAACTACAAAGTACGCTATTGGATGCCCGAATGGCAACACATTATCTACGGCACCGACAACTCGTATCTGAACCGCATTTTAGCCGCCGATTTCGATGGCGTCTATCTCGACATTATCGACGCATTCGAATACTTCGAATAAAAAAAGAATCCCGCCGGCAACACATCCGCAGGATTCTTCGAAAAAGCATTATTCAACGTTTAGAACTTGTACGACAGCGTCAGTACCGCATTGTGTGCATGCGATTTGACGATGGCTTCGGTAGCGCTATCGGGATAAGGCCGGAAACTGTCGCGTTGTAAGCGGTAGGCGTAAGCAAGGTCGAAACCGAAACCTTTGCGCCCGCGATAGCCCAATCCTAACGAGCCATAGCACATACCTTTGTCGGCAAAATATTCCATATCCGTGCGCGTAGTGTTCAGTGGCACGTTTTTCACCGCGTCGTCGCTCACATGCGGCATGCGATAGGCTGCGCCGGCACGCACCGAAAAACCTTCTGTAATACGATATTCCGCCCCAAGTTTGAACAAATGTCCGTTTGACACATAATCGTTAATATCGGTCATCACATCGGCATAGGCATCATCTACGCTCAACTGCGTTTGGTCTTGCGCAATCTTGGTTTGCTTGTAGTTAGTAAACTGATAGTCGAAACTTACCAAAGCCGACTTGCCGAAAACAAAAGCCGCACTCGCCTGCAAGCGCATCGGCGACTGCATTTTGTAATACGCCTTGGCCACAGGCGTCTCAAGATTGCCTTTTTTATCCGTAGCGATGTTGTAATCCATCGTCGCATAATGGTAGTCCGACAGCGTGTAGTAAGTAGGTGTATGCACCGAAAAACCTAAACGCAACCACGAGGCAGGGCGCACAATGAAACCAAACTTAAAATTATAGCCGGCGCCGGACGTCTTCAGCGTGTTGCGAAGCGTAAACTCGCCACCCTTTTCGAACTTTTCGCCATACAGCGACTGTACCGAATAACTGATAGTCTGCAAGTTGAAACTTGCGCCCCAATAAAACACATTGCTGATGTTGGCGCCGTATGCAAACGAAAACTCGTCGACATAACCATTCTCAACAGCCTTGTAGTTCGCTTGCGATTTCTCGTTGGCATCCAACAGCGAATACCAATTGCCGGCAGTCAGTGTATCGGGATTTATCAGATAGCCCTGATAAGCCAACTCCGACAAATAGGGAATATCCACATTATCATAAGGTTTATTTTCGGCCAGCAAAGCACTCTCTTCGATACCGGCCGTAAAATCGGCCATAAAATTGGTCATCGAATGCTGCGCCATCGCATCGACAGCCAACGTGGTGCGATTGAAATTTTTCAGACGATTGTATGTAAACCCAATGTTGTTGGCCACCCAACCTTTTGTCTGCTCGCGGTCGATAAACGACCACACAAAAGCCGCATTGTTCAGCGCAAAATTTGCCTTCAATGCCGAAGCATCGGTTCCCCACGCCGTTTGGGCTTTGGTGGCAGTAACATCGGCCGTCAAAGTGGCTTCGGCCATACGGTAAATGCCCAAGCCCGCCGGATTGTCGATGACTGCCGAAACATCGCCACCCAAGGCGCCGAATGCACCAGCCATACTCATGTAGCGCGCCGTACCCATAATATCGGTACCGGTGTAACGCATCACATCGAACACACCTTGCGCCTGCAGCGAAATTGCTGCCACAAGAGTTGCCAAGAATAGACTATAACGTTTCATGGTTTGTTGCTTTTTTTGATGATACATAAAATATCAGTTTTTTTAGCGACGCGTGTTGCTGCTACCGCCGCTGCGGCTACCCGACGATACACTGCCACCACTGCGGCTGCCCGACGATACACTGCTCGACGAACGTGTTCCCGACGACGATGAACTGCTGCTGCGTCCCGACGACACACTGCTCGAACGTGTGCTTGTATTCGTACCACGCGACACCGACTGTGTTTGGCGCGAGGTCGATTGTGTTTGACGCGAAGTCGATTGCACATTGGAGCGTGTGGTACTCGACGACGACGACGAACGTTGCGAGGTCGAAGTGGCGCTGCTGCGCGTACCCGAACACTTTGGCGTGTGGTTCCACCTGTTGTTTGTACATTGTTCACGCGCGTTGCTCCCGAGCGTACGCCTGCATCGGACGACACACGCACCGTTTGGCGTGTACCGGAAGTTTGTGCCGGCGTAGCGGTTGACCGTCCGTTACCATCGCGCACCACTTCGGAGCGTGTGGCCTGCGTGCGTGTCGGTGCCGACGAACTTTGTATCGTTGCGCCGCGCGAACTTGTCGAGGTGCTGCTGCTACCTACTGCCGTACGCGTGCCGCCATAACGTCCTGCGCTGTTGTGCTGCAAACGATAGGTTTCGTTCAAAGCGTAAGCATAGTTGTTGCCTACATTGTGGTTCGACCCTCCGCCATGGTGCGGTTTGTGGTACACCGGATGGTGGTGATGGTGGTGGTGATGGCAATAAGCGTACGGATGATAATAGTACCACGGACGATACCACGCATCGTAATAACTCCAATACCACGGATCGTAGTAGGCATAACCATAATAGTAGCGATAAGGACGATACCAAGAGTTCCAACCATAATAATCCCAACCATAATCGTAGTCGTAGTTATTGACATACACATTGGTTACCGAACTATTGTCGGCGGCATTGTAAGGTTCTATTTCCACCTCGTCGCCTACCGAAACGATATAGCGACCGTTTTCGATGTCGTAAATCGTGGTGTCGTTACCATCGATGTGCACCAGCAGGTTTTTGTTATGAAATTTGTTCAACCGATTGGTGTAGGTGTAGTCTTCTTCCGTCAGACTGATGTCGGGGTCGGCCGTAGTTGTAACCGAAACGGTGGTTGTGGCTGCTGCCGACGACGTGGTCGAAACCGTTATTTTGACGGTTTTTATATCTGTTTTGGGATTAAAATAGATGTCGTCGTACTGAGCAAAAACGGTTACTGAAGCAAGCATGTTTACTGCAAGAAATAGGCAAAAGCGTTTCATGATAACCTCCTTTTTTTAAGATTCCACATTAACTTTTTTGGTATAAAACGCAAATATTGTGCAAAACACACTTAATTAAAATTATTTATACAAATTAAATAGTTGTTTGCACATAAATAGATTTTACTTGACAAAAGTAGATTAAAAAATTGATAATTGCAACACTTTTGAGGTGTTTTTTTATTTTTGTCGTTGGTAGTCGAATGCGCCGACATAGACCACAATCGTTTCGTATGGCGGTGTGTAGGTTTGTCCGTAGCGTGCAGCGGCGTATTTGAAACGGCAGTTGTCGCTGAGCGGCAGCGAGTCCAATTCGGCAACCGAAAGGCGCTGCGTGATGTCGGTCATGGCTTGGTTACAGGCGCTGTCGCAGCCATACATGCTATCGCTTTTGAAACGCATGGTGATGCCCCCCAACGGGCAGGTTTTGTCTTGCAGATACTTCAAAACCAACACCGAATCGTTGGGTGTAAATTCCGATTCGAACACGCCGACGCTGTAAACTTGTTCGACCGATATTTCCATTTCGGAGACACAACTGCACAACATGATTGCCACGGCTGCGAGTGCTGTCAAAAAAAGATGTCGTTTTTTCATAGGTTAATCTATCAGTTTAATGTTTGTTGCATATTCGGTCAGACGGTCGATGACGGCTGCGTCAAGCGATTGGCGCACGGCAAATCGGAGTGTGCAATCCAACGCCTGTTGTTGTTCGACGATGGTCAATCCGTATTCCTTAACGAGACGCATCACACTGTTCGTTTGTGCGTAGTCGTAGCGTATGGTGTGTGCCACTTCTATCGTTCGTTCTACAATCGTATTATTGGCCAAAGCGTCGGCTGCGGCTGCTTTGTAGGCTTGCACAAGTCCGCCGGTGCCCAACAAAATGCCGCCGAAATAGCGCACCACGATAATCAGCACATCGGAAAGTTGGTGTGCGTTGATTTGCCCGAGAATGGGTTTTCCGGCAGTGCCCGTCGGTTCGCCATCGTCGTTGGCGCGGAAGTCGGTGCGTGCGCCTCCTAACATATAAGCATAGCATACGTGCCTTGCGTCGTGGTAGGTTTTGCGTGCGGCATCGATGTGTGTTTTTACCTCGTCGGTTGTGCGTACCGGATATGCAAAGGCCAAAAATCGGCTGCCTTTTTCTTTGTAACATCCTTCGGATGTATGCGCTATGGTCAAATAGGTGTCGGCCATGTGTGCGGGTGGTTTTTATTCGCGGAAATAGACTCGTCGCACGCGCGAAGCGATGGATGTGAGCACTTCGTATGGGATGGTTCCCAAAGTTGTGGCAATGTCGGATATGCGATGATTGTCGCCAAACACGACCACTTCGTCGCCCACATCGGCATTGAGTCCGGTAACGTCCACCATCATCAAATCCATGCAGATGTTGCCCACAATCGGCGCCCGTTGTCCGTTATAGAATACGGCTCCGATGCCATTGCCAAGGCGGCGGTCCATGCCGTCGGCATAACCTATCGGCAGGAGTGCGATTTCGGTGTCGTGGTCTATTTTGCCGCGCCGGTTGTACCCTACCGTGTCGCCGGCTTTGACGGTTTTCAGTTGCATGATGCGCGTGCTCAACGAGCAGACATTGCGGAGTTTTTGTTCGTTGACGCAATTCATGCCCCACAGGCCGATGCCCAAGCGCACCATGTCGAACTGATAGTTGGCGAAGCGTTCGATGCCGGCGGTATTGAGCGTGTGTTTGATGACCGTGTAGCCGATGCCTTGTTCGAGTGCTGCTGCATTTTGGGCAAAACATGCTATTTGCTGCATGGTAAATGCGTCCATCGGCGGCGTAGGTTCGTCGGCGGCAGCCAAATGCGAGAACGTCGATGCGACACGCACGGCTGTTTGTCCGTTTATCAGGGCGCACACTTGCGCAATGTCGGCAGTTTCGAAGCCTGCGCGGTGCATGCCGGTGTCGAGTTTGATGTGGATGGGATAATCGGTCAGTCCGTGCCGTTGTGCTTCGGCAATAATCAGTTTGAGGAAGTGGAACGAGCAGATTTCGGGTTCGAGCCGATATTTGAACAGATGGTGCAAGGCCGTTTCCATCGGGTCGAGCACGATGATGGGCAGATTGATGCCGGCTTGTCGTAGTTCGACGCCCTCGTTGACGAATGCCACACCAAGATAATTGACTCCGTGATGTTGCATGGCTTGTGCCACTTCGATGGAGCCGCTGCCATAGGCCGATGCTTTCACCATACACATCAGTTTGGTGGTCGGTTTCAACTTCGAGCGGAAGTAGTCGATGTTGTGAAACATGGCATCGAAGTTGATTTCGAGCACGGTGTCGTGCGCCAACAAGCGTAAGTGCGACAAGATGCGTTCCGGCTCAAATTCCGGTGCAATTTTCATCAAAATGGCTTCGTTTTGAAATGTTGAAATGATTTCCGACCCCAGAAAATCGGCAGTTGTTTGAAAGAATGCTTTATTCTGAATATCAAACAGTTTCGCGTGCGAATACAGGTCATTTCCAATAAAAACAAGCCTATTCACAGCCTGTGAATTTATCACTTGTCGAATATTGGCATAAAACATTTCGCACACCACCTCGTCGCCGTTGATGTCGGACACGATAAGTGTGCGGCGCAAGTTTTGGTTGGCCGATTGCTGTTCCAAAAATCCGAGCGCGTGCTTGGTAAGCGATGTGAGGTCGGAGTCGTGCGTATCGCGCACCAACAGACAGCCGTTGATGCCGGCTTCGACTTCAAAGCGTGGTGTTTTTTGCGTTACATTCATGCGTTTTAGCGGTGATTAAAGCAGATTATCGGCATTCAGATTATCCTTTTCGATGTCGAGAAAATAGCGATACGTACCAACTTTCAGTTCGTAGCACGCTTCGTAGTCGCACACGATGATGCCTTTTGGGTGCATTTGCAGTGCGCTCACCGTCCACATGTGCGAAACACCCTCTTCGACAGCATGCTGCAAGGCGCGCGCTTTGCTGTGTCCGTTGACGATGATGAGCACCTCTTTGGCATCGAGCACGGTGCCCACGCCGACCGTCAGTGCCGTTTTTGGCACTTTGTTGACATCGTTGTCGAAGAAACGCGAATTGGCAATGATAGTGTCGGTAGTCAGCGATTTTTGGCGTGTGCGCGATGCCAACGACGAGCCCGGCTCGTTGAACGCGATATGTCCGTCGGGGCCGATGCCGCCAAGGAACAAGTCGATGCCGCCAACCGCCTTAATTTTGGCTTCGTAGCGTTCGCATTCGGCCGTCAGATCGGCGGCATTTCCGTTCAGAATATTGACATTTTCGCGTTTGATGTCGATGTGTTTGAAAAAGTTGTTCCACATGAACGAGTGATAACTTTCGGGGTGCTCCTCGGGCAGGCCGATGTATTCGTCCATATTGAATGTGATGACGTGTTGGAACGAAACGATGCCTTGTCGGTTCAGGTTGATGAGTTCGCGATACATGCCCAATGGCGATGATCCGGTGGGCAATCCGAGCACGAAAGGTTTGTCGGCTGTGGGTGCGGCATCCAAAATGCGGCGGGCGACATAGCGTGCTGCCCAACGCGACACTTCGGCGTAATCCGGTTCGATGATAACTCTCATTATAAATTACTAATTATTAAGCGATTAAGTGATTTTATTATTCGGCTGTAACGTCCGGATTGATTTTATGGATAAGTCCTTGCAGCACGGTGCCCGGTCCGAGTTCTTTGAAGTAGTCGGCGCCATCAGCAATCATGTTTTGCACGCTGTACGACCAACGCACAGCGCCTGTCAGTTGGGCAATGCAGTTGGCTTTCAATTCGTCGGGGGCAGTGTGCGGCAGTGCATCAACGTTTTGATAGACAGGACAAATCGGTTTGTGGAAGTCGGTAGCGCAAATAGCCGTTTCGAGTTCGGCGCGCGCCGGTTCCATCAGTGGCGAGTGGAATGCGCCACCCACTGCGAGTTTGAGTGCGCGTTTGGCGCCGGCTTCTTTCAGTTTCAGGCAGGCGGCATCGATGGCTTCGACTGCACCGGATATGACCAATTGTCCCGGGCAGTTGTAGTTGGCCGGCACGACCACGCCATCAACGGTTTTCAGAATTTCCTCGATTTGAGCATCGGGCAAAGCGATGACAGCGGCCATAGTGCCCGGTTGCATTTCGCACGCTTTCTGCATGGCGCGTGCCCGCGCTGCCACAAGTTTCAGACCGTCGTCGAACGACAAGGCGCCTGCTGCGACCATGGCCGAATATTCGCCCAACGAGTGTCCGGCCACCATGTCGGGGCGGAAGTCGTCGCCCAGCACCAATGCCGAGATGACGGAATGGAGGAAAACAGCCGGTTGCGTTACTTTGGTTTGGCGCAAATCGTCGTCGTCGCCGGCAAACATCACGTCGGTGATGCGGAAGCCAAGAATGTCGTTGGCGCGTTCGAATAAATCTTTGGCAAGTGGCGACGATTCGTACAAATCCTTGCCCATGCCCACAAATTGAGCCCCTTGTCCGGGGAATACATACGCTTTCATAATGATATAAATTTTTTTGTTTATTTTCGGGTTAAAAATTCGGTTACAAGATTCAATATTTCGGTTTGTGCCGTTGCGAGGTCGTCGTTGACGACAATGGCGTCGAACTGCGGTGCAAACTGCATTTCCCACGCGGCTTTGGCCAACCGTTTTTCTATCATTTCGGGTGCATCGGTGGCACGTCCGACCAATCGGCGGCGCAACTCGTCGGCCGACGGCGGCTGCACAAACACGGCCAATGCCCTATCGCCGTAGATGCGTTTGATGTTGAGTCCGCCTTTGACATCGACGTCGAACAGCAGATTGGAGCCTTGGGCGAGTTTGTTGTCGACTTCGGATTTGAGTGTGCCATAGAAGCAGTTGTCGTACACCTCTTCGTATTCGACGAAAGCGTTTTCGGCTATTTTTTGTCGAAATTCGTCTATCGACAGGAAGAAGTATTCTACGCCATTGCGTTCGTCGCCGCGCGGTGCCCGGCTGGTGGCCGACACCGAGAATTCGATGTGTTGGCAGCAGTGTGCCATGAGGAATTTTTCCAACGTGCTTTTGCCGCTGCCCGATGGTGCGCACACGATGATGATTTTGCCTTGTTGGTTTGTCATTGCGCAAGTTTTTTTACAATACGTTCAACACTTGTTCTTTTATCTGTTCCAACTCGTCTTTCATTTTGACGACAATGATTTGCATTTCGCTGTGGTTCGATTTCGAGCCTAACGTGTTGATTTCGCGTCCCATTTCTTGGGCAATGAATCCGAGTTTTTTGCCGGCGGCATGTTCGTGTTCCATCGTTTCGGCAAAATATTTGAGATGGTTGCGCAGGCGCACTTTTTCTTCGTTCACATCGAGTTTTTCGATGTAGTAAATCAACTCTTGTTCGAAGCGATTGCGATCGACAGCCACTTTGTTTTCGATTTCGGTCAGATTTTCGAGCAGGCGTGTGCGTATTTTAGCGATGCGTTCAGACTCGTATTTATCGACTTCGAGCAGCAATGCGCCGATGTGTTCGAGTTTTTCGGCGAACATGCGTTGCAGGGCGGCGCCTTCTTGTTGGCGAAAAGCGATGAGTTGGTCGATGGCACGCCCGACCGTGTCGAACAGCGCCTTGTACTCGTCGGCATCGACCGATGGCGTATCGATTTTGAGTGCATCGGGCAGGCGCAGCAGCGTGTCGAACAGATTGGCTTCGGCCGGCAGCGGTATGTGCAGTTGTTGCGACATTTCGACCAACTGTTTGTAGTAGTTGCCCACTATCGTTTGATTGATGCAGGCTGCGGCGCTGCCGTCGGTGTCTTCCACCGTCAGTGCAAAGTCTATTTTGCCGCGTTCCAAGCGTTGCGCTATCAGGTTGCGCAGGTCGATTTCCTTGTCGCGGTACGCGTTTGCGATGCGTGTCGATAGGTCAACTTGTTTGGAATTAAGCGATTTGATTTCGACCGTGATTTTTTTGTTGTTGTATTCGCAGATGGCTTTTCCGTAGCCTGTCATCGAAAGTAGCATAATGTGATTATTTTTTTACCGGTTCTACAAAAATTGTGCATTAAATTTGCAAAGATACATATTTATAGTCAGACTTGTGCGTTTTTAACACAAAATAAGTATTCCACACGACTTTTATCAGCACACTTGTTCCAAATCGTTCGTTTGCGCGTACCAAATGTATCCGCTCACGGCGAAGCCCATGCTCTGAATCAATTCGGCATAGCGTTGCACTTGTTGGTTGTATCGCGGTTCGTGCTGTGTGCCAAATTTATAATCGACCACTACCACGTCGTGGCCGTTCATCATCACGCGATCCGGTCGGTAGAGTTGTCCTTGCGGCGTGATGATTTCGGTTTCGTTCAGCACGCGATAGTTTCCGGAGAACCATGTGCGCGCTTGTTCGTTGGCAAGCAGTTGTTCGATAGTGTCTTGCACAGGTGGCAGTTGGTCGGCGGCGAGTTTGCCGTTCATTACCTGTTGTTGTAAGATTTTCGGGAGGTCGTCGGCGGTACGCAGTTGGCTCAAGATGTCGTGCATCAGCAATCCGTAATGGCGTTCGCTGCCGGCATCATCGGGTGTGTATCGCAGTTTGAGTCGTGGCAGAGCCGACACCGAGTCGTAAGTGAGCGTGAGCGATGCGGCGGTGTCTTGTTTGGTGGTTGCATCGACCGGTTGCAGGTCGCCCATCTGTACAAACAATCGTGTATCGTCGTCTGCAATGGTTTGCATATCGTCGTGCGAGCGCACATATTGCTCCAACAGGTTGACGATATTGAGCGATGTTGATTCCGAGGAATTTTGCTTCGTTTTTTGTTTTGGGCCGAGTATGTACAAGTCGTTTTCGGCACGTGTGAATGCCACATAGGCCACATTGATGACATCGACAAGCGTGTATAGGCGTTCGAGTTCGTAGTCGTTCTTAAAACAGGTATTTGTCAGCATTTTTTTTGCGTTCAGCGGCACTATCGGCAGTTGGCCGAGTAGCGGATCGTCCGTCGGCGTTTTGCACCACAGAATGCCGTCCACCTTGCAATTCCAATTGCAGAAAGGCACTATAACCGCTTCAAATTCAAGTCCTTTCGATTTGTGTATGGTCATTATGCGAATAGCCTCCTGTGTGTCGGATGCCGGCAAAAAACATTTGGTGCTTTTTTCGTCCCAATAAGCAAGAAATCCGTTCAGGTCGTTGGTAAAATGCGCCGTATAGTCGAACACTATATCTTGAAACGCCTGCAAAAACACATTGTTGGCGGCCGCGCCGTGCAGATGCAATATTAAGATGAGTCCTTCGACGAGTTGGAACAGCGGCTGATTGCGCAAACCTGCTATGTCGGCATAGTTGTCGGGGAAAACGCGCTGAAGCCACTCATCGGCCGTTTCGCCGAGCGGCGCACATGGCACATCGGCCTCTTGTGCCGTCAGCAATGTTTCTATCAATTTGCGATTCAGTGCATTGTCGGGCGCTATCATAAAGCGCATAACAGCCACCAACAAGCGTATGCAGGCAGCATTGGCCACCAATAGTGCCTCGTTCGACACCACTTCGTAGCCGGCGGCCAACAACGTATCGGCCACTTGCACGGCTTCGTCGTTTTTGCGCACCAACACCGTTATTCGGCTGAGCGGATAATTATTCCGAATCAGATCGGCGACGATTTCGGGCAGGCGCTGCAACGCGCGTTGTTGCCATGTGTTTTCGTCGTCGCCGGCGAGCAATTCGACACTGACGCGGCCGGCCGTCGTCCGATGCGATTGCTGCTCCACTTCGTTGTATATACTGCGCACCAAATCGGCCGATGGTTCCAAGAGAATAGTTTGCACTAAATTCGGAATCTGCGAAAAAAAAGCATTGTTGAACGCAACGATATGCTGTGCACTGCGCCAATTGGTGTTGAGCATTTTCACATCGAGGTTGTTGCCAAAATCGGTGTGAATGCCCTTCTGCAACAAATTCCAATCGGAACTACGCCAGCGATAGATGCTCTGTTTCACGTCGCCGACAATCAGGTTCCGGTTGTTCTCGCTCACGCTATTTTGCAGCAGCGGTTTGAAATTCTGCCACTGCAACCGCGACGTATCCTGAAATTCGTCCAGCATGAAATGATGCAGATAAGTGCCGGTTTTTTCGTACACAAACGGCGTGTCGCAGCCTTGCGTGATTTGGTTCAGAAAATCGGTAGTACTGCCAATCAACATGACATTTTTTTCGTGGCAATAGTCGGCTATTTGTTGGCGCAAATCGCTCAAAATGCCGAGTATGTAGATGTGTTCGTACACGGCACACACCGACAAATATTTTTCCACATCCAGACTAACGAGTTTGCGAGCGCAATCGTTCAAACCTCCGTCGAAAGCCTGTTCGATGTCGGCGCGGCGGGGCGATTTGGCGGCACACCATTTATCGATATTGTCGATAGCATTTCGGAATGTGGCGGTGAGCAAAAAATTTTTCGACTTTAGTTTTCCGAAATCGAAATAGGTAACAAAACTGCGGTCTTTGCCGCTAAAATCATTCCATTGCAAGTCGTATTTTTGTCGGATGTTGTCGGCGCAGGTGCAAATATCCTTGGTTTGTTGTTCGAAGGCGATTTTACGCGCATATAGTTGTTGTTTATAGTCGGCAAAAAACGTCTTGTCTTTCAGTTTTTGGTCCAAACAAGAAGCAAACTGCAGGTACGATTCTTTGAAAATTTCCAGGCCAAGTGCCTCGATGTTTGTTCTGAAACGCATCCACGATGCCGTCGGTTTATTCGAATCTTTTTCGGGTGTCAGGCTCTCGCTGACGTACTGTTTCAGCCACCCGAGCAGTTGGGGATTGCGCGACGGGTCGAGTTCGAACAGCATTTTGTCCACAGCCATTTTCAGCACGCTATCCTGATCGAGTTCGACCCCGAAATCGCCCTGCAGTCCGATTTCGCGCGTAAAAGCCCGCACTATTTGCTGAAAGAAACGATCGATTGTCGAGATATTGAATGCGCCATAGTCGTGCAAAAGGTCGCTCAAAAATTGCTGTGCCAAACGTTGAATATCGTTTTTCGACAAGCCTTCGGATTTCAAATCCTGCATCAATTCGACCAAAAAAGGCGCTTTGTCGGAGTGCGCCAAAGCAAACAGTTCGCGCACGATGCGGCGCTTCATTTCGTCGGTGGCCTTGTTGGTAAACGTGGCAGCCAGCGTGCTGCGGTGCGGGTGGTCGCACGCCCGATTGCGAAACAGCAACAACACATACTCGTAGGCCAAACGATAAGTTTTGCCCGAGCCGGCCGAGGCTTTGTAAACTTGGATATTTGCAGGCATAATCAAATTGCGTTTAATCATACAAAAATAGACAAAAAACGGCGTTATACCAAATTTTTTGTCCCAAGAGTTATCAACAAGCGCAAAATAGACGATTTTTCTTTGCGTTATACCATTTTTTTTGTACTTTTGCAGTTGCAGAAAATGAGTATCAAATCATGGCCACTATTCTACACATCGAAACATCGACCACGGTCTGTTCGGCAGCACTCTCGCACGATGGGCGTTTATGCTTGTCGCGTGTGTGTGCCGAAGGGATGTCGCACGCCTCGAAATTGCCTGTTTTCATCGACGAAATGCTGCAATATTGCCGCAGTCACCACCTGCAATGCGACGCAGTCGCCGTGAGTGCCGGTCCGGGCTCGTACACAGGTTTGCGCATCGGAGTTTCGACAGCCAAAGGCATTTGCTACGGTCTGAATGCCAAGTTGTTGGCCATCGACACGCTGCAACTGACGGCACGCGCCGCACTGCCCGAAATTGCCGATGAAAACGCCCTCATCTGCCCGATGACAGACGCTCGACGCATGGAAGTTTACACGGCGCTATACGACACAAAATTGCGAAAAGTGCTCGATTGCACCGCCAAAATCATCGATGCCGACGCTTTTGCCGACCTTTTGAGTACGCACAAAATCTATTTTTGCGGCGACGGATCGGCAAAATGCCGTTCGACCATTGCGCACGACAACGCCGTTTTTCTTGACGGAATCGCACCATTGGCCGAGAATATGATAGCGCCGGCCGAAGCGCAATATGCAGCACACGCGTTCGAAGATGTGGCCTATTTCGAGCCATTTTATCTGAAAGAATTTCAGGCTACAAAACCAAAAGTAATCGATTTATAAACAATTTAATAACAATACATTACACAAAATATCGAAAGTTTTACTTTAACTATGAGTAACACATTACACTATGCTCCGAAATCGGAACTGATAATGCCCGAATATGGCCGCAATGTCCAACAGATGGTTCAATATGCCATGTCCATCGACGACCGCGCCGAGCGCACGCGTTGCGCACGCACCATCATCGATGTGATGGGCAACATGTTTCCCTACCTGCGCGATGTGGAAGGATTCAAACACAAATTGTGGGATCATTTGTACATTATGTCGGGCTTCAAACTCGACATCGACTACCCGTTTGACGTGAAAAAACCGCAAGATTTGCCCAAGCCGGAGCCCATTCCGTACAACACGCAAAACATCAGATACAAACACTACGGCCGTTGGCTGCAAACGCTGATAAAAAAAGCGTCGGAATGCGAAGAGGGCGAGCAACGCACCGCACTTATTCGCCTCATTGCCAACAACATGAAAAAAGATTATGTAACGTGGAACAAGGATTTGGCCGATGACAACAAGATTTTTGACGATTTGCGCGACATGTCGCATGGCGAAATCGACATCGACAGCAGCAGCATGACATTGACAACTATGCGCAACGGCAACAATTTTTATAAAAACAACGGTAAAAACGGCAAAAACGGCAAAAAATCAGCGAAGCAATAGCGCATAATCGGGAATTTCGGGGCGGAACACATAACGTTTGTTTACCCAATCGACCCGACAAAAAATATGTTGCAAGCCATTGCTGACCAACAGATACGGCACCTGCAACTGCAGGTTGTAAACCGCGATTTGATCGAATGTTTTTTGGGTAATTTCGATAGTTGGTGCTTTGTACTCCACTATCATCAGCGGCTGCAGGTGTGCATCGTAAACGACGGTATCGCAGCGTTTCGACAGGCCGTTGAACGTGATGGGGGTTTCGTTGCTGATGCGTGTAGCCGGCACATGCAGCGCCGACACCAAGTGCGACACCATATTCTGACGCACCCACTCTTCGGGCGTCAGTGCAACATACCGACGACGCACAGCATCGAAGATTTGCTGTTTTCCGCCATTTAATCGGATTTTTTGCTCGTAATATGGAAGATTCAGCGGTTGCATAATTCGCTTGCAAAGGTACAAAATATAAACAGACAAACGAAATGAGTAACACATAAAAATATGAAAACACGCGAAGAAATCGTAAAAAATTGGTTGGTGCGCTACACGCAACGCCCGCTGCAAGAGTTCGGCGAATATATTTTGCTGTGCAATTTCAATAGTTATGTCGAGAAATTTGCCGATATTTTCGGTGTCGAAGTGGTTGGTGCCAAGAGCAATATGCCGAATGCGTCGGCCAACGACATCACGATCATCAATTTCGGCATCGGCAGTCCCAATGCAGCGCTCATCATGGATTTGCTGTCGGCCATCAATCCGAAAGCCGTGCTTTTTTTGGGGAAATGCGGCGGTTTGAAAGACAAAAATCATGTAGGCGACTACATTTTGCCCAGCGCTGCCATACGCGGCGAAGGCACCTCGAACGACTACTTTCCGCCGGAAGTTCCGGCCTTGCCGGCCTTCAATCTGCAACGTTCGGTATCGTCGAACATTCGCGATTTCGGCCACGATTATTGGACAGGAACGGTCTATACCACCAACCGTCGGGTGTGGGAACACGACGAACAATTCAAAGCCACGCTGCGGCGGGTGCGGTCATTGGCCATCGATATGGAAACGGCTACGCTGTTCAGTGTCGGATTTTTCAACTCGATACCGACCGGTGCGCTGCTGCTTGTGTCGGATATGCCGATGCACGAAGCCGGCATCAAAACCGAAGAGAGCGACAAACAAGTTACGCGCATGTATGCCGAAGAACATCTGAAAATCGGCATAAAATCGCTCCAATCGCTCCAAAACGACAGTAAAACCATCAAACATCTGCGTTGGGAATAATGGCAAAACAAGCGATTACATACGAACAAATAATGGCCGCCCTGCAGCGCAAAGAGTACAAACCGGTGTATATGCTGACAGGCGACGAGCCTTACTATATCGACAAAATAGCCGATTACATCGAAAAAAATGTGCTGACCGAAGACGAAAAAGCCTTCAATCAGATGGTGGTTTACGGCAAAGACACCGATTTGCGCGACATAATCATCGCCGCCAAGCGTTTCCCGATGATGGCCGACCACCAAGTCATCATTGTGAAAGAGGCGCAAAGCATCAAAAACTACGACGACCTCGTTTTCTATCTGAAACAGCCGCAACCATCGACCATTTTGGTGTTTTGCCACAAATACGACAAACTCGACGGGCGCAAAAAAAGCACCTTGGCGATAGCCGAAAAAGGCATTTTGTTCGAATCGAAAAAATTGTACGACAATCAGGTGGCCGGCTGGATTGAAGCCTACGGGAAATCGAAAAATGTCAGCATCGATGCCAAAACAGCCAATATTTTAGCCGATTTTTTGGGCAACGACCTCTCGCGCATCGTCCACGAAATCGACAAATTGCTGATTCTGCTGACCGACAGCGACAACAAATGGATTACGCCCGAATTGGTGGAGCAAAACATCGGCATCAGCAAGGATTACAACAATTTTGAATTGCTGAAAGCGTTGGGCGACCGCAATATTCTGAAAGCCAACAGAATTATCGATTACTTCGGGAAAAATCCGAAAAACAATCCGTTGATAGTTACCATCTCGGTGGTGTTCAACTTTTTTGCCAACCTGCTGCTCTACCACTCACTGAAAGACAAAAGTCAGATGAATGTGGCCGCCGAACTGAAAATCAACCCCTATTTTGTGCGCGACTATCAGCAGGCTGCCCGCAACTACAACACGAGCAAAACGCTCCAAATAATCGGCGATTTGCGCCGCGCCGATGCACAAAGCAAAGGTTTCGGCAACGCGTCGGCAAACGATGCCGAGATATTGAAAGAACTCGTTTTCAGAATCTTACATTAACCACAACGCCCCAAAACAAGCCCACTCCGATGAAAATTGTACTGACCACCAAACTGCCGGCCGAAGGGTTTGCCGCACTGCGCGACCACACCTTGATTTTTCCCGATGAAAGCGCATTTACGCGCACCGAATTATTGCAAAACATAGTCGATTGCGACGTGCTGGTGCCCACCTACGACTATCCGATTGACGCCGAAACAATAGCCGCCGCCAAACAGTTGAAACTGATAGCCAACTTTGGTGTCGGATTCAACAACATCGATTTGGAAGCAGCCCAAAATCGCGGAATAATCGTAACAAACACGCCGGCACCCGTCATCGACCCGACCGCCGAACAGACCTTCACACTGATGTTGGCATGCGCGCACCGCACCGCCGAACTCGACCGCAAAATGCGCCAAACCAACGACATCGAAATCGGCGTGATGAACAACCTCGGCATCAGCATTTGCGGCAAAACACTCGGTATTATCGGGATGGGGCGCATCGGACAGGCCGTGGCCACACGCGCCGTGGCTTGCGGCATGAGTATCATCTATCACAACCGGCACAAATTGTCCGATGAAACCGAGCAAAAATGCCATGCGCGCTATGTGTCGCGGGAGGAATTGCTACGAACAGCCGATTTTGTGGTACTGCTACTGCCCTACACGCCCGAAACACACCATTTAATCGACCAAAAAGCGTTCGACACGATGAAAAAAGGCGCCGTGCTGGTGAACACGGCGCGCGGCCCCATTGTGGACGAGCAAGCACTCGTCGAGAATCTGCAAAACGGCAAGTTGTGGGGCGCTGCACTCGATGTATTCGAACACGAGCCGCACATTTCGGATGCGCTCAAGCAGTTGGACAACGTAGTCATGTCGCCGCACATAGGCACCGGCACCATCGACGGGCGCTTGGCCATGTGCCGCTGTGTAGCCGACAACATACTGCATTTTGCCGCCGGAGATATCGACAAAATGAATGTGGTGAAATAGCACAATCGTTTCAATTCCAAAGGATTACGGCAATTTCGGCAGTCCGCATCTTGCGGAACGTGGTTCAACAACAGGCAGTCTCCGTCGCGGCGCAGAAAAAGATGATTTTTGCCTACGGCTGCTGCCCTACTTTTGTCGTTCGTCGATAAACTTAATCGGTTTGCGCGATTGTGCCGGAAAATTGATTTTCTGTATCAAGTCGGGCGGCAAAATCTCGACAATGGGCGCCACGCGTATGCGCGCACGGAAACGATCTTTCAGGTCTTTTATCAGTGCCGATTCAGCCTCGCCAATCGTTGGCGCCAATTTGGCATACGGATAATCTTTTTTCAGTCCGATGCGCACCACCACTTCGTCGGTGCCGGCATCGCTGTCGCGCACTACGACAACGTAATTGGCCACATATTCCGTGTTGTCGAGCACATCGTTGATGGCAGGCGGATAGAGCGTTGTTCCTTTCAGTTTTATCATATTGTTTTTGCGTCCGACAAGCGGCGTCAATCGGTACGAATGGCGTCCGCAGGCACACCGATCGGTTATTTTAGCCGCCATGTCGCCTGTGCGGAAGCGCAACAAAGGCATACCTTCGACACCGAGCGTGGTGATGACGATTTCGCCCACTTCGCCATCGGGTACGGGACGATTGTCGTCGCCAATGATTTCGACGATGATGAGTTCGGGATGTACATGTCCACCGCATCCGCAGGGACATTCCGAAAATGTGGCCGACATTTCGGTAGAAGAATAGGTGGCAAATAGTTTTACTTCGGGCCATTTGTCGTGAATGCGGCGCCCGAGCAAATTGAGGTTGAAGTGTTGGTCGCGCAAGCCTTCGCCGATGCCGATGATGCGCCGCACCGACGAATGTCGATAATCGATGCCGTTCTGTTCGGCGTATTCGACGAGGCGCAGTATGAACGACGGCACACACATGATGGTATCGGGATTCAAGCGGCGAATGGTATCCCACTGCAGTTCGGGGATACCGTTGCCAACGCGTATGACGCCGGCGCCCAATTTTCGCAAACCAAGAAAATAGGCCAACCCTGCCATGAAACGTTTGTCGAGCGTAGTCATCAGTTGCACCACACTATCGGCAGTAACGCCCGCACATGCAAACGACACGGCTTCGTTGTAGGCCAGGCGATTCAAATCGCGGTCGGTGCAAGCAAAGGTTACCGGGTCGCCAAGTGTGCCCGATGTGGTGATGTAATCGACAATGTCGCGCGGCGGTACACACAAAAAATCGGTATTGTGCTGTTGCAAATCTTTCTTGTCGGTAAACGGCAGTTGCTGCAAATCGTCGAGCGTGCGAATGTTTTCGACCGCGATGCCGTGTTTGGCAAACATGGCTTGATAAAACGGCGAATGTGCCTGCAGATAAGCCAAATTTTCGTGCAGTTTATCCTCCTGAAAGCGACGAATCTCGTCGGCCGAACGAAACTCTATGTCAGAGGGTTCAAATTTTTCCATATTTTATTGATTATCAAATTGTTTCGCGCGTACAAATCCACGCAAACGGATTGTCGGTGATTACAAAACCGGCGGCTGTCGGCAAAGGATTCTTGCCGTTTTTCATGACGATAATTTTGCCATCCGTTTCCAATCCGGCGGCACACTGTGCAAACAGTTCATCGGAATAGTCGTTGATAATGAACACATTGCTCGGCGGCAACTCGGCAGCCGACGCATCGGCACACACAAAGCGGGCTCGATTTTGAGTGAGTGTGCCATGTGCAGCAAACGCTACTTTTTCGGCATCGACATCGAATGCTAAGGCCGTGCGTTGGGGCGACAGCAGCAGCAACACAAACGATTTTTCGCCGTAACCGCAATCGGTTTCGCAGATGGCGGCTTGTCGCGGCACAAGCGCATCGAGCCAACGATAGTATTGATTTTGGCGTGCCACACGACATTCCATGCGTGCCACACGCACGTCTTTATACAGATAGTTTTTGTCGAATGCCGTGCGATAATAGGCGTTATCCATCGTGTCGTATGCAGCACGCAATTTGTCGTACTCGGCGGCCATATAACGCCGAATTTGTTTAGCCCGTTCTTGGTAAGTGGTGCCATAGCGTGCATCGTTGCAGGCGATGCGTGGCAACACCTCGGTCACCATAGTGCCGTTGGCTAAATAGAGTTGCCCTTTGCGATAAACATTGCCTGTGCCATAAAGCACTATCGGCACAATGTCGAGATGATAGTGTTCGGCAAGGTAGAATGCGCCTTTGTGAAAACGTTGCATTTCCAAATCGTCGGAACGCGTGCCTTCGGGGAAAATGAGCAACGATTGCTGTTGTGCCACAATGGCCGTCATAGTCTGCTCCATCTGTTCCACCCCTTTCGACGTGTCGATGAATCCGGCAAATTTTGCTATCAAAGCAAACAACGGATTGCGAATCACCCACGATTTTGCCGTGATGACTATATCGGGCGACAAACTGAACATGATCAATAAATCTATCATCGACAGATGATTGGCTATGATGATGGATGGTTGTCGGAATGTCTCGCCATGGCGATGAATGCGCAAATGACAGCCGGGCATCGCATATAGTATAACCCGCGCAATGTGCTGCAGCGCCCCCCGAAACCAACGTTGTTTCGCAGACATACGACACGGCAGCAGCAACAGCACGACAATCAACACGTCAAGCAACAGACTGCCAATCAGAATCAGCAGCAAACCCCATAACGAGCGCAGCAAACTCCCTATGGTGTGCGGCAGGCCGCCTTTGTCGGTGTTGGCGGTTATCAACCAACGAAACAATAACGGTTGCAAAATGTACGACACCAACACCACCACAATGATGCCCAACAACGACACCAACGCCAGCGAATGAATGGCCGGATGTTTGGCAAACAGCAACGCTCCCATGCCGATAACCGTCATCAACGCCGAGAAGAAAATAGCCGTTTTGTGCGCCGGCAACATCTTTTTGCCAACACGATATTCGCTACACAATCCATCGAGCACGAATATGCTGAAATCGTCGCCAATGCCGAAAATAAATGTCGATAGAATCATGTTGACAATGTTGAATTCGATGCCGAAAATGGCCATAAAGCCCAAGATAATGAACCAACTCAGACACATGGGCAAAAAGGCCAACACAGCCAACTCTACCCTGCCATACGACACCAACAACACGACAAAAATCAGCAACGACGAGATGCCGAGAATGAGATTAAAATCGTTGTTGATGGAGCGCGCCACTTCGGCTATGAAAAAACTCTGATCGACAATGGCTGCCGTCGGTGCCACTTGCCGATAGACGGTCTGCTTTTTGGCATCGTCCAACCACACCTGCATAATCAGCGACACCGCCGAATCGTTCTGTTCCACCAAGTTTGAAAACGCCAAAGTCTGTCCGCGAATCTCGTCCAGCAAATCGACAGGTTCGTAATCAACCGCCAACATATCGAAAAACGCATCGAACGCATCATCGGCAAAACCGACTTGGCCGGCGGCCTGTTGTATGGCGGTTGCGGCATATTGGCGTTTTTCGGGCGTCCAATAGTTGTTCCACTGCGCAATTTTTTGCGCTTGCACCGTTTTCGGCGGCAGGAACGTGGCTGCCGACATATATTTTTCGATGTTGTTCGAATCGGCGGCCGCACACACCACCGCATGCGTTGTGCTGTAAGCCTGCAAAGCCGTTTCGGCTGTCGTGGCATGCGACACCAACAATATCGAAGTATCTTCGTCAGGGCGGTTTTGTAAGCGCCGAGCGGCATCGTCGAGTTGCGGTGGTTGGTAACACAACTGCATCATATCGTAATTGAAACGCACATCGCCACACATTGCACAAGCAGCCACCAGCACTACCGCCAGCGTGCCAACCAACCATCTGTTTTTGTCGTACGCATAACCATTCAACCGATTGATAAACTGCATAGTACGCGTTTTTTCGTGTTGCCCGTCAACCACCATGCAATGCGGCAAAAAGATAAGACAAAACAACATGGTTCCCACCAAACTGCAAGCGGCAAAGAGTCCAAAATCCTGCAACAAAGGCGACGAGGTGAACTGCAATCCGACAAATGCGCCGATGGTTGTCAGGCTGCCGATAGTCAATGGCGACGACAACTCTTCGACAAGTTGACGCGCCGTTTTGCTATGACCGGCGTGCGCCACCACATGCACCGAATAACTCAGTGCCACACCCAGCACCACTGCGCCCGTGCCAATGGCAATGGCCGAAATTTGTCCTTGTATCAGCACAATGCAGGCGGCCGCAAACAAAGCACCATAAATCACCGGCACTATCAGCAACAAGATGGTGCGCTTGCGCCGGAATGTCAGTAACACCAAAACGACTATCACCAGCAACGCCACGTTGAGCGTTACCATCAGGTCGCGCTGAATTTGCCGCGCATTGTAAGTGGCTATCAGTGGTACGCCGTAGCACTCGGCCGCCACACCGGCGCACTGATTTTCGACCTGCTGCAACGATGTTTCGATGGCAGTGGTCAGTTCGTCATTTAAGGGCGAAGCGTCGCCGCCGTCCCGCGAATCGATAAAGAGATACAACGTCCGATAGTCGTCGGAAAAGAGACGGTCGTCGTAAATGGCGTAACCTTCGAACTGATTGAAATGCTGCAAATCGGCAAGCGTTTTTGTGGCCAATCCCAACGGGTCGCGCAGAATGATGCTTTGCACGCCGACTCCCATAGGCGACAGCAAATCGGCGTAATTTTGCGCCATGCGCTGCCGGCACACTGCTGGCTGCAACAAACTATCCAAAGCGGCATAATCGACAGAATCAACAAACAGCGGGATATGCCCATAGATGTAATCCAACGTATTGTCAAACACCGACATATCGACAGCAGCATCAAGCCGCAGTATGTGTGCCGAATCGGTATGCTGCCAAACCGCCGTTTCGAAAGCATCGGAGGCAGCAATCAAATCGTCGGGCGACACGTCGTCGGAATCGGTCGAAAACATCACAATAATGCGGTCTTTGATGCGCAACTCGGCCAGCACCTCCTTGTCGCGCGCCCGATCGCCTTCGGGCACGAAACTCATGATGTCGGTTTGGAATCGCAACCGACACGCTATCAGCGACATAACAATAACAGATGCCCACAAAGACACCCACAACCATGTGCGATGACGTTCAAAAAAATCGTATATCGTCAGAAAAAATTTGGTCATATTCAATGCGTTTTTCTAAACAGACTCAACACCGCCCAACTAACCAACCACACACACACGCCGGCCAACACCGCCAACACACACGCGCCAAGCACATACTGCCACAAATTCACCATCACCGATTCGAACGTAACTTCGCTAAACAGCAGCGAAACAGGATTTCCAAGTAACTGACAGCCAAGCACATAACTACCAAACAAGATAAACGGAATCATCGGCGGAATGCTGATATTGCTGGCCACCACGGCCAACACCTTATTCAGTTTGGCCACCTGCGCCACTGCCAAGGCTATCCACATCTGATAACCCCACGCCGGCAAAATGCCACAGCACACGCCCCACCCTATGGCCAACGACATACGCAAATTGCTTTCGGGCGAATGCGTAATATTGTTGTGCACAAAACGTTTGATATTGCTCCAAGTGAGCGTATGCAGAAAACGCCACGGATAGTAGATGAGCAAAGCCATCAGCACCAAATAGGTGTTCAGCAGGGAGATGCGTGTAAAATCGCGCGCCGGACGAAAATGCGACACACGTTCCTCGGCCGGCGGATAATAGACTTTGATAGGCACATTGGCCACCTTGATGCCCTTCCAGGCAGCGCGCACAAGCACTTCTACCTCGAACTCGTAACGCGATGTGATGAAATGCAAATTGGACAATACGACCAAAGGATAAAGCCGAAAACCCGACTGTGTATCAGTCAGTTTGATGCCTGTTTCGGCCCAATACCAAAAGTTGGAAAATTTATTGGCAAACGTATTTTTCGAAGGCATATTGTCGGCCTGCAAATTGCGTGCACCCACAAACAGCGTGTTCGGCGACTGCTCGGCAGCCTCCACAAAGACAGCAATATCATCGGCATAGTGTTGCCCGTCGCTATCGATGGTAATGGCATACGCATAACCACGACGCGCCGCTTCGCGCAAACCGGTTTTCAAAGCATAACCTTTGCCACGATTGCGCTCGTAGGCAATGACATGCAAATCAGGCTGCGAAGCCAACAACGCCGCCGTATCGTCGGTACAGCCATCGTTCACTACCATAATGTCGGCCGCATAACGGCGTACATCGTCTATCACTTGCAACAATGTTTTGGCGTTGTTGTACGTGGGCATCAGCACCACCCCGTTCAACTGCCTGAAACGTTGTTTTATATCCGATTCAACCATTGTCGAAATAACTAACAAGTTGATTTATTTACCATTAACATCAAATATACGTTCATCGATCGGCTGATTGAATTTAGGCGACTCAAACGTGTATTCGGTAAAATTGCCATTCGATTCGTTCATCCGCAACGCCACTAAAGCCAACTGCCGTTTGTCGAACGTCAGCACAACGGAAGCGTACATTTTTTTGGCCGAGCCGTCAAAATGAGCGGTCAAAATATAGTGCGTATCCGTCTGGTCAACCACAAGTCGGGTATTTCGACCGGTTTTCAGGCGTTCGAAATCGCCACTGACACAAGCAGTTAACAGCGTCCGCAACTGTTTCAGCATCGGGTTTGCTTGTGCATTGACAACGCTGCGCCGGCCATCGGCTATCATCACAAAATCGTCGCCATTCATCAGCAACAAATCGCCTTGCGGTCGGTCGTAAACCATGCAGATTTTATCGTTTTTTTGATAATAAAAACGCCCGTTCGACAGCACATCGCTCTTCAAAGCCTGCACATGCCTGCGTTGCACAAAACGGCTCTCGATGGTGCCGATAGCCGCGCCGTTGGTCTGCAGTTTAGTCAGTATGGCCGTGGCATCGGCACTTGCCGCACAAGTAACCAACGATAAAATTATCAAAATACATAAATGTTTCATAAAAACTACAAATTCATTATCGTATAGTCGTGTTGTTTCAACATGACCAAAATTTTTTCAAGCAACTCTTCACTGTTGGGGCGATTGTCGTGCAACAAAATGATGGCGCCCGGATGCAACCGCCGTTCGATACGCTTGACGATGTCGGTGCGTGAACGTTTCGGGTTCGTATCGTGCGAGCGGATGCTCCACCCCACAATGGTCAATTCCAGACGGCGCGCAGCCTTTCCGATAGGCGGATTGGTAACGCCAAATGGCGGTCGGAAACGCGTAACAGGATGTCCGCCAAGTTGTTCGAGCACGCTACGCGTTCGCTGCAAGTCAGCCGTTATCGTGGCAGTCGAACCCAAAGGGAACGTATTCCGGTGTTGCCATGTATGAATGCCGATGGTATGCCCTTCGGCCACCATACGCCGCACAATGTCGGGATGCGCCTGCGCCCGTTCGCCCACCAAAAAAAATGTTGCTTTAATATGGTGTCGTTGCAGCACATCAAGCACCAACGGCGTTTGCACTCTGTCGATACCGTCGTCGAACGTCAATGCCACCTGTTTTTGGTCGGTCGGGATGCGGCACACCGCCTTGACATACACACCCGACCCAACGTTGTACGAGGCGTAGAACATAAACGTCAAAACACTTATTATCAATATGATAGCAAGAATCGTCATCAACAAGCACGAATATGTAACATGGTCGGCATCGTGCCGAAATAGGTGTTGTACAATGTGAGTTTCGGCGTATCGGGCGACAATCGGTTGATTGCCTCGAACAGCACCGCTGCCGCCGCCGTGTGGAACACGCCGCAATCGGCATAGTCGTTATAAAACAGCGCATTGGCGTACTGTTGGCGCAAATTTTCTTCAGTGGCAGGCGTTTGCAGAAACTCCGGTCTGTCGATTGTAGCCACGCAGTTTGCGCCTCGTTGGTCGGACACGACAAAGAAATAAGCCCCTTCGCCGGCCTGTGCCCTACGCCACAAGCCCATGCGTTCCATTATTTTGTGTTGTGTCGGCGTGGTTTCGTCGAATGCGCCCAGCAGCACGTTGTGTGCTTCGCCGGCATCGAGCAGCAGCACGGCATCGAGCAACGCACTCTCGAAACTCCGACCGCGGTGCGTGTAAGTCATGTTGTAGCAATGATTTTTGCACAACAAACCGATTTGTCCGCCCACCGTGTTGAATGTCGATTGGATAAAAGGCGTTGGGTTGAGCAGTTGTTCGTCGGTGTCGATAATATTGCGCAGAAATTTTTCGCTGTCGTCCAAACAACCAAAGCCGGTAGCCGTGATAATGGCATCAATCGTATCGGCGCCGGCGGTCAGCAAGCACTCCATACCGACACTCACGCCGCGTTTGACGATGCGGCTCATGCGCCGCCGCACCATCGGGTCGGGAATCAGTGCTTTGATGTCGGTTTTCAGCGTTTTATCCGATGCTATAGCGTTAATGAAAGGCATAAATTAAAATGGTACCACTATTATAATATTAGTTGAAAAGTTTGTTCTTCTACAAGTTTTTCATATTCTCTGATTTTAGTTTGTAGCAACGGGTGCTGTTAATTTTGCAAAAATACAAATTATTTTCCAAAAATCAATGTGGCGCAATTACCACCGAAACCAAACGAATTGCTCATCACATGATGGATGGCTAATCCGTCGCGAAAGTGAGTTTCGGGCACAAGCGGCAATTCGCGCATCGGGGTCGTAAAATTAAGGTTTGGCCACACCGCACCATGTCGCATGGCAAGCAACGAAAATACCGCTTCGATACCGCCGGCTGCCGCCAATGTATGTCCCGTAAAGGCTTTGGTGGAACTGAACGTGGGTATGTCGGCACCAAAAATACGCTGCAAGGCGGCGCCTTCCGATGCATCGTTGTTGCCGGTGCCGGTTCCATGCACATTGATATAGTCGATGGCTGCTGTTGATAACTCGGCCATTTGCAGCGCTTTCGACATAGAGAGAAATGCCCCGTCACCACTCTGCGAAGTGGCAGTTTGATGAGTTGCATCATTGGCATTCGCAAAACCAAGCAAGCGACCATAATCCCGCACAGAAGGTGTATCGGCACGCTGCAACACAATGTAGCCTGCGCCTTCGCCCAAATTCAATCCGGCACGCGTGGCATCGAACGGACGACAAGGCTGCGTGTCCAATATCTTCAGCGAAGCAAATCCGTTGACGGTGAACTGACACAACGCATCGGTGCCACCGGCCACCACCACATCGAGCAGACCGGCACGAATCAGGCGCGCCCCCAACATAATGGCGTTGGCCGACGACGAACAAGCCGTCGATATAGTAGTCGAAAAATGGTCGATGCCGCAATAGTCGGCTATGTGCAACGTGCTGTCGGCGCTATCGTGATGAACAACCATACGCAAACGACCGCCGTCGAGGTTGCGCATAAAGTCGCGATAAAACTGTTCGGTGAGATCCATACCTCCAACCGACGTGGCCGACACCAACCCGACTCGCCAATGTGTGTCAATCTGAGCATCGTCCAAGGCTTCGCGCGCAGCCATCATGCCGAGCATCGCCGTACGCGAAAACACCTTGTCGATGGGCAAACCGAGCCGTTGACGGAGTTCGTCGTTGCTGCACTTTACCTCGCCGACAGGCACACAATGGTTGGAATCGAACAGCGAAATGGCACCCAAGCCACTCCGCCCCGATTGCAACGCCTCAAGGTTGGCGTTTACCCCAATGCCAAGAGCCGAGACAACGCCGATACCCGAAATTTTAACCGGAAACATGCTCCTTATTTATTTCGTACGATTTGCCGCGATAAACTCGGCCAACACACGCACCGATGCAAAATGTGGTTTAGCGGCTTTCGGGTCTTCCAATTTGATGCCATATTTTTTTTCCAAAAGCAGAATAACCTCAAGTGCGTCAATCGAATCGAGACCCAACCCCTCGCCAAAAAGAGGTGCATCGGCATCGATGTCGGCCGGCGCCATGTCTTCCAAATTCAAAGCGTCGATAAGTTGTTGTTTCAGTTGCTCAACCAATTGTTCCATAGTGATTTATGTATTAAAGAGTTAATAATTCAAAGTTAGCCGCATAATGTTCGCCCAGCACTTCGCACCACCCCAGTACGACACGGTCGACAATGCCACGATGCAACAGCAACGCAGCATATTCGCGCGCAAAACCATCGGGAGAATCCTGCACAAAAAAGGTGTTCTCGCCCTGAATATGATGCCGAATGCAGATTTCGCCACTCACGATATTTGGCAACGTGTAAACAAACACAGCCGGCGAAGCGGCCTCGTGTGCATTCAGCAGTTGCTGATGTTTCAAGTCGGTATTCAGCGAAGCGGCATGGTTGGTCAGCACCAACGCCGTACGCGTTGTATCGTATTCTAAATCAATACCTTTCAACAATTTTTCGGCGGCCACATAGCCCAATTTGCATTGATTGTCCATTTTGAAAAATTTCATATTCGGAGCATTCAATGCGCGGTATTCATCGCGAATAAATTCGGAAAAAGGCCGATCCGAAGCCAACACCACACGCCGCACAACACGCAGCGGTTTCACGTTCGAGGGCATAGCCGGGACGGGGCCGGCTCCAAGACGCAACACCATCGCCGCATTGCAACCACCAAAACCCGATGCTATTTTCAGGCAACAATCGCCGTTCGTAATTGGCTGATGTTCAGCCGATACCGCCATCGGATACGGCACGCCTAAAGTTTCGAAACCTTTGGTGCCGAACAATGTTCGATGGCGCAGTTGCCACACGCACAAAATGCTCTCTATCACACCACAAGCGCCCAACGTATGGCCGAAATACGGTTTCAAACTATTTGTGGGAATATCGAGTAAATTACTCAAATTCAGCGCTTTACTCTCCATTTCGTCGTTATACACCGTGGCCGTGCCGTGTGCGCTCACAAAAGCCAAATCCGCTTTTTCGACTTGCGCTTCACACATAGCCTGCCTGATGGCGTAATGCAGCCCGTCGCCTGTGCGCGATGGTCCCGATATGTGGTTGGCATCGTTGGTTATAGCACCGCCAACAATCGTAACAGGTTGGTTACCACCGAGTTGTCCATCAGCCGAAAGTAACACGGCGCCGCACGCTTCGCCCATCGATAAACCATCGCGCGCCGCATCGTACGGGCGACACACACGTTCGCTCACCGACTTGAACGACTGAAATCCCGACACCACAAACTGCGTGAGCAAGTCGCCGCCGACCACCAAAACGTGCCTAAAACGCCCTTCGGCTATCAGACGCGCCGCCACAATAAGAGCCGATACACCTGATATACAAGCGTTTGAGATGACAATCGGTTTGGTATTCACGCCGCATGCCGTTGCTATGCGCTGTGCTAATTCGGGCAAAAAGAGCCGTTTATCACTCATGGCCGACTGTGCCAACAAGTCGATATTGCCTTTCGTTGTCGATAAGATGAGACCTACAGCATCGCCGGCAAAATCGAGCGCTGCCACCTGACGTTTTACGTTGTCAACAGCCATCAACATCAAACGTTCCAAACGCGTATAACCATCGCGTGGAGCGATTTGTTGCCAATCGATGCGGCCGGCGACAAATGGTTTATCGCACACCGACGCATCGACATGCGTGGTCAATCCCGTGCGATAGGCCAAGATACGTTCGGCATTGAGGTCGGTGCCGCACCCAAGTGCCGAAATCATATAATCGGCCACCCAATAACAATGTTGTGTCTGTTGTGTATTCATATTGTCTTGGGATTATGGTCGCCGCAGATATTCCCACAGAGGCCCTTTCTTGTTACGTTTCAGGCGCATCGTATCCATCAGCGCATTGTGTGGTTCGTCGGGGAAAATCCATGCCTTGCCCGTTGCCTGTGCCAAGGTGCGCGCTTCATCAATCGAAAAATCAGGTGCAATGTAATAACGCGGTTCCACAAGTGTATCGTCGGGCGACAAAACGCTCTGTGCCACAGCCATTTCGTGCAACTTGGTATGCGGATAGATGCGCATGCCGACATACGGAAAAAACACCGTCGATTGCAATAGGCACGAGTTGTCGATGGTGGTACGCAGCGTGGCGCGTGTTTCGCCATAGCCACCCAAAATCAAAAAATGTGCGTAGTAAACGCCATATTTGACACACAAATCCGACACGCGTTTTACATCGTCGAACGTGAACAATTTGCCGTATGCAGCCAAGGTGTCGTCGCACAGCGATTCGGTGCCAAACTCCACATGCGTCAAGCCGGATGCCTGAAATAGTTGCAGATGCTCGTCCGACAAATTGTGCGGCGAGAAATACGCGCCCCAATGTATGTCCAAATGTTCGGCTATCAAACGTTCGGCCAATGCCACGTTGTAGGCGTTGTTGATGTTGAAAACCGAATCGGTAAAGAAAAAATAATCGATATTTTTATCGCGTTTCAAACGCGCCATATCAGCCACTATTTTTTCGACGTCCAACGTGCGCACCCTGCAGCCATCGATGCCCGGATACGAACAGTAGATGCAGTGATAGGGACACCCGCGCTTGGTTTGAATGTTCAGCATGCCGCTGTAGCGCCAATAGTAATCGATCAAATTGTCTTCGAATGTTACATCGAGTGTATTCAGATAGCGCGTATGCGGCAGTCGTGGAGCCTTTTCGTGCGGCAAAATCAGTCCTTCGATGTGGTCCAAAGGTGCATTATGTGCCAAATTTTCAATCAGTTGGCACAAACTTGTTTCGCCCTCACCCACAATGCCCGAATCGGCCTGCAATCTGTCCATAAAATGCTGCGGAAATATCGAAAAACCGGCACCGCCTATCGACACATGCGCCTTGGTTGCGCGCCTGATGGTTGCCACAATTTCGGCATAAGCCTCGACAAAATTGCCCTCGTTCAACGAATTGGCACCATCGACGTTACGCAACGAGACCCCCACAAAAAACGGGTCGAGCGCCACCACAGCATCGTACAACTCGCTATTTGTCAGTCGATTACAATCCAATATACGAACACTATACTCATCGTGCGGCAGGTGTGCCGACAAATAGGTTTTGAGGTACGACAGTCCCAACGGATAGACCGGATAAGGGTCGCAAAAACGATTTGCCGAAATGAGTAAAATCTGTTTCATTTCCAAAATTGATAGAAGTTAAACCACATCTGCGGATGGGCGCGCACCACTTGTTCCAACGAGTTTACATATTGCGCCAACAAATCGTATTTATCGCACCGACGACCGCCGACATCGGCAATCACAAACTTAAACGTATATCCACCATTGGCGCGCACGGAATAAAAAAAGACAACCGGCACACGCAATCGCGACGCCAACAAAAACGGTCCTTCGGGAAAATCAGCGGCGCGGCCCATAAAATCAGCCTCCAACGTATGCTCGTCATTCGTATAGCGATCGCCCTGCAAACAAATATACTCGCCGGCGTTCAACGCTTTTTTGATGGTCAGCATCGTATCGAGCACATCGGTCTTGTTGATAGGAATGACATGGAACGCACGTTCCCGAAAATCGACATACTTTTTCAGCTGTTCGTACTCTTTATCGACCAACACGACGTGCATCTTGCGTCCATAGTTGCCAAAAAAACTTGCGCTCATTTGCCACGCACCGACATGCGCGCCTATCAGCACGGCGCCCTTGCCGGCATTCAGCACATCGAGAAATGCCTCGTAATTGTCGAACGTATAACGAAACTTATCTTTCAAACCATGCTGAATGGCCATCTTGTCGATGAGACACTGCCCGAAACGAAAATAGTGCAGATAGACCGACCACATCGATTTGGGCACACCATAATGCAATATGCGGCGATAATAATACCAAACGGCCTTGGTGGCTTGCGGCGCAAACGGAATAAAATATGGTGCCACATACAACAGATTGGCATACGCAAAACGCAAGCCAAAGTGTTTGACAAAGAATATAAAGATGCGGTATCCAAGCGGATTACCACGCGATTTTGCTGTCCATTTTTGTTCCGACATAGTTTTCTGATTGCTCATCCGTTCACTACTCTATTCCAACAATTCTACGGCAATCAGCACCACACATCTCGAACGATTTATTTTGGTGTGCACAACCATTCCTTATCGGGCACGTGCGGCCAACAAATCGACCAACTGTCCAAACGTGCGACAATGTACAAAATCTTCCGAAGTGAGTTTCACCTCGAACTCTTCGTTCAACAATACGATGACATCTACCATATCCAAACTATCGAAACCCAAATCGTCCTTGAGCAACGCTTCGGTCGAAAATTTGTCGTGCGCCACTTCGAACTCGTCGCCCAAACACACTTTCAGTTTTTCGGTAATTTGTTGTTTATCCATGCTCGTTATTTTTTTTGAGTGATCTATTTTTTCAAATAAGCAATAAGTTGTTCTATCTCTTTGTATTTTGGTGTATCGTCGATAAACACGGGCACAATGGCGCGCACTTCGTCGTAAATTTTACGCGTAGCCGGCGCCAACTTGTCGGCTATTTTCAAACAATCGACCGCTTGCACCAAGGCCATGTGATGAATGGCCATCACTTGGAATGCATTGTCAATCACGCGCCGGCAAATCAACGCCGAGTTGGTACCCATGCTCACAATATCCTGATTGTCATTGTTATTCGGAATGCTGTGCACATAGTTTGGCATCGATAGCGTTTGACACTCGGCCGTAGTCGATGTGGCCGTAAACTGCGAGGCTTGCAAACCATAGTTCAGACCCAGCACGCCCAAATTGACAAATGGCGGCAAAATGCCGTTGATGCGGTCGTGAAACAGATAATTCATCTGCCGCTCCATCAACATGGTCAGTTTGGTGATGGCAATTTTCAGTTTATCCATTTCGAACGATACATAATCGCCATGAAAATTACCGCCGTGATACACCGTGCGCGTCTCCAGATCGACAATCGGATTGTCGTCGGCAGCGTTCATTTCTTCGACCAAAATTTTTTCCGTAAATTGCAACACTTCGTAGATTGGTCCCAATATCTGCGGCACACAACGCAACGAATAGTAAGGCTGCACTTTGTGGTCGAACGTTGCCTCGTCGTGGCGATTGTAGAGTTTTTCGGCGCGTTTGAACAAGCATTTGCTGCCGGCCGACAAACGGCGCATTTCGGCAGCCACGACGTTTTGTCCTTCATGATTTTTCAGGCGATTCAACTCCTCGGCCATAAAATCGTCGTACGACGACACAATCTCATTCACCAACACCGACGCGTTCAACGCCGAACGATACAACTGCTTGGCACGCAGCAGGTTAACCAACCCTATACCGGTCATCACCGCCGTGCCGTTGGTGATGGCCAAGCCTTCGCGCAGATACATTTTGAGCGGTTGTAAGCCATTTTCGCGCATCACATCGGCAGCCAAACGGCGTTCGCCGTGGTAGAACACGTCGCCCTCGCCTATCAACGCCAACGCCAAATGCGCCAACTGCACCAAATCGCCGCTGGCACCCACACTGCCGTGTTCGGGTATCACGGGAATAATATCGCGATTGATAAATTCGCACAACAGATTCACCGTATCGAAATGAATGCCCGATTTGCCGTTCAAAAACGTGCACAAACGCGACACCATGGCCGCTTTCACACATTCCGACGGCAGCGGCCGACCGGCGCCCGTCGAATGGCTGCGGATGATGTTGTACTGTAATTGCAGCAAATTTTCGTCCGAAACACGATATTGCGCCATCGGGCCAAAACCGGTATTGATGCCGTAAATGACCTTATCTTTGGCAAAATCCGCCAAAAACTGATAGCACATTTCTACTTTTTGGCGGTCGGCATCGCCGACGACCAAGGGTTTGCCACCAAACACAACTGCTTCTAATTCGTTCAGTTTCATTATGTTGGTATAATTTAGGTTCTATCTCGAAATAAGTTTGCAAAATTACTAATTTTCTGTATCAAATCAAATAGTATGTTGCCTATTTTTAGCAGCAGACTATCGGTTTAACACATACTTTCTGCCATTTTGAATCACAATGCCACGATAATTGGCGCCGACCCGCTGCCCCACTACATTGAACATCGGGCGCGTTACATCGATCATCGGCACTTCGGAGCACGTTTCCACGCTTGTCGGCTGCTGTGCTGGTTCGGGGCAATCGGTAGCGGACAAAGTTGGCAGATTGTTGTAAGGCACATCATCGTCAGCAATGGTATAGTGCTCATCGAAATAGGTTTGACCGCGCAGAAAGCCATCGTAGCCGCAATGGCCGGCGAATGCGCCATCGGCAGTGAGATCAACCACATACCATTTGCCATCGACTTCGACATGATTCCAAGCGTGTCGACCATTCGTATTACTGCCGCTCACATACACACATCGGATGCCAACTCCCTGACACAGATAGAGAAAAGCGCGCGAAAACCCTTCGCAAACAGCCCGTTTTTCTATCAAAGCACCTTTTATGTTGCCGGCATTGGCACCGCTCGGATTGCCATAACTCACTTCGGCAATGAAACCATCGTGCAGCACTTTCACCTTATGATAAGCACTCATATCGGGCGTAATCGGTGCCGTTATTTTACGAAAAACCGTATCAATCGTCAGCAAATCGTGCAAAAAACTTTCGGGTGTATTGACCGTCGAGATGCGCGCCTGATAAGTGTCATAGTTGTAGCGCGGAATATAATTGAACAACACCCACAACTGCGGCACATCGGTTTGCATACGCCGCAGCATGGCCGTCAGTGCATTCATATCGCTACTCCACGGAATGTCCACGCGGTGGTCGATACCGCCGGCTTTATTGGCATCGAATTGCAGAATGGCCGTCAGAATGGCTTCGTACTTGGCTTGGTCGGCCGGCGACAACTCGTTGTAGCCATACCTAAACACCTCGTCGCTGCCCGGCACAAGTGCCAATATGCTATCTTTCACAGTCGCAGCCGACAATGTCAGATGCAGACACAACAGGCCAAGCAATAATTGTGTTTTCATATAGATTTAGAGTGTTTAGTTTGCAAAAATAATATAAATATCTGCAATTCCAAAGCAGAATTGTTTGTTTTATATTTAATAATTCTAATTAACACTTATACATAAATAAGTAAAACAAAAAATTCGAGTCAAACGCGATGTTTAACTCGAATTTCGCTATTTTTATTCAAAAAGCGAGTTATTCGCTCCAATTTTCGCTCTGCATACGCAAATAGCTGCGATAGCGCCATTTGGCATTGTCCTCGGCGGCTTGGAACAAATCGGCGGCTTCGGCCGGATATTGCTTCATCACGCTGGCAAAACGCACTTCGCCTTTCAGATAGTCGGCAAATTTTTCCCACTGCGGCTCTTTGCTGTCGAGTGTGAACGGATTTTTGCCTTCGGCTTCGAGCGCGGGATTGTAGCGCCACAAGTGCCAATAACCGCATTCTACGGCTTTTGCTTCTTCGGCTTGGCTCTTGCCCATGCCGGCTTTCAGTCCGTGGTTGATACACGGCGCGTAAGCAATCACGAGCGACGGTCCGGGATAAGCCTCGGCTTCGCGGATGGCTTTCAGGGTCTGCGCTTGGTCGGCACCCATCGCTATTTGGGCGACATAGACATAGCCGTAGGTGGTAGCAATCATACCGAGGTCTTTCTTGCGCACGCGCTTACCCATAGCAGCGAACTTCGCGATAGCGCCAATCGGCGTTGCTTTGGATGCCTGACCACCGGTGTTGGAATAGACTTCGGTGTCGAGCACAAGGATGTTGACATCTTCGCCGGAGGCAATCACATGGTCGAGACCGCCGTAGCCGATGTCGTAACTTGCGCCATCGCCGCCAATAATCCACTGGCTGCGTTTAACGAGGTGATCTTTGTATTTCAGAATTTCCTGACATTTTTCGCAGTTGCACTGCTCGCATGCAGCCACAATCGGTTCGTACAGACGTTTTGTTACGTCGGCATCGTTGCAATTGTCGATCCATTCGCGGAACATGGCTTTCATCTCGTCGGAGCAGCAGTCGCAGGTTTGTGCTTCGGTCATCAGGCGTGCAAGACGTTCTTTCATCTTCTTGTGAGCGATTTGCATACCGAGACCGTATTCGCAGAAATCTTCGAACAACGAGTTCGACCATGCGGGACCGTGTCCTTTTTCGTTGGTAGTGTATGGTGTCGAAGGCACCGAACCCGAATAGATAGAGGTGCAACCGGTGGCGTTGGCGGCAATTTCGCGGTCGCCGAACAGTTGCGAAATCAGTTTCAGATAAGGTGTTTCGCCGCAACCCGAGCAAGCGCCCGAGAATTCGAACAACGGCGTAGCAAATTGGCTGTTTTTGACGTTCGATTTGATGTCAACCAACTCTTGTTTTGTTTTGACATTGTCAACGCAATATTTCCAATTTTCGGCTTCGGCCATTTGGCTTTCGAGGTTGGTCATCGACAAGGCTTTGCCTGTTTTGGGGTTGCCCGGGCACACATCGACGCAGTTGCCGCAGCCAAGGCAGTCCATCACACCAACCTGTATGCGGAAATACATGCCTTTCATGGCGGCCGGTGCTTTCATCTCTATCATCGAGGCATTCAGGCCTTCTTTTTCGGCGGCATCGAGCACAAACGGGCGTATGCAGGCGTGCGGACAAACGTATGCACACTTGTTACATTGTATGCAGTTGTCGGCATTCCATGTTGGTACAAAGGCGCTCACACCGCGTTTTTCGTACTTGGCCGTGCCGGCGCGCCATGTGCCGTCTTCGATGCCTTTGAAGGCCGAAACGGGCAACAAATCGCCATCTTGCGCATTGATGGGGCGCACCACTTTGTTGATGAAGTCGTCGCCATCGGTGTACACTTTCGGTTCTTCGACGAGTGCGCTCCATGCCGGATCGATGTCGAGCAAGTGGTACTCGTCGCCACGATCGACAGCGGCATAGTTTTTATTCACCACATCTTCGCCTTTTTTGCCGTACGATTTCACGATGAAGTGTTTCATCTCCTCGACCGCTTTTTCGACCGGAATGACGCCCGTGATGCGGAAGAAGGCCGATTGCAAAATGGTGTTGGTGCGATTGCCAAGCCCGATTTCCTGCGCAATCTTTGTGGCGTTGATGTAGTACACTTTGATATGGTTGTCGGCAAAATATTTTTTCACTTTGTTCGGCAAGTTGCGTTTCAACTCGTCACCATCCCAAATGGTATTCAGCAGGAATGTGCCGTTTTTCTGCAAGCCGCGCGTTACATCGTACATGTGCAGATAGGCCTGAACGTGGCACGCCACAAAGTTCGGTGTTGTTACCAAGTAGGTTGAGTGAATCGGTTCGTCGCCAAAACGGAGGTGCGAGCAGGTGAAGCCGCCCGATTTTTTCGAGTCGTACGAGAAATAGGCTTGGCAATATTTATCGGTGGTGTCGCCGATGATTTTCACCGAGTTTTTGTTTGCACCAACCGTGCCATCGGCGCCCAAACCATAGAATTTGGCTTGGAACATGCCGGCACCGCCCATGGCAATCTCCTCGCCGAGCGGCAGCGATGTGAACGTAACATCGTCGTTGATGCCGATCGTAAAGTGGTTTTTGGGTTGCGGCAAGGCCAGATTGTCGTACACGGCCATCATTTGCGCCGGTGTGGTGTCGTTGCTACCCAAGCCGTAACGACCGCCTACTACTTCGATGTGGCCTAAACCGAGTTCTTGCAGAGCGTCTTTTACGTCCAGATAGAGCGGTTCGCCATTGGCGCCGGGCTCTTTGGTGCGGTCGAGCACGCAGATGCGTTTAGTTGTGGCTGGGATAGCCTCTTTCAGATATTTCAGCGAGAACGGACGATAAAGGTGCACGTTTATCATACCGAGTTTTTCGCCTTTGCGGTAATCAACCACTTCGCGCAAGGCTTCGCAGGCCGAGCCCATGCAGATGACGATGTTTTCGGCATCGGGTGCGCCGTAGTAGGTAAACGGACGATATTTGCGACCGGTGATTTCGCTGATTTTATCCATGTAATCCGAAACGATGTCGGCCACGCCGTCGTAGTACGGGTTGCAACTTTCGCGGTGAGCAAAGAACACATCGGGGTTTTCGGCCATGCCGCGCATTTCGGGGCGTTGCGGGCAGAGTGCTCGGTTGCGGAACTCCTGCAAAGCCTGCATATCGACCAACGGGCGCAAGTCTTCTTGGTCAACGACTTCGATTTTTTGATACTCGTGCGATGTGCGGAATCCGTCGAAGAAATTGAGGAACGGCACACGCGATTTGAGTGTAGCCAGATGTGCTACGCCGGCCAAATCCATCACCTCTTGCACCGAGCCTTCGGCCAACATGGCGAATCCTGTTTGACGGCATGCCATCACGTCCTGATGGTCGCCAAAGATACACAGCACATGGCTTGCCAGCGTACGCGCCGACACATGGAACACCGTCGGGATCAATTCGCCGGCGATTTTGTACATGTTCGGAATCATCAGCAACAAGCCTTGCGAAGCGGTAAACGTTGTGGTGAGCGCACCGGCCTGCAACGAGCCATGCACAGCGCCGGCAGCACCGGCTTCCGACTGCATTTCTTGTACTGTAACCGTCTCGCCGAACATATTTTTGCGACCTTGTGCAGCCCATTCGTCCACATTTTCGGCCATCGGCGACGACGGCGTGATGGGATAAATAGCAGCCACTTCGGTAAACATGTACGCGATGTGCGCAGCGGCAGCATTACCATCACACGTCATAAATTTTTTTTCTTTTGCCATAATATTTGTTTTAGAAAGTGATTTTTGGTGCAAAAACATTCAATTTGCAAAGTTACGCTTTTTTGCAACACAAAGCAACCCCCACACACTATTTTTTTATAAACAGCCGGAAAAACACGCAAATTGGCACTTATTTTAATTGTGTTCATTTCTTTTGTCAACAAAAAAATGCAACTGATATTTTCCTATCAAATAACGAGATGCGTTTAATTTATGCTCGCGTTCGGGCTCGCACGCAGTTTCTTCCTCAAAACATTTAGGGGCACGTGCCAAACGAAATGCGACAATAAAACACAGAATCGAGAAAAAGATTCAACTTTTTGGCACTATCCGATGTAAATTGATTTTTTTTTTGTACTTTTGCAAATTGAACCATTACAATAGTTTTTTCATGAAGAGAGTTTTTTTATTTACAGTACTTTATTGCGGCGTTGTATGTGCCTGCCACAGCCAGAAAAATGCTGATTTTCAGGCATATATCGACAAATACGCCGAGTTGGCCGTTACCGAACAGGAGCGGCACAACATTCCTGCCAGCATCACCATGGCGCAAGCGTTGCTCGAATCGCAGGCAGGCAAAGGCCGATTGGCCGTCGAAGGGAACAACCATTTCGGCATCAAATGCACCGGCGATTGGAAAGGCGGCACCATTTATCACGACGACGACCGTTTGGGCGAATGTTTCCGCAAATACAAAAAAGTCATCGACTCGTACGAAGATCATTCGCAGTTTCTGAAACGCCAGCGCTACGCGTTTCTGTTCCAGTACGACCTGAAAGACTACACCTCGTGGGCGCACGGATTGAGCCGCGCAGGCTATGCCACCGACCCCGACTATCCGGCCAAACTGATACGCATCATCGAAACCTACAATCTGAACGATTTGGTGGATCAGGCCAAAAAAGAGGATAAAAATTTCTATAAAGACGAACCCAACTACGAACAACTTTGGGGCTACATCGAGATAGAAAACAATGGCGTGCGCTGCATACGCGTCATCGCCCCCGACAAGATAGAAAATGTAGCCAAGGCGTTCAACATATCGGTCAAAAAACTGCTGTACTACAACGACTTGATGGACAACATGACACTGCTCCACGCACAAGATTATGTCTATCTGTGGACCAAAAAGAACCACGCCGACCCGCGCTACGAGACACACAAAGTGGCCGTCGGCGAATCGATGCACGACATCGCACAACTCTACGGCATCAAACTGAAAAAACTCTACAAACTAAACGACCTGCCCTACGGCACACAGACGAAAGTCGGCATGGTTTTGCGCCTGCAATAACACCGTCCGCCCATCAACGAACGTCCGCCACTACGAGACCTATCACCACAAACTGACGACGCCGTGAAAAAACTGCTACTCTCACTCACACTTGCGTGCTGCACCTTTTGGGCGACAGCGCAACTGACCGAACAGAGCCGCATCAGCCTTATCACCTGCGACCCCGGCACGTTGGTTTACGAAAAATTCGGACACACGGCACTGCGTATCTGCGACAGCACGCAACACATCGACCTGATTTTTCACTATGGCGTATTCGATTTCGACACCGATTTTTTCATTCCAAAATTTATCAAAGGCGCCACCGATTATTCCATCGGACTATGCAGCACACACTATTTTATAGCGAGTTACGCACAACGCGGTTCGGCCGTCAACGAACAAGTGCTGGCGCTTACCCTGCCACAACGGCAACAACTATTCGATGCACTCGTCGAAAACTACAAGCCCGAAAATAGGCTCTATCGTTACAACTTTGTGTTCGATAATTGTGCTACACGACCTTACGATATGCTGCTGAACGTGATAGACGCGCCACTACTCTGCACCTACACCACCGAAGCCACCTATCGCGACATCATACACGGATGTATCGGTTGGCAGAATTGGACTGCGTTCGGCATAGCGTTGATTTTGGGCGCCGAAGCCGACCAAACTGCCGGCAACGAAGGCGCTATCGGTTTTCCGTTCTGCTTGCGCGACGAACTCGATGCCACATGGATACAGACCGCGCCGGACACCATAGTGCCGCTTGTAACCACACGCCACACGTTGGTTGACAAGCCGAGCGTTCCCATCGAAAACACGCCGTGGCCACTCAACCCGACAGCCGTTTTTGCCCTACTCTGTATCGCAGGTGCGCTGCTCACTTGGTTCGACCTGAAACGCCACAGTATCTCGCATTGGTTCGATGTATGTCTATTCGGCTTGACCGGTTTTGCAGGCATCGTCATCAGTTACCTGATGTTTTTCTCGCTGCACCCACTCGTCCATGCCAATTGGAACCTGCTGTGGGTCAATCCTTTGTGGATTTTTATGGCAATCATTGCACCGCTGCGTCGCTGCGTGTCGGTCAAACGCCGCACGGCCTTCGGCATGGCACTGCTGACCGGCATAGGGCTAATCACCCAATGGTGTGTGCCACAAACATTCCATCCGGCCAACGTGTTGGTCATAGTGCTGCTGTTGGTACGGCTAATACCCTATTTATGGAGCAACAATATTAACCCTAAAAATAACTAACAACATGAAACGTATTCTCAATTCAGCACTCTGTTTGCTGGCAACGCTTGTATGCAGTTGCAACATTCAGCCCACCTACACCTACGTCGACGAGTATCCGGTGTACGAAGGCTGCGATTTAGGCGCGACCTTCACGCCATCGCGCACCAGTTTCCGCACATGGTCGCCGGGCGCCGAACAAGTTCGGCTTCACATCTACGCCGACGCATCGAGCGACGAACCTTTAGCCACATACAACATGCGTCGTGCCAAGCAAGGCACTTGGACCTACAATGTGCAGCAAAATCTGGAAGGCAAATTCTACACCTTTCAAATCTATCAGAACGGACAATGGTACGACGAAACGCCGGGCATTTGGGCCAAAGCCGTAGGTGTCAACGGCGACCGTGCCGCCATCATCGATTTTCAGAAGACCAATCCGGAAAATTGGGAAAACGACCAACGTCCTGCCATGGCGCATTTCACCGATGCCGTCATCTACGAAGTCCACATGCGCGACTTCACCATCGACAGCACCTCCGGCAGCCACTTCCCCGGTAAATTTTTAGGCCTATCGGAAAGCGGCACCACCTCGCCGCAAGGTCAGAAAACCGGCCTCGACCATTTGAAAGAATTAGGCATCACGCATGTACAAATTTTGCCGTCGTACGATTACGCCTCCATCGACGAAACGAAACTCGACTCCAACTTCTACAATTGGGGCTACGACCCCGAGAATTACAATGTTCCCGAAGGCGGCTATTCCACCAATCCGTACGACCCGGCAACGCGCATACGCGAGATGAAGCAAATGATACAAACGCTCCACGCCAACGGCATACGCGTCATTATGGACGTGGTGTACAATCACACGTTTGTGGGCTACGAATCGCACCTTAATCAATTGGTACCCAACTATTTCTATCGTTTCTACAACGACAGCACCTGGGGCAACTCGTCGGGCTGCGGCAACGAAACGGCCTCCGAACGTCCGATGATGCGGCAATTCATTGTCGAATCGGTCAAATATTGGGCTACCGAATACCACATCGACGGTTTTCGCTTCGACCTGATGGGCATTCACGACATCGAGACCGTGAACGCCATACGCACTGCGCTCGACCAGATAGACCCGACCATCAGCATGCACGGCGAAGGCTGGGCAGCAGGCGGTTCGCCGCTTGCCGAAGATGTGCGTGCCCTGAAACAAAGCGCCCCACGGTTTTACCCGACAGCCGTATTCAGCGACGACATTCGCGACGCACTGCGCGGCAATTGGATGGACGGCAACAAAGGCGGATTCCTTGTCGGTAATGGCTACGAAGAGAGCATCAAATTCGGCATCGTGGGCGCTACGGCACATCCGCAAGTCGATTTGGCCAAAATCATACACAGCCAAACAGCATACGCCACCACGCCGGCACAAGCCATCAACTATGTGTCGTGCCACGACGACCCCTGCGTTGTCGATAAACTGAAAGCCACCATTCCGAACATCAAAGAACAAGAGTTGCTGGCCATGGACAAATTGGCACAAACCATCGTGTTTACATCGCAAGGCGTGCCATTTATGTATGCCGGCGAAGAGGTGTTCCGCGACAAAAAAGGCGTACACAACAGTTACATATCGCCCGACAGCATCAACGCCATCGATTGGAGCCGCAAAGCCAAATATCGCGATTTGTTCGACTACTACAAAAATCTGATTGCGCTGCGCAAAGCCCATCCTGCATTCCGCATGACTTCGGCCGAGATGGTGGCCAAGCATCTGGTGTTCGACGCCAAAACGCCCAAAAATGTTGTGGCCTACACGCTGAACGACAATGCCAACGGCGACACTTGGCGCACGATTTTGGTCATTTTCAACGGCAACCGCAAACCCGTATCGTACACGCTGCCCTCCGGCAAATGGACTGCCGTATGCCGCCACGGAAAAATTGACGAACAAGGCTTGGAGCAAGTGTCCGGGCAACTGAAAATAGGGGCGTCGGAAGCCGTTATTCTGTTCCAATAACACTTATTGAGCAGAAAAACGCATGAATATTTTGCGAAACCAAAAAAAAATTGTACCTTTGCACCACTTTTC
>SFDZ01000014.1 GCA_004557405.1 Bacteroidales bacterium
GAAAAGTTTGAAGCCTCTTGCAAGAAGAAGGGCGTCAAAAAGGCAGACTGGAAGTTGTTCTTTGATGAGAGCGAACGCTTTAACTCAGCCCAGCTTCTTTTGCCTTACACCAAACCGCAGATAGCAGTAGTGTTCTATCGCGGTATGACACGTAAGTGGTTGACAGGAAAAGAAGGGAAGTGGCAATCCGACGAAGTGATTTCTATTGATTGGTCTGCATTCTTTGCTCAGCATCCTAAACTGAAGGAGGAGCAGCAAAATAAACTGAAGAAGTATATTCGCTGCTATTATTTATCCGAAACGAAAACCTACGTTTTCAAGACTATGCACCCACGCGGTATGCCCAGTAGAGTCATCAAGGGTGTTATCTGGAAAGGAGCCATCAATTATGCCATCCAATCTATAACATCAAATAAATAATCATTTTTCTTCTTACCGCTGAACCGATTTGGCAGCGAAAAGTTGTAACTTTGCGGCGTGATTCCGAAATGGAGTCACGCTTCATTGTTTAACTAAATACCAAATCATTATGGCACTTTGGAAAATTACTGTAAAGCGCAAGGTCAACAAGGTTGGTCTGCGCTTGGACGAAGGGATGTCTGTTGAATTGTCAACCCCCTGTGTGACTAATCCCTTATCCACCAATTCATCTAAACACATCCCACAGATCCGCCAACTCTTTGAGAGCAAGTACGGCATTGATCCGGAGCAGTATGCCAACACCGGCTACATGGAAAGTGAGCGAATCTCGTAGTTAGCTTCTGTGCGGAGGTGAGTTGATGGAATCGGATAAGTTGTATTCTATGGATGAGGTGCAACAAATTACTGATTTGCCCGCTTCTGCCTTGCGCTTTTGGGAAGAACAGTTTTCTTGTTTAAACCCACGCAAGGATAGCGATGGCAATCAGTTTTACACCATGGAGAACATCAACCTCATCAAGCAAATCAAATTCTTTCACTTTGACCTGGGCATTGATGAAATCTCAATGATTATAAGTTTTTCCCATAAAAGTGGACCTTGTCCTATAAAAATGAAAGAATTTGACAAAATTTTTACACCGCTGAAATGATTTGGCAGTGGAAACTCGTAACTTTGCAGCGCAATTCCAAAAGAAGGGAGTTGCGCTGTAATTTTAATATCCTTATTGCTATGCACAAAGCCCTCAAAAAAATGCAAGAACGAACAGCAAAAAAAAATCAGCTACCTTTTCTTTGATCGTTCTATTGAAGTTGAGAGGATACACTTCTCTCTTCGCTGGACAACATTGTTTGCTCAAGTTGCTAATCAATTGGACAAAGCCGGTTATCTGTCTGATTTGTTCTCATCTTCTTCGCAAACTTATCTGAAGTTTCGTCTGAAGGATGGACACACAATTCAGTTGATGCTCAACCGCGAGTATGAAGACGAGCCCTTACTTGTTATTCAGTTCGGCCCATTCAATGCCACATTCAACCCGATTGGTTGTTGGTGTGGCAGCAAAACGATACAGAGTTAATTCTCCTCTTTACCGATACAGGTACACATGCCGATTTATTCAAATAATCAATCTAACATAAACAAAATCAGACACTTCCTTTGAGAAATGTCTGATTTTGTTTGCGTGCTTGTGGAGAATATCGGACTCGAACCGACGACCCTTTGATTGCGAACCAAATGCTCTACCAACTGAGCTAATCCCCCAAATCGTTTGACACGGCAAAATTACAAAAACTTTTTGAAATGTCAAACGCTATTTTGCAAATTTATTTGCGCAACTGTGCAAGCGTCGCACGCAATGTTGCCAATTTGCTTTCGGCATCAGCTTGTTTTTTGCGCTCGTTGGCCACAATTTCAGGCTTGGCGTTGGCCACAAACTTCTCGTTGCCGAGTTTTTTCATCACCGAAGCCAAAAATCCGGTCAGATATTCTATTTCGGCCTCCGTTTTGGCTATCTCTTCCTCGACATTGATGTTGTTGCCAAGCGGAATGGCATATTCGGTGGTGCGCACCATAAACGATGCGGCAGTAGCATCTTTTTCGCCTTGCGAAATGCTTGTTAAGTTACACATTTTCAGCACAATGCTGTCGTATGCGTGATTGTGCGTTCCGGCAGCGATGTGCAGTGCCAAAGCCTCTTTGTTGGGTATGTTGCGCGCCAAACGTGTCGAACGCACGGCGGCAATCAACTCTTTCACGATGTCGAAATCGGACAGCAGGGCAGTGTCCACCCGACTTGCGGCGGGCATTTGGGCAACCATGATGCTGTCGCCGTCGCTGCGCTGACCGAGCACTTGCCAAATCTCTTCGGTGATGAACGGCATAAACGGATGCAACAACAACATCAGTTTCTCGAAATAGGTCAAGGTAACTGCATACGTTTGCGCATCAATCGGCTGTTGATAAGCGGGTTTCACCATCTCGAGATACCACGACGAAAAATCGTCCCAAAAGAGTTTGTAAACGGTCATCAACGCTTCGCTGATACGGTATTTCGCAAAATCGTCGTTAATCTCCTCGATAGTAGCCGATAGTTTGCTTTCGAACCACTTGATGGCGATTTTTGCCGATTCGGGTTGTTCGATGTCGGCCACTTGCCAACCTTTGACCAAACGCAGCGCATTCCAAATTTTGTTGTTGAAGTTGCGTCCTTGTTCGCACAACGCTTCGTCGAACAAAATGTCGTTGCCGGCCGGTGCCGAAAGCATCATGCCCATACGCACGCCGTCGGCGCCGTATTTGTCGATGAGCAGCAGCGGGTCGGGCGAGTTGCCGAGTTGTTTCGACATTTTGCGTCCCAACTTGTCGCGCACGATACCCGTAAAATAGACGTTGCGGAACGGCATCGTGCCTTTGTATTCGTAGCCGGCCATAATCATGCGTGCCACCCAAAAGAAAATAATGTCGGGACCTGTTACCAAGTCGGCAGTCGGGTAGTAGTAGTTAATCTCCTCATTATCAGGATTATTGATGCCGTCGAACAACGAAATCGGCCACAACCACGACGAGAACCATGTGTCGAGCGCATCTTCGTCCTGACGCAAATCGCTCAAAGTCAATGCCGCATTGCCCGTTTTGGCTTTGGCGGCTTCGAGGGCTTTTTCGGCCGTCTCGGCCACCACAAATCCGCCTTCGGGCAGATAATAAGCCGGAATGCGGTGTCCCCACCACAACTGTCGGCTGATGCACCAATCTTTGATGTTTTCGAGCCAATGACGATAGGTGTTTTTGTATTTCGACGGATAGAATTTGATGTCGTCGTTCATCACGGGGTCGAGGGCGATTTTTGCCAAGTGTTCCATCTTCAGGAACCACTGCATCGAGAGTTTTGGCTCGATGGCAGTGTCGGGATTGCGTTCCGAGAAACCGACTTTGTTGGTGTAATCTTCGATTTTTTCCAACAAACCGGCGTTTTCGAGGTCGATGGCTATCTGTTTGCGCACTTCAAATCGGTCCATGCCCACATACAAACCGGCGGCTTCGCTTATCGTGCCGTTGTCGTTGAATATGTCGATGGATTTCAGGTTGTATTTTTCGCCCAACATATAGTCGTTCACATCGTGTGCGGGCGTTACTTTCAGGCAGCCTGTACCAAATTCGATGTCCACATAGTCGTCTTCGATGACGGGCACTACGCGACCCACCAACGGCACGATGACGCGTTTGCCTTTCAGCCATGTGTTTTTCGGGTCGTTCGGGTTGATGCACATCGCCGTGTCGCCCATAATGGTTTCGGGACGCGTGGTTGCCACCACGGCATAACGCCCTTCGGCATCGCCTTCCACTTTGTAGCGCAAATAGTAGAGTTTCGAGTGCTCTTCCTTGTACACCACCTCTTCGTCCGATAGGGCAGTCATGGCTTTCGGGTCCCAATTCACCATGCGTACACCTCTGTAAATCAGGCCTTTGTTATATAGGTCGCAAAACACTTTGATGACGCTTTCGCTGCGTTTCTCGTCCATGGTGAATGCCGTACGGTCCCAATCGCACGAAGCACCCAGTCGGCGCAACTGTTTCAGAATGATGCCGCCATGTTCGTTGGTCCAATCCCATGCGTATTCCAAAAATTGCTCGCGTGTGAGGTCGGCTTTTTTGATGCCTTGCTGTGCCAAGCGGTTCACCACTTTGGCTTCGGTGGCAATGGAGGCGTGGTCGGTGCCGGGCACCCAACAAGCGTTGAATCCCATCATGCGGGCACGGCGCACCAAAATGTCCTGAATCGTTTCGTTCAGCATGTGTCCCATGTGCAACACGCCGGTAACATTTGGCGGCGGAATGACAACGGTGTAGGCCTTGCGCCCATCGGGTTTCGACGCAAACAGTTTATGGTCTAACCAATATTGATACCATTTCGACTCGATGGCTGTCGGGTTGTATTTACTTTCCAATTCCATAATTAAAATAGGGTGAATTTTATTTGCGAATATACTATATCTTACAAGAAATATACAGTATTCGCAATTTGTATTATTTTGATTTTCAACTTTTTATCGATTAAAGCAGCATACGCCGTTATTTATCCACTGCTACAATCTTGTCAACAACATATCGGCTTTCGCCACGCCATATCAGTGGGTGAAAATAGACTTTGTAGTGCAGGCGCACGTTTTTGCCGGTCAGATGATTCATCAGCGAATCGCCCAACACGGGATCTTCCACCGAAAAAAGCAACTCGTTGGATTGCACCTGACCCTCGCCAACGCTCTTAATGCCCGATGTAATGATGCGGCCTTCGTACGTTTTGAACACAATGCCTTTGTAGTCGCAATAGGTCAGATTGCCATATTCGGCACCTTCTTTGTGCACAAAATAGAAACTAAAATAGAACCACGCAGCCAAACCCAATACCAAAATCAGGCTGACAATCGAAATAACTTTTGCTTTGACCATATTTATTTGTTTTTGATTTTCGAACTGCAAAAATACGTTTTTTTTTTGAATATTTGGCCGAATGTACAATATTTTTTACTAACTTTACAACCGAAAATCAATGCTTCACATCACCACCATGAAAGACAACCTGATAACCATAGCCATACGCAGTTTTGAACAAGCGCAAAGTCTGGCCGAAACGCTCGAAAAAGCCGGCATCAAAGCCGTGTTGCACGCCGTCGGTAAAAATCACGAATCGTTCGGCATCGGCATGCGCGTGCGCATCAACGAAAACGACCTGCCAAAAGCACTCAACATCATCGAAAATCCGGACAAAAAAAACGAAAAAGGGGAGAGCAGCCCCACACCCAAACGCATTTTGGTACCCATCGATTTCTCGGATTATTCGCTGCAAGCCTGCGAGATAGCATTCCGAATTGCCGAAAAATTTGCCGCAAACGAAATCGTCTTATTGCACGCCTACATCTTGCCAAACTCGTTTGTAACACTCAGCGGACGACGCGCCGTGGCTTCGGCCGACAAGGAAGAAACACGCCATTTTCTGACAAGTTTGAACGGCGACATGATCAATCTGAAACAAAAAATACAGGCAAAAATCGATGCAAAACTGTGGGCAAACGTCAAATTCTCGACTATCACGGTCGAGGGCGTACCCGAAGAAACCATCGTAAACTACTGCCTCGAACAGCAACCCATGCTCGTGGTGATGGGAACGCGCGGCAAACACAAAAAAGAGGAAGACCTGATTGGCAGCGTTACCGCCGAAGTCATCGAACACGCCACCGTACCGGTACTGGCCATTCCCGAAAATTCAGAAATAACAACCGTCGAACAACTGAAAAACGTGCTGTTTGCCACCAACTTCGACGACAGAATGTTAGTGTCGCTACGGCGCATGATGGATATGTTCAAGTCGCTGACATTCAACCTTTTGATAGCACATTTTGAAGTAAAACATGACGATTGGAATGCCATCAAAATGGCCGGCTTGAAAGATTTTTGCCAACAAAATTATCCCAACGTACATGTGGAATGCGACATGGTGCCCGGCGACGCCGATGCATTGGACATTTGCGATCGGCTGGTCAGCGAAAAACATATCGACCTGATAGTGATGAACACACACAAACGCCGATTGTTTGCACGCTTGTTCAATCCGAGCATGGCACGCAAAATGGTGTTCCACGCGCACACACCAATTTTGGTTTTTCACAACTAATTCGTTGATTATCAGCACAGTAATTTTTATGTATAAATTGCTGAATGACGGCACTCTGAACATTTCACCCCTTTTGTTTTATAATTTATATTATGTTAAATAGAATATTATAAACAACACTATCACACTGATAATCAGCGAATTGCCACACGACAAAACTGTATAACACACCATTTTCAACAATGCCGTAAAATCGTAGCCCGATTTGCGTCATTTTCTTACTCTTTCATTTCTTTTGCTTGACCAAAAGAAACGAAACAAAGAAAAGTCAAGACTGTGGCGGCTGCGTTGCCAAAAATTTGTCGTTTCGGTGTCGGCTAAATCAAACTCGCTGCGCTCAAACAGTGATTTAGCGTTTAGCAAGGAAAAAAATTCCTCACTCCTCATTCCTGATTGATACAAACGTAGGGACGCGGCGCGCCACGTCCCTACAACATTATCTTACCACAACCTTAACGGCAGCGTTCGCGGTTTTTACTACGTAAACACCTTGTAGTGAGCCGTTTAGGCGTGTTACATCGCGACCGATCAGGTCGTAGATGCGGAACTCGCCGTTGCATACGATGCGGCCGGCTTGCGTGTAGAGACCTGCCAACTCGATTTGATCGAGACCAACGGTGCTCTCGATGTACGAAATATTGTTGAACAAGCGCCATACGGCAGCCGCCTTGTACGCCTCTAAACTGTTGCACGGCACTTTCAGGGACGCATCGTAGTTGGCAAAAACAGATGATGCATCGCACGAAGGCGGCTCGGCGGCATAGCAGACAATATTGATCAATTGAGTGCACTCTCCGAACGCAGACTTTCCAATGCTCGTTACAGAGTTGCCGATAGTTACCGAAGTCAGGCCGCTGCAACCGTAGAACGCATACTTTCCGATGCTCGTTACGCTGTTCGGAATCGTTACCGAAGTCAGGCCGCTGCAAGCACGGAACGCCCAATCTCCGATGCTCGTTACGGAGTTGCCGATGGTTACCGATGTCAGGCCGCTACAACCACGGAACGCATAATCTCCGATGCTCGTTACATTGTTCGGAATCGTTACCGAAGTCAAATTCTCCATACCGTAGCACAAGTATGCCGGAATATGCTCCACCTCACTGCCAAACGTAAAGGAGGTGATTTGGGACTTAATATCATAAAAAGGTGCATAACCGCTACCTCTAAAATCCGCACAATTTTTGGCATTCCACACCACCGAAGTCAGGCCGCTACAAGCTTCGAACGCATAATCTCCGATGCTCGTTACACTGTTCGGAATCGTTACCGAAGTCAGGCCGCTGCAACCACGGAACGCATAATCTCCGATGCTCGTTACACTATTAGGTATCGTTACCGAATTCAGGCCGCTGCAACCCCAGAACGCAGAACGACCGATGCTCATTACAGAGTTCGGTATCGTTACCGAAGTCAGGCTGCTGCAATACTTGAACGCATACTCTCTGATGCTCGTTACGCTGTTCGGTATCGTTATTGAAGTCAGACCGCTGCAACCGGAGAACGCATACTCTCCGATGCTCGTTACGCTGTTAGGAATCGTTATTGAAATCAGGCCGCTGCAACCGGAGAACGCATAATTTCCGATGCTCGTTACGCTGTTAGGTATTACCAAATCTTTCACCTCCACATCGTTGATATATAAATTGTATGAATATACCGTGGAATTGGCGCTATAATTCCCAAAGTTAATACCACACCAACCTGCAATATCGCCCGTATAGTTGGTTTTGATCAGGCTGCTGCAACCGGAGAACGCAAACTCTCCGATGCTCGTTACGCTGTTAGGAATCGTTACCGACGTCAGGCCGCTGCAATACTCGAACGCAGAACCGCCGATGCTCGTTACGGAGTAACTTTTATCACCGTAGGTTACGGTAGCGGGAATGACCACATCGCCCGTGTATTCATCGTATTCAGAGGAATAACTTCCGCGGTAGGTAACTGTGGCAGTAAGGTTGGTGGCGTCAAAGTTGTAATAGATGCCATCCACGGCGGTGTCGCTTGCAAAGAGCGCACCGGCACTTAATGTAAGTGCAGTAAATAGGGTAAAAAATTTGGTTTTCATAGTTTTTTTGTTAGGTTGTTTTTAATTTGTTTTTTTTCTGCCTACTCTGTTTTTATCCGATTTTCGGCATTCTCCACAGCACCGGGAAAATGGTTGGTATGTGCGCATAAAAAGAGCGTGGTGCTTTTCGTTTATTTTGAGTTTTCGAGATGCGCACACGAAACGTGTTCGTGCTTCTATTCCATAGGCAAAAAAATGGTTTTGTCGGTTGTTTGTGTTTCATTACTTGTTGGCAAAGATACACATTTTTTGTGATAAAAAAACGTGGCAACCACAAAAATGGTCGCCACGTTGTGAGCGTGTTTTAATCTACTGATTTTACAGCGCTTTCAGTTGTGCGTTCACGCGATCGTATTTGCTTTGGTACGACGAATCGGTGCGCAACAGGCGATAATACACCGACCTCAAGGTGCGCAAGTTGTCGGCATCTTCGGGGTTGAGTTCGGCCGCTTTTTCGAAATAAGGCAACGACTCTTTGTACGTTTCGAGTGCCTGTTTTTCGAGCGCATCGGCTTGTTTCAAGTCGCGCGTGGCCACAGCCTGATCTTCGAGTTTGTAGGCACGGTTGTACACCATGCGTCCTTTGTCGTTCAGGGCTTTGACGTTCATCGGGTCGAGTTGCAAGGCTTTGTCGTAAAAACGTTCGGCCTCTTCGTTCCTATTCAGTGTTTCCATCACGCTACCCTTCACGTCGTAGTATTGCGCATTGGTGGGGTCTTGCTCTATGGCTTTGTCCAAATAGGCAATGCCCTCTTCTTCTTGTCCGTTGAAAATCATGAAGTTAATCAAATTTCCGAGGAAGAAAAATTCGTTCGGAAAACGTTTGTAGCCTTCCTCGAGCGTGCGCACATAATTGATGGTGTCGAAACGTTCTTTGTACAAGTCGCTCAAGTGTTGTGCGATATACACTTCTTCGTAGCCTTTATCTTTTATTTGTTCGAAAATCTCCAACGTTTTGTCGCTTTTGTCCATGCGTTCGTACGCCAATGCTGTGTAGTAGCGTATCTGATAATATATGGTGTCTTTGACAAACGGATTTTCGTCGCCGGCAAACATAGCCAAATCGGGGATTCCGGTGTGTACTTCGAATGCGCGGATGGCTTTTTCGAAATCGCGATTGTTGTAGGCATTGATGCCATAGTTCACCAGCACCATTTGTTGATAGTACTTTTGCATGGCTTTGCGAATGGATTTGGAATACTTTGGTTTGACCTTGCCTTTGGCGTTCGGCTGTAGGTCTTTGTCGTAGGCCACCACATAGTAATCGTGCGATTTGATGGCGCTTTCGCCTTGCAAGTCGGCATTTGCCGTGCCGCCCACCATCGATTTGTAGATGTCGTTATCGACAATTTTTTCGTACACCAATCCGGCCACATACCACGTGTCGGCTGCGTCTTTGGTGGTTTCGTCCTGCAAGGCGGCTTCGATGGCGGTTTTTGCTCCTTCGAAGTCGGGTGCTTCCGTGTTCATGGCTTTGTTTTTGGCCAACGACACATTCTTTTTCTGAGCGGAGCCAGCAGCAACTACACCGAGTGCCAACATGGCAACAAGAACTAATTTTTTCATGATGTTACACATTTTTGATTGAGGTTTATTCTTCGTTATTGATAGTTTCGGTTGTTTCGGGCGTCTCGTTTTCCGGTTCTTCGGTTTCGGCCGACACTTTGCACACCGATGCAATCTCGTCGTTGCGTTTCTCCAAATTGATGAGTCGCACGCCTTGTGTGGCGCGTCCCATCAGGCGCAAATCGGCCACTTTCAGTCGGATGGTGATGCCCGATTTGTTGATAATCATCAGGTCGTTGTCGTCCGACACACTCATTATGGCAACCAACTTGCCGGTTTTTTCGGTGATGTTCATCGTGCGAACGCCTTTGCCGCCGCGGTGTGTGATGCGGTAAATGTCGTTGGGTTGACCGTTTTCGTCGAGCACGATGTTGCCCTGTTCGTCTTTTTCGACGATGTTTGTGCGTTTGCCGTAGCCTTTTTCGGAGATGACCAAAATCGATTCATTCGAACGTGCATCGCCGCACACCATACCGATGATTTCGTCGTCGTCGCCATCGATAGTCATGCCGCGCACGCCGGTGGCTGTGCGTCCCATCTCGCGCACTTGCGATTCGTGGAAACGTATGGCACGACCATTCTTGTTGGCCAACAATATTTCGCTGTCGCCGGTGGTCAGGCACACTTGAATCACCCTGTCGTCGTCGCGAATGGTGATGGCATTTACACCATTTTGGCGCGGCCGCGAATAGGCTTCGAGGCAGGTTTTTTTCACCACGCCTTGTTTGGTGCAGAACATCAAATAGTGCGATTTGCAAAATTCTTCGTCCTGCAGATTGCTGATGTTGATAACAGCATTTACCTTGTCGTCGGCTTCGATATTCAGCAAATTCTGTATGGCGCGTCCCTTGCTCACTTTGGTACCTTCGGGTATGTCGTACACTTTCAGCCAATAGCAACGCCCTTTTTGGGTGAAGAACAGCATGTAGTTGTGCATCGTGGCGTTATAGAGCGATTCGATGAAATCTTCGTCGCGCGAAGACCCTCCTCTTGAGCCGACACCACCCCTATTCTGCGTTCTAAATTCTGTCAACGGCGTGCGTTTGATGTAGCCCAAATGCGATATGGTTATCACCATCTCGTCGTCGGCATAGAAATCTTCAGGATTGAAATCGATGTCCGATGTCGGGTCGATTTCGGTGCAGCGTTCGTCGCCATATTTCTCTTTCAGTTCGGCCAATTCGTCTTTGATGATTTGGTAACGCCGTTCGATGTGTGCCAAAATATCGTTCAAATCGTTAATCAACTTCATCAGTTCGGCATATTCGTTTTTCAACTCGTCGATGCGCAAACCGGTGAGTTGCGACAGACGCATATCGACAATGGCTTTCGATTGCAATTCGTCCAATTGGAAACGTGCCTCCAAGCCGCGTTGAGCATCGGCCGGCGTGCGGCTCGCGCGAATGATGCGCACCACTTCGTCGATGTTGTCCACAGCCACAATCAAGCCTTCGAGAATGTGAGCACGCTCCTGCGCCTTGCGCAAATCGAATTCGGTGCGGCGCGTTACCACCTCCAAACGATGCTCTACAAAGTATTTAATAAGGTCTTTCAGGTTCAGCAGTTTCGGCCGCCCTTTGACCAATGCTATGTTGTTGACACTGAACGACGACATCAAGGCGGTCATGTTCATCAAGTGGTTGATTACCACATTGGCGTTGGCGTCGCGTTTCACATCGATGACGATGCGCATGCCTTGACGGTCGGATTCGTCGTTGACATTCGATATGCCGGTGATTTTGCCTTCGCTGGCGAGCCCACGAATCGATTCGATGAGTTCGGCTTTGTTCACGCCATACGGAATTTCGGTTACAATGATGCGTTCGTGTCCGGTGTCGGAAACTTCGATGTTGGTTTTCGAACGAATAACGATGCGTCCGCGACCGGTTTCAAAGGCATCTTTGATGCCGGAGCAGCCGCAAATGATGCCGCCCGTGGGGAAATCCGGACCTTTGATGTAGTGCATCAGTTCGCTCACTTCGATGTCCTGATTGTCGATATAGGCGGCGATGGCATCGACCGTTTCCGACAAATTGTGCGTAGGCATATTGGTGGCCATACCCACTGCGATGCCGTTGGCGCCGTTGACCAACAAATTGGGCAAACGTGCCGGCAACACGCGCGGCTCTTTCAGGCGTTCGTCAAAGTTGGGGTCGAAATCGACCGTTTCCTTGTCGATGTCTTTCAACATCTCGAGGGCTATTTTCGACATGCGGGCTTCGGTGTAACGCATAGCCGCAGCACCATCGCCATCGACCGAACCGAAGTTACCCTGCCCATCGACCAGCGTGTAGCGCAACGCCCACGGCTGTGCCATACGCACCAACGTACCATAAATAGACGAGTCGCCGTGCGGGTGGTATTTACCCATCACCTCGCCCACAATACGGGCCGATTTGTAATAAGGTTTGTCGGGCATAGCACCCAACTCGTTCATGCCAAACAATACACGACGATGAACAGGCTTGAAACCGTCGCGCACATCGGGCAACGCACGCGAAACAATGACAGACATCGAGTAATCGATGTACGCCTGCTTCATCTCTTCGTTAATGTCAATCTTGATAAGTCTTTCTTGTTCAATCATTTATGTAAAATTTTTGTTATATGCCTTTTAGCGTATAAAATTACAAAATTTTACCCAAATACGAAAGTATTTGACCGCAAAAGTTATCAACAACGAAAACGGCTGCAAAAAGCATACCAAAAATAGTGTTCGCGCGTGCGCGCAAGCATTCCCGGGTTATTTCTTGTCGATTTGTTCGAATGTGTTGTCGTCGTAAAAGAGTATGACGCGCACGATGGAACGCTGCGTGGACGGTTCGTTTTGGAGTGATGTCGGCTGCGATGCAGTTTCAGGTGCTTGTTTTTGAGCGTATTCGGCTGTGTACGAGGCAGTTGGCTGCGTTTGGTCGAACAAAGTGGGCTCGTAAGGATTCGTTATTTGGCCAAACATACTGCCTTTACCCAAAATAAGCCAATCTGTGCTCACTTCGGGGAAACGTTCGAGTATTTTCAGCGCCACATCCAACGACGGATTGCTGCGGCCGCTTTTGATGTGCGACATAGTGGAACGCTCCACACCAATTTCGTCGGCAAAGGCGGCCAACGTCATCGCTTTCTCTTCTAATAGTTGCAAAATACGGTCTTTCATAAATGTAATTTTTTAAGGTTACAAATGTAATAATTATTTACCATTTTACAAAATACAAATGTAATTTATTTTTAACCATTAAACCGATACATTTGTAACATACTTACAAAATTCGCAAAACGAAATTAAACTAATACTTTAGTTATTTTTACTAATCAACTCATTTACAAATAATAAATAGATTTATAAAAGCGTCTATCGCCCATTTTAAGCAAGCGCTCTACTCTGCTGCCGACATTTCTTTTTGTTTTACTTTAATAAATAGAGTTAAAACGCTGATTATCAAAAACTAAACTCTTATAAATTTGACTTGTTAACGCAAAAATGGCAATTCTTACAGATTGTAAGTTGTGAATTATTTTTGTAACACTCCACCTATTTATATTTGTAATTTCTGCCTGAATTTATTTTATTTACATTTGTAACGCGATGAAGTATTTACATTTGTGAATCTTAAAAATGTTATTCCCAATTGAAAAAATGTAGTTTGTCAAAAAAAATGCGTTATTTGCAACGCATTGTACGGGTCGTTGTCAAATACGCAATTCTCGCGGCAGTTTGTTTTACGCTATAACTATGGCGTATTTGTACACACACAGCAAAAAAAAACGGTTCACCCTTCATAGGGAAAACCGTTCCATAAACAAATAAAAATATGAATAAGAAATTTACTCTGCAGCGCTACTCTGTTCTGCATCTCTTTCGAGTGTCAACTCGTGGTCAACCAAAATGCGACCACAATATTCGCAAACAATAATTTTTTTGCGTTGGCGAATGTCCAATTGGCGTTGAGGCGGAATTTTGTTGAAGCAACCACCGCACGCGTCGCGTTCTACACTAACGACAGCCAAGCCGTTATGTGCATTTTTGCGGATGCGTTTGAAAGCCGTCAGCAAGCGTGGCTCGATTTTTTCTTCGAGGCCGAGCGCTTTTACGCGCAAACGCTCTTCTTCTTGTTTGGTTTCGGCTACGATTTCGTTCAATTCGCTTTTTTTCTGCACTAAATCGTCGTTGCGCTCCAAGCAGCGTTGTTTGGCCGTTTCCATATCGGCCATTTTGGTTTCTTCTTCGGCGGTGTATTCGCGTATGTGTTTTTCGGACAATTCGATTTCCAGATTTTGGAATTCGATTTCTTTCGACAGCGCGTCATACTCGCGATTGTTGCGCACGTTGTTTTGTTGTTCGGTGTTTTTTTCGATTTTGGCGCGCGATTCTTCGATTTTGATTTTTTCGGCTTCGATGCGTTTGCGCAAATCGACTATATCGTTGTGATATTTCTCGATACGCGTTTGCAAACCGGCGATTTCGTCTTCGAGATCTTGCACTTCGAGCGGAAGTTCGCCGCGCAAAGTCTTAATTTTGTCGATTTCGGATACGACACGTTGCAAATCGTAGAGTGCTTTCAGGCGCGCTTCTACCGAAACCTCTTTTACTTCGGGTGTTTTTTGTTCTGCCATAATTATATGATTTCCAATTATTTATACGTTTTTACGATGGTTCATCAGAGTACAAACACGCGTTTGGGTTCTGATGTTGCCAATCGAATTGCAAAGTTAGGAATTTTTTTTGATAATTGTTCCAAAAATATCTCTTTTGTAAACTGTTCCGATTCAAAATGTCCGATATCGGCTATCAAGAGTCGATTGTCGGCTTCGAAAAAGCGGTGATATGTTACATCGGCGGTTACATAGACATCGGCTTGTGCGGCTTTGGCGTCGGCTATGAAATCGGCTCCGCTGCCTCCACACAGCGCAATGCGTTGCACAGGGTGTCCGAGCAGTGGCGAATGTTTGACGGCCGCAGTGCCAAACGTGTGTTTGAGGCGTTGCAAAAATTCTGTTTCGTCCATGCTTTCGGGCAGATTGCCTACCACGCCCAATCCGGCAGTTTGCCATCTGTTGTTCAGCGCAATGAGGTCGAAAGCCGGTTCTTCGTAAGGATGCGCACGCAGCAAAGCCGCTACGACGGCCGCTTGCCGGAATGTTGGCAACACGACCTCCAAGCGTGTTTCGGGTTCGGTGTGCACCTCGCCTATGGCGCCACAAAACGGGTGCGTGTCGGCACCGGCTCTGAATGTGCCCAAACCATCGGTGGCATAACTGCAAGCGTCGTAATGGCCGATGTGTCCGGCACCGGCGGCAAACAAGGCTGTGCGCACTTGTTCGAGGTGCGCCGTCGGCACGAATGTGGTCAGTTTCAGCAACTTATGTTGTTGAGGTACGAGTATTTGCAGATTTTGCAGTCCGAGTTTTTCGGCCATTTTGAAACTGACGCCTCCCCAAACGCTGTCCATACAGGTGTGTGCGGCGTAGATGGCGATGTCGTTTTTGATGGCTGCCACGACGCAGCGTTCGACTTCGTTGCGTCCGGTGATTGATTTTAATCCTCTGAAAATGAGTGGATGATGCGAAATTATCAGATTGCAGCCGTGTTGTTTGGCCTCGTCGATTACCTGTTCGGACACGTCGATGCACAGCAAAATGCCGTTGATGTCGGCTTGGCGCTGCCCTACCAATAAGCCGCAGTTGTCAAAATCTTCCTGCAAGGCTGTAGGAGCGATTTGTTCCAATGCGTCGATTATGTGTTGGAGTTGCATGTGGCTTGGCGTGTTTTGGACTATTATTTTGGGATGTTGAATTTGGCGGCATCAATCTGTCCGTTTGTTTTGTAATCGGACATTGTGTAAATTGTGCTGTTACCCGAAAATTCGTTCATTTCCATTGTCATCAGCAGGTTATTTGTTTTGCTGTAGCGCAACACGATGGTTTGATAGCCTCGTACGGCTTTTTTGCGAGCCGTCAGTGTGATGGTGTAACCTTTGGCATCTTCGGCGACAGTGAGTTCGGCATCGTTGTCGGCAGCCAGCGTGCGCAGTTTGCCTTGCAGACAATATAATAGTGTGTTTCGCAGGCTGCGCATCGGCGGGTTTTTGTCGGTGTCGAACAGCAGTTTTTTGCCGCTGCGCACCATATAGAACTGTTTCCCGTTGATAATCAGTGCTTCGTTGGCATTGGTATAGTGTTGTGCCATTTTGTCGGGAGCGACGAAATAGAGCGTGCCTTCGAGGTGTATTTTTGAGCCGGTGGCTTTTACGACTTTCATTTGCCGGAATGTCGCCGACAAGGTTTTTGGTGCACTGCCGGCTTGTTCTATTTTGGTTAAAATGGCGGTGTCGTCGGCAAACGCATCGACAGAGCAACACAAGATGAGCAGCAAAGCCAATTTTTTGAGCCAAAAGGCTGTCCAAAACAATCCTTGCAAGTTCTTCGTCATACTACCAAACGCTTTGATATTCATAAAGTTATGTGTTTATGGTTAGGAATAAAGTCCGCCGTTTATCGAGATGCACTCGCCGGTGATGTATCCGGCTTCGGACGAGGCCAAAAAGCCGACCAAAGCGGCAATTTCTTCGGGTTCGCCAAAGCGGTTCATCGGAATTGTTTTTTTCAGTTCGGCTTCGTCGAGTCCTTCGACCATATCGGTTTTTACAAATCCGGGGGCAACGGCGTTGACCGTTACGCCTTTACGACCGATTTCTTGTGCCAGTGCCTTGGTCGATGCTATCAGACCGCCTTTGGCTGCCGAGTAGTTACATTGTCCGGGCAGGCCTTTCAGTCCCGACAGCGATGCCATGTTGATGATGCGTCCGTATTTTTTGCGCAGCATTTTTGTCAGCACCTGACGCGTTACGTTGTAGAACGAGAACAGATTGGTTTTCAGTACTTTATCGAAATCGGTTGGTTCCATAAAAACCATCAGATTGTCGCGGCGAATGCCGGCGTTGTTGACCAACACTTCGATATAGTCGTCGGGATGTGCTTGTTGCCACCCTTCGATAGCAGCGGCGCAAGCATCGTAATCGGCGACATCGAATTTGAGCAATTCGCCCGTGCTGCCGGCTTCGGCTATCAGTTCGAGCGTTTTTTGCGCTTCGGCATCGTTCGACATATAATTGACAATGACGGTGTAGCCCATTTTGGCTAATTTGATGCAAACGGCGCGTCCGATACCACGACTACCGCCTGTTACTAATGCGTATTTCATAATGCTTTGTCGTTTATAAATTATCTTGCAAAAATACGATTTTTTTGGCAGACAACCAAATTACTTGGTCAATACTGCTCCATTTTTTGTAATTGTTGATAGATATTTTGGAAATTTTTCGAAAAAGCCGGGCGTTTGCGCGGATTGTAGAAATCGGCTGTCGTGGCTTTGCTTGCTTCCGATGGTTCGATGGCTGCATCTTTTGTGTATTCGTCGATGCGCAATTTGCGTCCACGTTCGATGTAGTTTGTTACAAACGACTCGAATAGTTCGGTGGTAACGGCCGAAAACATCGACACTTCGTGCCCGAGATCGACGTAGTGGCGTGCGTAGTACGGCAACTCCAATTGGTCGAAACGTTTGGCGAGCGGTTGTGTGCCAAAAAATCCGATGTTGAACACCTTGATTTGCGAGTATTTGACCAAATGGTCGTTGGTGCCATGCACAAACAGTGTTGGCGCCGGTGCGTGATTGGGATATTTCACTTTGCCATCGAACGAGAGTATGGCGCCCGAATAGGCAACGATGCCGGCAAATCGGAAGTCGTCGGGCAACGATGCCGTGATGGCCGAGCCGTTGGCAAACGCGTAGTCGGTGTGCAGTGCGGTGATGGCGCCGGCACTCGACCCTGCCAAGATGATGCGATTGGGCGAAATGTGCAATTCGTCGGCATGAGCCAACAGGAAATTGACGGCCGACACGCAATCTTCGACCGCCATATCGATGGCGTTTTTCATAATTTTGATGGTCGAGGCACCGATGTTGGTTACACCTTTCATGCCAAGTCGATAGTCGATGGTGGCCACGGTGTACCCGCGACTACACATTTTGCGTGCGTAGGTTACGGTTTCGGTTTCGGTGCGCGCGCCTGACATAAATCCGCCGCCATACATATACACAATGCAGTATTGTTGCGGCAATGGTTGCGCCGGCAGATAGATGTCCATGGCGAGTTGTTGCGTGTCGCGCACGGCAAACGTGTGTGTCTGCACCGTGTGTGCCGACACGACGGACACGCACAACAGCGTGATACACAGCAGAGCAAAACGTTTTTTCATAATGATTTGTTTTTTGTTGAAAATTGCTACCAAAATTTATGCCAATCGAACTAAAAAACGGGCAAATCGCCAGATTTACCCGTTTTTGTTCAGTCAACGCATCGGTTTAGGCCAAGAATTTGCGGATACGTTCGGCCACTTGCACCGGCGTGAAACCGAGTTTTTCGTCGAGCACTTTGTATGGTGCCGAGAAGCCAAACGATTCGAGGCCGTAAACAATGCCATCGGCGCCGACGAGTCCTTCGAGATTGACAGGCAAGCCGGCAGTCAAGCCAAATTTTTTGATATCGCGCGGCAGTATTTGCTCTTGATATTCAGCCGATTGCGAGCGGAATAATCCTTCGGACGGCACGGATACCACGCGTACGCGTTTGCCTTCGGCACGCAGGATGGCAGCGGCTTCGCTCAAAGTGGACACTTCGCTGCCCGATGCCACCAAAATGACGTCGGGATTGCCGTCGCACGTTACGATGTAGGCGCCTTTGGCAGCATCGCGGTTGTCGGTAGGCAGGTCGTTGATGTTTTGGCGGCTCAAAATGATGGCCGATGGTGTAGCCACATTTTCCATCATCAATTCGTAGCACTTGGTGCACTCTTCAGCATCGGCCGGACGGAGCACGAGCATTGAGTTTTTGCCGTGGTGATTTTTCAGTTTTTCCATCAAACGGATTTGTGCTTCTTGCTCGACGGGTTCGTGCGTAGGTCCGTCTTCGCCAACGCGAAATGCGTCGTGCGACCAAATGAATTTGACGGGCAGTTCCATCAGCGCAGCCATGCGAACAGCCGGTTTCATGTAGTCGGAGAATACGAAGAATGTGGCGCAAGCAGCGATGACCCCGCCATGCAGCGCCATGCCCAAGCAGATGCAGGCCATGGTGAGTTCGGCTACACCGGCTTGCAAGAATGCGCCGCTGAAGTCGCCGCGTGTCATGGCATGAGTTTGTTTGAGGAATCCGTCGGTTTTGTCGGAGTTCGACAAGTCGGCCGACGATACAATCATGTTTTCGACTTGTTGAGCCAATTGGCCGAGTACTGCAGCCGAAGCGGCGCGTGTTGCGCTGTTGGGCTTTTGTTCTACTTTGCTCCAATCGATTTTCGGTGCTTTACCCGAGAAGAATTGTTCCAATTTGGCGGCCAATTCGGGATTGGCTTTCGCCCATTCGGCTTGTGCGGCACGTTTTTTGGCGACAATTTCTTTGAGTTCGGCTTCGCGTTTGGTGTAAATTTCTTTGGTTTCGGCAAAGAATTGGAAAGCATTGTCGGGGTCGCCGCCGAGTGCTTTCACCGTATTGCGATAGGCATCGCCGCCGAGTGGTGCGCCGTGTGTTGCGCAGTTGTGTTCGAAACTCGAGCCGTCGGCTTTGAGTGCGCCTTTGCCCATGATGGTGTGTCCGATGATGAGTGTCGGGCGTTCGTGTTCGGCTTTGGCTGCCGTGAGTGCTTCGCGAATGGCTTTCACATCGTGTCCGTCGATTTTGATAACACGCCAACCCCATGCTTCGTATTTTTTGGCGGTGTCTTCGCAGGTTACGGCAGCGGTTTCGGTCGATAGTTGTATGTCGTTGGCATCGTAGAACATGATGAGGTTATCCAAGCCGAGTGTTCCTGCAATGCGTCCGGCGCCTTGCGATATTTCTTCTTGTACGCCGCCGTCGGATATGTAGGCATAGATGGTTTGGTTCATCACATCGCCAAATTTGGCTTTGAGGAATTTAGCAGCGATGGCAGCGCCGACGGCAAAGGTGTGTCCTTGTCCGAGCGGTCCCGATGTATTTTCGATGCCGTGCATCACGTCCACTTCGGGGTGTCCCGGCGTTACACTGCCCCACTGACGGAGTTGTTGCAAATCGTCGAGCGAAAATTTTCCGGTGCAGGCAAGTACCGAATACAACATCGGTGCCATGTGTCCGGGGTCGAGGAAAAAGCGGTCGCGGCTTGCCCAGCGTGGGTCTTGCGGGTCGTATTCCAAAAATTCGGAATAGAGTACGTTGATGAAATCGGCGCCACCCATAGCGCCACCCGGGTGTCCGGATTTAGCTTTTTCGACCATCGAAGCGGCCAACACGCGAATGTTGTCGGCGGCTCGGTTCATTTGTTCGATTGTGTTCATACAATATTATTTTAAGGTGTATTTTAATAAGCGTTCATCATATTTTTCACCTCGGCATTGACCATTTCGGCAAAAGCGTCGGGTGTCATAATGCCTTTGTCGCCTTCGCCTTGTTTGCGTACCGAGATGGTGCCATCGGCGGCCTCTTTTTCGCCGACAATCAGCAAATAGGGAATGCGTTTGAGTTCGTTGTCGCGGATTTTACGGCCGATTTTTTCGTCGCGGAAATCGCCAATGGTGCGTACATCGAGAATGTTTAGGCGGTTGGCCACTTGCTGTGCATAGTCGTTGTATTTTTCGCTGATCGGCAGCACAACGGCTTGGTCGGGCATGAGCCACAGCGGGAATTTTCCGCCGGTGTGTTCGATGAGCACAGCCACAAAGCGTTCCATCGAGCCGAATGGTGCGCGGTGAATCATCACGGGGCGATGTTTCTGATTGTCGGTGCCGGTGTATTCGAGGTCGAAACGTTCGGGCAGGTTGTAATCGACCTGAATGGTACCCAACTGCCACCGACGGCCGATGGCGTCTTTGACCATGAAGTCGAGTTTCGGGCCATAGAAAGCCGCTTCGCCATACTCTACTTTGGCGTTCAGGCCTTTCTCCTGACACGCTTCGACGATGGAACGTTCGGCTTTTTCCCACACTTCGTCGCTACCAACGTATTTTTCGTGGTCGTTGGGGTCGCGCAACGAGATTTGTGCTTCGAAACTTTCAAATTTCAGCGCTTTGAAAATGGTGGAGATGATGTCCATGACGCGCAAAAATTCGTCTTTCACTTGGTCGGGACGGCAGAATATGTGTGCGTCGTCCTGCGTGAACGAGCGTACGCGCGTCAGTCCGTGCAGTTCGCCACTTTGTTCGTAGCGATATACGGTGCCGAATTCGGCTATACGCAACGGCAGGTCTTTGTACGATCGCGGCGTGTTTTTGTAAATCATGCAGTGATGTGGGCAGTTCATCGGTTTCAGCAGATAGACTTCGCCTTCCTCCGGCGTGGTTATCGGTTGGAAACTGTCTTTGCCGTAGTGATCCCAGTGTCCCGATGTTACATAGAGTTGTTTGCCGCCGATGTGCGGTGTCATCACCTCCTGATAGCCGTAACGTTTTTGAATGGTGCGCAAAAATTCCTGCAAGCGCAAACGCAGTGCGGTTCCTTTTGGCAGCCAAAGCGGCAGGCCTTTGCCCACCATGTCAGAGAAGGTGAATAGTTCCATCTCTTTGCCGATTTTGCGATGGTCGCGTTTTTTGGCCTCTTCGAGCATGACCAGATATTCATCGAGCATTTTTTTCTTTGGGAACGAAATGCCGTAGATGCGTGTCAGTTGTGGGCGATGTTCGTCGCCGCGCCAATATGCGCCGGCCACGCTCAGCAGTTTGATGGCTTTGATTTCGCCGGCGTTTGGCAAATGTGGGCCGCGGCACAAATCGACGAATGCGCCTTGTCGATAGAGTGTGATGGTGCCATCGGCAAGTTCGGATATGAGTTCGACTTTGTAGTTTTCGCCTTTGGCTTCGAACATTTTCAGTGCATCGGCTTTCGAGATGTCTTCGCGCACGACAGCCTCTTTTTTGGCAGCCAATTCAGCCATTTTCTTTTCGATTTTTTCCAAATCGGTTTCTTTGATGACTTCGCCATTGGCCGGTTCTACATCGTAATAAAAGCCGTTTTCGATGGCTGGTCCGATGCCAAATTTGATGCCGGGATACAATTCGGTGAGCGCTTCGGCCAACAGGTGCGCCGATGTGTGCCAAAAGGTGTGTTTGGCCTCGTCGTCTTCCCATTTGTGCAATTTCAGCGTACTATCCTCTGTTATAGGGCGCGACAAATCGCGCACTTCGCCATTGACTGTGGCAGCCAACACGTCGGCCGCCAATCGTGGACTGATGCTTTCGGCTATCTGTAAAGCGGTCGTACCTGCCTGATACTCACGCACTGAGCCGTCCGGAAATGTAATTTTCATATCTGTTTTTCTTAATTTTGTTGATATACTTTTTAGTTTGTAACCCGCAACGAATATTCGGTCGCTTTCCAACCTGCAAAGATACAAAAATATTTGCTAAATGCCAAAAGTATGGAAAAGTTACATAAACTTTTGCACAAATATGTTGTCGTTTTGAGTTTTTTGCTTAACTTTGTCCGCAGTTTTTAATCGATTTTTAAATACAAAGTATATGATTGCAAGAATATTTTATCCGCTGTATGTGGTTTACGAGTTTTGTGTATTCGTCCCTATCGGCCTAATTATCACCATTTTGACAGCCATCACAACAATTTTTATATCGCCATTTAGCAAAAGTGCCAAGTGGGGCTACTACCCGGCCATTGTGTGGGCGCGCCTGCTGTGTTGGTTGGCGTTTGTGCGCGTACGCATTGTGGGACGCGACTTGTACGACGAACAAAAATCGTACATTTTTGTGGCCAATCATCAGAGCATTTACGATATTTTTCCGATTTACGGTTACATTGGCAGCCGATTTGTGTGGATAATGAAGAAAGAGATTGAAAAAATTCCTTTTATCGGTCGAGCATGTAGTGCTGCCGGCCACATTTTTATCGACCGCAGTAGTGCCATCAAATCGAAACGTAGCATGGACATAGCCGAACGCAAGTTGCGCAACGGTTTGTCGGTGGTGATTTTTGCCGAAGGGCGCCGCACACGCGATGGGCATCTCGGAGCCTTCAAGCGCGGAGCATTCAGCATTGCGGCCGACCTGCATCTGCCTGTGGTACCCATCACCATCAACGGCGCATACGATGTGTTGCCGACCGGTTCGTGCTTGATTCATCCCGGCACCATCGAACTCATTTTTCATCAGCCGCTCGACACACAGGCGCTGACGCACGACAATTTGAATGAATTTGTCGAGCATACGCGCAACATTATTGCACAAGATCTGAAAAATCGGTGAAGAAACTACTGACCATATTGATGCTATCTGTCTGTGCCACAAGCATTCAGGCACAATACTACTCGACCTCGTCGCGCAAAGCCATCGAATGGTTTGAACAGGCGCGCATCACCTACAATGCCGCCGAGCGCGAAACACTGTTGGCAAAAGCCATCAGCAAGGACAAAAATTTTGTGGAAGCCTATTGGTTGCAGGCACAACACGCTTTGCGCAACGAAAATTACGACAAGGCATTACAAATTCTGGCCAAAATAGACCAACCCAAATTTGCGCGCCACAGCGAAACACAAGCCATGATAGCCGAGATTCATTATCTGTCGGGCTGTTACCGCCAAGCCGTCGAGAAGGCCGAAGCGATTACTGACGGCAGTTACATGCGTCAGAAAATGGAGATGTTGGCACGTTTCCGCACGGCGTTGGAACTGTACGAACATCCGGTGCCATTCGATCCGGTCAATCTGAAGGCCGTCAATACACGTTTCGACGACTATTTTCCGAGCATCACAGCCGACGGACGCATGATTTCGACCACCGTGTTGGTCGATGAAACACCCTATTATAATCAGGAAGACCTCTATTGGAGCCGTCGGCACACCGATGACAACACATGGCAAATAGCACGGCCGTTGTCCGCGCCGATGAACACCGACCAAAACGAAGGTTCGCAAAGTTTTTCGGCCGATGGACGATACATGTTTTTTGTGGCTTGCAATCGCAAAGACGGCGTAGGCAGTTGCGACATCTATTACGCGCTGCGCATCGGCAACACTTGGAGCCGCCCCATCTGCATTGGAGCGCCTGTCAACACGCCCTATTGGGAGAGCAATCCGGTGCTTTCGCCAACAGGCGACGAATTGTTTTTTGTGTCGAATCGACCGCCATGCCTTGGTGGCAAAGATATTTGGCATTGTCGTGTCGAAATAGCAGAAAATGGGCTGTTGCAATTTTCCCAAGCCGCCAATTTGGGTGTGCCCGTCAATACCGACCAGGACGACTATGCGCCATTTATTCACGCCGACAATCAAACACTCTATTTTGCATCGAACGGGCACCCGGGATTGGGACGCAGCGACATTTTTGTATCGCGCCGCACTGCCGACGGATGGAGTGCGCCACAAAACATCGGCTATCCGATTAACAGCAACGGCGACGAAGCAGGCTTTGTGGTCGATGCTGCCGGCACAAAAGCCTATTTTGCTTCCGACCGCATCGAGCAAAATGGTCAGAAACTCGATATTTACGAAAGCACGCTGCCCGAAGCGGTACGTCCTACGCCGATGGCTTTCGTCAGCGGGCGCGTATTCAATGCCGTAAGCCGACAAAACATCGATGCCGTAGTCGAAATTTTCGACACCGACAGTACACGCAAAATCTACGAATCCGTTTCCGACCGACATCTTGGCGATTTCACGGCGTATCTGCCTGTCGATGGACATTTTGGCATCAATGTACACCGCAAAGGATTTTTGTTCTATTCCGGCAACATCACATCGGCCAACGACTCGGTGCTTGTTGCGCTGCAACCGGCCAAACCGGGCAATAAAATCGTGTTGCACAACCTATTTTTTGCATTCAATTCGGCCGACATCGAATCCAAATCGACAGCCGAAATCGCTCATTTAACGCAATTTATGCGTCAAAATCCGAATGTGCGCATCGAGATTGTGGGACACACCGACAACATCGGCACCGAAACCTACAACCGCCAATTGAGTCAGGCGCGTGCCGACGCTTTGCGACGCGTGCTGATTGAACAAAACATTGACGCCGGACGCATCGCAGCATCGGGACGAGGTAGCAGCGAACCTGTAGCCGACAACGCCACCGAAACCGGACGTGCCGCCAATCGCCGCGTGGAGATACACATTATAGAATAAGACACCTATCATGACACAACAAACAACATTGGTGCTGCAACCCAAACGACGCGGGTTCCACCTGATAACCGGCGAAATATGCAGTCAGTTGCCCGCATTGCCGGCATGCGGACTACTCCACTTGTTCATACAACACACTTCGGCAGCATTGAGTTTGAACGAAAACGCCGACCCAGATGTGCAGACCGACCTAAAATGTGCGTTCGACCATCTGGTGCGCGAACGCGAGCCCTACTACACGCACACATGCGAAGGCGACGACGATATGCCGGCACACATCAAAAGCACGCTGATTGGCGCAAGCATCACCATCCCGATAAGCAATCATCGCCTGAATCTGGGCACATGGCAAGGCATCTACTTATGCGAATTTCGCAACCGAGCCGCCGGACGTCGCATTGTGGCCACCATCATCGAGTAATACTTGCGAATACCTATAAAAACAAAATCAAAAACACATATTCGCAAATACATAACACACTATGAAACAACAAAATAACGATTGGAAGTCGCGATTAAACATTGTCTATTCCACAAATCCCGATTTTACATACGAAACCACCACCCAAGCCACCATCGACACACTGCCGCCCGAACGTCAGAAACTGCACGTACAACTCGAGCGACGCAATCGCGGCGGTAAAACGGTAACACTTGTCAGCGGCTTTGTAGGTGCCGATAACGACCTGAAAGAACTTGGCAAAATGTTGAAAACACGCTGTGGTGTAGGTGGCGCCGCCAAAGATGGCGACATCATCATACAAGGCGACCGGGTAAATAGGGTGAAAATGCTGCTTACCGAACTCGGCTACAACGTTAAATAAAATCGCGTTCAATTCACATTCATACGAATGCGCCATGCCGCAGGATAGAGGTTGTTGCAACGGTTTCCGATGTTTTTGACCCAACCGAGCGCCACGTGTTTGTAGGTAATCAACAGAAAACCTTTCGGAGCATCGGGCAAACAAACAGCCTCGCAATGCAAATAGCGTAGAGCCGTCTCCAAATCCACTTCTGCCCTATTAAACGCTTCTGTATTAAGCACTTTGCTCAAAGCCAAACTTGGCTGCGGCACAAAATCGCGCCCTTTTTGTTCGGCTAAAGCAACGCCAAAGTGCAACACACACAGTTGTTTGAGACACGCTTGCAACAAATCGGCATACCGACACGCAAAAGCATAGTGTTTGCCGGCAAATTCGAAATGCGCATAGTGTTCGCTGTGCTGCAAATAATTTGCAAAAGGCGAATTAGACAATGTACGCAACGGCGTTTTGATGCGTCGTTTGCAAGGCGACTCGGACGAAGCATCGTGTTTGCGTAACACGCTGATAAACAGTCCTTCGCCTCGTGTTTTGTGCGGATAGAAATGATAGCCTTCCGGCGTATGAACAATCTGCCATTCAGGGTCGATGGCCGGTTGTAGCAGTTCGGCATCGGTTTGCTGACAGAGCCATTGCACATTTTCTTCGTTTTCGTGCGGATTGTAGGTGCAAGTGCTATAAATCAAGATACCATCGGGTTTGAGGCAGCGCCAAGCGGCTGCCAAAATGTCGCGCTGTCGTTCGACACAGTGCTGTACGTTGGTCGGCGACCACTCTGTTACTGCCGTTTCGTCCTTACGAAACATGCCTTCGCCCGAACATGGCGCATCGACCAAGACAGCATCGAACATGCCGGCAAAAGCGGCGAAATCGGACGGAGCGTTGTTGGTAACAATTACGTTCGGATTGCCCCATTTCTGGAGATTTTCGGACAAGATATGCGCACGTTGGCGTACAAATTCGTTGGCCACCAACAAACCGTCGCGACACAGATGTTGCGACAGCAATGTCGATTTTCCGCCGGGTGCCGCACACATATCGAGCACAACGGCATCGTCAGCAACAAACTGATTTACAACACATTGAACAAACATCGACGAGGCTTCCTGTACATAGTATGCGCCGGCATGAAACAGTGGGTCGCGTGTAAAATTCGGTCGTTCGGCCAGATAGCGTCCCTGCGAGCACCACGGCACGCAATCGCCCTCGATGGAGAGGTCGATTTTGTCGTTTAGTCGGACACTCGTTACCGGTTCCTCGTTCAACGCCGCTTCAAATGGCGTCCATTCGTCGCCCAAAATCGGCTTCAGAGTCGTTACAAATGCTGTTGGTAGCAACGGCATGCGAGATGGTTGTTATTCTATTTTGTCCCAATACATTGTCAGCCCGAACATCGACACGCCCCAGTAGCCGCGCACGCGCAGTGTCGAGTCGTTTTCGAAACGCATGTACGAGCGATAGAAACGTCCGTTTTGCGGATTATACACTTCGCCGTTTTGCCACTCTTTTTCGTTTTTGTTGTAGGCCAAGTGGCGCATCATCACCACGCTGTCGCATGGTACATTGCGCAGTGCCGGATTGGGATTGTTGACATCGCGGCGGCGTGTGCCATCGGGATTGTTTGGGTGGTTCATCCACACCACTTGAGCATCGTAAGTGCCTTGTGCATTGCGATATATACGCACTTTGCATTGTTCGCCGGACGTGAATTTATCGACCACGTAATACAAGCCGCAGATTTTGTCGGCTTCGGTGTCGGCAAAAGCCGTAATCACCGGCAGAAACATCAAAATACATATCAGAAGTAGTTCTATCATAATTAAAACAATGTTAGTTGTCCTGTTATTTCGTCGATGTCGTCGCCATCCGAAGGTGTCGTCGTATCGGTATCGTTTCGGGTCGTATCAATCGTTACGATTTCGATGTGTTGGGTGTCGGCATCGTCAGTTTTTGTGGTATCGACTGACACGATTTCCGGTTGTTGTTCGATGTCCGATGCCGTTTGTGGTGTTTCGCCATCGGGTTGTGCAGCATCGGCAGTCGGCTTGTCGGCCGGCATACGCAGCGGTTCCAACTCCTCGACATTTTCTACCGTCCATGTAGTCAGGCGTTTACCTTTTGCTTTGTAACTTTTTACGGCAATGAATGTTTCGCCATCGACTTCGAATGGTTCGCGGAACGAGTCGCCACCGCCGAGTGTTACTCTGAACCGCGGATACACTTGGTCGGAGAGTGCAAACAGGCGCGACAATTTGCTGTCGCCGATGAACGAAGTGCGATTTTTTTGCACCTCGAACGTGAATCGTTTCAGATAGGCGAAACCTTGTTCGGCGTCGTACAGAGCGGCCGACCACACTTTGCCGACGTCGAATTTTTCGATGCGCAGAATGTCGTCGTCGTAGTGGTTGTTCAGGTCGAAATTGGTGGTATAGAAATCGCCGTTTTTGGTGATGACCAAAATCATGTCGTCGTTGAAAAATTCGCCTATATATTGTCCGCGTTTGTCGATGTTCAGCCGCAGCACGTCGGCATCGAACCAAATGGGTGTGCCGCCGAGTGTGGATCCGCCTTTTTGTTTGAGCAGAATTTTGTGCACGTCGAATTTGGTCAGTATGTTGCCCATCGACTGCCGTCCTTTGATAGCTATTTCCGAAAAATCTTTTTCGAACACCAAATTTTTGATGCGGCGCGTGGTTGGTCGCAAGGTTACTTTGATGGTTTCGGCTTCGCCGTTAGCGTTGGCCGTGAAATAGACGATTTTTGAGTTTGGTGCGCCTTTGGTCAGGTCGTATTCTTTGTCGCGCGTAACGCTGCTCACGGCAAATCGTTTGATGTAGTATGCGCCGGCGCGTCCATCGCGGTACACCACGTTGTAAATGGTGCGTTGGTCGTTTTTCAGATAGACGGCCACATGGATAATATCCTTGCCGACGTAGGCTTTTTCGGCCACTTTCACCACTTTGTATTTGCCGTCTTTGAAAAATACGATGATGTCGTCGATGTCGGAACAGTTGCACACGAACTCGACGTTATCGTCCTTTTTGAGCCCCGTTCCGATGAATCCTTCGGTGCGATTGACATAGAGTTTGGCGTTGGCTTCGACCACTTTGGCTGCCTGAATGGTTTCGAAGTTGCGTATTTCGGTCAGCCGCGGATAGGCTTTGCCGTATTTTTCTTTCAGATGTGTGAACCAATCGATGGCGTAATCGACGATGTGTTCGAGGTGGTACTGCACCTGTTTCATTTGTGCTTCGGTGTTGGCAATGTCTTCGTCGGCTTTTTTGATGTCGAATTTCGATATTTTGCGTACCGGTTTTTCGCACAGTTTCATCACATCGTCGCGCGTTATCGGTTTGTGCAACAGATTACGATAAGGATCGAATCCGCGTTCGATGGCTGTCAGTTGGTCGTCCCACGTTGGGAAATCTTGTTCCAAAATTTTGTAGATGCGTTTCTCGAAGAATAGTTTTTCGAGCGATGTCCAATGCCAATGATTTTCGAGTTCGCCCATTTCGATGTTCAACTCTTCGGTCAGCAGTCGCACCGTTTGAGCCGTATTGCGGCGCAGTACTTCGCTCACGGTGATGAAACACGGTTTGTTGTCGTCCACCACGCAGCAGTTGGGCGAGTAACTGACTTCGCATTTGGTAAAGGCATACAGTGCATCGATGGTTTTGTCGGACGAGGTTTTGGCTTCGAGATGTACCAAAATTTCGACACCGGCCGAGGTGTGATCCTCTACTTTTTTGATGTTGATTTTGCCTTTTTCGTCGGCCGACACAATGGTTTCGATAAGTGCCCCCGTCGTCAAGCCGTAAGGTATATCTTTGATAACCAACGTTTTGTTATCCAATTTTTCGATATGTGCGCGAATTTTCACTACGCCACCGCGTTCGCCGTCGTTGTAACGGCTCACATCGACCAAGCCGCCCGTCGGAAAATCGGGGAATAGTTGAAATGGTTCGTTGCGCAACACGGCAATCGATGCGTCGATCAACTCGTTGAAGTTGTGCGGCATAATTTTGGAGTTGAGTCCCAAGCCGATGCCTTCGCAGCCTTGTGCCAACAACAACGGAAATTTTACCGGCAGCGAAATAGGCTCTTGGTTGCGCCCGTCGTACGATGGTTTCCAAGGCGTGGTTTTGGGGTTGAACACCGCCTCCAACGCAAATTTCGACAAACGCGCTTCGATGTAACGTGGCGCTGCGGCATCGTCGCCGGTGAGTATATTGCCCCAGTTACCCTGACAATCGATGAGCAGATTTTTCTGTCCCAAATTGACGAGCGCCGTATAGATAGAGGCGTCGCCGTGCGGGTGAAACTGCATAGTCGAACCCACAATGTTGGCCACCTTGTTGTAGCGCCCGTCGTCCAAACGTTTCATGGCGTGCAGCACGCGGCGTTGCACAGGTTTCAAGCCGTCGTTGATGTGCGGAATGGCACGGTCGAGGTTGACATACGACGCATAGTCGAGAAACCACGTTTGATACATACCCGGCAGATGCCGTTTAGCATCTTCGTCCTGCATATTCGGCATTTTGTAGTCAGAATGTCCTTCGGCAACCGACTCGTCGGCCGAAAGGTCGGCAGCAGTTTGGTCGGTGGCTGTTACTTCGTCGTCGTCGGGAATTGATGTGTTTTTCGTTTCTTCGGCCATAGGTTCGTGTCATTTTTCGCATTAAACGTGCAAAAATACTAAAAAAAACGGCATCTCACACCCTATAATAACAGAAAGTTATCAACAAACAGCAGCACAACACCCGATACATTTGTTTTTTGCGACAATAAATACTATTTTTGCACATCAAACAAAATAGTATGAATCAGGAAACGCAACAATTCATCATCGACCATTTGCACGACGATGTGCGGCGATTGGCTTTCAAAACCGTACCGCCCGCCATCGATCTGCGCTATGCGTTGCAGCAGATAGAAGCGCGCCGGCGGCTTACCGACAAGGTGCCAACTTGGGCGTCCAATCTGCAACTCGAGTTTCCGCCGCATCTGTCGGTCGAGCAATGCTCGTCGGAGCGAACTGCGCACTACAAAACCACGCTGTTGCAAGGCGACACGTTAGTCGATTTGACCGGCGGCATGGGTGTCGATTGTTACTTTCTGTCGGCCAATTTTCGCCACACACACTATGTGGAACAGCAACCGCTTTTGGCCGAATTGGCAGGCAAAAATTTTGCATCGCTCGATGCCAACATCGTGGTGCACAACTGCCCTGCCGAAACATTTTTGGAACACTGTGCATCGGTTTCAGCCATATTTATCGACCCTGCGCGCCGCGACAATTCCGGTCGCAAAATGGTATCGATAAGCGACTGCACGCCCGATGTGGCTGCGCTGCAACACACGCTGCTTGCCAAAGCCCCGAACGTGCTGATAAAACTATCGCCGATGCTCGATATTGCCGTAGTGTTGCGCGAACTGCAACACGTCAAAGCCATTCACGTCGTGGCTGTCGATAACGAATGCAAGGAATTGTTGGTCGAGTTGGAGCGCCACTATGCTGCCGAGCCCGTGTTGCATGCCGTCAATCTGACAGCGGCACAAACCGAACGTTTTACGTTTCGTCCGAGCGAAGAGAGACACATCTTGCCCACCATGGCTGCCGGCGTCGGGCGCTATCTGTACGAGCCCAATGCCGCCCTGCTGAAAGCCGGAGCATTCCGCACCATAGCACACCGATTCGGAATCGATAAGTTGCACACCAACAGCCACTTATACACCGGCGATACGTTGCAAAACGATTTTCCCGGACGCCGATTCGAGGTCGAAGCCGTTGTGCCGTTCAAATCGAAACTGAAACCGGCCGACCTGCGACACACCAACAAAGCCTGTATTGCCGCACGCAATTTTCCGCTGAGCGTAGCCGACTTGCGCAAAGTGCTGAAAATAGGCGATGGCGGCGACACATTCATCTTTGCCACTACCCTACGCGACAACTCTAAAGTGTTGATTTTCGGCCACAAAACGGCACAATAAACGCCAAACTATACGATGCAAAAAATCCCAACCATTTGACTGATTGGGATTTTCTGCGGTGCGGACGGGACTCGAACCCGCGACCTCCGGCGTGACAGGCCGATATTCTAACCAACTGAACTACCGCACCAAGGTTTGCTTCTCAAAAGCGAGTGCAAAGGTACAACATTTATTTGATTCTGCAAACATTTTGGCCATTTTTTTTCAAAAAAACGCATTTTTTTGTAGATAAAACGCCAATACGCTGATTTTCAGCGACTCAAAAAGTATATTTTGCAGCAACAGTCGGGCAACATTTGAAGCCTTTTACCGAACTAAAGTTAACACTCATCTCGATTTCGGTGCCGACAGCAATGCACGGGCGAATGTTCCACCACAGTTGCGGCTCGGCGATGAACACAAATTTGGAAGTGGTCGGTACCTCGAGCGGATTGGCGTGCATGTCGAAATAGTTAGTGTTGCGTTCGTACCAAAAATCGGCAAAGCCTGAAAAAGTGAACCGATTTTGCCACCAATTTATTGTCCACACGGCCGTGATTTGAAACGAAGCCGGCTCCTTGCCCATGATGTATTTGTACAAGGCTTTAATATTGTACACGCGCGTATAGTCCTTGCTATGGAAAAAATAATCGAGCCCGACAAGAAACGCATTATTGATGGCCAGCCCCTTGCCGTCGGTCATAAACAAGCCGCCATTGTACTCGATTTGTGCGCTGATGGGTACTTTTTTCGACAGCGAAAAACAGCGCGCCACTTCCATATAGGCCAATCCGGGATTGTAGTAAGTGCCATTGGTGAGCGACGTTTTCGATCTGAAATTGAAATCGAAATCGACAAAAATGAACGTATTGCCGATTTTGTCGGGTTTGAACATTTCGAACGTTGTAGTAACATAATTGCGCCCCTCGCCAAAGTCGTAATGTACCTGAAAATTTTGCGCTTCAAGAAAAAATGGCGACAAGCAAAAAACGAAAAAAAGCGATTTTTTAGCAAATACGAGCGTTTTCAACAAGTTGTTCATGACAGAAAAAATGACAAAAAAGCGTTTAATTATAAATTATTATTTACATAAAATACTGACACACTGCAAATTACATCATTCTATAATTCCCTATAGACGCTGATGCTTTCGATTTTTCAAAAATATGTCAAACAACATACTTTTTATTTTGGTATCATCTTCAAAAAGATAGTAACTTTGCAGTGTAAGAAGAAACGAGACCAAAATCTTTTTTACCTTAAAACCTAATACTGAGAAATTTATTGAAAAAAGGCCTTTGTGAAAAGGTCTTTTTTTTGTGCAGTGCAAAGGTATATATTTTTTTCGAAATACTATTGGTACATTCAAAAATATTTTGTATATTTGCAAACTCTAACCTTAAATGAAACAGACACTATGCAAACAAAAAAGATTGAAATCGATGTTGAAGTTTTGCAATACGAAGAGTTGACTGCTCCCGATCGCGAGTTGATAGATGTAGCCAAGGAAGCGACCAAATCGTCGTTTGCGCCCTATTCGCGTTTCAATGTGGGTGCGGCCGTGCGCCTCGAAAACGGCGTGATACTACACGGTTCGAATCAGGAAAACTCGGCTTATCCATCGGGTTTGTGCGCCGAACGCGTTACGATATTCTATGCCAACGCACACTATCCCGACATAGCGCCGCGCACATTGGCCATTGCCACGTTTGCCGGCGGCGATTTTCTGTCCGACCCCATAACGCCTTGCGGTGCTTGCCGTCAGGTGCTGATAGACTGCGAAAAACGCTATGGCAAAGACATTGCCGTATTGCTGTTTGGTAAAAAATATATTTATAAGGTGAAGTGCATACGCGACTTGATGCCACTTGCGTTCGACGAGGAAAGTCTTGTTTGACACAATAACGACACAACACGAATCACTATGGAAAAATTCACGGTAGAATATATATTCAACAAAGTTTCGCCGGCGATATTGTGGAATTGCATCTCCACGCCTGACGGTCTCAGCAGTTGGTTTGCCGACAACGTTGATCATGTCGGTAAAGATTTTTCGTTCACATGGAACAACCACACGCAACAGGCGCGTTTGCTGAAATCGGTGCCCGATGAGATGGTGCGTTTTCGTTGGGAAGACGAGCCGGCCGACACCTATTTTGAATTGGCTATTCATCGTTTGGAATTGACGCGCGATGTAGCACTGACCGTTACCGATTTTGCCGAAGATGGCGACACAGAAGACGCCATTCGTCTGTGGAATTCGCAAATAGACGACCTTAGGCGCATTGCCGGCATGTGATTGTTCATATTTTTTCCGAAATTTAATTTACTGATTATCAAAATAATCGGCATATAACAACGCATTTTCTGCAAAGAAATTGCGTTTTTTGTTTGTGGTTTCAAATAATTGCCGTACCTTTGCGCAACATTTGTTACATAACAATAGTTACACAATAAAAACGATCAAAAACCATAAAACTATGCCACGCAAAGTACAATTTAGCCGCGAAATGATAATCGATGCGGCGATAGAGATGATTAGGGATCAAGGCAGCGAAAGCATCAATGCGCGCGATTTGGGGCTACGGATAGGCAGTTCGTCGCGTCCGTTGTTTACAGCATTCAGAAATATGAACGAATTGCTGGCTGCTGTTCGTGCTGAGGCATCGGAACGATTTTTGCGCTACATGAAAGTAGCCGAAGAGACCGATAATGGCGAGCCGGTGTCGAAACGTATGGGTCTGCGTATCGTTCAGTTTGCTTACGAGGAGCCGAATCTGTACAAATTCATTCACTGGAGCGGCGGCACAATGCCCGATGTGGCTGCGTTGTCGGAAATAATGGCCATACAATACATGCGCGACTACCAACTGACGCACGACGAAGCCTTGGTATTTTTCCGTCAGATGATGATATTCAGTTTGGGACTTTGTTCGATGATTACGCACCGGGTGTACAAATTCAGCAGCGACGAAATAGAGTATTTATTGAGTACGCAGTTTGAAGCCACCTTGGCGCATTTCAAGAAAAACGGTTGCAACACGAAATCGAAAGGAGATACACTATGAATGCAATAACATTTTATGAACAAACAATTATGAACAAACAATTGCCTTTATTGGTTTTTCGTGCGGTTGCCCTTGGTTTGGGCATTGGCGCACTCACTCTCTCGCTGATGGAGAAAATCAGTACAAACGATGCTATCGTTCTGCTGTCGTTGGCGGTAATCTGCCTCGCTGCCTGCGCGATGGGAGAATACAGCAACAAGAAAGAAGACAAGAAGAAATGAAACGGTCGGCATTAGCGTGGCAAGCCCTCGCAAAGAGCGTTGGCGGTTTGGCAGTGATGGCACTGCTACTCTTTCTGCCTGCGGGCAGTTGGGGCTATTGGCAGGCGTGGCTTTTCCTCGGTTTGCTCTTCGTGCCGATGACCTGCGTAGCGATATGGTTGCTGGTGCGCGAGCCGGAACTGCTCGCCAAACGCCTCAGCAGCAAAGAGCAGGAAAAAGCACAGCGGCAGGTGGTTGCCTTGTCGGCACTGATGTTCGTTGCGGGTTTCCTGCTTGCGGGCTTTGACCAACGCTTCGGCTGGTCGGAAATGCCCGCTTGGGTGGTAGCAGTAGCGGCAGTCGTGATGGTCTGCGGTTATGGGCTGTACGCCGAGGTGATGCGCGAGAACGCCTACCTATCGCGAACAGTGGAAGTACAAGAGAATCAGAAAATTATCAGTACGGGACTGTATGGTATTGTACGCCATCCGATGTATGCGGCGACACTGGTGCTGTACCTCGCCATGCCGATAGTACTGGGCTCGTGGGTGGCACTGATTCCCTTCCTTGCCTATCCGTTCATCATCGCGCGGCGTATACGCAACGAGGAACAGGTGCTGGAAGAGGGACTGGAGGGCTACTGCGAGTATGAGCAACAAGTGCGATACCGACTGATTCCGTTTATCTGGTGAAGACACTATGACGGCAAAAGACATTACAGACGCTCTCCTCGCGTTGGAAGATGAGCGGCAGCGAGAGGTGCTGCTGCGATTCTTCAAGACCGGCAAAGGCGAATACGGCGAAGGAGATAAGTTCCTCGGCATCCGCGTGCCGGAGGTGCGGCTGGTAGCAAAGACAGCGGTGGAACTGCCTTTGGAGGAAGTACCGACGCTACTGCTGAGTCCGTGGCATGAGGTACGGCTCTGCGGACTGCTCATCCTGACGTATCAGATGGAGCGGCTCTGCAGGCAACGGTTGTTGGACGACCCAAAAGCCATAAAGGAGCGAGATGCTATCGTGGCTCTCTATCTGCAATATGCCGACCGCGCGAACAACTGGGACTTGGTGGACCTGAGCGCGCCGAAGATTATCGGCAACTGGCTGCTGGTGCCTACCCGCCTCGGCGACAAGACACAGGTGCTGGACTTGCTTGCCGACAGCCCCGTGCTGTGGCGGCAGCGTATCGCGATGGTCAGCACGTGGAAGACCACGCAGCAGGGCGACCCATCCTACGCCCTGCGCTACGCCGAGCGACTGCTACACCACCCGCACGACCTGATGCACAAGGCGGTAGGTTGGATGCTCCGCGAGGTGGGCAAACGCGGCAACAAAGATCTGCTGGAAACAGTTTTAGAGCAACATGCCGCCACAATGCCCCGCACGACGCTGCGGTATGCCATCGAGCAACTACCTGAAAATGAGCGTATTTATTGGATGAACAAGAAAAATTTACAACAAAACCCATAACAAACAAATAGTAATTTTTGAACCTATGAAGAACTATTTTTTGATAACATTGAGCGTATTGTTGGCGTCTTGCCAACTGAATGAATTGGGCGAAGCTGGCAAAACTGTACGCGAACTCAATACGAATCTGTATCACATAACCATAATGGATGATGCCGGTTTTGAACGCTATTTGGAGCAAGGCGGCGCTTCCTCTACCGATGAGATGGGCGACTATATCTCGGATTATCTCTCCGGCGGACCTTGGGGAAAATTGAAATGTGCTCCGAAAATGAGCGGTTTTGCATGTAGCGCGTTGGCTGCCAAGAATGCTCTTGGCGAAGCAGTTACCGGTCGCAACTACGATTGGGACCCTTGCAAGGCTCTGATTATTAGATGTGTACCCGACCATGGTTATGCTTCCATTTCTACGGCGAACCTCGATTTTTTGGGTTTTGGCGATGCTTACGACCCGATGAATGGCATCATCAACCAGTACAAAGCAACTGCCGCCGTCTATGTGCCGATGGACGGTATCAACGAGAAGGGACTTGTGGTGGCTGACCTGATGGCTGGCGATGACGAAAGCACCAATCAAACGGATGCAAGCAAGCCCAACATCACCACCACGTCGGCTATACGCCTGTTGCTCAACCACGCTGCGGATGTGGACGAGGCACTCCAACTGCTGGAAACGTACAACATGCACTCCGACATCGGTCGTGCGCACCACCTATTTGTGAGCGATGCCAAAGGCCGCTCGGTATGCGTGGAGTGGGTGAACAACAAGATGATAGTTACCGAGTCGCGCGTGCTCAACAACCACTATCTGTGCGAGGAGAAAAAGGGAATCGGCAGCGGCGAATTGACTTGGAAGCATGAAGCAACGCTGCTAAAAGCCTATTCCGAGCATAACGGCATCATGAGTGCTGAAGAGATGGCCGACGCCATGTTTGCGGCGGCCGCTCTTCCCAGTGAGTGCGATTATGGCGGCACGCAATGGACCATCGTCTATAATCAGCAGCAGGGTTCGGCCACCTACTATTGGCACCGCGACCGTGCGAAGTCCTATACCTTCTTTGCCGGCTCGGATGTGGAGGTCATTAAGAACAAATAAATTCTACAAACTAATTTAATTATTCCTGACATGAAACTTCGATTTCGTATTGGCGCAACGATGCAGTTTTTGCTTGCTGTCGGACACCTACTTTGTATGTTTGACCTTTGGCAGATGTTTGAGATATACCATATCGACCAACCGATGGCGCAAATTGCCTCCTATTGGTCGCTGCTGCCGTACCTCATCACCATCGGTTTGGCAATTTGTTTTGCCCTTGCGGGACTGTATGCCCTCGCCTACTGCGGCGACATCCGACCATTGCCATTAACCCGTATCGCTGTGTGGGTCATTTTTATACTTTTCGTCAGCAGAGGATTGATGGGTTTCATATCCCTCATACAGGCATTCAGTTTACTGAAACTCTCGTCCGCGCTCATTGCTCTTTTTATCGGATTATGCTATACACCGACTAAAAAAATTCACTCATGATACAGATATCTCATATCAGCAAATCGTTCGATAAACAATGCGTGCTAAACGATATTAGTTTGCACATTCCGCAGGGAAAGATTGTCTGCTTGCTGGGTCCGTCGGGCTCTGGTAAGACCACACTCATCCGCATCATCTTGGGCGCTATCCCCGCCGATAGCGGCGAGGTACGGATTGCGGATACTATCGTTCCCAACCGCCCACTACTGTCGCGCATCGGCTTCATGCCACAACAAGATGCCTTGTACGAGAACCTGTCGGCAATAGACAACCTTGCTTTCTTCGCGGGCTTGTATGGTATCGACCGCAAGACTTTCCGTCGGCGCGCAGAGGAAGCCCTCCTGCTCGTGGGGCTGGAGGCTGACCGCGATAAATTAGTGGCGAAGTTCTCGGGCGGCATGAAAAAACGCCTCTCGCTGGCAGTGGCGACGCTGAACAATCCCGATGTGCTCCTCTTGGACGAGCCGACCGTAGGCATCGACCCTGTCCTCCGCCGCAGTATATGGCAGCAGTTTGCCCAATGGCGCGCAGAAGGCAAGACCCTGATCGTCAGCACGCATGTGATGGACGAGGTGAACGAATGCGACCAAGCCGCACTCATCAACCATGGGCGACTCATTGCCTACGACACCATCGACAACTTGCTCCGAAGCACCCAATCGGGGCATATAGAAGAACTCTTTATCCGCGCATAAACCTATGAAAGCCTTACTCTTACGCATACTCAAGCAACTCAAGAACGACCCGCGCACGCTGGCGCTGATGCTCGTGGCACCCTTCCTCATCATGAGCCTTATCTACCTGCTGTTAGGCGATTCGGATTACCGCCCCGTGGTGGCGACCTACGATATGCCTGAAACTTTCACAGAACAACTGACGGTTTCTGCGGAAGTAATCGCCATCGCCGATACGACGTTTGCCGACACCTATCTCAATGCCGATTCGGCCGATGCCGTAATATGGCAAGATGGGTATGACTTGCATATCCGTGTATTGGAAAACAACAGCAAATCGACAACGGCCATTCAGGCTGTTCAAGATGCACTGAGCGAACTCCTTCCGGCAGGGAAAATCACCATTCAGACCATCTACGGCAGTCAGGACGACACCTATTTTGCCTCGATGGCGTATGTCTTTCTTGCCGTCTTGGCATTCTTCTTCACTTTCATCGTGAGCGGTATGGCATTGGTGCGCGAGCGTTTCACCAACACCCTCGAGCGCCTGCTAATGACGCCTATACGCCGCTGGCAAGTGGTTGGCGGCTATGTATGCGGCTACGGCGTGGTGGCGATGCTGCAGGTGGTGCTTATCATGCTCTTCACCGTCTATGTCTTGCAGGTGCCCGTGGCAGGCAGTATCGGGCTGTGTCTATTAGTGATGTTGCTGCTCGGTATATGTGCCGTGGAACTGGGAGCGCTGGTGTCTATCTTCGCCAACGGAGAGTTTCAGGTAGCACAATTCATACCGGTGATTATCATCCCGCAAATTTTCTTCACAGGCATTATCCCGCTGGATATGATTCCATACGGATTGGGCAATCTCTGCTACCTCATGCCGATGTACTATGGTGCGGCGCCGCTCAAACACATCATGCAGCAGGGAGCAGGCTTCATGGATATCCTGCCATGGTTAGGCGGACTGTTGCTGTTCATCGTGCTGCTGTTTGTCATCAACACCCTCAGCCTGAAGAAATACCGCAAACTATAAAACAACAAATCTATGAATCCTCTAATCGCCTTTTGCGGTCTCGACTGCGCCCATTGCGACGCCCGAACCGCCACCATACACAACGACAACGCGCTGCGTCAACAGGTCGCCCGCCAATGGAGCGAATGGAACCACGTGGATATCCCCGCCGCGAGTATCAACTGCCTCGGATGCCGGGTAGAAGGTGCGAAGTGCCATTATTGCGAAAATTTATGCCCTATTCGCAAGTGTATTCTGAAGCGTGGATATGCGCACTGTGGCGAATGTCCCGATATGGAGAATTGTGCAATGCTTTACGAGATTCAGAAAAATGCGCCCGAAACCAAGGCGAACCTCCGAGAGACTGATTTTACCATCCGCCCCGAGCGTCCGGAGGATTACCGCGCCGCCGAATGCCTCACCCGCGAAGCGTTCTGGAACGTCTATCGCCCCGGCTGTCAGGAGCACTTCGTGCTGCATTGTTTCCGCAACCGCCCCGAGTACATCCCCGAGTTAGCCTTCGTCATGGAGAAAGGCGACGAACTCATCGGGCATATTATGTTCGTTCGCACGACTCTCTCACCTATCGCCAACGAAACCGGCGAACAACTTCCGATGGCCACTTTTGGCCCCATCAGCATCGCCCCGGCCTACCAGCGCAAGGGCTACGGGCTACGACTGCTGCAATACGCCTTGGAGCGTGCCCGCGAGATGGGCATTGGCGCCGTCTGCATGGAAGGCAATATCGACTTCTATAAGCACGCGGGCTTCACCCTCGCCAGCCGCCTCGGCATCCATTACCACGGCGAACCACTCGACGCCGAAGTGCCCTATTTTCTTGCGCAGGAATTGACCGATGGTTATTTGCAAGGCAAAGAATACATCTATGCCACGCCGCAAGGCTACTTCGCCGCCATTGACCAACCCGAAGCCTTCGCCGAGTACGACGCCACCTTTCCCGTCAAAGAAAAGCAGAAATTACCGACACAACTTTTTACAGAATAGATATCAAAAAAATGAAAAAAAGATACCTTGCTCATCGTCTTCATCGTGTTACTGTTAGCCTGTAGCATAATGTTTCTTGGCGTATCGATGTTTGGCGAAAAAACGACCGACAATCATCCGTTACCCATTGCGTTGGCCTGCATTGCTGTGGCTAACATGTTAATTGTAATCCGAAATCGTAAAAAACAAAGCAATGAAAATGAAAATCTTGCCATTATTCTTGTTGATATTGTGTTCGACAACAACTTTTGCAGCCCGACACCCATACGTCAGGACGGAAGAAGGCGTCGAATTGATGGAACTTGTGGCACGTTTTGCCGACAATAGCGTGTTCAACGACACGTTGGCGCCACGTTATCAGCATGATTGTGATTCATTTTTTGCAGCGTGGACAAACCATCCGGCAGTGCAGTGGATGCGCTCGCAACTGCCGGTCTATTGCATCGGCTACGACGCTGTGCCATGGTTGGGCGCGCATATCGAATGGACGGAGCAAGGGTTTGTTACGCTTCCCGATTGCACCCAAAACTACAAACGTTGGTCAAATAAGGCACTCAAAGAGTTTTTGCCGCTGTTGTCCGACTTTTATCGCCAAAGCAATTTCGCGACATTTTACCGCAATCACGAAAAGATGTACCAAACCGCTGTCGATTCGGCACGCACCAACATTGCAGCATTTATCGACCTCGATTGGTTTGCCAGCTTTTTCGATGCGCAACAAGCGGTGGAGTTCGGCATCATTGTCGGGTTGAATAACGGCGCCGGCAGTTTTGGCATCGAACGCAAGCGTGTCGGACAAACACCCGAAAAAATTGCCGTTTTGCTCTATGCCGAACGCGCCGACGGTACGCCTTGGTACAGCCGTCGCAGCGAGGAAGACAAAATTCTTGTGCACGAGTTTTGCCATTCGTACATCGTGCCCGACAAAAAATACAAGCAAAAAGCGAAACGGTTGCTCGCCGAACATTGCAAAACACTGCATGCCATGGGCTATGGCACGTGGCAAAATGTCGTCGAAGAAACACTCGTGCGCGCCTCCGTCATTCGCTACCTTATCGACCACAACTACAGCGACGACGAGATTCGGGAAGAGATTGACATTCAGCACAAATTTTACGGTTTTGTGTGGTTGCCCACCGATATTGAATGGTACAAAGGCGACGTTTTGTCGCTATTCGACAACGAATCATTTGTTAACAAATAACTATAAATCAATCAATTAAAAAAAGTACGAAACAATGAAAAAATTTAATGTGATGAAAACAATTGTGATGACAATGCTATTTTCGGCAGCAACGATGTACGGCTGCACATGCCGTTACGAAACGATAACATTGGCCGGCGTGAACGACGAACAACATTTTTCCGTATCGGAATTTACGAAACTCAACGTACACAGCGCCCTCGAAGTGGTTGTGTGCGACAGCGTTACCGACATGGTAGTAACCACCGACCGCAATCTGTTGCCCTATTTGCAAATATCGCAAAGCGGCAAAAGCCTGTCGATAGGTTATCCGTGTGGACTGAATTGGATAGGCAACGCCTCAACGCACGTGCTGCTGCCTTCGCAAAAAGCGCTGCAAGATTTAGCAATTTCGGGCGCATCGCAGGTTACGATAGAACGCACGATTGACGCATCGGAAATCGATATTGACCTATCGGGCGCATCGGTGTTGAATGCCGACATGGCCGCCCAAGAAGCCGACATCAACCTTTCGGGCAGTTCGGTGGCCAATCTGCAAGGCAGCATCACTCGATTGGAAGTCGGCATCAGCGGCGCCTCGCAACTTGTATCCGAAAAATCCGATGACCAATATCTGCTGCGTGCCAACGACATAAAAGGGACATTGTCGGGCAGCAGCCATTTGTATGTGCATAGCGACGGCGCCATTCGCTGCAACGTGTCGGGTGCAAGCGTCATTTTCTACACCGGCACTGCCACCACCGCCGACTCCGATTGCACAGGGGCATCTACCATTGTTCACGAATAAAAAAACACAGCGCCCATGGCACCTATCATCGAATCGAATCGTCTGCTTTTGCGTCCTTGGCAGGATGCCGATGCGTCACTTTTGTACCAATACGCCGCCGACCCCGATGTAGGGCCGCGGGCGGGCTGGGCACCGCACCAATCCGTCGAAGAGAGTCTGCACATCATTCGCACCGTTTTCGGCGACGACACCACATGGGCTATCGTGCTGAAAGAGAGCAATTTGCTTGTAGGTGCCATCGGCTACGGCGATTCGTGCGAATGCCACTTGCCGGCCTTTCCCGACGAGCCGACGGTTGGCTATTGGGTGGCTAAACCCTTTTGGAATCGAGGCATTTGCACCGAAGCCCTGCAACTTTTGGTGAATCATGTGCGCCGCACGACGGCCATTTCGTCGCTTATCAGCGGTCATTTTACCGACAATCCCGCCTCGGGCAGAGTGATGGAAAAATGCGGTTTCGTTCCAACAGGCGACATCTGCTACGATGAAACGCTTTATAATGGCGAAAACCGTCCGATTCGGGTGTTACGGTTGAATTTATAAAATTACAAACAACTATGAACTTACTAATTATCAACGGAAGTCCGCGTAAGAAAGGACTCATCAGTCAAATGCTCCGCATCTTCCACGAGCAGGCTATTGCCTCCGGCATAGAGGTAACCGAAGTCTATGCCAACGACCTCCAAATCAAGCCCTGCATGGGCTGTATGGTGTGCCGCACAAAAAACGCCTGCGTACTGCCCGAGGACGATGCCCAACGCGTGTTGGCACTCATTCAGCAGGCCGACGCCATCGTCATCGGTGCTCCATGCTATTGGGGCAACATCCCCGGACAACTCAAATTGCTGTTCGACCGTATCGTCTATGGCATGATGCGCGACACGCCCCGCTTCCCCGAACCGCTGATGAAAGGGAAACGACTGGTATGCATCAGCACCAGCACCACGCCGTGGCCCTTTAATATCATTATGAACCAATCCCACGGTGCCATCCGCGCCTTGCGCGAGATAGGACGTTTCTCGGGATGGAAGATTGTAGATACTATCGAGCGTGGCGGTACTGCCACCCGTCCACAACTATCTCCACGCGACATCAGCAAATGCCACAAAGCCTTCCGTAAACTATGCGCTACCACTATTTAGACAACATCCGATGGGTAACGGTGTTGCTCGTGATGTTCTTTCATGTCTTCTACTATTTCAATGCCTATTGCATGGGTTCCGGCATCGGCGGTTTCAGCGACTATCAGCCGCAAGATGCTATTGTCTATCTGCTCTATCCGTGGCTGATGCCGCTGCTTTTTGTGGTGGCAGGCATGAGTTCGCGCTACGCCCTGCAACGCAAATCGGCAGGCGAGTACCTGCGTACCCGCACCCGCAAACTGCTTGTCCCTGCCACGCTGGGGCTGTTTGTCTTCCAATGGATGGCAGGCTATTTCGGCATGCAGACGATGAACTTCCGTTTCCACGCCGACTTAGGCGCAGGGCAACCGTGGTGGGTGATGTATATCATGTGGGCAGTATGCGGCGGAGGCGGGCTGTGGTTTATCCAACTACTCTGGCTCTTCTCGCTGATTATCATACCGATACATCGAATTGGCAGCCGCCTGAAGCGAGCATCTAACCGCACACTTCCGCAATGGTTTGTCCTCGTGTTGATGCTCCTCTTCGGCGCACTGCTCTACCTCAGCAACCAAACAGTGATGGACGGCGATAATAGCATGCAAGACCCTGCCATGCTCTACAATGTCTATCGTCCGCTCTACTACCTGACGGCATATTTGTTCGGTTATTTCTTCTTCGTCCGCGAGGAGGTACAATGTCTGTTGGTGCGCCTGCGGTGGATGACCATTCCAGCAGCACTTGTCTGCGGTATTTGGCTGACTATCACCACATTCGGGCAGGACGCTTACTCGCCGGCCTATATCCGCAGCGTGGGCAATAACCTCTACGCATGGCTCGTCGTTTTGGCCATGTTCGCCATATTCCGCCGATGGTGCAATTACGACACAAGCCAACTGCGTAATTCCTCGGCTGCCAAGATATGCACTTTCTTCCGCGACGCCTCCTACGGGCTGTATATCTTGCAGTTCTTTGTCTATATGAGCGTCGGCTACCTGCTACGTGCCTACACAGCCTTGCCCGCGTGGACGATGTACGTGCTTTTGTTTATCGCCATGTTTGGTGTTACGCCGCTTCTCTATCTGCTCGTCAGCCACATACCCATACTGCGGTATTGTGTGTTGGGCATCCGCAAAAAATCAGCGAAATAGGTATCGAATTGAAAGCGAAAAAAAAGTTTTACAATACAAATAACGACTGATATTTCATATAAAATAAGCGTAGATAATTTGCATAATCATAAATAAATTTATATCTTTGCAGCAATCTTTTTATAAAACAAAAGTGTTCAGGCATTTTGAATATTATGTAGATAATTTTGTACAGGGAAAAATAGTTGACGAACTCAAAAGCAATATAGTTATCCTTTAAGCATAACTAAGCAACTCTACAACTTACCTCTAAAAAACAGTTTTTATGACCAAAGAACACAAAGGAGTGATTTATATCCTCACCAATCCCTCGTTTCCAGACTATGTCAAAATCGGCTATGCCCACGACATAGAGAAACTTGCGCCAACTGAATCGTAGTGAAACTATCCCATTCGCATTCCGAGTATATGCTATCTACGAGGTAAATGGTGAACTAACGGATATAGAGCTACATAAACTAATTGATAATCTCAATCCTGACCTGCGAACCATCGAGACCTTTGACGGTAAAAAGCGTATAAAGGAGTTCTATGCAATGTCTAAGGAAGAGGCGTATGCCATATTGGAGAGTATCGCAAAAATCAGCGGAACCATCAATTGCCTCAAACGTCTCAAACCCGAAGGACACGAATTGGAAGATGAAAAGTTAGCTAATGAGGTGCAGGAAAATACCAAGCGAGGACCATTTCGTTTTTCTCAATGCAACATACATTTGGGCGAAAAAATAGTGTTTATCGAAGATAATACTATCCAACCTGTTGTAGTCGACGACCGTCATATCGAGTACAATGGTCAGACCACATCGCTTTCAGCATTGGCACAGCAGCTCAAAGGTTTTACCCATCCTGTACAAGGAACCCTTTGGTTCGCATACAAAGGCACTAAACTCACCGATCTCCGCGAACAGATGGAGAAAGAAAAATCAGCACAATAAATATAATAAAAACGACACTACTGCGGTATTGTGTGTTTGGCATCCGCAAAAAATCAGCAAAATAGGTAAGCCCCCGGGGAACTTTTAGGGGTAAAAACAACAAGGAGCAAGAAAAAAAATTCCTCGCTCCTCATTACTACAATCTTATGTTCTTACTCTTTCATTTCTTTTGCTTGACCAAAAGAAACGAACCAAAGAAAAGTCAAGACTGTGGCGGCTGCGTTGCCAAAAATTTGTCGTTTCGGTGTCGGCTAAATCAAACTCGCTGCGCTCAAACAGTGATTTAGCATTTCGACACGCTCGTTTTGTTAGAGAAAGATTTTTTCGGATCGCAGCCTATGTAAATGTTTTGCGCCGATGTTGTGCAGTGCAAAGTGCAAAAGTTTAAGGTTGAAGGGTTTTTAAGGGTGGGAAGACCGACCGACAAAACACAGAAAAAACATCACTTGCCCATTCAGGTAGTGATGTTTTGATGGTACGGCAAGCACGCCTAAATCACACTTGCCACAACGCTGTCGATGTCGCCCACAAACGAGTAAACTCTATAACAATCAGTGCGTTATAAAATTTATTCGTAGTTATCCGGCCGATTCTTTATGCCATCAGCGCGCCTACAAGGGCAAGAATAGCATAGAACTCAGGCAGAGCGGCGTAAATCATCGTGTTGGTCTGTACGTCGTGTCCGGCTGCAATGCCTGCAATACCGTTGGCACAAACCATACCCTGACGGATAGCAGAGAACAGGCAAACCAAACCTACTGCCAGACCGACACCGAAATAGAGCGCGGGGTTAGCAGCGATAGCCGCTTTGTCCCACATCAGAAAAGCCACAAAGCCATACAGACCCTGCGTAGCAGGCAGTGCCGAGAGAATCATGTACGACGACGATTTCTCTTTGTTTTTCTTCAATGCGCCTTCAGCGGCGTTGGCAGCGATTGTGGTTCCGTAAGCCGAACCGATACCTGCGAGGCCGAGCATCAACGCCCAACCGAGAAAACCTAAAAATTCCATAATGTTTCTGTTTATTGTTTAGTTAAAAAAATTATTCCTTAAATGGCTGATATGCAACACCTTTGCCTTCGTAGCCGGCGTTTTTGAAGTACTCCACAAAGGTCAGACGCAAGGGGTGCACAAACGCGCCCAGCGCAGACATCGCCACATTCAGCACATGCCCAATCAGCAGGATAAGCACAAAGCCTACCCACTGCCACGTGGGGTTCTCGCCCAGCACCATCAGCCCGAGGTCGTTGAACGCGCCTCCGAGCATACCGCCGGCCAAGCCAAGCGCGTACAGACGCACATACGAGAGCACATCGCCCAACAGTCCCGTCGCCATGTTGTAGGTATCCCACAAGCCTGCGCCGATATTCAGCAGCGGGTTACGACCGGGCTTGTTGAAGATATAAATCCCCAACGCACTCACGCCCGCGATACCTATCAGCGTCCATTTGGTAACCTCAGCGGGAGCATTGAACAGCATCAGCAGAATCAGTGCCGACAAGCCGCCCACCACCAGCAGCAGCCAGCCCCACGTGGAGATATTCTCCTTGAAGCCGAAGCGCTTGGTGTAGCAAATCGCCTTCACCACCATCGCCAAGCAGATATGGAACACACCGATACAGATAGCCAGCACCATCTGCGCATCGTAGCCCATCACTTTGCCTTGGATAATCACGCTCTTCAGGACTTCGGGATACCAATCGACCTGCGCCAACGGAATACCGAAGAACGTGCCCAAGAACAATCCGACCACCGCAGTGCCCACGCCTAATGTGGTGATGATGGGACCTAAGCCCTCGAACATGCTGATATTCAGTTTCTTGTAATGCACCAGCAGCCCGAATGCAATCAGCACCAATCCGTATCCCGCATCGCCCATACACATGGCGAAGAACAGGAGATAGAACGGCGCCAAGATGGGCGTAGGGTCAAACTCGCCGTAGGTCGGCATGCCGTACATACCTGTGAAACACTCGAACATACGCGTGAACCAATTATTGCGCAGTTTGATAGGCGTGTTGTCCTCCTCCGTCGGGTCTTCGGCTTGGAAATAGATATCCTGCTCCTGGAGCATGGTATCGAGTGCCGCAGTTTGGTCAATCGGGCAGAAGCCCTCCACCACTTTCAGTGCGCCCTCTGCCACCGTGTCGGTATTGAGTGTAACGCGCTGCCAATCAATCTGTTGCAAAATCTCTTTGTACTCTTGCTCCATTGCGGGCAACTGCTCTTTCTGCCACAACTCGATACGCGCGTTCTGCGCTGCCAACAGCCCTTTCAGCCCTTCCACGTCTTGCAGCAATGCCGCCGACGACTTCTTGCTGATGGTGAGTTCCGTAGCATGCGCCAACAACTCCTCCGATAGTGCCGCCTCTTCGCCCGCTTTTTCAACGACAACGAAATAGACTTGCCCTTTCTCCACGGCGACCTCTGTCCCCCACTCTGCGTTGAATTTCTTCTGCGGGCAGACAAAGAAACGTAGCGAATAGCCTGCTTGTTGTAGCTTTTCTATACTCTTCGCAGAGAAATCGCCCCACACAGCCATCGCCTGTGCCTCTTTCTCGGTAGCCGCGATACGGCTCTCGACATTGGCTTTCTCTTGCAGCAGTTGGTCGGGCGCACCTTGTGCAATGGTCTTGCGCAGGCGGTCTGCTTGTTGCAACAGCAACTGCAAAGTAGCGTCCTCTGCCGTACCCGACGCTTTCTCCGTGATATGCACCACGCCGAGCGAGCGCAACTGCTCCAAGAACGCCTCGTAATCACGGTGGAACACAAGGAACGTATATTTCTTCATTTTGGTAATCATACGGCAGCCTCCTTTCTTGCTTGCTCCTCAGCGGCACGCGCCTCTGCCTCGCGTTTGGACTTCACGATTTTCTGGCTCGACTTGCTCAGGTTCTCCTCGTCTTCCATGAAGCGCTTAATCTTGCGGATAGCGTCCTGATAGCCGGGTATCTGCACTTTCTCAAACAGGTTCACCTTCTGCGTGGTCTTCTTGCGGGCATAGTCCAGCAAGTCCACCTTGCGCCGCACGAACTCCTGACGAATACCCACATCAGCTATCGCCTTGAGTTGCTCGAAGCCGTCGGCAAACCACTTGGGAGACGAGAACAAACTGAACTCCTTGGTAGAATAGACCACCTCTTCCAATATGGGTACGCGCACGCCTGCAATCTTTTTCACGGACATACGCACATCATCCACATGGATGAGGCTCGTGTCAAACTCTCCCCACAAGGCAAGCATCTGGTCGTAGTCCTTGATGCGGCGATTCACTTCCGCATCCAGTTCCTCTATCTCCTTCTTCGCTTTCTTCACCTCGAGCCGAAGTGCCGACTCTTTGTTTTGCAGCGTCGGGAGCGTGCGTTGCCGCATCTTGAGGTTTTTCTCAAGCGCCTGCAAGGATGTTTTATTATATTGAAATGTTATTGCCATACCATTTCGGTTTTACATTGATTTCATAGTTTTCGTAGTTTACGTTGATTTCGTAGTTTACGTTGTTAATGTAGCGTTTTCATAAATGCAGTAATCTTACACGATAAACTATAACAATTCTGCCGTAGTTTTTCTGCCATTTGAGGTTCTATATAATTATTATCTTCGGCTACATATAGCATACTGCGTACCTCGCCACAAGAACCAAATGCGTAATTCAAAAAGGTTTTGAATTGTTTGCTATCCTCCGTGTTTTTATTTCGTTCAAATCCTTCCGCTATGTTGTTCATTATAGAGATAGCAGCACGTTGTATTTGGCTCTTGAAATCGAAATCTCTATTGTCCCGTAAAAGGACATATATATCTTTCACAATAAGCCGTGCTTCTTTCCATATATATAATTCTTCGAATGAAAACACCTGCATATACAATCCAACGAAAACTACGTAAAATACGAAAAATACATAACTACGCAAACAACTATTTGTTTGCCCAATATTTATCTACGATTGCCTGCTTGATGTTGACCTCTTCGGGCTTGAAGTACTTCGCAAACAGCGTCCATGCTACATCCAACATCTGCGTGGTGTTGATATTGACATCGATAGCCAAAATCTCGCGCGAGTAGTCTTTTGCGAAAGCAAGGCAACGCTCATCGTAGTCGGTCAAGTCGAATCCGTTCTCTTTCTTGGTCTTTGCATTAGCAGCGTCGGCATACAAACGAACGGCAGCGTTCATTACCTGCGGGTGGTCTTCGCGGGTCTTCTTGCCGGCTACCAATTGTTTCAGACGCGAGAGCGAGCGGAACGGGTCAACGATAACCTTACCGATGTCGCTATCACGGCGGAGGTACAACTGACCCTCGGTGATATAACCGGTGTTGTCGGGGATAGCGTGCGTGATGTCGCCGCCGGACAACGTGGTTACGGCAATGATGGTGATAGAGCCGCCACCTGCCTCCTCGGGGAACTGCACTGCCTTCTCGTAAATCTTCGCAAGGTCGGAATAGAGCGAACCCGGCATGGAGTCCTTGGAAGGAATCTGATCCATACGGTTGCTCACGATAGCTAACGCATCGGCATATAGCGTCATATCCGTCAGGAGGACAAGCACTTTCTCATGCTTCTGCACGGCGAAATACTCGGCTGCACACAGCGCCATATCGGGAATAAGCAGACGCTCCACAGGCGGGTTTTCGGTGGTGTTCACGAAGGATACGATACGGTCGAGCACGCCGGCGTTGGAGAACACATTCTTGAAATAGAGGTAGTCGTCGTTGGTCAGACCCATACCGCCCAAGATAATCTTGTCTGCCTCTGCACGCAGTGCCACGTTCGCCATCACTTGGTTGTAAGGCTGGTCGGGGTCAGCGAAGAACGGAATCTTCTGTCCAGAAACGAGGGTGTTGTTCAGGTCGATACCTGCGATACCGGTAGCGATGAGTTCGCTCGGTTGCTTACGGCGCACGGGGTTCACACTCGGGCCGCCAATCTCCACTTCCTCACCTTCCACAGCGGGTCCGCCATCAATGGGGTCGCCGTAGGCATTGAAGAAGCGTCCTGCCAACTGGTCGCTCACTTTCAGCGACGGTGCCTTGCCAAGGAACACCACTTCTGCGTTGGTGGGAATACCCTCCGTGCCTTGGAACACCTGCAGGGTTACATCATCGCCCATAATCTTAACGACCTGAGCCAGTTTGCCATTCACGGTAGCGAGTTCATCGTTACCCACCCCTTCGGCTTTCAGCGAGCAAGTTGCCTTGGTGATAGCCGTAATCTTGGTGTAAATCTTTTGAAATGCCTTTGCCATAGTCGTTATCCTTTTATTTGTTTTTCTGCTAATAGGTTATTGAGTTTCTGTTGATAGTCTTCAAACTCGGGGGAGTGGAACTCGCTGTAGTTCATCTGCTTGCAGAGGTTGATGACGCGCTTGAAGTACTCGCTGACCTCCAAGAAGTTCTGGAAGTTGTAGTCGTGCTTGCAGATGTCCATCACCACGTTGAGCATGTACTGCTGGCGGTTGAGCGGGCAAACGGCGTCAATCTTATCAAAGGCATCTTGCTGCAAGATAACGAAGTCTATGACCTCCGATTTCCAGAACTCCTCGTGGTAATCTACGGGCACACCATCATCACCCAAGATGTTGATTTGCTCCTGAATCTCCTTACCGCGTTGCAGATAGGTCTTCATATCGTTCACCTTGCCGAGCCATTCGCTATCGATGAGTTGGCTGATATACTCCTCAAACTCGGGATACTCTATATATTTAGAATAGGAGTCGATGGGGTTCACAGCGGGGTAACGCTTGCGGTCGGCACGCGCCTGCTCCAATGCGTAGAAGCAGCGAGCCACTTTCTTCGTGCCCTCGGTAACCGGCTCTTTGAGGTTACCGCCGGCAGGCGACACCGTACCGAGGAAGGTAACGGAGCCGGTAGCACCATTGTTCAGATACACATATCCTGCACGGGCGTAGAACGCACCGATGATAGCTGACAAGTCCATCGGGAAAGCATCCTGACCGGGCAACTCCTCCAAGCGGTTGGACATCTCGCGCAATGCCTGCGCCCAACGGGAAGTGGAGTCTGCCATCAGCAGCACGCGCAATCCCATGGAGCGGTAGTACTCCGCGATAGTCATAGAGGTGTAGACAGATGCCTCACGCGAAGCCACCGGCATGTTAGAGGTGTTGGCGATGATGATGGTACGCTCCATCAACTTACGCCCTGTGTGCGGGTCTTCCAATTCAGGGAACTCGGTGAAGGTCTCCACCACCTCGTTCGCACGCTCGCCGCAGGCTGCGATAATCACGATGTCTGCCTCGACTTGCTTGGAGATAGCGTGCTGGAGCACAGTCTTTCCCGTACCGAACGGACCCGGGATGAAGCCCGTACCGCCCTCGCAGATGGGGTTGGCGGTGTCGATAGTACGCACACCTGTCTCCAGCAGTTTGAAGGGACGCGGCTTGCTCTTGTAGGCAAGGATGGCTTTCTTCACGGGCCATTTCTGCACCATGGTAACCTCGTGGTCGTTGCCCTCGGCATCGGTCAGCACGGCGATGGTGTCCTCAATCTTGTACTCGCCGGCGGCCACGATGCTCTTCACCGTGTATTCGCCTTCGAAGACAAACGGCACCATAATTTTGTGGGGTTGGTGGTTCTCATCTACCTCGCCGAGCCATGCGGCTGCCTCCACCTTATCACCGACCTTAGCGATAGGCGCAAACTGCCAGAGTTTCTCTTTGTCGAGCGGGAAGTTGTACTCTCCGCGCTTCAAGAACACGCCTGTGAGTTTGTCCAAGTCGTTCTGCAGACCATCGTAGTTACGGCTCAGCAAACCGGGACCGAGCGTTACCTCGAGCATGTGTCCGGTGAACTCTACCGCGTTGCCAACTTTCAGACCGCGGGTGGACTCAAACACCTGCGCATATACATTGTCGCCGATGACCTTAATCACCTCTGCCATCAACCGGGTTTGCCCCACGGTGATGTAGCAGATTTCGTTTTGTGCGACAGGACCATCTACCGTAACTATCACCAAGTTGGAGATGATACCTTTAACTTTTCCTGTTGTCATATTGTTTTTTGCTAATTATTCCAATTTAATTCCTTTCTTCATGTCAGCGACGAGGGTGCGGAACACTTGCTCGCCCTGCTCTACGGTGAGCAGCGACCAGCGGTTGAGCATCTCGGCTTGCAGGTAGTAGGCAAGCACATTCTCGATAGAGAAATCCACAAAGAGGGTCTTCTCTTCGAGCCATGCAAAGCGCAGGGCGTCCATGCGTTTTTCGCGCTCCATGAGGTTCTCCACCTCCACGAGCGACATCACCTCCGGCAGGTTATCCATCACGCCGCCCAGTCCGAAGTCCTTGGCGGACAGAGCTTTGCGCAGAATCTCCGCCACTTGGTTATGTCCAACCACCGCCTTGCGCACATCGAAACCATGCTTGCGGCAGATAGTTGCCACCAGCACGTTGCACATATCCTGATTGAAAGCAAACCATGCTCGAACAAAGCGGTTACGGCATTTCAATCCGTATTCGTAGAGCAACTGCGTGCGCAAGTCCGTTTCGGACAAGTGCTTGCGCGCGTCTTCCCACCAATCGGGTTGCCCGATGATGGTGTCGTCGTACTGCTCCATCTGCTCGGTTATCAGGGCGTCGTCGCTCTTCATGCGCAGCAGCGCCAGCAGCGGTTTGTCTTTCTCGGCAAGCGTTTCCTCCAGCAACGCCAGCAAGGCGTCCATCGACATGGGCACTTCGCCACCGGCTTTCAAATCAGGCAAGCCTGCCAATAAACACTCGTAACCCATAGCGGTTTAGAAAAGCAGTTCAAGCAATTGCGGACGGAGGAACTCTTTGAAGTACTCCACAAACTCCTTGTCGCCGAAGTTCAATTTGTAGCCGCCCTCGGCAGGCACAATCGCGAAATCGGTCTTGATACCTTTCACCTCGTTTATTTTCACGCCCTTATCCAGCACTCCTTTGGCGTTTGCAGCGAAGTACTTACGCAGTGCATCAGCATCTTTGGCCTCGATAGTAACCTCGCCTGTCGTTGCCATCTGCTCTGCCAACTTGGTTATCACGCCCTGCATGAACTTGGCATCCGCCGTAGCGGCTTTCACGCTGCTTTGCGCCACTTGGTCGGTCAGCAGGTTGGCGACCTCGGTCTTGAGTGCGTTCACGCTCTGCTCGGCAAACAGGCGCAACTCCGCGCGGGTGTTCTTGTCCAGTTCTGCCGCTTTGGCAGCCGCTTGCGCTTGCAGCGCCTCGGCTTGTTTCTTCGCCTCGGCTACGATGCTTTCCGCCTCTGCTTTGGCTTTCGCAATAATCTGTTGTGCCTCGGCATTACCTTTCTCTACGCCTTCTGCGTAAATCTTGTCGGTTAATTCTGATAAGTTCATTGTATCGATAGTTTTATGATTTCAGATTACGGTGCGCAAATATACAAACATTGTGCCAAACTGACAAATATTTTACAAACAAAAATATTTATATACATAAATTTTATAAATCGATACACGAAGAGATCTTTTTGCATAAAATAGGCGCCATATATCAAAAAAAATTGTATCTTTGCAAACATCAAAACGACGTATTGCATTTCTTATGAAAATCGTTATTCTTGGCACATCGTGGCCATATCGTGGCGGCGGCATCGCAACTTACAACGAGCGTTTGGCAAGGCAATTTATGGCCGAGGGGCACGAGGTCGAAATTCTGACTTTCACACTTCAGTATCCCGACTTTCTATTCCCCGGCAAGACACAATATTCCGACGAGCCGGCGCCGGCCGATCTGAAAATCACCCGCGTGATGAACTCCGTCAATCCCTTCTCGTGGTGGAAAACCGCGCGTCTGCTCCGTCGCATCAACCCCGATGTGATGGTGGTGAAATTTTGGATTCCACTCATGGCGCCTTGTTTGGGCACCATAGCACGTTTGGCACGCCGGCAAGGCATACATGTTGTGTCGATTCTCGATAATGTCATTCCGCACGAGCCACATTTCTGGGACAAGTGGCTGATACGTTACTTTGTGCGCAGCATCGACCATTTCGTGGCAATGTCCGACAGCGTAAAACGCGACTGCGAGCGTTTTCTGCCTCGTACAACGAAGGCTCGAGTGATGCTGTGTCCGCATCCGCTTTACGACAATTTTGGCCAACCGATTCCGCAGGCGGAGGCGCAACAACAACTCGGGTTGAATCCGGACTATCGTTATTTATTGTTCTTCGGATTTATACGCGATTACAAAGGTCTCGACCTGCTGATGCACGCCTTTGCCGACCCGCGTCTGCGACACTATCGTGTAAAACTCATCGTGGCCGGCGAATTTTACAACAACGCCGAACAGTATGCGCAACTCGAGAAACAATTAGGATTGGAGGGCGAAATCGTTTGGCACACGCAGTTCATTCCCAACGACCAAGTGCGCATCTATTTCTCGGCGGCCGACCTGATAGTACAACCTTACAAAACGGCCACGCAAAGCGGCGTAACACAGGTGGCGTATCATTTTTCGAAACCGATGCTCGTTACCAATGTTGGCGGATTGGCCGAGATTGTACCACACGGTAAAGTGGGCTATGTAACTCCTGTGGATGCCAAGGCTGTGGCCGATGCGTTGGTCGATTTTTGCAGCGACGACAACAAACTTCGATTCGCACAAAACATCGAAACGGAAAAGAAAAAGTACGCATGGTCGCGCATGACCGAAGCCTGCTTGGCGCAATAACAACAAGCGAAGCGGAATCGCTCCCGCCTCGCCTGATTTTGTATTGTACGCCCATCATGTTTAATTGCCGAACGCCAACGCGCCGTCGCGCATACCGACCACAATCGGTCGCCGGTTGTCCACATTGCCGGCAATAATCTGCTTGGACAATTCGTTGAGCACATACCGCTGAATGACACGTTTCACCGGACGCGCACCAAACTGCGGGTCGTAGCCCTCGTGCGCAATGAAACGCAATGCTTCGTCGGTTACATCGAGCGTCAGACCGTTTTCGGCCAACGTCCGTTTCAGGTTGTCGAGTTGCAGTTCGACAATCTGCCGAATCTCGTTTTCCTGCAACGGCGTGAACATTATCAACTCGTCGATACGGTTCAAAAATTCGGGGCGAATGGTCTGTTTCAGCATCTCGAACACTTCGTTGCGCGTTTTTTCGATCACGCTCTCGCGATTGGCGTCGGTCAGATGTTCAAAATTCTCGCGAATCAACTGCGATCCGAGGTTCGAAGTCATGATGATGATGGTGTTTTTGAAATTCACCGTGCGCCCTTTGTTGTCGGTCAGACGACCATCGTCGAGCACTTGCAGCAACACGTTGAACACGTCAGGATGCGCTTTTTCGATTTCGTCGAACAACACCACGCTGTACGGTTTGCGGCGAATGGCTTCGGTGAGTTGTCCGCCCTCGTCGTAGCCGACGTATCCGGGAGGCGCACCGATGAGTCGCGTTGCCGAAAACTTCTCCTGATACTCGCTCATGTCGATACGCGTCATCATGTTTTCGTCGTCGAACAGATAGTCGGCCAAGGCCTTGGCAAGCTCGGTTTTGCCCACGCCCGTTGTTCCCAAAAAGATGAACGAACCGATGGGACGTTTCGGGTCTTGCAGCCCGGCACGACTGCGGCGAATAGCATCGCTCACGGCCACAATGGCATCGTGCTGCCCTACCACGCGTTTGTGCAATTCCTCTTCGAGGTGCAACAGTTTTTCGCGTTCGCTCTGCATCATTTTCGTTACGGGAATGCCCGTCCAACGGCTTACCACTTCGGCAATGTCGTCGCTATCGACCTCCTCTTTTATCAAGGCTTCGCCGTGTTGCAACTCTTTCAGTTTGCGTTTGCTCTCTTCGATGGCGGCTTCGGCGGCTTTTATTTTTCCGTAACGGATTTCGGCCACTTTGCCGTAATCGCCCTCGCGTTCGGCGCGTTCGGCTTCGTATTTCAGTTGTTTCTTGTCAATCAGTGCTTTCTCGCTGCTCCATTTGGCACGCATTTTCTGACTTTCCTCTTTCAGGTTGGCAATCTCCTTGGCCAGCGATTCCAATTTCGGTTGGTCGTTTTCGCGTTTGATGGCTTCGCGTTCAATTTCGAGTTGTTTGATGTTGCGTTCTATCGTGTCCAACTCTTCAGGCACCGAATCGACCTCCAAACGCAGTTTGGCGGCAGCCTCGTCCATCAAGTCGATGGCTTTGTCGGGCAAAAAACGGTCGCTGATGTAGCGGTTCGACAACTCGACGGCGGCAATAATCGCATCGTCTTTGATACGCACTTTGTGGTGGTTTTCGTAACGCTCTTTCAGACCACGCAAAATGGAAATGGTGCTTGCCTCGTCGGGTTCGTTCACCATCACTATCTGGAAACGGCGTTCGAGTGCTTTGTCTTTTTCGAAATACTTCTGATATTCGTCGAGCGTGGTCGCCCCGATGGCACGCAGTTCGCCACGCGCCAAAGCCGGTTTCAGAATGTTGGCGGCATCCATGGCGCCTTCGCCTTTGCCTGCGCCCACCAACGTATGAATTTCGTCGATAAACAAGATGATTTCGCCTTCGGCTTTAATCACCTCATTTACAACAGCTTTCAAACGTTCTTCGAATTCACCTTTGTATTTGGCACCCGCCACAAGCGCGCCCATATCGAGGCTGAAAATCTGTTTCGTTTTCAAATTTTCCGGCACATCGCCACGCACGATGCGGTGCGCCAACCCTTCGGCAATGGCCGTTTTGCCGACACCGGGTTCGCCTATCAGAATCGGGTTGTTTTTGGTGCGTCGGCTCAAAATCTGCAACACGCGCCGAATCTCGTCATCGCGACCGATAACGGGGTCGAGTTTGCCGCTGCGAGCGCGCTCGTTCAGGTTGATAGCGTATTTTTCGAGCGATTGATACGTGGTTTCGGCACTTTGGTCTTTCACTTTCGACCCTTTGCGCAATTCGGCTATCGCCTCACGCAAGGCTTTGGTGTTCACGCCGGCGTCCTGCAAAGGGCGTTGCATAGCGTTTTTCATATCGACCAGCGCCAGCAACACATATTCGAGCGACACAAACTCGTCGCCGTCCTTCTGTGCCAACGCCTCGGCGCGCAACAGCACATCGTTCGTTTCGCGGCTCAAATAAGGTTCGCCGCCGCTCACCTTGGGCAACGACGCCACTTCGCGATCGACAACCGATGTCAGCAACGGCTCGTTCACCATCATTTTTCCGAACAGAAACGAAACCACGTTTTCGCCTTTTTCGATGACCGCTTTTAGCAAATGCGGCGTTTCGATGGCCTGTTGGCCATTCTGCGAAGCCAATTCAACAGCCCGCTGAACGGCTTCCTGCGATTTGATTGTAAATTTGTTGAAGTTCATATTGTTGATTTTTAATAGTTTGCGTTCGACATACACCATACAAAAAAAATGCCAAAGCAGTAAAACGCCATTTTGACAGAAATAAAAACCAAAAACACGCTATTTTGACAGAAAATTAGCCACAAATCATTTATTAGTGTCATTTTTGTGCGATTTGTAGTGGCCATGTCAGCAAAATTTACTATCTTTGCCGCTTGATAATTAGTTAGCTATAGTAACTAAATTCGAACATATTATTAATCAGCGTTTGCTATTTATTCGGTACTATTTTGAAAATTAGGACATTTTACAAGTAAGTGTAACCAAAGAATAAGTTCAGTAAACGCCTGCGCAATAGTGTCGGCGGAACTTATTTGGTTATACAGTTTTTCCTATGACCTCAGAGCATGAAAATTCCATCCATGTTTCTTTTTATTTTTTATGTTTTACACACCCTGTGAACCGATGTAAATAGCCTAAACGTATACTTTGTTTGTGTATGAAAAATGGTTATTTACCCCGCCTTCGTGCATGGTTTGCGCAAGGCAACCGCACCGCTTGGGCAGTCTTTATTCTCTTCGCCCTCGTCCTTTTCCTCAAAACAATGATTTTCCAATGGGGAACTATTCGTACATTGGCTTTTCATTCTTTGTGGCAAGCCCCTCTTTCATTTTTTATCTTTTGGATAGGTAAGATTATTCCAATTCTACTAATTGCTTCTATAACACTCATTACAAGAAAGCAATGGTGGACTATTATTGCCTTAGTACTCATTGATATTTGGTCTATTGCGAATGTATTCTACTTTAAAGCAAATGGATTATTCCTTTCAGTAGAGATGTTAACTGCTACGGATAATATGTCAGGATTCTGGGGCTCTCTTATGACTTATATTGGTTGGGAAATTTTGGCATTACTCCTATTGACAGTTATCTACATAGTTGTATTTGTTTTGTTTAAGTTAAATAGAACATACCAACAATATTTCTTAGTGTTTAGCATTCTTTTGTTTACTACTTTCCTATTGGATGTATTTTGCAATGCGTCTTATGTTATTCCTATTGAAATGACAACACGCGCCAATACTAAACTATCTCTAATGCAACAAAAAAAAGATATGCTCACACGCTATACTATGCCTTTTGGAGCTGTAACATTTATTGCAAAATATCAATTGTCTGTTGATCATACCGTTTGGGCAAAACAATATATCGAAAGAAATTCTATCATTAGTTATTTTGTGGCTAATTTTATTTTTCATGCGGAACAAAAAACAACAGGAGAGTTAGTTCAATTATCATCGGAAAACTTAGATGACATAAATGGTTATATTCATACAAATACATCTTTAGGCAATCCCCCCACTAACAACATCATTTATATACTTGTAGAAAGTTTAGAATCGTGGGCTTTGGACAGTTGCGCCGGATATAGTTTTATGCCAAACACACAAAAATTATCCACCAATAAGCATGTGATTACATGCAAATATATGCGTTCACAAGTGCGGCATGGCGTTTCAGCGGATGGACAAATGATAGGCATTACAGGTTTATTACCCATTTCAGAAGGAGCTACTTGTCGTCTATACAATACAAACATGTATCCAAATTATGCACATTTATACACTTCATCAGCAATTATCAACCCTTGTAAAGGTACATGGAATCAAGAACAGATGACCAAATGTTACCAATTTGATACGCTCGTAGAAACTTCTACTATCAAAGAATGGGGTACTGATGCTAAAATATTTGATAACATTATTACACTCACAAAAAATCCTTCTCCTTTCTGCATATTAGGTATCACAGTAGCCTCACATAGTCCATTTGTTTACAGCAAAAAACACATGTATGCAAAGCCAACAAATATGCCTGAAACTATGTCTGCTTATCTGAATTGTTTGCACTATACAGATTCATGTATCGGTGTTTTGTTAGACACTATTATGAACAGTACTTTGGCAAGTAATACCACAATAGTGATTACGGGAGACCACACTATTTTTCGTTCTGAGAGTACTTTTTCAGACTTAACAGAATATGCAAAAGAAAATAACATAGACTTCCACGCAGGACATAATTTTGTTCCGCTTATCATCTATTCGCCTGAGATTGAGGAAAATATACAAGTAAAAGATACTTGCTATCAGATGGATATCTTCCCGACCATTCTGCATCTGATAGGGGCAGAGGACTACTATTGGCATGGGTTCGGCGTCAACCTGCTGGATTCTGCAGCGCGTAACAACCGCCCTTGTACCGAACAGGAAGCCTATCGCCTATCAGACTTAATGATTCGGTGTGATTATTTTCAAACACATAGTGGCACCAATCAAGTAAAATAAGCCATAACAGTGTCATTTTTGTGCGATTTGTAGTGATCATGTCAGCAAAATTTACTATCTTTGTCGAACGTTTCAAAGCAAAATTAAAACCATGAGAAAAACAGTTATACTTTTATGTCTCACCGCGCTGACACTATCGGCGGCACAGGCCGAAGTGTTGTTGGTCGAGAACTTTGAGTACACCGCCGGCACACCACTGACTGCCTGCGGCTGGACTGCCATGTACGGCGGCACATCGGCCACAGCCATAACAAACGGCCTTGAATTCGACAACTACGCCGGCTGCGGCATCGGCAATGGCGCACTCATCAACGGTATAGACAACAGTTACCAACCGCACAAAGCGTTCGCCAAACAAACATCGGGAAGCGTCTATGTGGCGTTCATGCTGCAACCGTACATAGTAACGAAACAAAGTTATTTTTTCAGTCTGCGCGATGCCATCAGCATCAATAATTTCAATTTTGTCGGACGCATCTATTTGAACGAACAGTATCAAATCGGATTGTCGTTCTACAAAAGCAGCGATGCAGCTCCCGTATTCGGCACACAAGTGCTCGACGCCGAAACGGTTTATCTGGTAGTGCTGAAATACACGATGATCGACGGCGACAAAAACGACCGCATCGACCTCTACTTGCTTGACGCATACACAGCCAACGAGCCCACTACTCCGCTGCTGTCGATTACCAACACCACATCGTGTACCGACATCTACCCCGAAAACATTGTGTTGCGCAGCGATGACGCCGACGATTGGATTGTGGTGGACGGCATCCGCGTGGCCACCACTTGGAGCGAAGCCGTGGCAGCAGGCACTTGTCCCGCCAACGGCACTGCACACCCGACAACCGACCACGTCGAATATTACACCACGCCGCAAGCACTGCATCTGCAACTGACTGCCGACGAAACCATTTGCCTATTCGACACCACCGGAAAATGCGTTTATCGCGAGACATTACCCGCCGGTACACACGACATAGACCTCGGCAAAGGCTTTTATGTACTGAAAACATCGGCGCGAACACACAAAATCGTCATTAGTTAAGCGCTCGTAATCAGCGAATTGCGATTTTTAAGAAAAAAGTATCGCAAAAAATTTGGTCGTATCACAAAAACGCCTACCTTTGTATTCGTAAAAAATGCGTATTTACGCAAAAAAAACGAATAACATGCAAATCAATCGCCCTATTTACTTGAAACAACTGATTGACCGTCAGCACAATGGTATGGTAAAAATCATCACCGGCATGCGTCGGTGTGGCAAGTCGTACCTGCTCTTTAATCTATTTGTCGAGCACCTCAAGAGCAATGGTATAGATGAGCGACATATTATTGCTATCGACTTGGAAAGTCTTTATAACGAGCAGTTGCGAGAGCCGATGGCGTTGCTACGGCATATAGACGAGCAGGTACACGATGCGGCCATGTACTATGTGCTGATTGATGAGGTGCAGTTGCTACACCGTTTCGAAGAGGTGATGAATACATTGATGAAGCACCCGAATATGGATGTGTATGTTACCGGAAGCAATGCCCGTTTTCTCTCCAAGGATGTAATAACCACCTTCCGCGGCCGAGGAGACGAGGTGCGTATCCACCCGCTCAGTTTTCAGGAATACATGTCTGCCCAATCGGACACCACCTTCGTGGAGCGTCATTTGGCCGACTATATGCGTTTGGGCGGAATGCCACAAACCATGAGTATGCAGACCGAGCAACAAAAACGCGAATACCTGCAACAGTTGTTTCGCAATACCTATTTATTGGATATCAAGGAGCGCTACAACATACGAAAAGACGACGACTTAGAAGAGTTAATCGATATAGTGGCGAGCAGTGTTGGAAGCCTAACAAATCCGACGAAGATAGCCAACACATTCAAGTCTATCAAGCACAGCACTATTACCAGAGACACTATCAAGAGTTACCTTGACTATATGCAAGATGCGTTTATGATAGAAAAGGCTTTGCGGTTCGATATTAAGGGCAGGAAGTATATTGACACTCCCGTGAAGTACTACTTTGACGACTTAGGGCTACGCAATGCACGCCTTAACTTCCGACAGACCGAAACGACACACCTCATGGAAAATATGATCTACAACGAACTCCGCCTGCGCGGTTTTTCCGTGGATGTTGGTCAAGTTACGCTCAACACCAAGAACGAAGCAGGCAAGAGCGAACGCAAACAGTTGGAGGTGGACTTTGTGTGCAACCAAGGCGACCAACGCATCTACATTCAATCTGCGCTGGCTATGGATTCTGCCAAAAAGAAAGACCAAGAACTGGCATCGCTGCGGAAGATTGATGATAGTTTTAAAAAGGTAGTTATTGTAGGAGGTATGCAACCGACCTACCGTAACGAGGAAGGTATCCTGATTATGAATATCTACGATTTCTTGTTAGGAAGGCCGGTACACACGACATAGACCTCGGCAAAGGCTTTTATGTACTGAAAACATCGGCGCGAGC
>SFDZ01000015.1 GCA_004557405.1 Bacteroidales bacterium
ACACCTACCCCACCAATCCCAACTTTTACAATCGCCATCGTATGTATAAGTTTTTGACACTATATTGCAATTACCGGCACCCACCAAGCCACCGGCAAACGCCATGGCATAAGAAACAGAACCACTTTTGACAACAACATGCGAATAGGCTTTCGAACGAATGGATCCGAAGTTACTTGTACAACTGAACGTACTGTTGGTAGCCTTAGCGGCAATGCCACCGGCAAATGTAAAACCGGAATTCGTACACAATTCGTGAGAAACAACACTATCTGTAGCATTAATGGCAGCATAGTTATGCGAACTATTAAATGTACAGTCGGCAGCATCGCCCACCATACCGCCAACATACACATAAATGCCGGCAGTGGAAGCCTCACTAACCTTTACACAGTAGGAACCCATCGTATGACAGTTGTTGAATTCGGTATTAACAGCCTTGGCCACCATACCGCCAACACGCAATGTCGAAGTAGTAGTAAGAGATATATTGGAATTGATAAACAGATTTGAAATTTGTGCCCCCGATGTTACACCAAACAAGCCGATATATTCCGATGGGCTTGGTTGTACATTAAAAACAGAATATTGATCCCCATTAAAAACACCGCTAAAAGGATGTGCATCATCACTACCTATCGAAACCCACGGCATGTGTAGCAGGTCAATATCGGTAGTCAATTTGAAATAAGTGTCGGAATAGGCATTACCGGCATTTACCTGTTGTGCCAGATACGCCAAGTGCGCGCCATTTTCGATAAGGTAAGGATTGGCTTGCGTGCCGGCGCCTTGTGTCCAGGGGGTTGTAGTGCCGTCCCACGGCAACGCCGAAGTGGTTTGCGCCACTGCACATACGGTAACCAACAATGCAATAATTCCGGTGAGTAATCTCTGTTTCATAGTGTGTGTGTTTTAGGGTCAAGAGGTATATGCGGGCGCGCATGCAGTACAAAACTACTACGCCTAATATACCATCTGCAAATTTACAATTTTTTTTTCAACAACACACTATTAACAGCAAAAAAATAAACCTTATTTTGAGAGAAAAATGACGAATATGGTTGATTTTATACTAACACACTGAAAAACAACAACTTAACAATAAGTGTTAATTCGTATTAAAACAATAAACATTTTCATTAAATAAACATAAAAACAGGCTGATTGTTGATAACTTTTTGTGGTTATCAACAAAAAAAGAACGCTACTCAATCGGTAGCGTTCTTTTACTAAAAATCGGGTGTAACGTTTTTTACTCGCCCATCAGGATTTCCATGATGGTAACAGCCGATTTCGACACGGGCGAACCCGGACCAAAGATGGCTGCCACACCGGCTTTGTAGAGGAAATCGTAGTCCTGCGCAGGAATAACACCGCCGGCGATGACGATAATATCCTCGCGGCCGAGTTTTTTCAACTCTTCGATGACTTGCGGCACCAGCGTTTTGTGGCCGGCAGCGAGCGACGACACGCCCAACACATGCACGTCGTTTTCGACAGCCTGTTTGGCAGCCTCGGCCGGTGTTTGGAACAGCGGTCCCATATCGACATCGAAACCGCAATCGGCATAACCGGTGGCGCACACTTTGGCACCGCGGTCGTGGCCGTCTTGTCCCATTTTTGCAATCATGATACGTGGCTGGCGGCCTTCTTTCTTGGCAAAAGCGGCTGTCAGCTCGCAGGCTTTTTGGTAGTCTGCGTCTTGTTTTGTTCCTGCGCTGTACACTCCTGAAATTGTTCTAATAGTTGCTTTATAACGACCTACGATCACTTCGCAGGCATCGGAAATTTCGCCCAACGTGGCGCGTACGCTTGCGGCTTTGACCGCCAAATCGAGCAGGTTTTGCTCCGATTTTTTGCCTTCGTTGAACTCTTTAACGCATGCAGTGATGGCAGCAAGTGCCTCTTTCACAGCCTTTTCGTCGCGGTTGGCGCGCAGTTGTTGCAGACGTTCAATCTGTTGTTTGCGCACGGCGGTGTTGTCCACTTCGAGGATGTCGATCGGGTCTTCGTGTTCGAGGCGATACTCGTTGACGCCGACAATTTTTTGCGTGCCCGAGTCGATGCGCGCTTGCGTGCGTGCGGCGGCCTCTTCGATGCGCATTTTCGGCAGGCCGGTTTCGATGGCTGCTGCCATACCGCCGAGTTTTTCGATCTCCTCGATGTGCGCCCATGCTTTTTCGGCGAGTTCGTTGGTCAGCGCCTCCACGTAGTAGGAGCCTGCCCACGGATCGATTTCTTTGCAGATTTTTGTCTCTTCCTGAATGTAAATCTGCGTGTTACGCGCAATACGAGCCGAGAAATCGGTTGGCAGTGCAATGGCTTCGTCGAGGGCGTTGGTGTGCAACGATTGCGTATGTCCGAGTGCGGCACCCATGGCTTCGATGCAGGTACGACCAACGTTGTTGAACGGGTCTTGCTCGGTGAGCGACCAACCCGACGTCTGCGAGTGCGTACGCAAAGCCAGCGATTTCGGGTTTTTGGGGTTGAATTGTTTCACGATTTTAGCCCACAACATACGAGCGGCACGCATTTTGGCAATCTCCATAAAGTGGTTCGTGCCGATAGCCCAGAAGAACGACAGACGCGGAGCAAACGCATCGATGTCCATGCCTGCATTTACGCCGGCACGCAGGTATTCGAGACCGTCGGCCAAGGTGTAAGCCAACTCGATGTCGGCCGTAGCACCGGCCTCCTGCATGTGGTAACCCGAAATGGAAATCGAGTTGAATTTCGGCATATTTTTCGAGGTGTACTCAAAAATATCGGCAATGATTTTCATCGAGAATTTTGGTGGATAAATGTAGGTGTTGCGCACCATAAATTCTTTCAGAATATCGTTCTGAATGGTACCAGCCATCTCTTCGAGTTTAGCGCCCTGTTCGAGTCCGGCGTTGATGTAGAATGCCAAGATGGGCAACACGGCACCATTCATGGTCATCGACACCGACATTTTGTTCAACGGAATGCCGTCGAACAGCACTTTCATATCCTCGACCGAGCAGATGGAAACGCCGGCTTTGCCCACGTCGCCAACGACGCGTTCGTGGTCGGCATCGTAGCCGCGGTGTGTCGGCAGGTCGAAAGCCACCGAGAGGCCTTTTTGACCGCTGGCCAAGTTGCGGCGATAAAAAGCGTTCGATTCTTCGGCCGTCGAGAAGCCCGCATATTGGCGAATAGTCCACGGGCGCATGGGGTACATGCCGCTATACGGACCACGCAAGAATGGCGGCAGACCGGCAGCATAGTTCAAGTGCTCAAGACCTTCGAGGTCTTCCTTGGTGTAAACGGGTTTCACCGGAATTTGCTCCGGAGTCAACCAGTTGGCTTCGTTAGCCCCTTCGACTTTCGACGCAGCCACGTTTGTAATATCTATTTCTTTGAAATTCGGTTTCATCGCTTACTTATTGATTAGAAGGTTGTTAAATGCTTTCAAAGTTTCCAATACATTAACTCGCACATGAATGAAATGTTCGATGCCGAGTTTTTGCAGATCTTCCATGCAGGCCGGAGCACCGGCTACCACGAAGATTTCTTTACCGTCGCCGATGGCTTTGTAGGCCGCAGGAGCGAGTTCGGCATATTCATCGTCGCTCGAGCAGAGCACAATGATGTCGGCTCCGGCTTTGCGTGCGGCAGCAACGCCGTCTTCAACGGTGTCGAAACCAAGGTTGTCTATCACTTCGTAGCCTGCGCAAGCGAAGAAGTTGCACGAGAATTGTGCGCGCGCCAAACGCATAGCCAAGTTGCCGATGGTCAGCATAAATACTTTCGGACGGCGACCCGAGCGTTCGGTTTCGAGGCGCAAGGCTTCGAACTCTTGTGCTGCACGCACATGCGGCAGTGTGTCGAGTCCGGCCTCGGCGGTGCAACCGCATTGGCAGCAGCAAGCCGATTCGACGATTTTGTTGCCTGCCAATTCGGTGAAGTTCGGGTATTGGTTGGTGCCGAGCAATACTTCGCGACGTGTCGAAACGGCTTTCAGACGTGCTTCGGCCGTGGCTTTCATGTCGGCTTGCACGCGACCGCTCTCGACGGCAGCGAAGAATCCGCCGTTCTCTTCGATGTCGAGCAAACGTTTCCATGCTTGATCGGCGATGTTGGCTGTCAGATTTTCGATGTAGTACGAACCGGCAGCAGGGTCGGTTACTTTGTCGAAGTGCGACTCCTCTTTGAGCAACAACTGTTGGTTGCGTGCGATGCGCTCCGAAAAATCGTCCGAAGGTTTGTACGTTACATCGAACGGGCGCACGGTGAGCGAATCGACACCGGCGATGGCGGCACTCATGGCTTCGGTTTCGGTACGCAGCAGGTTGACGTGTGCATCGAACACCGTTTTGTTGAACAACGACGTTTCGGCGTGAATGTGCATTTTGGCGGCACAATCGCATTTCGGTTCGTATGCTTTCACCATCATAGCCCACAGCATGCGTGCGGCGCGGAATTTGGCAATTTCCATAAAGTAGTTGCCGCCCACGCCAAAATTGAATTTGATGGCCTTGGCGGCTTCGTCAACCGACAAGCCTGCATCGGTGAGCATATCGAGGTATTGTGCGCCCCACGCCAACGCGTAGCCGAGTTCCTGCGAGCAAGAGGCTCCGGCGTTGTTCAGGCTGACGGCATTGACACACACCACTTTGTAGGCGGGCAAGCGCCGAGCGGCTTCAACCATCTGAGCCACTTTGCCGGCAACTTGTTCGGCCGACAATTTTTTGCCGCGGCGCAACATGGCATTCATCGGGTCGAGATTAATGCTGCCGCGCAAAGTGTTCAAATCGTAACCTTTTGCTTCGAAATAGTCGGCCAGCAATCCGACGAGTGCCACTGCTTTGCCACCGCACACATCAAAATTCAGTTCGATGCAGTCGGCGTGAATGCCGTCGAGCAACGCAGCAATGTACTCTTTGTCGAGCTGCTGTTTGTCGAGTTTGAAACCAAGCGCATCGACGCCTTTGTTCAGAACATCGCACGCCTTGGCATTGGCCGCCTTGGCATCTTTTGCATCGATGTCCTGACGAACCAGCCACACATTGTCAGCCTTGATGCCGCGCACAAACGGGAATACGCCCGGAGCGGAATCGGTGGTTTTGATTCCCTCGAGGTTTTCGGCACGATAGAAAGGCATGACGTTAAATCCTTCATTTGTTCTCCAAACGAGCTTTTTGGTAAAATCGGCTCCTTTGAGGTCGGCTTCGATTTTAGCCATCCACTCTTCGGTGCTGACGGCGGGGAAATCGGCCAACAGATTTAATTTTTTTTCTGCCATAGATTTTATTGATTAAAAATTGAATGTTTTGTACATAACGAAACGACTACAATAATCAGCCACGGCCGACTTCTCACAGTCTGTTTTTGGATTATTCTGCAAAATTACACTTTTTATTTGATGTTCGCAACATTTACCAAGCAGATTTTGCACAGAGCAGCGCATCAATCGATGCGCAACACGCGCACGCCCACTTCGCCGATGCCGTCGAGGGTGTCGTAACGCATGCCGTGCTGCACGCGCAAGGTGTAGGTGCCTGCCTCCGAATATCGGACGCGCGGTTGATAAATCCACACATTTTCGAATATGGTGCCTACACCCGACCCAACCCAACGGCCAAATTCGTCGGCCAGAAAAAATTGTACTGTATCGCGGCGGTGCGTGCCGGCCGGTGTTTCGGTATCGACAAACAGCCAGAGATTCTGATTGCGGTACGCATCGGTGTTGCGCACCACGATTTGGGTTTGATAGAGGCCGTGCGGGTCGTCGATGGTCAGCGGAAAGGTCAGCACCGAATCTTTCGACCAACCTGAGCCCACATCGCGACAGTCGGTGTACACCACATTGTCGCATGCGACCAGTGCCACGCAGGCCGCCACGGCGATTAGTTTTGCAAAAAGACCGCGTTTTGTCATAGTTTATTGATTGGATTGTCGGTTGTCGTTGTTGCGTCGGCGGTCGCGGCGATTCCTGTTCTGACTGCGCCGTTTGTTTTTGGCGTGATCGAAACGCGTCAGGCTGTCCTGTCCGACGACATTTGTATAGTCGGCTTCGGGCGCGACGGTTGTTTCTGCGGCTGCATCGACAAGCGATTCCACTTTTTCGCCACGGCGGTTGGCGGCAATCACCTCCTTCGCCCTATCCACTGAGATGGTAACCAAATTGGCCGCCATGGTTTTGTCGCTCGAGTAGGTCATCAAGCGTTTGAACACATCGGTTTTGAAGTGGTAATACGTAGCATCGACGGTTTCGAGCGGAATGTCGGTGCGCGGAAAATCTTTTTTGGCTTCGCAGTAGATAGGCATTTCGTAATTGACGCAGCATTTGATTTTGGCGCATTGTCCGGCCAACTTCAGCGGGTTTACCGACAAGTCCTGCATGCGTGCCGCACCTGTCGATACCGACACAAAGTTACTCATGAAAGTGGCGCAGCACAGTTCGCGTCCGCACGGACCAATGCCGCCAATGCGACCGGCCTCTTGGCGTGCGCCGATTTGTTTCATTTCGATGCGTACACGGAACACGTCGGCCAGCACTTTTATCAGTTCGCGGAAATCGACACGTCCGTCGGCAATGTAGTAGAAAATGGCTTTGCTGCCATCGCCCTGATATTCCACATCGCCAATTTTCATCTCCAAATTGAGGCTTTTGGCAATCTGTCGCGATCGAATCATGGTGTCTTGTTCCTTGGCTTTGGCCTCTTCCCACTTTTCGATGTCGTTCGGGCGCGCTATGCGATAAACGCGTTTTACTTCGTAACGTTCGAGCGAGATATTGTTTTTTTTGATTTGCGCCAGCACCAAATTGCCGGTCAGTGTTACGGTACCGATATCGTGTCCGGGAATGGCTTCTACCGCCACCAAGTCGCCTTTTTGCAATTTCAGTTTATTGCAGTTGACGTAGTAGCCCTTGCGTGTGTTTTTGAATTGCACCTCCACCAAATCGGTTGTCAACTGCGCTTCCGGAATGTCGGCCAACCAATCGACCACAGGCAATTTTTGGCGGCTGTTGCAGCAAAATCCTTTTGCGCCGGGGTTGCTGCAGCCATTATTGAGTGTCATTTCTTCCATATTTGTGATATTGTATTTTTTTGAAACAAACTATTTTTCTATTTTTCGCAACAAGCGATAGAGCCGCACGCACATGTCGAGCAGCACGATGTCCATATTGCCGTTTTGTTCGATTTGTGCTTCAGCCGTGGTCAACTCGTCCATGATGAGCAACACGTTGCGTTCGTTGATGAACGGTGCAAATTTTTCGGCAAAAGCCTTTTCGTCGGCGTCCATGTAACTGATGCCCGGTTGCTGCAGACGCAACACGAAATTTTCGCGCAACATCCGTTGTGCATATCTGAAATAAGCCTTCACCGATTCGCGTCCGGCGGCCTTCAGTTCGGCGCTCCACTGCATAATGTCTTTCACGCCGAGCGACCACGCATAGCGCATCATGCGCACAAACCAATCGAAACAGCGGCGCTGTTCGTCGTCCCGGTCCAACAATTCCGTCAGGTGCGACCAACTGCCTTGCGCCATGCGCGCCAACAGCGACAAATGGTCGTGGTCGATAGTCGTTTTTTGCATGGCTGCCGCCAGCAATTCGCCGTCGGACAAAGGCGACACCGGCACCCGTTGCACGCGCGAGCGAATTGTTCCAAGCAACGCATCGGGCGCATCGGTTACCAACAGGAACAAGGTTTGTGCCGGCGGTTCTTCCAATATTTTCAGCAGATGATTGGCGCAGTTTTCGTGCATCTTTTCCGGATGCCAGATAATCATCACTTTATAATCGGACTCGTATGTTTTGAGGCTCAGTTTGCGGATGATTTCGTCGCCTTCGCTGGCGTAGATTACACCTTGTTTTCCAGCATCGACACACGCCATCCAACGGTTGAGCGTCAGATAGGGATTGTCGATGACAACCGCACGAAATTCCGGCAAAAAATGGTCGCAAATGGTTCTTTTCTTGCTTTCGTTTTTGACTATCGGGAACACCAAATGCAAGTCGGGGTGCGCCAACTTGGCAAACTGCACGCACGACGGACAGACGCCGCACGAGTCGGTGGCGGTGCGATGTTTGCAACACGCATACTGCGCATAGGCCAACGCCAACGGCAGTTTTCCCACACCCTCGATGCCGCAAAACAGTTGTGCATGCGGCATGCGTCCCTCGACAACCGATTGACGCAAACGCTGTTTCACAGTCTCCTGCCCTATGATGTCGGCAAACAACATGCTCCAAAAATTGTACCTTGCAGTTTAATCTTGCAAAGATACAAAAAAATCGGCATTATGCCGATTTTTAACACCAAAAACCCATCGCGTGCAAAAAAAAACTATGTTTTAGTGTGCCTTGCGCCACAAGCGCACACGCCGAAATGCCATATACAACACCGCCAAACCAAGCAGAAACCACACCGCATCGGTGAGAGGACACAGCACGCCAATACCTGTACCGGGAATAGTGCCACGCGTCTGCGGCACGGCGAATGGGCGCACTGTTGTTTCGCCAAAAAATCCGTCGGAGAAGCCGCCCACATCGACAGATGCCGACGCGGTGCGCCGTCCGCCAAAAGCGGTCGAAGCACCTCCGCCAAATCCGCCACCGACCGCATAAGTCGATGAGGCACTCTGCTTATTAAATAGGGTGTTGGCACTTGGCAAAACGCTATACGAAGTTCCGGTGGCTGCGGGCGCAGTTGTAGTAGCAGCACGCACCGATGTGCCACTACGAACTGCCCGCGCCGATGGATAATCGCGCTGAACGGTAGTCATGAGCGGCGTGCTAAATATATCTTCAGCCACACACTCTATACCACAACAAAGCAATAAACCCAAAAGCGCTATAAACAAGCGTTTTGTCGATATCATCTTTTTTTACCTTACTACTATTTTACGAACAACAGCGTCGCCGGCCGTTGTCGAAATATGTAACAAATACGCGCCCTGCGGCAATACAAATTGCGTTGTCGTGTGGGCTATATTTTGTAATTCCAAAATCAGTTGTCCCGTAGTACTGTATGCTCTGACGGCATCGAGCATGGTCGATGCAGCGACGTGTGTCGTGCCGTTTGGTTGCGCATAGGCGGCTATGGTTACGGCAGCATCGCCGGCCGATAGGTCGGTCGGTGTGTTATCGTCGTCATCGTCGGGCGAATAGTTCAAGCGCTGAATGTAATAGCGCGGATAGTCGGACGGCACGCCTTCCAACTCGAGCATCATGCCATCGCACAGCGGGATAGTCAGTTTCTCGTAGTCGTCGTAGAGTTGCAACCCGTGAGCAAACGAACTGACGCCATCGAACCACAGCGTAAATGTTTTGACCGGTGCGCCATCGACACAATGGTAGGTCAGCGGCACGCTTTTCACCTTGTCCATCACATTCACCGAGAGCGGTTTGTCGTCGGCTTTGGTGTAAATGGCGGTGTGTGCCGAAGCAGTTTCCATGTATTTGTCGGCAAAGGTGATGAGTTCGGCATCTTCGCCCGGCACCACATCGTCGGAAGCCTCGGCCGTTTCGCCCAACAGCAGCGTGCTATAATAGTCATTGCAGAGCGCATCTATCTGAAGCATAGCGATTTGCGATTGTTCCGCAGTCCGCTTGGCGTGCGTACGGCGTATCGGCATAGGTGTCGGCGTAACCGGTGGCGACACACTACCATACACGAAATCGCGGTTCACTTTGAACATCGATGGTGTGAATTTGGCTTCGATAGAGGTCGTTTCGTTGATGGTTTCGGCCAAAATGGAACGGAATGGCAGCAGATAGCCGTTGTACGCATCGACGGTGTATTTGGTGCAGGCTTCCATGTCCATCATGTCGCTGCCCTCGGTGTCGGGTATGCGATAGAACGTGCCGGTGAACACATCGTCGTTTTCGGCAAAGAATTGTTGCAAATCCAGCGTTGACATGGCCGGGTTGCCCAACATGAAGAGTTTTCCGTCGGTGTTGTTGGTGAGTGTTATCATCATGGCCGTATCGGCACCAAACGTAGGCTCGAAACCCAATCGACCGTGATTAGCAGGTCGCGCCACATCTTCGTAGGAACCGGACACCTGACCGGTGTTGTAATAATAATTATAGCGTGTAGCATCTTTTGGCAGACGCACCACGATGTTTTGGTCGTCGAAATTCGATGAATTATAGACCCACAAAGCGGCACCCGTTCCCACGGGATACGACACATTCATGGCGTTCGCCGGTGCGCTCCATGTTACACTGGTGATGTCCACTTGTTGTCCCGACTCGTACATGTTCGACACGGAACGGTTGAACAACGACTGCGCAAAATAGTACACCGTGCGGTTGTCGCAATCGCCTCCCGACGAGAATGGCACAGCATCGGCATAATTGTCGAGCGGCACATACATATCGCCCGACACGGTGCCATGCACAGGGAACGCATACAAGTGCCAACGCCATGTGGGCAGCAACATTTCGACCCACGCCTTGTTGTACGACAGCATGTGCTGGTTGCCCAACTGTGCATTGGGTTGGAAGTGGATGTTGTGACAGCGGTTGACGGCGTAGTCGAAATCGTACGAAATATACTGCTGCGCCGCTGGTTCTATCGGCGCCGCTTGGTGGTCGGGCACTACGGTCGATGTGTTCAGCACCGGATAGGCGCCGTTTTCGCCCAAATCGGGAATAATAATATTGGTGTGATCCATCGGCACGAAACCGCCACCCAACACATTGCCATATTCGTCGGCCATAGCCCAGTTGTCGTCGTTGTTCCACGATGTGCTGCTGCCGTTTGGACGCCAAACGACAAAGTCGGGCACCACTTTGACTGTGAAATAGGTTGTGCCGACCGGACATTTGCGGCCGGTGCCCACACTGATAGAATCTTGCCTGGAGATGTTGGTCAAGCGGATGCCGAACGTGTAGGAATAGCCTTGTTTGAGTGCAAAATTGGATACCGTCGTATTCGGCGTAAGCACCAACTCCGATGCGCCTGCCGTCCATACGATGAAGTCCTTTTTGTCGGGCTGCAGCACAACACGCGTTACATCTTCCGACACGAAATCGGGGTCGTCGGACGACACCAGCAGCACCGTGTCGATTTGGACGTAATACGACGTATCAATCGGCAGATAGAACGCCGAAAAATCTTTAGCCACCCGCACACCGCGAATCTGATTTTGTACTTGGTTTTTCTCGCCGTGCCGACCGAGCGTCAGATTATAATCGCCACTATTGCACAATGTGAACGAAGCCGACATCATATCGTTGCACACCTCGTAGCCGTCAGCACAAGTGCCGTTGATGGGAATGACGATGCGATTGAGGTCTAAATCGGTAGCCGTTTGTACGATGACAAGATCGACATATTCGGCAGCCAACGTGAGCAAGTCGCGACTAACAAGCGTGCTCAAAACGTTGTACGACTCGTCGGAGATATAGTTGCGATCGATGCCATCGATAGAGGTAACCGCCAGGTTGGGATTCGGCACACCGTCGATTTCCAGCGGTTGGCGCAACTCGGCTAAAGCCTCGAGCATCTCTATAAACGTGTAACCATACACCGCGATGTTCGATGCATCGGTCGAATCGACAGGCGAGCCCTTCAGCCAATCGGCCAGGCAGGTGCTGACACGGTCGTGGCTGTCGTACACGCGCAACGACAGCCGATACGACGTGTTGGCGCAAATCATTTTCGACTCTTCGGTCAGCGGCTCGTTGTCCAATGTGAGTTGCACGCGCGGCACCACCGTAAACGAACTGCTCATAGCGCAGAGCGCATAGGCCAAATCCTGCTCGCGGAAAGCCGCACGGAACGTTACCGTAGTGTCGGCGCCGCACTGCAAATCCTGCGCCACATAGAGCACATAGTGTTCCACACCTTCCGACTCCTCTTTGATGTAGCCCACACGTTTCGACGGATCGGCCATGGCAGCATGCATAAACTCGTGTATCGTGCTGTATATCCGGTCGCTGTAGTTGGCTTCGATGTCGGTATCGCCGGTAGGCAACGTCAGGTATCCGCAGGTGTTTGCAGCATTGGGATTGTCGTATTTAATATCCGTTATCACCTTGCCGGTGGTTTCGTTGTACCACTGATAATAGCATTTGGCACCGCCCAAATTGATATTTTCTACGCCCATCGACTGGAAATCGATACGCGTAATCGGCGTGATGATGTTGGCTGCGCCATTACCTTGGCATGTGGTGCTTGCCTGCATAGACGACAGCACCTGCGTGCTTTGGTACACGCGAATGTCGTCTATCAGAAAGTCGTTGCCGTTCGATGCGCCACAGTGGTTCGATATGCGCAAGCGGTACTTCTCGTAGTCGCCGTCGGATTCGATGGAGAAGAACACCTGCTGCCACCCTTTGTTGGGCGAAATTTCGCCGGTCGAGAAGGTGGTTTGCTCGTGCTCGTTGCCTTCGGCATCGATGCCTACCAATTGGAATTGAAACACCGGCGAAGCACCGCCACTCTCGGTGTTGGCCGAATTGATCCACGCCGAACAGAACATGCGCGAGCCGGCGCACAGTTCCGCTTTCAGGTCGAGGCTCACCACCTGACCGGCCATAGTGGTGCCGTCGCAATAGAGCATGTAGCCGTTTTCGGCACCGCTGCGGTTGTCGGTAGCCTCCAACCAACTTGCGCCATGACTACCGCGCGTAGTGTTAATGAACATATATTCGCCATAGTAGGGGAATGTCTTCTGAACCGTACGATTGTACGGCGGATTAGCAGCATCGGCATAGCAGAAACCATAAGTCGCTTCATCCCATGCAAGTGGCTTATTATAAGCACGATAGCCTGTCGTTCCGGGTTTATCGTAGTCGAAATCGAGTTTGGCCAACAGCAGATATTTGCTGTCGAGTTCGGTGTTCGACACAATGCCGCCGGCACTCTCCTGCACAGGACCAACCTCGTCGCACGCTTTGTAGTCGACCGTGAAACGCGCCACATTTACCCAATCGGACGATTCCGGGTTCCACCAAGAGTTATTGTTGTACTGACACTGCAAAGTGTAAATCTTTTTGCCGGGCGTTGCGCTCTCTACTTTGGCATATTTGCCGCCTACAACAGTTGGGATTACAGAATTACCATCTTCGTACCACCGATATTTATTAACTTGTAGAACATTTCCTTTATTGGTTTTGACATAATAATTATTGTGCAACCCGCCGGTTGTATAATCGTATTGCGAACCAAGAAAGATAGTATTACATGTACCGGCCGTCAGTTTGTACTCTTCAAGGTATGTATCGCTGCCGGTGCAAGCACTCAATTCGTTAACCATGTCGTTGGCCGGACGTATTTCGTAAATTACCCGATACGAGAGCGTCGGCTCGGTAATTTCCTTATTATCGGACGAAAAACTATAGTCAACGTAATTCGATACATCGCACGCAATGCGGTGTACATTCTCGTCGGGCATAGTAAACTCGGCTTGACTCGATGCCACCGAACTCCGTGTGCCGAAATGGCCATGCGGTGTAACCGCACTGGTGTTGGAAACCGTCACATTGGCTTTGAGGTCGGTATCGTAGTCGTACCAACGCCAATAACCCCGAAATGAGCCTTCGGGCAGCACAAATTCATATTTCTCGCCCTGTTTCAGATAGACGGTATAGTTCACCGTATGGACGCCCTGCATGTAGCGTGCATCGTAGTCGGAGCCCGAGGCGCCCTTTTGGTGATAAAACTTGTAGGCGCCCGGATAGACTATCTGCATCAAATCGGCGGTGTAGGTAGTGTAACTGCTGCCTTCGATGTGCGTATAGGCCAACGTTGCAGCGGGATTGACCGCCGTAGCCGCAATGCCATCGACTGCCACGCGCATAATCGAATCGTCCACCAGCGTAACCGTCCACTTTTCGGCCAGCACTTTCGGCTCCAAGCCGATGCCGGAGCGTTCCAGCAGCACGGCCTCATTTTTTTTCACCACCGCCGTGTCGATAGGCTCGTCCGGATGGTCGGACAGGAACCAACGCCGACCACGCTCCGTGTGCAGCACCATTTTGAAATCGTGCGTCATGTTGCGGTTTTCGAACGTGTAATTATCGGGCGTCATTGCCAGCGCCGACACATCGACCCATTCACAGCGCCCGACGGGTTGGGTCATAGGCAACGGCGTAACGGTAACGGTCTTACCATTTTTCAGCACACATCCTGCAATCAACACATCAGACCGCGTGTCGGCAGTACTAAATTCAGCCGCCGTTTTTTCTACCATCGGTTCGTGTTCGGTGGTAATAACAATCGACGTGCCGGAAACGCTTACCGACTGCGGCTGTAAGTCATTCGTCTGCCAATCAGTAGTAATGTTATTAATGTTGTCGCTACTAAGTTCAGTGGACGAGATTTCTATCTCTTTATAATCGTTTGATTCCGGTTTATAGAAACGCCGTTCCGTTACCGTAACCACAAGTTCTCGGGTTTCCGAAGCCCATCCCCAACCAATTCCGGTGATATTATCCTTAAAACCGGCAGAATATTCAATGGTGTTGGTATATTTTGGTAAGTTCAAAGTCGATGATGACTCGCTCGGCGAGACTGCCACCGTCAAATAATATGTTTTACCACTCTTCATCATTCGAAAAGTCTTATTTTGATATTGCCAAACGGTTTCAGTCGATGATAATATATAATCGGCACTAATAACATATCCGAAAACAGAAAAAACATCCACCCCTAAATATGTACCAAACCGCACATTTTTCAAAGTATAATTCTTTTGTCTTGTGTTTGTTACCACCCACAAGGCAGCATCAGTCGGAGTTGTCGTTGTTTCAACAGCAGTACCGGTAGCATTGGCTGTCAAGTACAAGCCGTTACCATTTGCCACAATGGCGATGGTGTCGCCACTCTGCCACGCCTGCACCTGCGCACACACCACACACAGGCAGCACACCAACCACAAGCGGTGTAGCGCATTATTTATGGGCATTATTGTTCGATTTTTAGGCATCGTTTTCAAGCAAAAACAATTTTGGTAATTTATTTGGCTGCAAAATTACAATTTTTAATTACACCATATAGTTAATTATTATATAAAAATTCGAATTACTTGTTAAATAAATACCTATAAATATGTTTTTTCACCAAAAACCACCATAACAAGGCAAAAACAACAAAATAGTTAAACAACAAGCCCTTACAACAAATCACCAAAAAACGAGCAAGTATTAAAAAACAAAAAAATCAAAAATCGCAATAATTTTCAATCGACGCAAAAAAAAAAAAAAAAAACGATTAAATTTCGTAAATCGCAAAAATAATGTTAAAAACTATAACAGCGTTGCGCATATCCGCAAAAAGGCGTACATTTGCACCACAAACCAACAAACAAACGCCTTGCAAAAGACCATCGCACAAATCGTTTCGGTAGTGTTGCACCCGCTGTGGATGCCGCTCTACGCTGCATTGTTGGTGCTGTGCATTCCGTATGTGCGCACCGAGATGTGGCCGTGGCAGATAGCACAACTGTCGGGCGGCATTGTGCTGCTGACCATAGTGGTGCCTGCGGTAACGATACTTGTACTGCAGCGGCGCGGGCGCATCACGCAGTGGTCGATACCCGACCGAAACGAGCGCATCGTGCCGTACCTCGTTACGTGGCTGTCGTATGCGTTGCTGTGTATTTTGTTCAACTATTATTGGCGCATGCCGTCGTACATACAACTAACGGGCGTCGGCATGTATGTAGCGGTAACCCTCATCTGCATCATCAATCTATTTTGGAAAATCAGTGCGCATCTGTGCGGCATCGGGACATTGTGTGGCGCCACATTCGCCATGCTATGGGTGATTTACTCCGGCAACATAGCAATGCTCGTGCTGCTTGTGCTGCTGAGCAGCGCGGTAGCGTGGGCGCGCCTTGTGCTCGAAGCACACACACCCGCGCAGGTGTTTGTAGGCTTTGTACTTGGTTTCTGCTGCGGATTTCTACCCATGATGCTATTCTACGTTTGACACACCATGAAGATTACCGCCGGCATATTCATCGGTTTGACGGTTGTGGCATTGTCGGTGCAACCGGCTTGCTCACAACGCGTTACGCTTGACATTCCGACCACATTGCGCCACGCCGGCATCAGCCTGATAGTGAGCGAAACGACCGGCGGCACAACCATAGCCGCCCTGAATGCCGAACGCAGCGCCACGCCGGCCAGCATCACCAAACTGATAACCACGGCCACCGCCTTGGAGATGTTGGGCGACGACTTTCGGTTCGAGACCGCCATTACCTGCGACGGCACCTTGCACGACGGCACGCTCGACGGCAACCTGTACATCGTCGGCGACGGCGACCCGAGTTTAGGCTCACGCTACACGGGCGAAACCGATTTTTTGAACCATTGGTGTGAAAAATTGCGACAGTGCGGCATCCGCCAAATAGGCGGCGACATTGTGGCCGATGCCTCGATATACGACCGCACAGCCCTACCGCCGCGCTGGACGTGGGAAGACATCGGGAACTACTACGCTGCCGGCGTGTTCGGGTTGTCGGTGTTCGACAACACCATCGGCATAACGATGCGCACGGGCACCGTGGGCAGCCGCCCGACCATACTCGACGTGGCGCCGCACCCGCACGGGCTGCAACTCGACAACCAACTCGTCGTAACACACACCAAAACCGACAGCGCCTACATCTACGGCATACCCTACGACAACCGCCGCCTGATGACGGGCGCCGTGCCCGAGAACCGCAGCCGTTTCGTGCTGAAAGGCGACCTGCCGAATCCGCCACGGTGCGCCGCCGAGCAGTTGGCCGCGCAACTGCGGGCAAACGGCATCGCCATAGCCGGCACCGCCACCGACCAACCTAAGCCGGAGGGCGGCGCACGCACCATCTTGTTCGAACATCGCTCGCAACCACTGTCGGAATTGTGCCGCATCGTCAACTTCAACAGCAACAACAACTATGCCGAACACCTGCTGCGCCGCCTGGCACCACGCACCGATGCGCCGGCCACCCACAACGCTGCCCTGCAAGCAGTAACCGACTTTTGGAAGCGGCGCGGTATCGACTTCGGCGGCGTGTCGCTCAACGACGGCAGCGGATTGTCGCCGATGAACGCCTTTCCGGCCACTTTTCTGAACAACATACTGATACAGATGGCCAAATCGCCGCACTTCGACACCTTTTTAGGCACCATTCCCCGAGCCGGCAAAGAAGGGTCGGTCGCCCACTTTATGAAAACGGAAAAATCGGCCGACATATATGCCAAAAGCGGCAGCATGGACGGTGTGCAAGCCTACGCCGGCTACATCGTCAAAAACGGCACGACGTATAGTTTCTGCATCATGGTCAACCATTTCGACCGCCGGCAAGATGCACGCCGCGCCATCGAACAATGGCTGCACAAGATAATTGCAACACTCTAACAATCAGCATCATGCACAAACATTTCGACGAGACGGACTCAACCAACCGTTGGCTGCGCGACCACATAGCCGACTGCACTCACGGATTTTTGGTCGATGCCGATTTTCAGACCGCCGGCAAGGGACAAGCCACCAACAAATGGGAATCGGAACGTGGGCAAAATCTGCTGTTCAGCCTGCTGCTCGAACCGACAAAAATAGCGCTGCGCGAACAATTTCTGTTGTCGGAACTTGTATCGCTGGCCATGGTCGATACACTGAAACGCCACCTCGGCTGCGATGTGCGCATCAAGTGGCCGAACGACATCTATGTAGGCGACAGCAAACTGTGCGGCATACTGATAGAAACCATCGTGCAAGGCGGCGCGATGGCCAAAGCCATAGTCGGCATCGGGCTGAATGTGAACCAAACCGTGTTTACAAGCGATGCGCCAAATCCTGTGTCGATGAAAAACATCGTCGGCAAAAATTTCGATAAAGAACTCATTTTGAGCGATTTACACAATGCTATTTTGAATTACTACGCCAATTTTGCACCGGACACCGCTGCACAAGTACAACAACGTTATTTTGCGGCACTCTATCGCAACGACGGCCTCCACACCTACCAACTGCCCGACGGCACACGTTTTGCAGCCGCCATCGAGCAGGTGGAACCCACGGGACATCTGGTACTGCGCGACGCCGACAACCGCCTGCGCACGTTTGCATTCAAAGAGGTGCAATTCGTTATATCAGAATAAGTTACGCAAAAAAAGAGCGGAGAACCGTCCGCCCGAACAAATCCCCGCACATTAGTAAAAACACCGCCCGACTCGGTCAGTTGGGCAGTTCGTTTATAGTGGTATCGGTCATGCCCATGGACTCGGCCACTTCGGCTGCGCGCGCCAAGGCTTTGTGAATGTGGTCGAGCACATTCTCTTTACCCACCAAACGCACGATGCCGGCACGTTCCAACGACCGATAGACCGTCGGGTTGACGCCCGACAAGATGATTATTCGCTTGTCGTTCAGCGAGTTTTGAATGAACGTTTCGAGGTTGTGCAAGCCCGTCGAGTCGATGAAAGAGACCTTGCGCATACGCACGATACGAATCGGTTTGCTGTCGTGCATACGCGTTATTTCGTCGAATTTGTTGGCAATACCGAAGAAGAACGGTCCGTCGATTTCGTACACCTCGGTGCCGGCCGGAATGGTGAGGCGTTCGTCGGACGCTTCGCCGTCGTGGTGAACCTCCATCTCGTCGCTGATGACCGAGATATTGGTATTTTCCATGATACGTTTCATGAAACTAACGACAGCCATCAGAATGCCCACCTCGATAGCGATGGTGAGGTCGAAAATGACTGTGAGCAACAGTGTGGTGAACATGATGGCCGCACTCATGCGCGAGTGGTGGCAGATGGAACGAATGGAACGCCATCCGCTCATGTTGTACGACACCATAATCAGCACGCCGGCCAGACACGGCATCGGTATGGCACCCACCAAGCCGCCCAAAAAGAGCAGCACCAGCAGCAACACCACCGTGTGAACAACGCCGGCCACCGGTGTGCGCCCGCCGTTGTTGATGTTGGCCATAGTGCGCGCAATGGCGCCTGTGGCCGGAATGCCGCCAAAAAACGGCACCACCATATTAGCCACGCCCTGCGCTATCAGTTCGGTGTTCGAGTTGTGGCGGTCGCCAATGACACCATCGGCCACCATAGCCGACAGCAACGACTCGATAGCACCCAACATGGCCATGGTGAACGCCACCGGCAGCAGTTGTTGCACCGTAACAATCAGGTCGGTGCCGGCCTCGAGTTGCGGCACACGCAGCGACGGCAGTCCCGACGGCAAATTGTACAAATCGGCAATGGTTTTGATAGAATCGACACCGGCATACCGTTTCAGCAGCCAGCACACCAAAGTCATGATGATGATAGCCACAAACGATCCGGGGATTTTTTTCGAAATCAACGGCGTCATCACAATAATCAGAATGGTGCCTATGCCCACGGCAAATGCAGCCCAATTGATGTCGGACAGATGCGCAAAATAGCACATCCACTTTTCGATGAAGTTGGCCGGCACTTGCTCGATGCCCAACCCGAAAAGGTCGTTCATCTGCGTCGAAAAGATGACAATGGCGATACCGCCCGTGAATCCGACAATGATAGGATAGGGCATAAACTTGATGACACTGCCCAACCGCGTGATGCCCATCAGCACCAAAATGATGCCCGTCATGATGGTGGCTATCATCAGCCCGCTGAGGCCAAACTGCTGTATAACACTGTAAACCAGCACGATGAATGCGCCCGTAGGACCGCCTATCTGCACTTTGGTGCCACCCAACACAGCGATGAGTAAGCCGGCGATGATGGCCGTAACCAACCCTTCGGTAGGGCCGACGCCCGACGCGATGCCGAACGAAATGGCCAACGGAATGGCAATGATGCCGACAATGATGCCGGCCACAAGGTCTTTGGAAAATTGCGCGCGATTGTAATGTTTCAGTGTCGCAAAAAACTGCGGTTTGAAATCGATGGCTCCTTTCAGATTCATAGGAAAAATTGTACTAAAAATGACACACTAATCATACCCCAACCTGCTACAAGGCAGTCGAGCGTGTGATTTTTCCGGTACTAAAAGGCAAGGTTTAAGAACAGCGGCAGCACCGCCATTTTTGGGAGTGCAAAAGTATAAAAAAAAACAATACTATGTACCAAAAATCGCAAAAAAAAATGATTTTGACATGCAAGCGATGCAAGTTTTTTCGCGCAATAAATGTTGTTTCAATACATCCGATGGATAAATTCCGATTGATACAAACGTAGGGACACATTGCATGCGTCCGATTTTTACAGTTGTTTTTATAAAAATTGTAGAGCCGTGGTATGTGCCACAGCTCTACGGGGTTTTATCTTTCTTGCAGGCACAGTGCGTCCCTACAACATTATCTTACCACAACCTTAACGGCAGCGTTGTCTGTCTTCACAACGTAAACACCTTGCAGTGAGCCGTTTAGGCGCATTACATCGCGGCCGAGCAGGTCGTAGATGCGGAACTCGCCCTCGCATACGATGCGACCGGCAGTGGTGTAAACATTTACCGCGGCCGTAGCCGGCTGCAACGCCGTAGTGCTGCCACTCTCTTTCACTACCGCGCGCACGGATAGACCGCAGCGCCGGGCGCCGTAGTTATTCAGCACGCTGCCCGATTTACAGTCCACGCCATACGCGCCGGGGACTTCCGTAGAGAGCGAACTCGACCAATAACTGCAGTTGGTGCCATCGTACAACAAGTTATCATCGTCGTGATAGCCAGCCGCAGGAAGGAAGATGGAGTTTTCGTTGGTGGCTTTCACTTCGTAGCCTTTAATGCCCGTTTCTTTGTAGTTTTCGGTCCATGTCCAAGTACAGTTGTCTATCAGTTCTTGCCATTCTTCTTTAGTGGGCGTACGCCATGCACCGCCCCAGTTGGCACGAGCGGCATCGTCTTCGAGGTCGAGCACGGTTTTACTGTCGGTAAAGCCGTCTTTGCCATACGAAGCGTTGTTGCAGTACTTGGTGTGGGCGTCATAATTTCCATCGCACCATTTGTAGGTATTCCAATCGTAAGTCGTCTTTGGCGCAGTTTCACCCCAAGCGAAGTAGTCGCCGTAGTCTTTGGGCGAGGTGGCGCCTACGTTGCAGGTTGCCCATTTCAGGCCGCTGGGCAGGCCAAGGTCAACATATTCGTGGCCTTTTTCGGTGGTTTGCGCCGTAGCGCACCATGCGCCGCACATCAAAGCGGCCATTAGGAGAGTCGTTTTTTTCATAAAAATCATCTTTTGATTAGTAAAAAAATTAACGTTTTCAAATTTTTAATGTTTAAGGGGGTTAAAATCTGTATTCTCGATTTTTGGCCCCAAAAATTTCTAAATTCTGTTTTTTTCGGAATTGACTATCAGTCCCTCGGTTGCAAAGATACAACATTTTTTTGAAACACTACGTAAAAACTCGTATTTTGTAGGTTAATTTTTATTTTTTTGCAAAAATCGGTAAAAATGCTCCTCATATTTGCAACAAACGGGAAAAAACCGTAACTTTGTCAGTTAATTACAAATTGTATGGCACTGAATTACATTTGGATAGTTTTTTTGCTGACGGCCGTTGTGGTGGCAGTGTTGCAGTTGTGCATCACCGGCGATGGTGCCGCGCTGAATGCCGTGATGGACTCGATGTTTGCGTCGGCCAAAACGGGTTTCGAGATTTCCATCGGGCTGACGGGCGTGCTGGCGTTGTGGCTCGGCATCATGAAAATAGGCGAACGCGGTGGTGCCGTAGGGTTTCTGTCGCGCCTGACAGCGCCGTTTTTCTGCAAGATTTTTCCCGAAGTGCCTCGCAACCACCCCGCCATGGGCACCATATTCATGAACTTGTCGGCCAATATGCTCGGCCTCGACAATGCCGCCACACCGCTCGGTCTGAAAGCGATGAAAGAGTTGCAGGAGTTGAACCCCAAGAAAGATACCGCCTCGAATGCCGAAATTATGTTTTTGGTGCTTAACACCTCGGGGCTGACCCTGATACCGATAACCATAATGACCTACCGCGCACAATTCGGCGCCGCCAACCCGAGCGATGTGTTCCTTCCGATACTGATGGCCACGTTTTTCTCGTCGCTGGTGGGACTGATAGCGGTAGCTATTGCGCAGAAAATCAATCTGTTTCAGCGCAACATTGTGCTGACGCTGGGCGGACTCACGACACTGATTGTGGGCATGATAGTGCTGTTTTCGCAGATGAGTCAGGAGAGCCTGACGCGCTATTCGGCCATCGTAACCAACGTGGTGCTGCTGGGCATCGTGTGCAGTTTTGTGGTAGCAGGGTTAGTCAAAAAAATCAACGTGTACGATGCCTTTGTCGAAGGTGCCAAAGAGGGTTTCAAAGTGGCTGTCGGCATCATTCCCTACCTGATAGCCATATTGGTGGCCATCGGCATGTTTCGCGCTTCGGGCGCCATGGATTGGCTGCTGCTCGGCGTGGAGAAAGCATTTGCCGCCATCGGGTGCAACACCGACTTTGTGAACGCCCTGCCCACCGCTCTGATGAAACCGTTGAGCGGCAGCGGCGCACGCGGCATGATGCTCGACGCGATGAACACCTACGGCGCCGACTCGTTTGCCGGACGGCTGTCGTGCATCGTGCAAGGCTCCACCGACACCACGTTCTACATTCTGGCACTCTACTTCGGCTCGGTGGGCATCACCAAAACCCGCAACGCCCTTGTGTGCGGTCTGATAGCCGACTTTGCCGGCATCGTGGCCGCCTTGTTCATCGGTTATTTATTTTTTCACTAAAAAATTAAGGACAAGAGAAAAATGATTTCGTACAACACCGACAATGTGAAAATGCCTGCGCTGAAACGCCGTGCCACCAATGCGTGGATTCGCGCCGTGGCCGCACGCTATGGCAAACAGGTGGGCGATGTGGCCTACATCTTTTGCGACGACGCAAAAATACTCGAAGTCAACCGGCAATATCTGCAACACGACTACTACACCGACATCATCACCTTCGACTACTGCGAGGGCAACACGCTGCACGGCGACATATTCGTCAGCCTCGACACCGTGCGCAGCAACGCCGCCGAGTTTGGTGCCACCTTCGACAACGAGTTGCACCGCATACTCATTCACGGCATTCTGCACCTGTGCGGTCAGGCCGACAAAACACCCGAAGCCCGCGCCGAGATGACCCGCAAAGAGAACGACGCCCTGACACTGCTGACCCAAATCTGAACATTTGAATGAAACGTATTACAACATACTTCGGAGGCGTCAAAGCATTGATTATCTATGCTTTGGCCGGATTTTTAGCACTATCGTGCGCCAATCGCGGCAGCGGGCCGCAAGGTGGTCCGAAAGATGTGGCACCGCCCGTGGCAGTGAGCAGCAAACCCGAGAACGGCGCCATCAACTACCGAAAACAGACCATCGAAATCAACTTCAACGAGATAGTGCTACTCGAAAAAGCCTTCGAAAAAGTGGTTGTGTCGCCCCCGCAAGCCAAATCGGCCATAGTGAAAGCCTACGGCAAAAAAGTAGCCGTAGAACTGCTCGATTCGCTGCAACCGGACCGCACCTACATCATCGACTTTGCCGACGCCATAGTCGATAACAACGAGAAAAATCCGCTGAAAGACTACTATTTCGCGTTTTCCACCGGCGACCACATCGACTCGCTGATGGTGGGCGGCACCGTGATAGACGCCCACACGCTGAACCCGACCGGCGGCATCGTGGTAGGTTTGCACAGCAATCAGGCCGACTCGGCACTGACCACACAACCCTTCGACTACATAACCAAGACCGACGACGAAGGCCGATTTTGGATAAAAGGCATCGCCGAAGGATCATACAAAGTGTTTGCGCTCGGCGATATGAACAGCAACTACCGCTACGACAAAGGCGAAACCATGGCCTTTTTGGACTCTGTAATAACGCCCACCCTCGACCTGACCGAAGAGCGGGACACGATTTGGCGCGACTCGACCACCATCGACACCATCGTTACACACACACACCCGAAATACACGGCCGGCATTGTGCTGCGCAGTTTCACCGACGACTTCAAACGGGCAAGTTTCATCAAAGCCGAACGCACCGAACCCTACAAAATGGTGCTGTACTTCAACGCTCCGAACGACTCGATGCCACGCATCGAACCACTGAACTTTGCCATCGACAGCGCCTGCCTGCAACACGCCAACGCCACGCGCGACACACTCGTATATTGGTTGGCCGACACGCTACTGTGGCAACAGGACACGCTGTCGTACACGCTGACCTACCAAAAAACCGACTCGACCGACCAACTTGCGTGGCAAACCGACACCCTGCACACGGTCTATCGCGCCAAAAAGTCGGCCAACAAAAAGAAAAACGACGACAAACAAACGGTCAAAAAAGAATTTCTGAAACTGCAAACCAACGCCTCGGGCACATTCGACCTGTACAACCCCGTAACCCTATCGTTTGACGTACCAACCACACGCGACACCACCAAACAGATAGTCGTGGAACAACAAGCCGACACCCTGTGGCGTAGCGTGCCGGCCACACTTGTCGGTACCGACACATTTGGACTCGCCTACCGCATCGACTATGCGTGGGAACCCGAAAAACGCTACCGCATCACCATCGACTCGGCAGCCTTTGCGGGCATCAACGGGCTGCACACCAACAAGCAGGAAATTGCGCTGAACATCAAATCGTTGGAGAGTTATGCCACCTTCTATCTCATTATGAAACATCTGCAAGGCAACGAGATAGTGGAACTGCTCGACAAAGACGAAAAAGTGATACGCACCGCGCCGGCCGAAGCCGAAACCGTGTTCCGCTACCTGAATCCGGGCGACTATTTTCTGCGCCTGTTCATCGACACCAACGGCAACGGCAAGTGGGACACCGGCAACTACATCGATAAACTGCAACCCGAAGAGATGTTCTATTTTCAGTACAAAATAACCATGCGCGCCTTTTGGGACATCGAAGAGACGTGGGACTACCGCACGCTGCCGATAACCCAACAAAAGCCCAAAGAATTGATAAAGAACAACAAAAAGAAAAACTAAAACCTGAAAAACTATGAAAATACTTGTTGTTGACGACGAACGCAGCATCCGCAACACGCTGAAAGACATTTTGGAGTTCGAAAAATACGAAATCGACCTCGCCGAAGACGGACTGATTGCGCTCGAAAAAGTGAAAAACACCATCTACGACGTCATTTTCCTCGACATCAAAATGCCGCAGATGGACGGCATCGAAGTACTCGACAAGATGCGCGCCGACGGCGTAGAAGCGCCCGTCATCATGATTTCGGGACACGGCAACATCGAAACCGCCGTCGAGTGCATCAAAAAAGGCGCCTACGACTTCATCGAAAAGCCCATCGACCTGAACCGTCTGCTGGTAGCCGTGCGCAACGCCCTCGACAAAACAACACTCGTGGCACAAACCAAACTACTGAAAAAGAAAGTCAACAAGAAATACGCCATGGTAGGCGAATCGGACTCGGTGTGCCGCCTGCGCGACCTGATAGCCAAAGTGGCACCCACCGATGCACGCGTACTCATCACCGGCGACAACGGCACCGGCAAAGAGGTGGTGGCGCGCCAAATATACGAACAAAGCCACCGCGCCGGAGCACCATTCATCGAAGTGAACTGCGCTGCCATACCATCGGAACTGATAGAAAGCGAACTATTCGGCCACGAAAAAGGCGCCTTCACATCGGCCATCAAAACACGCACCGGCAAATTCGAACAGGCCAACAACGGCACCATTTTCCTCGACGAAATTGGCGACATGAGCCTGTCGGCACAAGCCAAAGTGCTACGCTGCTTGCAAGAAAACGTCATATCGCCCGTAGGCAGCGACAAGTCGGTGAAGATAAACGTGCGTGTGATAGCCGCCACCAACAAAAACCTGCGCAAAGAGATTGACGCCGGCAACTTCCGCGAAGACCTCTTCCACCGCCTGAACGTCATACCGATACATGTGCCGTCGCTCGCCGAACGCACCGACGACATTCCGCTGCTGGTAGAACACTTCACCGCACAAATTTGCGAAGAACAAGGCATCGCGCCGAAACACTTCGCCCCGGAAGCCATCGAACTGCTGAAACAACACACCTGGCTCGGCAACATACGCGAACTGCGCAACGTAGTAGAACGCCTCATCATCCTTTCGGGCAAAGAAATCACCGCCGACGACGTAGAACAATTTGCATAAAAAGTGATTTATGATGAAAAAAGTTTCTTTCCTTTTGGTTTGTTTTTTATACTCCATTTGCATAGTCAACGCACAATGGATTCAAAAAGATGTATTACATGATAATTACAGGGAAATTCATACATCCGATATAACTTTGATTCCCGGATACGACATGTATTTAACTGCTGTTCAAAATATAGAATCGGATAATGTCGATTATTTTGTAAATATAGTAACAGATAATCATTTATCCAAAAATGACATTCTGCTGTTCAAATTAACCAATGGAGAAATCTTAAAATTAACAGCAAATTCGGTTAGTTGCACAGACACAGAATATATAAAAAATATTCGTCCAACTTTGAATAATATACTTTGGGGAATAGATGAATATCAGGTATCAACAATATATATACAAACGGCTATATTTCGCCTGTCGAAATCTGAATTGAAAAAATTAGAACTCGGAATTACTGTCGCAAGAATCTCATATAACGATACTTATGAAGAAAGATGTTGGCGTAAAGATAAAATAGGAAAATTCATTAAACAAGCACACCAACTCATAGAAGAACGTTTATCTACACCTTTCGGAGAAAACCTTTACGAAGGACTATAAAAACATGAAACTAACACTCGCAAACCTTAACAGCATTCACGACGTGGCGCGCCAATTCGTCGAAGCCATCGGCAACCATACACTCGTAGCCTTCTACGGCGAAATGGGCGCCGGCAAAACCACGTTCATCAAAGCCGTATGCAACGAACTCGGCGTAATCGACACGGTCAATTCGCCTACGTTTTCCATCGTCAACGACTACGCCACCGCCGACGGCCGACACATCTACCACTTCGACTTCTACCGCCTGAAATCGCCGCAAGAGGCACTCGATTTCGGCATCGAAGAATACTTCGCAAGCGGCAGCCTCTGCCTGATGGAATGGCCGGAAGAGATAGGCACACTACTGCCCGACGATGCCCTGAAGGTAACCATTACCGTCGGTGCCGACGGCAACCGAAACATACAATTCTAACAAAAAAACGACAAAACACCATGAAAAAACTCATCATCATTGCGTGCGCACTGCTGCCCGTGTGCGCCTACGCTTGGGGACTCGAAGGGCATCGTATCATCGGCGAAATAGCGCAACAACACTTGACCAAAAAAGCCAAAAAACAGATAGTCGCCGTGTTGGGCGGATCGACCATCGCAATGGAAGCCAACTGGGGCGATTTCGTCAAAAGCGACACCGCCTATCGCGCCTGCTCGCCGTGGCACTACAACAACTTCGAGGCCGGCCTCGACCACGCCACGTTCGACAGTCTCGCCATGCGCCAAGACCGCGGCGAAGCCGTCTATCGCATCTACGACCTGGCCGACCGTCTGCGTCAGAATCCGAACGACACGGTAGCGCTGCGATTCCTCATCCACATCGTGGGCGACATACATTGCCCCATGCACATGGGACGCCCCGACGACCGCGGCGGCAACAAAATCAAAATCAAATGGTTTGGGCACGACACCAACCTGCACGCCCTTTGGGACGACAAACTCATCGACGGGCAAAAACTCAGTTACACCGAATACGCCGCCCACATCATGCGCACACAGCCCTACACATACGAGCGTTTCGAGTCGTCGCAAGTAATCGATTGGGCGTGGCAAACCGTTCAAAACGGCGAAGAGATTTATGCCACATACGACCTCGCCGCGCGTCCGTACAACTACATGTTCAGGTTCAAAAACATGTGGGAAAGCAGCCTTATGCTTGGCGGACTGCACCTGGCCGCCCTGCTGAACGACATCTACAAATGAAGGTTACAAAAACCATACCAAAATAGCACCCGGCCAAGATGGTCGAGTGCTATTCCGTTTTTACAGCACCGTCGGCAACCCGACGGTCACGCTTACACAATTTCTATTTTTTCTTCTTTACCACAAATGCAAGCGTTACCGCTGGGGTTTTCACAGATGCTTCATTATTTACTTGCTTTCGCTACCGCAGCCGATAATTCCTCTTGGGCTTTTTCCCGAACACTTTTATCGGCATTGTTAATTTTTTCCTCCGCAATTTTCAAACGATTCACCTGCGGTTCCTGCAAATATTTTGCAGCAGGAAACAATGATTTTCTTTTCTCTATCAATTCATCTTCCTGCTTTTGGCGTTTCTTGATGGCCGAAACACTGCCTTTTTTCACCTCTTCGATGGTGGCTTGGTATTGCTCTACCATTTTTTCCAGTTCGGCGATTGTGGCTTCGTATTCTTTGCTCATTTCGGCCTTGACATACTCGCCAACTTCTTTTATTTCGGCTTCTGTAATCAATTTATCAACAAAAGCGGCATGTTTTGCTTTGTTGTATTTGGTAGCTGCCACTTCATTCTCGGCTTCCAACAGATTCACATTTTTCAGAATAGACACAACTTCTTGTCTATCGTCATTTTCCATAGCATCTTTCAGATTGTCGGCTTGCGACTTCATGTCTGTTCCACACGATGCTAACAGCAATCCGGAGGCAAGTACTGTCGAATATAAATAAACTCGTTTCATTGTTATGTAATTTTTATAGGTTTAACATTAGTTTTATTTGAATCTCTGTTGGGATTTACCATTCTGTTTCGTCATAGTCCTCTTCGTCATAGTAGTCGTCGAAAGCACTCTCGGCCTTTTTGTAATCCCGATCTATGGCTTGATTGATTTGAACAGCAGCCTCATACACATCGTTTGCGTGACGAACAGCATCCTTATACACATCGTCGTAGGAAGCACTCTCGGCCTTTTTGTAATCCCGATCTGTGGCTAGAAGGATTTGATAAAGAGCAGCCTTAAACACATCGGTTGCGACATACTCTAGCAAAGCGTTCGCTTTTTCAATGCGCTGCTGCAACTCCTCGTTGAAATACTTTTGGACAGCAGCCTGAGATGCAAGCACTTGATCCATTTTTTCTTGCACTTCCAGAATTTTGTCAATTTTGTCGGTTTTGCCCTTGTTGATTTCGGCCAACAACTCGACATAGTCGTCAACGCACGATTCATAGTCATCGACAAGCGAACTGAACTTTTTGGTCATTTCAGCGGCAACAAACTCGTTAATTTCGCGCTGTTCGTCAACGCTGAGGGGGTCCTTGTCAATCGAAGGAAACTCAATAACGTCATTTTTTGCCTTCTCCAACTCGAACGCTTTCATGGCGTCGACGATTGCGGCTTTGTCGGCTTTTTTTACGGCTTTCTCCATGTTGTTTGCAGCCGATTCTAATTGGTTTGTGCCACACGAGGCGCACAACACACTCACACTGATTGTCATCAGAGCGATTTTTAATGTTTTCATACTGTTAATATTTAGTTGTTTTTATTGCCTACTCTTTTCAGGATTTTCGGCTGACTCCGTGGTAAAGAAAGTTAGAATTAAAAAAATTAGTAAATAAAAGATTTATTTTCGAACGTTTTTTTCATCACATCAACTTCTGCAATGCGTCCAGCATTTGTCCTTCGACCTCCAATATCTGCTGTACATCGTTTATGGTTTTCTTTGTTTCGTCGTCAAAAACAGACTCCACGCCATCGGATGCGGCTTTAGCCTCCTCCAATTCGATATTGGTCAGTTCAACGCCGGCCACTTTATCGTAAATCGCTTTGGCTTGCTCGTACGTATAGTGATGGTAGCCATAGGTCTTCAGCGTTATCTCCATCTGTCCGTCCACATCTTCTGCCAGCAACATGTTCCATTCCTCGTTCGGTACCTCCAACGCAGACACTTCCACATCGCTTGCATTGAGCAGTTGCCCGCCAATCTTTTTTATTTCGGGCTGATACTGCGCCTTGTTCGACAACTGGTTGTACGATTTTTTATTGGCAATCGTCATTTTGACACGTACCTGCCAATCGCCATTCACTTGCACAAGGTTCACTTTGCAGGCATCGCCATCGACCTGAAACAAGTTGGCATGTTTACCTTTGAGCACCACCGACGACGAAGCCAGGTTTTTGGACTCCTCGGTTGGTTGCGACTCGGTTGGTTGCGACTCCGGTTTACCGCCACATGCGTACAACATAGACGCACACATAAAAAATAATAACACCTTTTTCATAGTAAATTTAATTTTATTTTTACACCTACTCTTTTCAGGATTTTCGGCGGACTCCATTCGTTTTTTTAGTGCTATTTGTCATTATTCGTCGAGCAGCGACGATGCGGCATCGAGCGCAGCATTGACTTTGTTGGTGGCGCAATTCAACATAATGTTGCCGACACGTTCAATCTGCTCCGTCGTCAAATCGTTCATCTGCTTTTCAAGTTCATTGGCTATTTCTTCCATTTGTTCATAGTCTTTGTCTTTGCAAGCCTTTTCGAGTTTATCGATTTTGGCATCGGCGCCACAGGAAACCATGGCAAGACCAACAACAATGGCACCAAGTGCGATTTTAATTTTGTTCATAGCATTTACAACATGTTTGATTATTCGCCTACTCTTTTCAGGATTTTCGGCGGACTCCGTGGTAAAACATCAGCGCTTGTTTTGGCACTGCAAAGTAATATAAAAAAATTTAATCAAACTGCATACTTTTTAGTCCTTATTAGTCCTTTTGCATATTTGCCCAAACACACCACTATTCTTTAGCCCATTACACCCACACTTTTTGTATGCGTTTTGATACACAAACCATATCAAACATTTTCTTTGTCCGCCACCAAAAATCGCAAAAATGGTCGTTTTTTTTGTATGTTTTCCAAGTAGTTGATCGAGGGTCATCAGCAAAACAAAAGAGCAATGATCTACGTGAGAATCATCGCTCTTTGATGGTGAAAAAACGAGGAAAATATCTTCAGACAATGCCGTCGGTAAGTTTACAGAACGGCACACCCAACGCCGTGCTGATACGCCGCATAGTATTCACCGTCAGATTGGTACGGCCGGTTTCGATGCGGCACATATTCGATGGCTCGATGTCGCAACGCAACGCCAATTCGTGCTGTGTGATGCCCATCTTACAACGCAAATCGCGTATGCGCTGCCCGATGATGCGGTTAGTGGCGTAATCGTTGTCCATTTTTTTTAGAAAAAGTTTGTAAATTCAAAATAAAAGACGTACCTTTGCAGGGTGCTTATCAAACATACAACTTTTAGTTTCTTTATAAGATATTGATTTATAATTATTTGTAATTAATAAGCAATTAGTCGGACTTATAAAGAATTAAGAAACAGCGGTTGTTCCCGAGATAGCACAATAAAAACGACCGATTAAAAATCCCACGCAAAAACTGCGCAATACACAAAAACAAAGGCGTCCCGAACCTTGTTCGAGACGCCTTTGCTCACTATTGAAAAAGAATGATTAAATTTTGCGGAAAATGACAGCCGCATTATGACCGCCAAAACCAAACGTGTTCGACAGCACCGCACGCAACGGACGTTTCTGTGCCGTATTGAACGTAAAATTCAGGTTGTAATCCACCTCGGGGTCTTGGTCGTCTTCGGCAAAATTGATGGTCGGCGGCACAATATCGTTTTTCAAGGCCAACACACTGATAACTGCCTCTAAAGCGCCGGCACCACCCAACAAATGACCTGTCATCGACTTGGTAGCACTCAGATTCATCTTGTAAGCCCACTCACCAAACACCTCTTTTACGGCGCGCATTTCGGCCACATCGCCCAACTGTGTCGAGGTGCCGTGCAGATTGATGTAATCGATATCCTCGACCTGCATTTCGGCGTCGGCCAACGCATGACGCATCACTAATGCGGCGCCACGACCTTCGGGGTCGGGTGCGGTCATGTGGAAAGCATCGGCGCTGAGGCCGCAGCCGGCTACTTCGGCATAGATTTTGGCTCCGCGCGCCACAGCGTGTTCATACTCCTCGAGCACCAACACCGAACTGCCTTCGCCCAGCACAAATCCGTCGCGGCTTTTGCTGTACGGACGCGAAGCCGTTTCGGGCGTGTCGTTGCGTGTCGATAGAGCGTGCATGGCGCAAAAACCGCCGATGCCGCACGCGGTTACAGCCGCTTCGGCACCGCCCACAACCATAATGTCGGCCTTGTGCAAACGAATCTGGTTGAACGCTTCGGCAATGGCGTGGTTCGACGATGCGCAAGCCGCCGCCGTGGCAAAATTCGGGCCTCTGAAACCATATTTAATGGAGATGAGCCCCGGTGCCATGTCGGGCACAAATTTTGGTATCAGGAACGGATTGAAACGCGGACCGATGGTGTCGCGAATGGCGGCATAGTCGATAACTTCTTCTTCGAAACTTTTCAGGCCGCCCGTGCCGACACCGAAGACGACACCCACGCGGTCTAAGTCAACCTTGCCGCCGTCGATGGCTGCATCGGCAATGGCTTCGTCGGCTGCCACCATCGACAGTTGCGCAAAGCGATCCATCTTGCGCGCCTCTTTGCGGTCGATAAATTGTAGCGGGTCGAAATTTTTGACCTCGCATGCAAATTGCACTTTTAGTTTCGATGCATCGAACAGGGTAATGGGGCTTGCACCGCTGCGTCCATTAACAACACTGTCCCACAAGTCGGGGACAGTGTTACCAAGCGGTGTAACAGCGCCAAGGCCTGTTACTACAACTCGTTTTAATTCCATAAAAAGGGGATAAATGCGTAAAAATTAAGCCACAGCGGCTTCGATTTGAGCAACAGCGTCGCCTACGGTGGCGATTTTTTCAGCCGTTTCTTCCGGAATTTGAATGTTGAATTCTTTTTCAAACTCCATAATCAACTCAACCGTATCAAGCGAATCGGCACCGAGGTCGGCTGTGAAACTGGCTTCGTTCGTTACCAACGATGCGTTTACGCCCAATTTCTCCACAATTATCGCTTTTACCTTTTCTTCTACTTCAGACATAATGTAAAAATTTTAATTGATAATTTTGGTTTATTGTTTTTTGATCCGAAAATCGTGGCAAAGGTACTACTTTTTTTTGAATCCGACGCACTTTTTCGGTCGCAATTTTAACAACCCGAGCAGAAACGCCCTAATAACAAAGGTTTTAGAGTAAATATTTTTTTGCAAAAATCAGGCAAAAATGTTGCATCGGCGGGCTATTTCGATAAAAACTGATGCAAAAAATCGGGCAATGCAGTCGTTTTTGGAATAAAATGCGTAACTTTGCGGACAAATTTTTTAGTCAAACATCATGTTGTTAAGTATAATTTGGAACGCCGACCCCGTGATTTTTTCCATCGGCACTTTGTCGATACGTTGGTACGGCTTGTTGTATGCGCTCGGTTTCTTTTTGGGCATCACACTCATTGGTCAAACCTTCAAACACGACGGTGCTCCCGAAGCGTGGGTTGACAAAGTATTTATTTGGATGGTGGTGTCCGTCATCGTCGGGTCGCGCCTCGGACATGTATTTTTCTACGATTGGGATTATTACAGCCAGAATTTATCGGAAATTCCGAAAGTATGGCACGGCGGTTTGGCCAGCCACGGCGGCGCCATTGCCATAGTGCTGTGCTGCTGGCTGCTGTCGAAGTTTATGACCAAACAGCCCATTTGGTGGTTGGGCGACCGGCTGTTTATAGGCTGCGCACCGGTGGCGTGTATGATTCGTCTTGGCAACCTGATGAATAGCGAAATATACGGCACGCCAACCAACATGCCTTGGGGATTTGTGTTCCTGCGCGGCGACAAACAGTTCTGCGGCACTGTCGATGATTTTATGGCTTGTCCCGCGCCACAACTGTGCTGCCCGTCGTCGGAATGGCTGCCCTGCCACCCCACGCAACTCTACGAAGCCGGCGCCTATTTGATAGTGGCGGTGCTGCTGCTGTGGCTCTATTGGAAAAAGGACGGCGGCAAATATTGCGGTCTGCTCACAGGCATCGGGTTCACCGGCATATTCCTCTCGCGCCAGATAATAGAGTTGCTCAAAAACGACCAATCGGCATTCGAGGCCGACATGATGTTCAACATGGGACAACTACTCAGTGTGCCGTTCGTCATTTTGGGCATCACACTCATTGTGTATGCGCTGAAAAAAGGTAAACGCGAGTTTGTACTGCCCAAAGAACCGGCCAAAACCAAGCAAAAATGATTACCGAAGCCGACATCGCTGCCGTAGGCAAAACCACACGCACACATGGTGTGCATGGCGAACTGGCGTGCACGTTCGACACCGAGTTCGACCTCGACCGCTGCACCTGTTTCATATTCGACATGGACGCCATTTTTGTCCCGTTTTTCGTGGCAGCCCACCGCTACAAAAACGACACCACGACACTTGTCAAAATAGACGACATCGACGACGAACAGACGGCGCGCGCGCTGTGCGGCAAAACCATCTATGTGAAAAAAGAGTTGGTGGCCGACAACGACCGGCTGTCGCTCGACTACTTCGTCGGGTTCGACATCGTCGATACACAACTCGGACACATAGGCACCATCGGCAGTGTGGACGAAAGCACGGTCAATGCGCTGTTTGCCGTCGGCGAACAACTCATTCCCGTCAACGAAGCATTCATCGACCACATCGACCACGAACACAAAACGCTATACATGAACCTGCCCGAAGGACTTTTGTCGTTGTAAACCGATGCAACACGTCAGTATGACATACATTTTGGTGTGGAGCGCACTCGTGGCGTGCCTGACGGCGTGTACGCCCGACGCAGAGCAGTTGGAACGTCAACTCGAAAAAGCCGAAGCGACACTTTCCGCCGGCAACACGGCCGACGCCGAAAGGCTCTTTCTGAAACTTGCCGAACAATACGCCCAAGCCAACAACTACGAACGTGTATCGCTGTGCTACTACAACATAGCCACGCTGTACATGAACCAGCGCGACACCATCGGCATGCAGCAGACACTGCACAAAATGTACGCACTGCGCCAAAATCACCCCGACAACAACGCCATAGCATACGACTACCTGTCGGTGCGACAAACATACCACGTCTGTCTGTTCGAAGAAACCGGCGACACGCCGGCACGCGACCAAGCCATGAACGATGGCAAACGTGCCATCGCCTATCTCGAACAGATGACAAACGACGAACTGTGCCAACGCAAAGTGAATCCCGTGTGGAACTACTACAACGTGGCCGTGTCGTACGACCTATACTACGACCCGCGCCCGACCGACTCCATCGTCCGCTATCTGGACAAAGCGCGCCAAGCCAACACCAAACTTCCGTTTCTGACACAATCGGAACGGCTGCAAGGCACCATCTCGATACGCGACCTGCAGGCATGGCTCTACCTCTACGACGGACTATACGACACCGCCGAAGCCGAAATGCACGCCGTGCTCGCACTCATCGACACGGTAGAAACCATGAGTCCCAACGCCATACTGACCGAACGCGGCGAAGCCTACGCCTTCATGGTGGAACTGTACGAAACAACCGGCCAAATCGACAAAGCGCTACACTACCAACAACTCTACACCGACAACAACCGCGAACGATTCTCGACCGAGAAAAACCGCGCCCTGCACGAGGTCGAAGCACAATACAACATCGAGAAAAAAGACCGCACCATCAACGAAATGCGGTGGCTGATTGCCGGACTAATACTGATAATGATACTCGGCACACTCATCGCCATACTGCGCCGCCGCAACCGCGAGCAAACACGCTACGAAGCCGCCGTCGATGCCGACATGGAGCGACAAGCACAACACACCACCCTGATGACCATCGTACAAGGCCTGCAAAACGATTTCCCTGCGGTCGGCGAACAACTGCAAAAAGTGGACATTACACTTGCCGAAGCCATCGTAAGCCATGCCGAAAAACCGCTCACTTTGGTGGACAAACGCTACATGCTCTGTTTCATCGCCGGCCTGAAACCGACCGAAATAGCCACACTGTTCAATGTCGAGCCGGCATCGATTTACACCGTGCGTTACCGCATCAAAAAGAAATTCCCGAACGGCTATCCCCTGCCATTCTGACCTCAAAAAAAATACATTTTCCGCATAATCATACCGACGAAATCAAGATTTGTCTATATGATTATTCGCTGCGCACAACTAACTTTGCACACCGAAAGCAAAATGCCGCGTCAATTGTCAAAAAAAAGTGTGAAAAATGCTTGCGGTTGTCAGTTATTTTCTGTACATTTGCAGCGTATTATGGGAAAGTGTTCCCCAACATTTTTTTGATAATTCGACTTTTGAACTTGGGAAATCTGGTAAATTTTCGATAAGTGATTGAGAAGTCGAAACCTCATCGGTATTCCAAACAAATCAAAAATTTGTTTCCGAGAAGGGGCGTGAGCATTTTTGCTTTCTTTTTTCTCAATCACAGGCATACCAGAGCCTTCCCACAGGAAAGAGTGCAAAAAGTTGACGCCTTTTTTTAATCAAATCAATACTAAAACTATGAAACAGAAACACCTATTTTTGCTTTTGGCAATCGCTTTTGCGATCAATTCACAAGCGGCACCAACGTGCCAAAATCTCGCCTACAACGAGTCGTTTGCTACGGACTTGGGCGAGTTTACCGTTTACGACAACGGAGGAACAGCCTCGTGGTCGATAAACACAACGTACGCTTGTGCCGTCATCAACGGATTCAACAATGGCACGAACGAAGATTGGCTCGTGTCGCCGGCATTCGATTTGAGCGACATGCAATCGGCATCCATCGCCTTTACGCACGCCTGTGCGTTTGGCAGCGGCGCGTGGAGCGAACGGTGCAAACTGAAAATCTCCTCCGACTTTGCCGGCGATGTTCACACCGCCACTTGGACCGATTTGGAGATGACTTTTGCCGAGAGCGGGACAAAATGGTCGTGGGAGGACAATACGATTGCAGTGCCCGACGCGTTTTTGGGACAAGCGAACGTGCGCATTGCGTTCTACTACGACAACACCGACAGCGATGTTCCGGGTTGGGAAGTGAAAAATTTTTCGCTCACATCCGTTTGCAACGCAAGTGAATCGGGCACAGGACTTGTACTGCCCGTTGCACTGCCGAGCATTGGCGAACCCGACTTGGTGGTGCTGGCACAAAACGTGCGCAACTACTTCATACACTACACCGAAACCGACCGCAGCGACTGCGACAACGAAGCGTGCCTTGCCGACAAAACAAGCCGTATGGTCGATGTGTTCCGCTTTGCCGGTGCCGACATCATTTCTTTGTGCGAGTTGGAAGCCAACGAAGCGCCGTTGCAAGTGCTGACCGACTCGCTCAACGGGCGCACCGAGGACAAACCATACAACTACATAATCGACTATATTTCAGATGGATACACATTCATAAAATCAGGCTTCATCTACCGCAAAGACAAAGTGAAACCCATCGGCAACAACAAACCATCGTCGTCGCAAATATATTACAAATACACGATGCGTTATCAGATGTTCGAGGATTTGACCTCGGGCGGACGTTTCACGTTGAGCATGAACCACTTCAAGGCCAAAGATACAACCGAAGACCAAGGCAATGCCACACGCGCAAAAAACGCAAAAGATTTGCTGGCTACGCTTTCAAGCATCACTGCCGACCCCGACATTTTGATTTTGGGCGACCTGAACTGCGAAATAGGCGAAGAGCCGCTGCAAATTCTGGTCGATGCCGGCTACGAGGAGCAACTCCTAATCTACAATCCGGCGGCATTCTCGCATTGCTACGGTGGCGGCGAACTCATCGACCATGTGTTTGCCAACAGCACCATGGCGACACAGATAACGGGCGTAGCTGTGTATCACATCTGCACAAGTTGTGGCGACGATGCGGCATACAACTCCGCTTATCGCTACTCCGACCACGACCCTTACCTTGTCGGCTTGAAACTCAATGCCGAATCCGGCGAAGAGGAGACAACCGAGTGCGAAACGATGAGTTATTCCGAAACATTCTCCTCGTCGTTAGGCGATTTTACATCAATAAACGTGAGTGGTACGAACGATTGGTATTGCGATACAAACAACCAGTATGCCCGAATGAACGGCACGGCATCGGACAACAACGAAGATTGGCTCGTGTCGCCCGCCTTCAACCTCAGCAAGCACGAAGCAGCCACGCTCACATTCGAACACACAGCCAACAAAGGCAATGCCGCCAACAAAACCACGATGCAAACCCTTTGGCTGTCGAACGACTACGAGGGAGGCGCACCCGCTGCCGCCACTTGGACGCAGGTAACCATTCCCAACTATCCGTCAGGCACAAATTGGGAGTTTGTCAATTCGGGTAACATCAATATTCCCAAAGAGTTTTTGACCAAAAACATGCACTTTGCCTTCAAATATGTGGCTGCCACGGCTGCCGAAGGGTCGTGTTGGGAAATTAAAAATGTGGCATTGAGCGCCGTGTGCGAAGCCTCGACCGCCATCGAAAACGCCACCGTGCCGACAACGATTGTTTTCGGCCGCGACGGACGCATCTACGGTGCCGACGACATGCGCATCTACACCGTGCTCGGCATTGACGTAACCGCCCAAAACGGCTCGCTCAACGGCGTTTACATCGTAAAAATCGGCAACCAAACGCACAAAGTGATTGTGAAATAGAGTATTAACCATTAACGTTGTAAGAGTATGAAAAAGAGATGTTTTATGTTGCTTGCGGCGATCACTATGGCCGGTTACGCCATAGCGGCATTGTTTACCGATGTTTATGTATACGAATACATGAAAGGAAGTGTATACACGTTGCTCGAACCAACCATTTACCTGGGAAGTACGACTGATGCCAAACCACTTAATGCCGATTATGTAACAATCGGAGGATACTCATATAGTGGAACAAACACAGCTTATCACCATTGGTTCCAACGAATCAATGGAAAATGGGAATATGTCTGTTGCGGCAAAAAGGCTTTTAATATTGACCCGCAAGCAACCGCCATCAGAATGCACAGCACAAGTTCACAGACCCAGCCTACCAGTTTTAGTGGAGGAGTATCGGCAAGCGTTTGGAATATACGCATTCGTCAAATACAAAAACTTGAAGCGAACAAAACAGAAATAACTATTTCGGATTACGTTGGCAAAACATTTTCCCAAACCATTACTATCAATTACGCTTCACTCGCCGAAAATAGTGTGAATACGGACAAAAAACCGATATATGTAGTTTATTCGGGCGTAACGGGCGACAAAACATTACTATGCGAGCCCAAGATAATCGGTTCCGAAACCATCACCATAAGCGGCACCATCACGACCGCCGGAACAACCACCGCTAATATCAAGTTATGTGATAACCAATGGCAAAAAAATGTGTACATAACTATTCCCGTTACCATCACGGGTAAACAAAAATCGCAAGGCGGTGGCGGCATAGGAGGAGGCACCTCGGATTATACCAACCACTATGTAGGCGACCAAGTAACTGTAGGCCCCGTCAATAGTCCGGCCGGTCTGCCACTGACTTACACCATTACGGACGGAGCCGACTGCGGTACGCTCAATGGTAATTTACTCACCGGAACAAAAGCAGGCACAGTGGTTGTAACAGCATCGAACGAAGGGAATGCGGAATATCTGCCTTACTCCAAAACATACAAAACCACGTTCGTATATCACAACGAAATAGTGTTGGAACGTGATGCAGCAACCATCGAAGTAGGCGATTCGGTACAAATTGTGGGAACGGTATCGTCTAATGCAACATTGGGATTCGAAATTTCAAACGAATACCACGCTATTGTCGGCGTACCGGGCTACACCAAAATTTGCGAACTTTGCCCGATTATAATCGGTGATATCAATTCCAGATACATAACTGCATTGGCCGAAGGCGAGGCCGTTGTAACTGTACAATCCATATTTGGTACGGGCGAAAGCGGCTACGA
>SFDZ01000002.1 GCA_004557405.1 Bacteroidales bacterium
AAATTTGATTGGTTGTGGTGGCGTGGTCATTGCTACTTGGCGGAGAAAGATGGCAAGAAAGGCATCATTGACCTTCAAGGCAACACAATCATCCCGTTCGAGTACGAGTACCTCCATCCATCATACGATGAAGGCCTTGACCTCATCTCCGCCAAGAAAGATGGTGAGTTCTTCTTTATCAACGCCAAACAAGAAAGAATAGATTTATTTTAATCCTCTTCTTTACATAACCCAAGCAGCGCAATCTCGTTTGAGACTGCGCTGCTTTTCATTTAACAGAATCCTATCCGTCTCGTCGTGTTGTTGTTAAACGACTCCGTTTTGCAGGCATCCTTGATCGCCTCCATGCTCACCTTATCCTCTCCCGTCAGCACAGCATTCACAAGCTGTGTGCGAGCGATATTCTCGATTTGACCTCCGCTGAACGCATATTGCTTCGCCAACTCAAATGCCTCAGTTTTGCTTATCTCCGGCAGCATAGCATGCCAGATATGTTTGCTCTCGTTTGGGGTTGGCTTCGGGAACTCAATCTTATACAGGAATCTACGCTCAAAAGCAGAATCTAAGTTGCCAGTAAGATTAGTAGTAGCAACCATAATGCCTTCCAAATTCTCCATCGGCACGGTGAAACTGATTCTAATGCCGTTGTACGCATGATAGTAGAACACTATAACGAAGTAAGAGAGGGGACAAACAATTTATTGTCCGACAAACAGGCAAAAGTCATGATGCAGCGGCTATTCGTTTATTCTATGACAAACCGCACGATTGGTGGGAAATAAAAACGGCAGAACCACGAAGTACTACCGATTTGGATAAACGAAAAGTTTTGTGGAATAAGAGCCAACCTCCTAAATAGTTCCTGCAACTATTTCCATTTGTACCTCGTTGCAATCAACGCAGGGCAACAGGTATATGGCAAATAGACCACAAATGTTTCACCGACAAAGGTACAACAAATTTTTGAAATAATATGACAAAATACAAACAAATTTTCAATCCGCTGTCGAAAATCGGATTCGACAAGGTGAATCAAGAGGCACAAATCGATGCGGCACTCAACAAAAATTCCGAAAATGCCGTACAAAACAAGGTCGTAACCGCCGCCATCAGCGGCAAACGCTGCACAACGGGTGCTGAACAATGTCGATTCGACAGTGGCATGCCTATCCGAGCGTGCTCCCGAGAGAGTTGTACTCAGACGAAAAACGTACGGGCGAGAAGTTTGACACCCTAATAAAAACAGCAAGAGTTCCACCGGTGTTTGGCGAAACTCTCGTCTGTTGATCCGCCTGGGGCTCGAATCGCGAACAAACGGCGTTTGTTCCCATCGACAAGGGTTTTGGGTCCGGTTCGAGCGTTGTTTTCTCCTGCAAAAACAGCAAGAGTTCCACCGGCCTTTGGCGAAACTCTCGTCTGGTGATCCGCCTGGGGCTCGAACCCAGGACCCCAACATTAAAAGTGTTGTGCTCTACCTGCTGAGCTAGCGAATCGGTATGTCTTGTGTTTGGTGATCCGCCTGGGGCTCGAACCCAGGACCCCAACATTAAAAGTGTTGTGCTCTACCTGCTGAGCTAGCGAATCATTTTTTACTTTCGAAAAAGCGGTGCAAAAGTACTACAAAATTTTCATAATACCAAATTTTGCGGCAAAAACTTGATGATAAATGTTTAATTCGCTGAAAATGAGTGTTTTTGTTGTCGGCTAATCTTTGATGCACAACACGGCTGCCCCAAAATCGGCCGATGCGCTGCTGCCAAACAACTCATTCGAGTCGTACGAGAGGCGCATCATATAGCCGCCGGCGCCGGTGGCCGGTGTCGAAGTCCACCAAAAGCCGCGATAGCCGGCGTCGTGAAATTCGCCGTGATGGCTGCCGATGGAGTCGAGGTAGTTCTCGCGGCATCCGGTGGGCAGCAATCCCAAACCGCTTTCGTTGGTTACCTGCACGCCGAGCGAATCGTTAGGGCAGGGCTCCCATCCGGCGATGGCTTTCAAGGCTATGCCGGCTTGCCCCCAACCGCCGTAGGTGCGTGTCAGGTTCATCCAATCGTTTTGGGTGGCGACATGCCAGCCTTTGGGCGCGAGTTTCCCCGTTTTCACGGCCGCCCAATTGTACAGCAGATAAGTGTTGTTGCGTGGGTCGTTGTTGTAGTGGCAATAGACGGGTGTGGTGCCGGCCTTATCCCAAGTGCGGTCTTCGGCTATAGGCGTGCCGTCGTTGTAAGTGGTGGTGCGCAGGGTGCCGAGCATCCATGTCTGTGCACCGATTTGTATGGTCTGGTACACGTTGCCGTCGCCGTCGATGGGAGTGGAGTAGTCGGCCTCTTTTTCGCAGGCGCAGAGCAGCGTGGCACACAGTGCCGTAACGAGAAATTGTGTCTTTTTCATAACTGTCAAAGTTGTTTGTTTTCGGATTTGCAAAGATACTGAAAAATTTGTAGATAACATGCAAGTTGCTGATAATATTTTGTAAAAAAACACTTTGTCGGCTATCTCTTTCCTATCACTCGCCTATCACTTTGGGGCGATGTCTGTTTTTTTGTCGAAACGTGTGTGCTGATTACCGTTTTTTTTGTACCTTTGCAAACTTATACACATAACACCCAAATCTAATTTTTTGACGTATGGATGATAAGAAAGTGATTTTTTCGATGGTGAAAGTCAGCAAAACGATTCCACCACAACGTAAAATTCTGAAAGACATTTATTTGTCGTTTTTCTATGGTGCCAAAATCGGTATCATCGGTTTGAATGGAGCCGGAAAATCGACGTTGATGAAGATAATAGCCGGCATCGACAAGTCTTACGAAGGCGAAGTGGTATTTTCGCCCGGCTACACAGTGGGTTATTTGGAGCAAGACCCCAAATTCGACGAGGACAAAACGGTGAAAGAAGTGGTGCAAGAGGGCGTTCAGCCGATAGTCGATTTGCTGAACGAGTTCGAGCAGATAAATGCCGCTTTTGCCGAACCTGATGCCGATTTCGATAAATTGTTGGCGCGTCAGGCCGAAGTGCAGGATTCGCTCGATCGGCACGATGCGTGGAACCTCGACAGCAAATTGGAGCGCGCCATGGATGCGCTGCGTTGTCCCGACGAGGCTGCCGTGATGCGCAATCTGTCGGGTGGCGAACGGCGCCGTGTGGCGTTGTGCCGACTGCTGCTGCAAGAACCCGATGTGCTGCTGCTCGACGAACCGACCAACCACCTCGATGCCGAGAGTATCGATTGGCTCGAACAACATTTGCAGCAATACAAAGGCACGGTCATCTGTGTAACGCACGACCGCTATTTCCTCGACCATGTGGCCGGCTGGATTCTCGAACTCGACCGCGGCGAAGGCATCCCGTGGAAAGGCAACTACAGCGGTTGGCTCGAACAGAAAACCAAACGCATGGAGATGGAAGAAAAACAGGCCAGCAAACGGCGCAAAACGTTGGAACGCGAGTTGGAATGGGTGCGTATGGCGCCGTCGGCACGGCATGCCAAAGGCAAAGCGCGTCTGAATGCCTACGACGCATTGCTCAATGCCGACCAAAAGGAACGCGAAGAAAAATTGGAAATTTTCATCCCGAACGGACCGCGTTTGGGCAATAAGGTGATAAACGCCGTCGATGTGTCGAAAGCCTTTGGCGACAAACTCTTGTTCGAACACCTCAACTTTACGCTGCCGCCCAATGGCATCGTGGGCGTGATTGGCCCGAATGGCGCCGGCAAAACGACGCTTTTCCGCATGATTATGGGGACGGAAACGGTGGATAGTGGCACGTTCGAGGTGGGCGAAACGGTCAAAATCGGTTATGTCGATCAGATGCACAAATCCATCGACCCGCAAAAATCGATTTATCAGGTGGTGAGCGGCGGCACCGAATTTATTCGCGTCGCCGGGCGCGAAATCAACGCACGCGCCTATTTGAGCCGCTTCAATTTCACGGGCGCCGACCAAGAAAAACTGTGCGGCGTGCTGTCGGGTGGCGAACGCAACCGATTGCATCTGGCGCTGACACTGAAGTCGGAAGCCAACGTGCTGCTGCTCGACGAACCGACCAACGACATCGATGTGAATACGTTGCGCGCGTTGGAGGAGGGCTTGAACAACTTTGCCGGTTGTGCCGTGGTCATCAGCCACGACCGCTGGTTCCTCGACCGCATTTGTACGCATATCTTGGCGTTCGAAGGCGATTCGCAAGTCTTTTTCTTCGAAGGCTCGTACAGCGAATACGAAGAGAACAAACGCCAACGTTTAGGCGATGAAGAACCGCGCCGCATTCGTTACCGAAAATTGATGGAATAAGTAACTTATACAAATAGCATCATGCAAATGACAGAACAAAAAGATGTCGTGATTCGCTTTTGTGGCGATTCGGGCGACGGCATGCAGTTGGTCGGGACAATGTTTTCGAATATCATGTCGCGACTTGGTTATCAGGTGTTTACCTATCCGAGTTATCCGGCCGATATGCGCGCACCAAAAGATTCGCTGTCGGGCGTCAGCTCGTTTCAAGTGCATTTTGGCACACAAGTGAGCGAACCGGGCGACGAGGTCGATGTGTTGGTTTGCCTGAATCCCGCCTCGTACAAAACCAATTATCGCAGTGTGCGTGCCGGCGGCATCGTCATCTACGACGAAACCGTGTTCGACGCTCGCCGCCTGACCAATGCACAAATGGATGCCGACAATCCATTTGGCGAGTTGCCGCCGCAGTGCACCGTGTGGCCGTTGCCGGTTACGTCGCAATGCACCGTGTTGGAGGCCGCCAAATCGCGCAACGTCTATCTGTTGGGTTGCTTGTGCTACTATTTAGATGTCGATGAGGCATTGGTGCAGGCCGAACTCGAAGGCAAATTTGGCAAAAAACCGGCGGTGCTCGAAGCCAATACGGCTGTGTTGCAGGCTGCCTTCAACTTTTGTACCAATCTGCAAATCGACAAATGTCCGGTGGTGCATACTGCCGATAAACGTGCCGATAACGCTACCACACTGACGCTGCTTTCGGGCTGTCAGGCGGCCTGCCGGGGCTTGATGAAAGCCGCCGATGCCGTATCGCGCCGATTGTTTTTGGGGTCGTATCCCATCACACCGGCCACCGACATATTGATAGAACTCGAAAAACAACGCAAACATGGCGTGATTGCCGTTCAAGCCGAGGACGAAATTGCCGGTTGCTCGATGGCTGTAGGCGCAGCGTTTGGCGGTTTGATAGGCGTTACATCGACCAGCGGACCCGGCATGTGTCTTAAGAGCGAAGCCATCAATCTGGCCGTTATGGCCGAACTGCCGTTGGTCATAGTCGATGTGATGCGCGGCGGCCCTTCTACGGGGTTGCCCACCAAAACCGAGCAGAGCGACTTGAATATCGCCTTGTATGGACGTAGCGGCGACAGCCCGCTGCCGGTGTTGGCTGCCACATCGCCTGCCGATTGCTATGTCAAAGCCTACGAAGCGGTCAAAATAGCCGTCGAAAATATGACGCCGGTTGTCCTGCTGATGGATGCGTATATTGGTAATGGTTTGGAAATGACCGATTTACATCAACCGATGCCGACCATCGCTGTCAATGCTGCATGGACTGCGCCGGGCGATGCCGACACCAAAGTGTTGGGCGGCAGCGAAGTCGATAAAAACACGCTGACCATCACCGCCGATGCTCAAAACCATATTAAAAAATCGAAAGCGCGCGCCGACAAAATTGCGCACATCGCCGTCCCCGATATGCACATCGTCGGCAAGGGCGATACGGTGTTGTGCGGCTGGGGCTCCACCAAAGGCAAAATCGAAAAAATAGCCTCGCTGTTGCGCCATGCCGGCCTCGATGTGGCGACCGTTCATTTCGACCATTTGTGCCCATTGCCGCAAAATATTGATGAACTCAACCGCCGCCGGCGAGTGGTGGTCGTCGAACAAAGCATGCACCAATTTGCCGATGTGCTTCGCAAAGCGGGTATCGTGCCGGTAACCACTTACTGCACGCTCAACTGCGAACCGCTCAATGCCGAATTGATAGCCAATCAACTAAAAGACCAACTACAATGAATAACGCTACAGACTTCGCAAGCAACAGACAGGTGAAATATTGCGCCGGTTGTGGCGACTACGCCATATTGGCTGCACTCAAAAAAACATTTGCCGCGCTCGATTTGGATCCACGCCACGTGGCCGTGATAAGTGGCATCGGCTGCTCGTCGCGCACGCCGTATTACCTTTCGACGTGGGGCTTCAACACCATTCACGGGCGGGCCGGAGCCGTGGCAAGCGGCCTGAAAATAGCGCGCCCCGACCTGAGCGTTTGGCAAATGACGGGCGATGGCGATTGCACCGCCATCGGTGGCAACCATTTCATACACGAACTGAGGCGCAATGTCGATATCAACATCGTGCTGTTCAACAATCAAATTTACGGCCTCACCAAAGGACAATATTCGCCCACCACACCACAGGGACAAGTTACTAAAACGTCGCCATACGGAACTATCGAACGCCCATTCAATGTGGGGGAATTGGTGCTGGGAGCAAAAGGCACGTTTTTTGCACGCACACTCGACAAAGAACTGAAACTGACACAAGAACTTCTCACCGCTTCCTATCGGCACAAAGGCACGGCTGTGCTCGAGTGCCTGACCAACTGTGTGGTGTGGAACGATGGCGCACATAAAAATCGCGAATATCTGATCGTACACGATGGCGACAGCATTACCATCGATGGCGAACAACTGATATACGACAGCCACAATAAAGCGTTGGCACAAAAGGCTTTAGCCTATTTCGATGGCGACAAACATCCCATGCTGTTAGGCGTCATCTATCAGGAACAACAACCCACTTACGAAGAGTCGCTCTACCAACAAATGCAATAACGTTGACCGATGAAAACTTTACCGCTCGACGACAAAATTTTTACCATCGTAGGCCAAACCGCCGACGAACTTGGCTTGGAATGTTATCTCATCGGTGGCTATGTGCGCGATTTGTTGTTGCACCGACCATCGAAAGATATGGATTTCGTGGTTGTCGGCAGCGGCATCGATATGGCCAAAGCCGTCGCCAAAAAACTGATTCACGCACATCTCGCCGTGTTTCGCACTTACGGCACGGCGCAAGTCAAAAATCATAAATACGAATTGGAATTTGTCGGCGCACGCAAAGAGTCGTATCGGCACGAATCGCGCAACCCTATCGTGGAGGACGGCACCATCGAAGACGACCAAAATCGGCGCGATTTTACAGTCAACGCATTAGCCGTCTGCCTCAATAAGGAACGTTTCGGCACGTTTGTCGATCCGTTCGGAGGCTTAGCCGATTTGGACAACAAAATTTTGCGCACTCCGAACGACCCCGACGTTACTTTCAGCGACGACCCCTTGCGCATGATGCGCGCCATACGCTTCGCCACACAACTCGACTTTCGCATAGCACCGCCAACGTTGGAAGCCATCGCACGCAATGCCGCACGCATCGACATCATCACCCAAGAACGCATCACCGACGAACTGAATAAAATAATGCGCTCCGAACGACCTTCCATCGGATTCTTTCTGCTGAACAAAACCGGATTGCTCCCGCTGATTTTTCCCGAATTGAACGCACTGAAAGGCGTCGAAGAACGAAACGGACGTGGACACAAAGATAATTTTTTGCACACGCTCAAAGTGCTCGACAATGTGGCCGTCAAAAGCGACGACCTCTGGCTGCGTTGGGCGGCACTGCTGCACGACATCGCAAAACCGGTTACCAAACAGTGGGACGACAAACAAGGATGGACATTTCGCAATCATAATTTCGTGGGCAGCAAAATGGTGCCGCACATATTCCGACACCTGAAATTGCCACTCGGCGAACCGCTCAACTTTGTGCAAAAAATGGTGCTGCTCCACATGCGCCCCATCGCCTTGAGCGAAGATGTGGTTACCGACTCGGCCGTGCGACGCCTCTTGTTCGAAGCCGGAAACGACATCGACAAACTGATGCTGCTGTGCGAATCCGACATCACATCAAACAATATGGAAAAGGTGAAACGGTTCTCGCAGAACTTCAAACTCGTTCGGCGAAAATTGCGCGAAATAGAAGAAAAAGACCGCATCCGAAATTTCCAACCGCCGGTTGATGGCACCGAAATAATGCAACTGTTTGATTTACAACCTTGCGGATTGATTGGAGAACTGAAAGCGCAAATCAAAGACGCCATACTCGACGGCATCATCCCAAACGAACACGATGCCGCACGCGCGTATCTGCTGACGATTGCGGCCGAGCGAGGACTCACGCCACGCACCCCGACCGACAACTAATCGTTCCGCGGCCATTCTCAACCGACAACAACAATGGCACACTCGGTCTTGCCGCCGAGTGGGGGAGCCAACTTGCTGATTTCGACCGTTACATTTTCGATGTTTTCAAAGTCGGTCAGCAACGCTTGGCGTATCCTGTAAGCCACATGCTCAATCAAGTTCGATGGTTGCCGCATTTCGTTGCTAACAATCTGATACACAGATTCGTAGTTGATGGTGTCGTCCACCGAATCGCTGTTGCAGGCGGCAGTCAAATCGGCATCGATGCTTACACTGACAAGATAGGTGCCGCCAATGTTGCGCTCCGCAGCATAACAACCGTGGTACGCATAAAATTCCATGTTTTTGAGTATAATTTTTGCCATTTTTTGTGGGGTTGGCATACAAACAAGTCCCCCGAAAACGAGGGACTTGCCTGCTTATAAAATGAAAACTAAACAAAAATATATTTATGCAAACATTTTGTTGAAATCCTCGTACGACGTGCTTTTGGTGTCCAGTTTGACCTGACTTTTAATGGCGGCCAGAACTTTTTCTTCCAAGGCTTTGTCGGCCAAGTTTTTCAAGGTTTCTTTCTGCTTTTTCATCTCTGCCACATAGTTGGCCAGAATGTCTTCGGGTACATTCAGCATGCCATATTGTGCCCATTGGATTTTTGCCAATTTGCGGGCTTCGGCATCGATGTCGGCGGCTTCGATTTTCAAATCGTTGGCTTTCGCAATTTTATCTTTGATGATGTACCATTTCAAATCTTTCAGCATCGCATCGAAATTTTTGTCCACCTCTTCGGCGGTCATTTTTTCGTTGGTAGCCAATACCCAGCGTTTCAAAAATGCTTCGGGGAATTGCAGACCGTCCATCTTCTTGACCAACGCCTCTTTGGCATCCAAACCGAATTTGTATTCGCTGTCGTTGACATACGATTCTTTGACTCCTTCGCCGATTTTGGCACGGAATGCGGCTTCGTCGGCAATGCCTTCGTTCGGGAATACTTTGTCGAACAGCGTTTGGTCGATGGCAGCCTCTTTGTAGCGCGTTATCTGTTTGATTTCGAATGCAAAATCGCTCGTTATGGCTTCGGCTTCTTCTTTCGTTTTTTTCAAGAACGATGCTATTTCGGCGGCGTTGTTCATCGCTTTTTGCGGGTTGAACGTAACAATGTCGCCCACTTTTTTGCCAACGAACAATCCTTTTTGGTCGGCATCTTTCAGGTGCATCGGCGAAAGAATGACGCCTTCAATTTTGCACTCGTCGTTGCCCACTTCCGTTACATCGCCTTTCAGCACATCGTTTTCTTCGACACTCTCGGCCGGCTCATACGAACCAAAACGTCCGCAGTACGATTTCACCTGACTGTCTATCATCTCGTCGGTGATGGTAATGTCGTAGTACGCAATTTTGTCTTTTTTGCTCAACTGCAGGTCGAAAACCGGCGCCAAGGCAATGTCGAACACAAATTCGAGCGGCTCTTCCGAATCGAAATCGATGGCTTTTTGTTCGGTTTCGTTGGGCAACGGCTCACCCAAAATGTCCAAATTCTGCTCCTTGATGTAGTTGTAAAGCGCATCCGACAACACGCCGTTTACCTCTTCGGCGGTTACGGCTTTGCCGTACATCTTTTTCACAAGTCCCATCGGCACCATGCCCGGACGGAACCCCGGTACGTTGGCTTTGCGACGATATTCTTTGAGTTTTTTCTCAACTTTTTCGGCGTAGTCGTCTTTGCTAACCGTTACGGTTACAATGGCGTTTACGTCATCGGTGTTTTTAAGTACAACGTTCATAATTAACGATTTATTTTGTTGTGTTCTATTGACTATTTTCGGGACTGCAAAGTTACAAAAAAAAATCGGGAACTTGCACTTTTTTTGCCGAAAGTTGTCAAATAACCGATTTTGTCGCACATATTACTGATAATCAAATTGTTGTGTTTTTCTAAATTATCAGCAAGGCACACAAAAAAGCGTACAAACATCATTTTGTACGCTTGCAGGTGCGTGTCGGACGCCATTATTTTACGGCTTTGAAACTCATGTCGAGCGATTTGACCGAGTGGGTCAGCGCGCCTACCGAAATGAAATCGACGCCGCATTCGGCGTAGGTGCGCAGTGTGTCGAAGGTGATGCCGCCCGACGATTCGGTTTCGTAGCGACCTCCAATCAAAGCAACGGCTTTTTTAGTGTCGGCCGGCGTAAAGTTGTCGAGCATGATGCGGTCAACGCCGCCCACGGCTAACACTTGGTTCAGTTCGTCGAAGTTGCGCACCTCGATTTCTATCTTCAGATTTTTACCTTTGGCGGCGCAGTAATCTTTGGCGCGTGTAATGGCTTTGTCGATGCCGCCGGCAAAATCGACGTGATTGTCTTTCAGCAAAATCATGTCGTACAGCCCGATGCGATGGTTGCAACCGCCGCCAATCTTGACGGCTTCTTTTTCGAGCAGCCGCAGACCGGGTGTCGTTTTGCGTGTGTCGAGCACGCGCGTGTGTGTGCCTTCTAATAACTTGACGTACTCGGCGGTGCGTGTGGCGACACCACTCATGCGCTGCATCACGTTCAGCATCAGACGCTCGGTTTGCAGCAACGATTGTATGCGCCCCTCGACCACAAAGGCTATGTCGCCCGGTTTGACGCGGTCGCCATCATGCAGATATTGAGTAACTTGAAGTTCGGGGTCGAACGCATGGAATATGCGCTTGGCAACTTCGACACCGGCCAGCACGCCGGCCTCTTTGATGATGAGTTGCGATTTGCCGCGCGCATCGGCAGGTATGCACGAAAGGGTAGTGTGGTCGCCATCGCCAATGTCTTCGGCAAACCACAACTTGATGAGTTCGTCTAAATTGTCAATCATTTGATTCTTCGATTCTTAATTGGTGTATTAGGTTGTTTTTAACTAAAAAATAGACACGATAGTTGCCCTGTTTGGTGGCAAGGTTGCCGATGACGAATTGCTGATGCTCGCGCTCGCCCTGATGACTGATGGTGAATGACACGGGCTGATTTTTTTTGAAAAAATCGGCTAAAATGTTCTGGGTTTGCTGGCGCGTAAACACATTTTCGGCGTTTTTGATAGCCAATTCGACGTTGTTGTTCAGGTATTGTGCTATGTGTTGGGTGTCGCCTTGTCCAAAATAGGTGATGAGGTCGCTGATGACACCGGCGTCCAAGCACTGAAAACACAAAAGTGCGGTAATGAGTAACGTGTTCTTTTTCATGATGTTTCGAAATAACGTTGTTGTTGATTAGACCACAAATTGTGTGCAAATTTTGTGCCAAATATGTTTTTTTGTTGCATTTTGTTGGAATTTTGATTAAAAAGAGCGAAATTTGCAAACATATTTTGTGGCAAAAATACGCTATTTTTATAAAAACACCAAATTTTGGAGGAAATATGTGCGGTGTTTTTCGTTTTTTGTGTTTTTTTTGCTATTTTTAATTTGAAAATTTGTTGAATCGGTATGAAAATTGCACTTGTATGGATTGGTAAAACAGTGGCGCCGTATTTGGTCGAAGCGGTGAATGATTATGTGAAACGTGTGCGTTTTTATACGCCGTTTGAGGTGGTGGAGGTGCCCGGACTGAAAAAGTTGTTGCTGAAAACGATAGAGCCAACCGATGTGGTGGTGCTGCTCGACGACAAAGGCCGCCAAATGACGTCGGTGGAGTTTGCTGCGTGGATTGAAAAGCACAAACAGGTTTCGGCACGTCGTTTGGTGTTTGTCGTCGGCGGTGCATACGGATTTTCGCGTGCTGTGTACGATCGTGCGAATACTCTTATTTCGCTGTCGAAAATGACGTATTCGCACCAAATGGTGCGCTTGGTGTTTGTCGAACAGTTGTATCGGGCGCATACCATCACTGCCGGCGAGCCTTATCATCACGAAGATAGTTTGTTGAAACAGAGTTGATTATGAGACATACTAAAAAACATTTTTGGATAATCGTTGCAGCGTTTGTGCTGTGTTTGGTGTCGGGCGTGGTGTTCGATGTGCTGTATCGGGTGTCGAACACGTGGGAAGTGCCTGTCGATAAGTTTCAGAAAACATTGTTGCACAAAGAACAGCATGCCGATTCGGTGTTGCGTTTGCTGGCCGGCGATGTGCGTGCAGGGCGTTGGTCGCCGCAGCGGTCGTTCAAGGTGGGTTCGCCCGACATTTCGCCCGACATTGTTTATTATGTGTACAAGGGTGAACAGCCTGTTTTTTGGAGCGACAATAGTTTGGATATTGGCAATTTGGTGCCGTATAAATTGGCGATTGATGGTCCCGACTTTTGCTATGCCAATAATGCGTATTGTGTGGTCAAGGCGTGTCGCGTCGATGATTATACGCTTTTGGCGTTTATCTTGGTCAAGTATCGCTATTATTTGAACGATGGTCGCTTTATCAGCAGCGATTTTGCCGATGATTTTGCGTTGGACAATTCGGTGTCGTTGGTGGCCGGCAGTGCCGACGATGCTTTGGCTGTGTTTGCCGCCGATGGTAGTTATCTGTTTTCGTTGTCGAACGACGAGAATGCTTCCTACAAGTCGTCGTTGGCTACGGTGTCGGTAGTGTGTTATGTGTTGGCTTTTTTGCTGCTTTTGTGGTTGTTTTATGGACTCGATTGTCTGTTTGGCGCTTCGTTTTGGACGTTGCGCAACTATTTTCTGGCGTTGTCGGTATTGGTGGGTATCACGTTGTGTGGCATTGTGTTTGGTGTGCCGGCGCGTGTGTTTTCCACCGAATTGTTTTCGCCGATTTATTATGCGTCGGGCATAGTGCCGTCGTTGGGACATTTGGCGTTGTTGAGCGCACTGTGCTGCGTGGCGGCACTCACGTTTTATGCGCGTGTCAAGTTGCCGGTGTTTCATCGGTGGTCGACTAAAGTGTGTGTGGCGTTTGTGTTGGCGCATTTGGCATCGATTATCGTGTTTGTGCTGGTGTATCGGCAGTTGTACGATTTGATATACAATTCGAGTTTGGAATTGGTGTTCTATAGCGTTTCGCAGGTGTCGCTCTATTCGGTTCTGGCGGTATTGTTGATGTTTGTGTGGTTGTTGGCATTTGTGCTGTTGCGCGACAAGATGATGTTCGTGTTCAAATATACGTTGTCGTGGCGATGGTTCTTGCTGGCCGATGTTTTGGCTGCATGTGTGGCGTTTGCACTGTCTTATGTGTTTGAAACTCAGTCGTTTCATACCGAATTGATAGGCTTTTTCTGCATGTGTGTGGTGGTCGATATGCTGCGTGTGTTTGTCAAACGTTCGTTGCGCTATTGGCAGTTGTTGCTGATTACGTTTGTGTGTTGCTTGTTTGTGTCGGTCGAGGTCTATTCGTACAACCTCAAAATCAAATGTGCCAAATACGCTTTGGTGGCCGACAATTTTGCTACGGGCGCCGACAATTCGTACGACATTTATACGCAAAAATTATTGACAGACATTGACAGTTTGTTGTTGCAGGATAAAGTGTTGCCGCGCATCATGCAGCATGCTATATCGTCGTCGCCGAAATTGTTGCGCTATTTGGACGATAATTATTTCAGGACGTATCTGAAAAACGGGATGAATAATTATACCATGAAAGTGTTTATGGTGTCGTTGTCGTCGCCGACGGCTCATCGTTACGATGCGCAAATAGCCGATGGCACGTTGCAACCCTATACCGATCATTTCTACATCAACTGCATGAAAAACGATTCGTATCAGTTTCTCGGCATATTCGATTTCGAGGTGGCGCGCGACGAAATGTGTCGGTTGTTTGTGGTACTGTACAAACTGAACGATTTGAGCGATTACGATGCGTTGTTTCAGCCGCGCGACAATTGGATGAGGCATCTGTCGCTATCGACGGCCAAGTACGAAAACGGTCGGAAGGTGTTCAACGGTGGCATGTTCGTCTATCCCAACCATTTCGACGAAGCGCGATTTGGTCATCAAAACGTCGTTTATTGGAATCGGTATGCGCACTATGTCTATCGCTACGACAACGGCATCGATATCATTGTCAGCGAACGACATCCGGAACCACAATATGCGTTCTTGCTCTTTTGGACGTACTTGTTTATGTTCTATGTGCTGTTGGTTACATGCATGTACCTATTGCGCTTGTTGGCACATCGGCGCTATTCGTTCGGCAATAGTCTTGTGGCACGCATTTCGCACGCTTTTGTCATACTCGTTATTCTGATTCTGACTGCGGCTTTTGCCACATCGGTGGTGTTTATCTACAATCGCAACAAACTCGAACAAGTAAAACTATTGCGCGACAAGATGCGCTGTGTCGAAGCGCAAATGCAACCATTCTTCTGGCGCTATGCACCCGACCTGCCCGACGATGCCGAGTTGAGTTTTTTCATTCAGGATTTGTCGAAACTCTATCGCACCGATATACATGTTTACGATGCCGGCGGACAACTCATGGCCACTACGCGACCATACATTTTTTCGGCCGGTTTGTCGGGCAAACGCCTCAATCCGCAAGTATTTTTCGGCATCGAGGACAGTCACAATGTCATTCCCGAAACGATTGGCAATTTGGAATATCTGGCGTCGTATGCCATCGTGGCCGATGCGCACGGACACACGTTGGCCTATATCTGCGTGCCGATGTTTTATAGTTCGTACTCGTTGGCGCGCGAGTTGTTCTCCTATTTGGCGGTGTTCATCAACATCTATTTGCTGGTCCTGCTGCTTACGATTATCATTGCGACGGCTGTGGGCAAACGTATTGTCGGACCGTTGCAAACATTGGGACACAAATTGCGGCATATACAGTTGGGCAACGGCAACGAAAAAATTCCGTACAGCGGCGTCGATACCGACGAAATCGGGCTGCTGGTCAACGAATACAACCGCATGGTCGATCAACTCACAGCCAGCGCACAACAGTTGGCGCAGTCGGAACGCGAATCGGCTTGGCGCGATATGGCGCGGCAAATTGCACACGAAATCAAAAACCCGCTCACGCCCATGAAACTCACCATCCAACAACTACAGCGCATCAAAGCCAACGGCGGCGAACAATTCGATGAATATTTTACCAAAGCATCGCAAACACTCATCGAACAGATTGATAGTCTGTCGCTTATTGCCTCCGAGTTTTCGCACTTCGCACGCATCCCCGTGGCGAAACCTACCATCGTCGATTTGAATGCAAAATTGATGTCGGAAGTGGAACTCTTCCGAAACAACTACGAAAACATCGAAATCGACTACCACACCAACACGCCCCAAGTGTCGATTTTTGCCGATGGCGAACAGTTGACGCAAGTGTTCAACAACTTGCTGAAAAATGCCATTCAGTCGGTGCCTTCGACACGGCACGGCATCATTCGTGTGGATTTGAAGGTGGAAAATGCGTGGGTCAGCGTGTCGGTGGCCGACAATGGTTGCGGTATCGACGATGCCGTGGCCGAACGCTTGTTTGTGCCAAACTTCACCACCAAAAGCAGCGGCATGGGATTGGGATTGTGCATCGTCAAAAACATTGTGCAGATGGCGAATGGCTCGATTACTTTTACCACAAAACCGAACGAAGGAACAACGTTTATTGTCAAATTTCCGATTGCCAAAAACTGATGCAGAAAACTTATTAACAAACGAACATTTGCTCGAAAAAAAGTTGTATCTTTGCTGCCGATTTGAAATAATGTATTTTTCTAATTTTTAATTTTATTCGATTATGAAGAAAAAACTTCTGATGATTGTGGCCGTTGTTGCCATGACAGTAGTGGCTGCCAATGCACAACCGCGTGCCATTGGTGTGAATCTGGGTTCGGGACTTGGTTTCTCGTATCAACACGGCTTCGGCGAAGCCAACATGTTGGACGTCGATGTGCATGTGCCTGTATTTGGCTGGGGTGTCGGTGGTATCGTTACTTACGATTGGATCGACCCGTTTGGCACACAAATTCCTTGGAACAACAAAGGCGAATGGCATTGGGCTCTGGGTGTTGGTGCTGCCGGCGGTATCTATGGTTTCTCTAATCCGGATTGGTATGCCGGTGTAGCCGGACACGTTGGCGTGGCCTACGACTTCTGGTTCCCGCTCGAACTCTCGGTGGATTGGCGTCCGAATTTTGGTGTTATTGGTTGGAATGATGCCCATAATGGTGGCGTTGGTTTCAACCTCAACGGCTTGTACGATGGCGTTACCATTGGCGTTCGCTATTTGTTCAATCAGAACTAATTGAACATCAATACACTACTAAAGAAAAGCCGACCATTTTGGTCGGCTTTTTTAGTGCCGGCATGCGTGTTACAATGTCGGCAGACTTGTGCCGTTTATCTTGCGATACAGGTCTAGCGCATACACATCGGTCATGCTCGAAATGTAGTCGAGTACGGCCATCAATCTATCGTACACCGATTCGGCACGTGTGTCGTATTGTGCCGGAATACGATTCAGTAACTGTTTCGAATAGGCACGCTCGGGATGAAACGTGGCCGTTGTAAGGTCGTTCAGCAGTTCCGAGATGATGCGGTAACCGGCCAACTCGACATCGACCACAATTTGCGATTTGTAGATTTTGGGCGCCGACACTTTGGCGCATGTTTTGTAGGCTTGGCACAGCGCGTCGGGCAGATGGTCGACCAACGATTTGGAAAATGTGCCGCTCAAAATCTCCTCTTCGTGTGCCACAAAAGTTTGTGCCGCAGCATCTATCAGCAACCCGATGGCTGTCGAACGCAAATAGGCTATCTGCTCGTTGGCATCGCTCACCATACCGAATATCTGATGCGCACGTGCTTGGCGCTGCTCCGGCAAAAAAGCCATCAACAACTCTTTGGTCTCGTCCAACGTAAGCAGACGCAACTTGTAGGCATCTTCAATGTCCATTATCTCGTAGCAAATGTCGTCGGCGGCTTCGACCAAATAGACCAACGGATGGCGCGCAAAACGTTCAGGCTGTGCAGGGTCGCGCACAATGCCAAGTGCATTGGCTATCTGTTCGTAGGCGGCTTTGTCGCTCTGAAAAAATCCGAATTTGTGTTTATGTGCATCGGCATATTGCGATTCGTACGGATATTTTACGATTGATGCTAATGTGCTGTAATTCAGAGCAAAACCTCCTTTTCGATGTCCTCCGAATTGGTGCGTCAATAGTCTGAAAGCATTGGCGTTGCCCTCGAAATGCGTGAAATCTGTCCATTCGGCGGCCGTAACTTCGGAACGAAAAATCGTGCCGGCCTCTTCCGAAAAAAAAGTGCCAATGGCATTCTCGCCCGAATGACCAAACGGCGGATTGCCCAAATCGTGCGCCAAGCAAGCGGCTGCCACTATCGAACCGATGTCGTCGATATAGATTGGCAAATGGCGGTGTTTGTCGTGCAACAAACGGGTAACGTGCATCGCTATCGAACGCCCTACACACGACACTTCGAGGCTGTGGGTCAGACGATTATGCACAAACACACTGCCCGGTAACGGGAATACCTGTGTCTTGTTTTGCAAACGTCGAAATGGCGCCGAAAAAATCAAACGGTCGTAGTCTCGTTGAAATTCGGTGCGGTCGTCGTGGCGCTCGTCGTGGTATTGCTCCATACCGAAACGCTTAGTCGATAAAAGTTGTTCCCATTGCATCATGGCTGTCAAATTTATGTCGAAAAAATAATCTCACAAAATTACAAAAATGTTTTGGTTTGAGAAAAAATCTTTGTAACTTTGTCAGTGAAAAAAAAACGTATCCGATGGCCGATAATTATTTGGAAAAACACTACGAAGAGTACGAAGCCAAAAAAGCGGCGTGGCTGAAGGGTAAATCGAAATACCCCGCAAAAAAACGCCCGAAAACGTCATCGGAGAAATAAACGACTTGTTCTTTGACTTGCAATACGGGTTGTATTGTACTGAGATTGGAAAATTCTACATTTATTATCTAAACGGGGTCAAGGCCGTTTTCAATGGCGGGCTGCGCCTTCGGGTATGACTTGTTCACGGCAGATTACAAAGAAATGTGTCTCCCCAAATCCTATTTTTTTAGGAATTTTTCTCAACAAATGACAGTACAACCCTTTTTCAGAAACAAAAAAGCGACACATCAACGATGGTCGCTTTTTTTTTTGTTATTTAACTTACTGAATTTTAGCATTTTACCGGAATGGCTTCCAACGTTGCTACGATAAATTGCCAGAACCGCTCGACACTGGCGATGTTCACTTTTTCGTCGGGTGTGTGCGGGTGGCGCACCGTCGGCCCGAACGACACCATATCCAAACGTGGCTCGGCTGCACCGATGATACCGCATTCCAAACCGGCGTGAATCACCTTGACGCTGGCCGGCTTGCCAAAACGCTTGGCATACACCTCCGACATCGTTTTCAGAATAGGGGAGGACATGTTGGGATTCCAACCGGAATAACTGCCCGAAAACTCCACTTTGGCGCCGGCCAAAGCAAACACGCTTTCCATCATCGAGGCAAGTTCCTCTTTTTTGCTATCGACCGAACTGCGCAACAAACATTTTACACCAATGTGGCGGCTGTCGGCATTGATAATGGACAAATTCGTCGAGGTCTCGACCGTGTCCGGAATCTCGGGAATAAAACGGAATACGCCATTCGGACAAGCACACACCGCGTGTACAAAGTCGTCCTGAATCTCTTCGGGAATCAGTTCGTCGGGCAGCGATACCTCGCGCACCACTACGCTGATTTTGTTTTCGATGGCTTTATATTCTTCGTTGAATACCGATTCGTACTCTTCGGCCAATTTCTCCAAATCGGCTTTGCCATCAGCCGGCACGGTTACTATGGCAGTGGCTTCGCGCGGAATGGCATTGCGCATATTGCCGCCCTCGACAGCCGCCAAACGTGCCTCGTATTGTGCAATGGCTTCTTTCAATACTCTGAATAACAGTTTGTTGGCATTGGCGCGTCCCATGGCAATCTCCAATCCGGAATGACCTCCTTTCAAGCCTTTGATGGCAATTTCGAGCGCAATGTCGCCATCGGGAACGGGCGCACCGTTGAAATCCCACGTCATGTCGGCATCAAGGCCGCCGGCACAACCCACATAGAGTTCGCCTTCGTCTTCCGAGTCCATGTTTAGCAGAATGTCGCCCTGCAGAAAACCGCTTTCCAACCCAAATGCGCCGGCCATGCCGGTCTCTTCGTCTATCGTAAACAACGCTTCGATAGGGCCGTGTTTCAACTCCTTGCTTTCGAGCACAGCCATAGCTGCGGCCACACCTATGCCATCGTCGGCGCCAAGTGTCGTGCCGTCGGCCGTTACCCATTCGCCATCGATATAGGCCGAAATCGGATCTTTTACGAAGTCGTGTTGTTTATCGCTGTTTTTTTGCGGCACCATGTCGAGATGCGCTTGCAGAATCACCGGCGTACGGTCTTCCATGCCCGGCGTTGCAGGCTTGCGGATGAGGATACTGCCCGTCTTATCGACCAACGTTTCCAATCCCAACGACTGCCCGAACTCGACCATCGTTTTGGTGATGGCTTCCATGTGTCCCGATGGACGAGGCACTTGCGTCAATTTGGCAAAATTGCGCCAAAGTCCTTCTGGTTGTAATTCGCGAATTTCCATAACGTTATCATTTAGTTGTTTGTCATTCTAAAAAAAGTCCCGCATGTTGCAGGACTTTTTGTGCTTTATTTTTTCACAACCCAAATCAAACTCGGGAAGTGGTCGCTGTAGCCGTTAGTCCAAGTGCCGGCTGTGTGCGTACGTTTTGGGTAACCTTTGCGTTTGCCCGATTGCTCTTTCAGAAAATCGCGATTGAAAATCTCCGATTTCCAATAGGTGAGGGTGCTCAAGTCGCTCTTGTCCAACCATGGGGTCGATACCATCACTTGGTCGTACAAGCACCATACATCTTGATAACCGAGTGTGCCGGTGCCGCTCTTGTAGATATTGTAGCACGGATTGTAAATTTCTCCGGGCTGCATTTGGTTGCGATCGTGTTTGGCACCGAGGTATTTTTGAATGCACTCTGTGTTGGGGTCGTCGTTCAAGTCGCCCATGACCACGATTTTAGCCTCGGGTTCGATGGCGAAAATCGAGTCGCAAATCCATTTCGTGGTCAATGCGGCATCGTTACGTTTCGGGGTCGAAACCTTCTCGCCGCCGTATTTCGATGGCCAGTGCAGCACGATGACGTGGATCTGTTCACCATCGAGCAGACCGGTTACACACAATTGGTCGCGCGAAATAAACGGTTTGGCCAATTCGTAACGCAAATGGTGCGACACAATGTTGGTCGGTGTAAACACATCGGCATCGTAAATCATGCCCACATCCACACCGCGACGGTCGGGACCCTCGATGCAAATCGTTTTCAGATTGCGGTCGGCCAAAATCGGCTGCGAAACCAAGTCTTTTATCACCTCTTCGTTCTCGATTTCGGATACGCCCAATACTGCCAACTCTTTCGGGAACTTCGAAATGGCGTACGACATATTTTTAATCTTGTTTTTGTACTTGAATCCCGTCCATTGGTAACCGCCGTCGGGCAAAAATTGCGAGTCGTCGGTGTCGGGCGAGTCGATGGTGTCGAATAAATTTTCCAAATTGTAGAAGCCGATGACATATTTTTTCAACGGTGAGGTACCCTCGGCTTGTTCTTGCGCCGAAATTGTCATCGCCATCGGCAATGCAGCAATCAGCAAAAGGTGTTTCAATTTCATGTTTTCGGTTATTAGGTTAAAATTAGGTGTTAGTTCGCTCTATTTTGGTCGCCTCGCGGATAAATTGCACCCGGCGGCGATCGGCATATCGCTAAATCGGTGCAAAATTGCTAATTTTTTTTGATATGGCAAAATTTTTTCGACAACTTTTTTGATAAAAGTGCATTCGGTTTGAATTTTACGTAAATATTACCCCAAAAACTGCTGTATGTAAAAATTTAACGCATTTTTCTTGTTTTTTGAAAGCGAATGCGTTTTTTTGTCGCTTTATTGCAAAAAAAAGAGTTTTTTGTTTTGCGGAATGAAAAAAAAAGAGTAATATTGCAGTCGAAAAATTGCGTGAATTTATTAACCGAACATAATCTAACCAAATTAACACACTCATGAGAAAAAAGTTATTGCTTGCTCTTACTCTTGTTGCATCGCTATCGGTTGGTGCACAGACAGTTGTGAGAGGAGTCGTCAAAATCGCGGGAACGAATGAACCTGCGTCCGGAGCGGTGGTAACACTGCAGGGACAACAAGTGTCCACGGTAACCGATTCGCAAGGAAAATTTGTAATTGATGCCGTTCAGAACGGCGACGAGGTAATCACCATCGTGCTCGACAACTACGATGTAGAAACACGTCCCATCACCATTTCGGGCTTGGAACCGCTCGATTTGGGCGTTATGTCGTTGTCGTCGGCGCAGGACGAGTTGACACAAGAGTTTACCGAAGAGGCTTTTTTGGCTGTGGCCGATGTCGAATTTGACGACGAAGACGGTCTTTCGTCGCAAACTATCTCCGGATTGCTCTATTCGCGTGGCGACGTGTTCACAGGCACGGCAAGTTACGGCTTCAGCGCAGCACGTTATCGCGTGCGCGGCTACGACTCGCGCTACGAGAGCACATATATAAATGGTGTAAACTTCAACGATGGCGAACGCGGACGATTCAACTATTCGTCGATTGGCGGCTTGAACTATGCCACTCGCAACAAAGAAATTGTAAATAACTTTGCCCCGAACTCCTATTCGTACGGCAACCTTGGCAATACGGCCAACATCGACATTCGTGCCTCGAAATATGCACATGGCGGACAAGTGAGCCTGTCGGGAACGAACCGCGCCTATTGGCTGCGCCTGCAGGCTACATACGCCACCGGTTTGATGTCGAACGGCTGGGCAGTGGCCGTTTCGGGTTCGTACCGCTATTCCGACATCAGCCGCGAATGGAACTCGACCGAAGGCACTTTCTACAACGCCGGCGCACTATTTGTCAGCGCACAAAAAGTGTTCGACGACCACCACAGTGTGAACATCGCAGCCTACTGCGCTCCGACCGAACGCGCCGGCTCGTCGGCTCTGACGCAGGAAACCGTCGATCTGACATCAAACTACTACAATCCGTATTGGGGTTGGTACAACGGCAAAAAACGCAACTCGCGCATTGTACACAGTCTCGACCCAACCTTGATTTTGAACTACGATTGGGACATCAGCGAAGGTCAGACATTCCGCTTGGGCGTGGCTGCACACTATAGTATGTACAGCAACTCGGCGCTGACATTCTACAATGCACCCGACCCGCGCCCCGACTACTACCGCAATCTGCCAAGTTATCAACTGGCGGGCTGGGGCTTGGCTGCTGATGGCAATTTCTACCACGACTATGACTATCGTATGAGCGGCGGTTCCGCTAATTGGAAAGGTGGCGACCAAAGCAAAATCTTGACCAACGTTGATGCTTACAATACGCTGAAAGACGGTTGGACGAATGGTTACGGCAAAAAAGGCGATACCACCACGCAACTCGACTGGACGGCCATGTACAACGCCAATGCGGCAAACAACCTGATCAATCCGACAGGTATGGCCAAATATATGCTCGAACGTCGCCACAACAATATTTTTGAAACAACGTTGAATGCCACATACGAGAACAAAACGCTCGAAAACCTTAATATTGTGGCCGGTTTGGAAGCCAAATATTCGAAAGGTCGCCACTATAAAACCATCGACGACTTGATGGGGGCCAACCAATGGTACGACATCGACCCGTTCTCCGACCGCGACATTAACGATTTGGCCGAAGACGTGGAGATGAGTGCCGCCGATGTAGCCCGTGTGCGCCTGAACGACATGGACAATCTGGACGAAAACGGCAACGCCAAAGCAGTAGGCAAAGGCGATAAATTCGGCTACGACTACGACATCGATGTGGCACGTGTATCGGCATTTGCACACAACGCATGGGATTTCAACCAAATCGAATTCTACTATGGTTTGAAATTCACCTACACCGATTTCTTCCGCACCGGTCGTATGGCCAATGGTCGCGCTTGGTACTTGAGCCAACAACTTGGCCAGGAGGTGATTTCGAAAGGGCAGGGTAACATGCACCACTTCTACGACCCGTCGGTGAAAGCCGGTATTGTGTACAAATTCAACGGACATCACCGCATATTTGCCAACGTGCTGGCCGAAACGCGCGCGCCGCTGACGAATACGTTCTATACCTCGCAGCGCACCACCGACCGTTCTATCGACGACTATCAAATCAATGGCAAACCGATCTATGCTGCTGCTGCCAAAATATTCCGTACTGAAAACCCCAATTTGGCAGGTTTTGCCTTGAGCGAAAAGGTGCTGTCGTACGATGTGAACTATATCGTAACCTATCCGCGTGTGCGTGGTCGTTTGAGTTTGTATCGCACACATTCGATTGATGGAATCGAGAGCAACGGCTACTACAACGACGAATACCGCACATTCATCAACCACCAAATGTATGGTGTGAACAAAATCTACCAAGGCGGTGAGTTGGGCGTTTCGGTAAAATTGGACGGCAGTTTCACTTTGAGCGCCGTGTTGGCCTACAACGAAGGCCACTACACCAACAACCCGATAGGTGTGGAGAGCGCCGAAAACGGCATGAAAATCAACGGTCAGCAAGAGGTTATCGACCGCATCATTCTGACCAAAGGCTGGGCAGTTGGATATACCAATGGCGAACCGGACAAATCGAAATCGTATTACAATCCGAAATCGGTGAAAGTGGCTAATGGCCCGCAACTGGCTGCGATGATTAAGTTGAACTACTTCCACAGCAAAATGTGGTTTGCCGATTTGAGCATCAGTTACTACGACGAGAACTATTTGGGTGTTGCTCCTTCGCGTTTCTCGCAGGGTATGATTACCGGCACGCGTGTCGATGGCACCTCGATTGGTAATACCGGCGTGTGGTACGGCGCGAATTGTACGGCTGCCGAAAAAGATGCCAAAATTGCTGCTTTGGCTTCGCAAGAATCGTTGTTCGAGGGTGCCAAATGGTACAACCACATCATGATTGACGCATCGGTTGGTAAACTTATCTACCTGAAAAACAACCGTTCCATCAACATCAACTTGAGCCTGAACAACATTACTAACAACACCGGTTTCAAAACGGGTGGTTGGCAGCAGGCGCGTATCCCGACAACGGTTTATCGCCAGCAACAATACAAAGTGTCGAATTTTGTGGATAAATATCCGTCGAAATTCTACTATGCTTGGGGCTTCAATTTCTTCCTGAATGTCGGATTTAAGTTTTAAGTAGTAAAGCAGTAACCATTTAATTTCAGAAAATCATGAAAACATTGAAATATATTTTAAGCAGTGCCGTGGTGGCTGTGGCGTTGACCGCTTGCCACACCTACGGCGAACCCCAAGAGAAAGGTTATGTGGAAGAGGGTTCGGCGGACGAATGGAAAGCCACAATGACTATCGGCGAATTTTTGAGCGACCCCACCTTGTTTTCGGAATTTGGCGATGTCGATAAATATCCGCCGCGTGCGCGCTCGTACAAAGGCGATAATAAATCGAATGAGAATCTCGGTTTGTTCAGCGTGCAGGACATTACGGCCGATATTACAATCGTAGGTCGCATTGTTTCGACCGATGTGCCGGGTAACATTTACAAGAACCTCTATATTCAGGATTGTGCCAATCCGGACTACGGCATCAAAATTGCAGTAGATGCCGGCAGCCTTGGCGGTATGTATCCGATAGGTCAGAAAATTGCCCTCAAACTGAAGGGCCTGGCCATAGGCAAATATGCGCGTATGCCGCAAATCGGTGTTCCGTATTACAACAACGGCAAAGATGGTATGGACGATGCCGGCAAAGTAGGCTGGGAGATAGGCCGTATACCGCCGCAAGTGTTCAAAGAGCATGTGCAGTTGATAGGCCAACCCGACAAGAGCAAAATAGTGGTGAAAACTATGACCATAGCCGACATCAAAGCTACTGCCAACAACTATAAGGACATCGCCTTATTGTCGAGCCGCTTGGTGAAAATAGAGGAAGTACGCTTTGTGCCATTTACATGGGGTACTGATGGCGAATTAAGCGAGTTGTCCGGTACTTATGATTGTTCCGACAATGGGGCTAATACATTTGCACCTACAACAAATGGTATCGGTTATCCGCAGTCGCGCTGCTTTACCATAGACAAAGATACAGCAACTGCTGAAAATAGTATGGCTATCGGTACCAGCGAATTTGCCAAATTTGCCTGTGCACCACTGCCTCGTGGCGAATATATAGGTTCGGTTACGGGCTTTGTGTCGTACTACTATGACAGAGGCAAATACGATCCGGTAAATAATAAAGTGTGGTCGCTGACCATCAATGGCTTGGAGTCGTTGGATTTGAAAAACGGTGCTGAAACGTGGCGTGCCGAAGAGGTTTATTACCCGGCGTATTAACACTAATTGAAATTTATAACTTTTTAATTTATTAACTTTTTAATTTTTTATTATCATGAAAACTTCAAAATTTTTCTTTGCAGCCATGATGGTTGCAGTAGTGGCAGTAGGTTTTACTGCATGTGAGCCGAAGGGCAATGAACCTGACGATCCGTTTAACCCGGGTAATGGTGGCAACAATGGCGGCAATGATTCAACCGTTGTTGTTGGCGAACGTGACGGCAGTGAAGCAAAACCCTACATTGTGCAAGACTTGTTGGATATGAAAACCAATGGCACTTTGCCTGCTAAAGACGCCGGTACAGCAAAATATTGGGTAGAGGCTTACATCGTAGGTTCTTACAATTTTGAAGCCAATCCACAATGGGTGATTGGTGCCGAGAATGCTGTTAAGACGAATGTATTGTTGGCAGACGATGCTGCAAGTACAGACACATACGCTGTTGCCACTGTAAAATTGGGCGACTATGCAAGCGTGTTGAATCTTGTGGATAATCCTGCAAATTTGGGTAAAAAACTGAAACTCTACGGCGTTGTAGAAAAATATTGCGGCGTAGGTGGCGTGATTAACCTTGAAAAAGTTTATATGGATGGCGTTGTTGTAGAATTGCCCGGTTTGGACGATGTTGAAGTAAACGACAATATGAAACCGTCGGAAGCTGCTGCTGCTGCTGCACAATTGAAGGCCGGTGCCACATCGAGCAAAGATGCAACCGTAATTGGTTATGTAAGTAAAATCGCAACTGAATATAGCGAACAATATGACAACATAACTATTTATATGTCTGATGCAAAAGATACACAAGAAACTTTCTACTGCTATCGTATTAAAGGTGGTAAAGATTTGACTGTGGGAACAAAAATTGCTGCAACCGGCAAATTGATGAACTACAAAGGTAATTCACCTCAAATGGCACAAGGTGGCACATATGTTGTTAAATAAAAAAACAACTTAACCTTCTTTGTCCCGCACTAATTTTGGTGCGGGATTTTTTTTGTTACCCCCTCTCTCCCCCTACCTGCGGTAGGCAGGCCGTACCTACGGTAGGCAGGCCGTACCTGCGGTAGGCAGGCCTAAAGGGGGAGTTTTTTGTTGTACGAAAGTCCTCTTTAGGGTAAAAAAGAGGAGTGAAACAGCGATTGTAGGGCGGTGCTGCGGTGCTTTTCCCTCTGCAGCAGGTTGCCGTGCAAATTGTTGAAAAAATCGTTTCGGTATGTGCGGAAAAAAACGTATTTTTGCAGTTGATTGTGCGGTGAGAACAACCGCCTGCAAAACACTAAAAAAATAGAGAGTATGACTGTAGGAATTCCCAAGGGGACACGCGATTTTTCGCCGTTGGAGATGGCGAAACGCAATTATATTTTTGATACGATACGAAGTGTGTTTCGGCGTTATGGCTTTCGGCAGATAGAGACGCCTTCGCTCGAAAATCTATCGACACTGATGGGCAAATATGGCGAAGAGGGCGACAAACTGCTGTTCAAAGTGCTGAACTCGGGCGATTTTGCAGCGCGGCTGTCCGACGACGAGTTGTTGGCACGCAACAGTGTCAAACTGACGCCGAAGATTGCCGAAAAAGGTCTGCGTTACGACCTGACGGTGCCGTTTGCACGCTATGTGGTGCAACATCGCGACGAGTTGACGTTTCCGTTCAAACGCTATCAGATTCAGCCGGTGTGGCGCGCCGACCGTCCGCAAAAAGGACGTTATCGCGAGTTCTATCAGTGCGATGCCGATGTGGTGGGCAGCGATTCGCTGCTGTACGAGGCCGAACTGATCGAGATGATTGACGAGGCGTTCAAGGCGTTCAAAATACCGGTAGTGGTGAAACTGAACAACCGCAAAATTTTGGCCGGTATTGCCGAGTTGGTGGGCGAGGCCGATCGCATAGTCGATATAACGGTGGCCATCGACAAGATGGACAAAATTGGATTGGACAATGTGAATGCGGAGTTGTTGGCGAAGGGCATTTCGGCCGATGCTGTGGCCAAATTGCAGCCGATATTGCTGCTCGAAGGGTCGAATGCCGAAAAATTGATGCGTCTGAAAGAGGTGCTGGCGCCGTCGGAAACGGGTATGAAAGGTATCACCGAATTGGAGGAAGTGCTTGATTATGTGCGTGTTGCGGAGTTGAAGAATAGTGTTGAACTCGATTTGACGTTGGCTCGCGGGCTGAACTACTACACCGGTGCGATATTGGAAGTGAAAGCCGTAGGCGTGGATATGGGCAGCATATCGGGCGGCGGACGTTACGACAATTTGACGGGTATTTTCGGACTGCCGGGCGTGTCGGGTGTGGGCTTTTCGTTCGGTGCCGACCGCATCTACGATGTGCTGAATCAACTCGAGTTGTTCCCCGAGACGTTGCTGTCGGGCGTGCAGTTGCTGTTTGCCGCGTTCGACGAACGGGCGTTGAGTTACTGCTTGCCGCTGTTGCGCCGTGTGCGCCGTGCCGGCATTGCTGCCGAGGTGTATCCGACACCTGCCAAAATGAAAAAACAGATGGTCTATGCCAACGCCAACGCTGTGCCGTTTGTGGCCATAGTGGGCGACAGTGAGATGGACGCAGGCAAAGTGATGCTCAAAAATATGATCACCGGCGAACAGCGTTTGATGACCATTGACGATGTAGTTGAATGTTTGAAGTGATTGATAATCAAGTGATTGTAAAATAGTAAAACAGAGGCTTTTTTTATGAGAAAACTGACGGCAAAAGAGATAGAGCGGCTGCAAGCGAACCGATGCACCGCCGACGATTGGAACAATATAGAAGTGGCCGAAGGTTTCGACCCTGCGTATGTGTGCGAAGTGGCGTTTTCGGGGACTATTCGCTTGGGACGCTTCGACAAGATATTTACGTTAGCCGGCGGTGTGCCGACACATTCGGGGTTGTACAAAGCGCGGCTGCACAACGTGGTCGTAGGCGACGATGTGTGTGTGCGCGACATTCACAACTACATTGCCAATTACCGCATCGGCGAAGGTACCTACATCGAAAACACGAATGTGATAGTGGTCGATGGCGAAACGACTTTCGGCAACGGCGTGCGTGTGCCTGTGATGAACGAAGGCGGCGGGCGCGAGATTCCGATTTTTGATGGTCTTTCGGCGCATTTGGCCTATATTTTGGCGTTGTATCGGCACAACCATGCCGTGATTGACCATTTGCAACGCCGCATCGATGCTTATGCCGAAACGCAAAAATCGACCATGGGCGACATTGGCCGTCATGTGCGCATCGTGAATTGCGGTTTGCTGAAAAATGTGCGCATCGGCGATTATGCTACGCTTGGTGGCACATCGAAGTTGAAAAACGGCAGCGTAAACAGCAATGCCGAAGCGCCTGTGCAGTTGGGCTCGGGCGTTAAATGTACTGATTTCATTATTTCGTCGGGTGTGAAAATTTCGGACTCGACCTTGGTGTCGTGCTGTTTTGTGGGGCAGGGTTGCATTATGGACAAGCACTATTCGGCGCTCGATTCGCTGTTTTTTGCTAACTGTCAGGGCATGCACGGCGAGGCGACAGCCATTTTTGCCGGTCCGTACACGGTGTCGCACCACAAATCGAGTTTGCTGATAGCCGGTATGTTTTCGTTTCTGAACGCCGGTTCGGGGTCGAACCAAAGTAATCACATGTACAAATTGGGACCGATACATCAAGGAGTGGTGGAGCGCGGCGCCAAAACCACCAGCGACTCCTATCTGTTGTGGCCGGCGCGTATCGGCGCTTTCACGTTGGTGATGGGGCGCCACACCAAGCATTGCGACACGTCGGCACTGCCTTTTTCGTACCTCATCGAGAATGCCACGGAGAGTTATTTGGTGCCGGCTGTCAATTTGCGCAGCGTCGGCACGGTGCGCGATGCTCAGAAATGGCCGAAACGCGATGCTCGGCGCGACAGCCACAAACTCGACCAGATAAACTTCAATCTCTTGAGTCCGTACACGATACAAAAGATGATGCACGGCATCGAAGTGCTCGAAAATTTGCAAAAAGAGTGCGGCGAAATCACTTCGGAATACGCTTATCAGAATTGTCGGATACGCAATTCGTCGTTGCGCAACGGCATTGCATTGTATCGGACGGCAATTGTGAAATTTCTTGGCAATTCGTTGATCAGCCGTTTACAACAGGGCGAATTTTCTACGTTGGCCGACATTCGGGCACGTTTGCGCCCGACGTCCGATGTGGGGTTGGGCGAATGGAGCGATTTGTCGGGATTGATAGCCCCGCAAACCGAAGTCAATCGGTTGATGGACGACATCGCCGCCGACAAATTGTCGCTGGACGACATTCAGCAGCGGTTCGAAACTTGGCATCGCCATTACTACGAATACGAATGGACTTGGGCTTACGATAAGTTGTTGACATATTGGCATAAAGACCTCGACGCAGTTACCATCGACGATTTGGTGCAGTTGGTCGGCGAGTGGAAAGAGGCTGTGGTGTCGTTGGACAAGATGTTGTACAACGATGCGCAGAAAGAGTTCAACCTGATGGCCAAAATCGGGTTCGGCGTCGATGGCGACGACCGCCAGAAAGTACAGGATTTTGAATCGGTGCGCGGTCGTTTCGACAGCAACCCGTTCGTGTGCGAGGTGTTGAATCACATCGAACGCAAATCGCGTTTAGGCGACGAGGTTGTGAGCAAGTTGCAGCGTGTAAAGGCTTGAAGCAGATGTATTTACAACGTTTGTCGATATTGAATTATCGCAACATTGCCGAGTGTGAGTTGCAGTTTTCGCCCAAGATAAATTGTTTTTTGGGGCGCAACGGCATGGGCAAAACCAATTTGTTGGATGTTGTTTATTATTTGTCGTTTTGCAAGAGCCATCTCAATCCGATCGATGCGCAAGTCATCAAACACGATGCCGATTTTTTTATGATTCAGGGCGCGTTTGAACGTCAGGGTATCGCCGAAGTGGTGTCGTGTGCGGTGAAACGCCGTGCAAAAAAACGTTTCAGGCGCAATCAGAAGGAGTACGAACGTTTGTCGGACCATATCGGGTTGCTGCCTGTGGTGTTGGTGTCGCCGGCCGACTTGGATTTGGTAAACGAAGGTAGCGATGCGCGTCGCCGATTTTTGGATGTGGCCATTTCGCAATACGACAAGCCCTATCTGTCGGCGCTCGTCAGGTACAACGAGGCGTTGCAAAACCGCAATGCGCTGCTGAAACGCGACGAACAGCCAGATGCCGAGATGTTGGATATTTACGACGAGCAAATGGCCGCCGAAGCGCAGTATATTTGTGCCAAACGTGCCGAGTTTATCACGGAGTTTGTGCCGTTGTTTCAGGAATTTTATAGTGCCATTGCCGGCGCCGGCGAACGTGTCGGCTTGGAATACACATCGCATGCGCAGCGAGGCGATTTGCGTCAGTTGCTGCGCGAGGTGCGCGACCGCGACTTGGCGTTGGGCTACACCACACGCGGAGCGCACAAAGACGATTTGATATTCACGTTGGACGAATTTCCGATGAAACGTACCGGCTCGCAAGGTCAGGTTAAGACGTATATTGTGGCGTTGAAATTGGCGCAATTTGTCTTTCTGCAACGGACTTGTCGTGTAACGCCGATATTGTTGTTGGACGATATTTTCGACAAACTCGATGCCGACCGTGTTACACGCATCATGCAGTTGGTGTCCGGCGACGGGTTCGGACAAATCTTCATTACCGATACGAACAGAGAGCATTTGGACGAAATTTTGTCGCAAATCGATGGCGAAAGTCGCTTGTTCGAGGTGTCGGAAGGTAAGGTGGTAAATGTGATTGAATAGTAAAAAAATAATAATTATGGAATTATCATACCGTTTGAAAGCCATGGCCGAGTCGGAAACGTTGGCTATGTCGCAGAAAAGCAGCGAGTTGCGTGCGCAAGGCGTCGATGTTATCAATTTGAGTGTCGGCGAACCCGATTTTTTCACGCCACAACACATTAAGGATGCCGCCAAGCAGGCGGTGGACGACAATTTTTCGTTCTATTCGCCGGTGCCGGGCTATTTGTCGTTGCGGCAAGCCATCAGCGATAAACTAAAACGCGAAAACAACCTCGACTTTTCGCCGGCTCAAATCGTCTGTTCCAACGGAGCCAAACAGGCCGTTTGCAATGTGTTGATGTCGGTTGTCGGGGCCGGCGACGAGGTGATTGTGCCGGCGCCGTATTGGGTCAGTTATGTGGAAATGGTCAAGTTGGCCGATGGCGAAAGCGTCATTATTCCGACAACGTTGGATACCGATTTCAAAATTACGCCCGAACAGTTGGAGGCTGCCATCACGCCGCGTACCAAAGCCTTGATACTCTGTTCGCCATCGAACCCGACGGGCAGCGTTTATACGCACGACGAGTTGGCTGCCTTGGCTGCTGTGTTGGCCAATTGCCCGAACATATTGGTGATAGCCGACGAAATATACGAACACATCAACTATGTGGGGCGGCACGAGTCGATAGCGCAATTTCCCGAATTGGAGGGCAGAGTGGCCATCGTCAATGGCGTGTCGAAAGCGTATGCCATGACCGGTTGGCGGCTCGGTTGGGTGGCTGCACCGTTGTGGCTGGCCAAAGCCTGCACCAAATTGCAGGGACAATACACGTCGGGCGCAAGCAGCATTGCACAGAAAGCCGCCGAGGCGGCCTATCGCGGCGACCAAACGTGTGTGGCCGAGATGCGCGATGCCTTCCGCCGCCGGCGCGATTTGGTGTATCGGTTGGCTTCCGACATACCCGGTTTGCGGGTCAATCGGCCGATGGGTGCGTTTTATCTGTTCCCTGAATGCAAGGCGTTTTTCGGCAAACATACTGCCGACGGACGTACTATCGAAACGGCCTCCGACTTGGCAATGTATCTGCTCGAAACGGCGCATGTGGCGTGTGTGGGCGGTGCCGCCTTTGGTGCGCCCGAATGTATTCGCTTGTCGTATGCCACCGGCGACGATACGTTGGTCGAGGCTCTGGCGCGCATCAAAAAAGCGTTGGCCGAATTATCATAAATGCTGATTAAGAGCGTTTTAGAATCGAAGGTGCTTTTTGTAAAAGCACCTTTTTTTTATGACTTTTTCGATGGTTTTTGACTGCATACATCGCGTAGGGAGCAACCGTCGCAGACGTGGTCGCAGTCGTTTTTATGTTTGTATTTGCGAAACGTTTGCCACACAGCAGTACTCACTGCCGCTACGATAATCAGATAAGCGATAATATCCATTGCAATTCAGAATAGGCTGCCGATTTGATATACAGCAAACGACACAAGCCATGCGATGCCGGTGGAGTAGAACACCGTGAACCACATCCAACCACGTCCGGCTTCGCGCCGAATGGCTGTCATGGCGGCGATGCACGGCATGTAGAGTAAGATGAACAACATGAACGAAAATGCTTTCAGAGGAGTGAACAGCGGTTCTCCCAAGTTGTCGGTTTGATGTTGCAGCCGTTCGACCAGCGTATCGTTACCGGCATCGTCGTAGAGCACACCCAACGACGACACGACAACCTCTTTTGCTGCCAATCCGGTAACCAAACTGACTCCCATTTTCCAATCGAAACCCAACGGGCGCACTACCGGTTCAATGGCGTGCCCGATTTTGCCGATGAACGATTGACTCATCTGTTCTTGCTGTGTAACGGGTCCGGTGGCGTGCGGAAAATAGCCTAACGCCCAAATGATGACCGAAGCCACAAGTATGACAGAACCCATTTTTTTGAGGTATTGCGCACTCTTGTCCCACATGTGTATCAGGGTGTTGCGCCAGGTCGGAAAACGGTATGGCGGCAGTTCCATTACAAATTGGTCGTTTTCGTCTTTGAATGCTATTTTGTTGATTGTCAGCGCTGTAATGATTGCGAATAGGACGCCAATCAGGTAAATGCTCATCAGAACAAGCCCTTGATGTTGCTCGAAAAATGCGGCAACAAACAGCAGATATACAGGCAGTCGTGCCGAACAACTCATAAATGGAATTGTCAGAATGGTGAGAATGCGGTCTTTGCGATTTTCGAGCGTGCGTGTAGCCATAATGGCCGGTACGCCGCAGCCAAATCCTATCAGATAAGGAATGAACGATTTGCCGTGCAGCCCGATGCGGTGCATCAGATTGTCCATGATGAATGCGGCGCGCGCCATGTAGCCGGTGTCTTCGAGTAGCGAGATGAATAGGAACAAAATCAGAATGTTGGGCAAAAACACTAACACGCCGCCAACACCCGAAATGATGCCATCGACTAGCAAATCGTTGAGCATGCCGGCAGGCAGTATGTCGGTCAACCAACGGCCGATGGCTGCAACGCCCGTTTCGAGCCAATGTTGCGGATAGGCACCGATTGTAAAGGTGGCTTGAAACATAATCCACATGAATATGAGTAGCACGGGAAATCCGAGCCAACGATTGGTGAGTACGGTGTCGAGTGCATATCCCAAGTGGCGCTTGTCGGTTTGGGTATGTCGCAACGTTTCGTTTAGCGCACCGCGTATAAAGCCATATTTCAGGTCGGAAATGATGCTTGCAATGTCGTCGTGATATTCGTGTTCCAACTCGTTGCGATAGTGCGTTGCTGCATCTTTTATGGCGTCATAATTGGGCAGTTTGGCCATTTCGGCGTGTGTAACGCTGTCGTTTTCGAGCAATTTCAGCGCAATATATCGTCCGTGATACCGTCCTTTGATTTCGGGATTGGCGTAGAGTAGTGCTTTGACGGCTTTGATGGCTGTTTCGACATTGTCGCCGTAGTTGATGTGAATGTGTTTGGTGTTGCCCTGTTTGCCTTCGTACACGTTGACGATGGCTTCGAGCACTTCGTTGATGCCTTGCCCGTTTTTGGCCGTTGTCGGTACGATGGGGAAACCCAGCATGCGCTGCAGACTATCGATGTCGAGCGTGTCGCCCGATTTTTCGAGTTCGTCGAACATGTTGAGCGCCATCACCATGCTTGGATTTTGGTCGATGAGTTGCGTGGTCAGAAATAGGTTGCGTTCCAAATTGCCGGCATCGACAATGTTTAGCACGATGTCGGGTTTTTGATCCGTCAGAAACGAACGTACATACAACTCTTCGGGCGAATATTCGGTCAGCGAGTAGGTGCCCGGCAAATCGACAAGGTTGATGGTGTAGCCGCGGTGGTGGAATACGCCCACTTTGGCATCGACGGTTACGCCGCTGTAGTTGCCTACTTTTTCGCGCAAGCCGGTGGCGTAGTTGAAAAACGAGGTCTTGCCGCAGTTGGGATTGCCTACCAAGGCGACCGTAATATCGTGTGCCAACTCTTCGGCTTCGGCGGCCACATGCTCCTCGATGGTGCCGTGATAGATGTTGTCGGGGTGAGCACCTTCGTCGAGCGACACCACTTCGATGTTTTCGGCTTCGCTGCGGCGCAACGACACATGACTACCCATTATTTGGTATTCAATCGGGTCCTGCAGAGGCGCATTTTTGAGCACATCGACTGTTTCGCCACGCACAAAACCCAATTCCAAAATACGATGTCTGAGACCGCCGTGCCCATGCACTTTGACGATGATGCAGCGACTCTTGGCCGGCATGTCGGCCAATGTGGTTATTGATTGTCTTTCCATATTACCGATGTTTTTGTAGTGCAAAAGTACAACTATTTGCGCTATATATCAATACCACACTCAAGGTATTTTGGTTTTTTGATTATAAATTTTTTCGACACGGTAAATTTTACTAATTTTGCAAACTGAATTTGTAATGTATGATTGCCGTAGAACAACTCACCATGGAATTTGGCGGACGCCCGCTTTTCGACAGCATCTCGTTTTTGGTCAACGCCAAAGACCGTATTGCATTAGTCGGCAAAAATGGCGCCGGCAAAACCACTTTGTTGCGACTTTTCGCCGGCTTGCAGCAGCCTACACATGGCCAAATAGTTAAGCCAAAAGACCTGACAATCGGTTATTTGCCGCAACATCTGTTGCTGACCGACCAACGCACCGTGCAGCAGGAGGTGGAATTGGCTTTCGACGACATCCGGCAGACCGAAGCCGCCATCGAACGGCTCAGCGCCGAACTTGCCGAACGTACCGATTACGAAAGCGATGATTATCAGCATATTATCGATAAATTGGCTCACGAAAATGAGCGTCTGCAACTATTTGGCGCGGCCAATATGCAGGCCGAAATCGAAAAAACGTTGCTCGGACTTGGCTTCGAACGTACCGACCTTGGCCGGCAAACTTCCGAATTTAGCGGCGGTTGGCGTATGCGCATCGAATTGGCAAAAATATTGCTGAAACGCCCCGATTTGTTGCTGCTCGACGAACCTACTAACCATCTCGACATCGAATCGATACAGTGGCTCGAAAATTTTCTGGCTACATGCGGCTCGGCAGTGTTGCTCGTGAGCCACGACCGCGCTTTCCTCGATGCGGTAACATCGCGCACCATCGAAATTTCGCTCGGAAAAATCTACGACTACAAAGTGTCGTACACCAAGTACAAAGAGTTGCGCGCCGAACGCCGCGAACAACAGTTGCGCGCCTACGAAAATCAGCAGAAAATGATTGCCGACACCGAAGATTTTATCGAACGATTTCGCTACAAAGCCACAAAAGCCGTGCAGGTGCAGAGCCGCATCAAACAACTCGAAAAATTGCAACGACTCGAAGTCGATGAGGAAGATACGGCACGCTTGCATCTGAAATTTCCGCCGGCACCACATTCGGGCGTCTTGCCAATCTTTGTCGAACATCTGACCAAAGCCTACGGCGACCATATCGTGCTGAACGACATCGCCATGGAGATAAAACGCGGCGAAAAAGTGGCGTTTGTCGGCAAAAATGGCGAAGGAAAATCCACGCTCGTCAAGTGCATCATGGGCGAAATACCATTCAGCGGCACCCTGAAACTCGGACATCAAGTCAAAATCGGCTATTTTGCACAAAATCAGGCAAGCCTGCTCGACGAAAATAAAACCGTGTTCCAAACCATCGACGATGCCGCTGTGGGCGACATTCGCACCAAAATACGCGACATCTTGGGCGCATTCATGTTTGGTGGCGAAGCCGGCGACAAAAAGGTGAAAGTGCTCTCGGGTGGCGAACGCAGCCGCTTGGCCATGATTCGGTTGCTGCTCGAACCGGTCAACTTGCTGATACTCGACGAACCGACAAATCACCTCGATATGGCATCAAAAGATGTGCTGAAAGAGGCCATTCGCGCTTTCGACGGCACAGCCATCGTGGTGAGCCACGACCGCGAATTCCTCGACGGATTGGTCGAAAAAGTGTACGAATTTGGGCATCAACGCGTGCGCGAACACTTGGGCGGAATACGAGATTTCTTGCAATACAAAAAAATGCAAAATCTGCAAGAGTTGGAAATCGTACAGAACTCCAACAAACCCACAACGAACAGCACGGCCGTGTCGGACAATAAACAGAACTACGAATTGCAAAAAGAGCAGGCACGCCAAATTCGCAAACAAGAAAAACTGGTGGCCGAAGCCGAAAACGAAATCACACAACTCGAACAGCAAATCGCGGATATGGAAACGCAGTTCGCGGCCGGACAATCGGATGCGCAGAGTGTCGAAAACTACCAACGCACGAAACATGCGCTCGAACAAAAAATGTATGAGTGGGAATTGCTCACCGAAACGTTAGAACAACTCAAAGCGCAATAAGCGGTTACGGCACCGGATCGTAGCCGTGTCCGCCCCACGGATGGCAACGCAAAATGCGCCGTGCAGCCAGCCACAAACCTTTCAGCGGACCATATTTGCGCAGCGCCTCGATGGCATACTGCGAACAGGTGGGCGTGTAACGACACGCCGCCGGAAAATGTGGCGAAATGGCCACCTGATAGAAACGGATGGGCCACACCAATAATTTTGTCAGAAAACGCCTCATACGCCGGTCGTACACAGTTTGTTGATAGCATCGCACATCTTGTCCTGAATATCGGCAAAGGCGGGCAGGGTGGTGCTGATGCCGACAAATGCTACGCGCATCCCGATGCCGTGAGCGGTGGCGTAGTCCAATAGCGGCTGTTTCTGCAACCGATAGGCCTCACGCAACAAACGTTTGAAACGATTGCGGTCGGTAGCGTGCCGAAAACGTTTTTTGCGGACGATGAACATCACTTGTACGGCCGATGCAGCAGACTCGGGCTCGACCACTTGGTAAACCACGCGAAACGGGTAGGACATAAAACCGCTCTTGGCGTTCAGCAATGCGTCGATGGCTGTACGGCTCTTCAGATGTTCCGCTCGCGCGAAAGTGTAATCCATCGTGTGCATACAATCGTTTTATTTTTTTTGGGGTGACGGAAAACTATCGGTTACGCACCCGCGCGTGTGTAACGAACGGCTCCTATTTACGCTTGTGATTCTCCTTCAACAGCGCATCGAGTGCCATCGTTATCGAAGTGAATTGTGGCGACGGCACTTCCAAATCGAGCCGTAAACCGGCGTTGCGCACGGCGGCGGCCGTGTTGCTGCCCAAGCAGCCAATCATCACGTCGCCTTGCTCGTAGTTCGGAAAGTTTTTGAGCAACGCATTGATACCTTGAGGACTGAAAAACAGCATCATGTCGTAATCCAATTGTTCGTCGGGACCGAAATCGTTGCTCACCGTGCGATACATCATACCGATGTTGTATTTCACGCCCACTTTTTTCATCAGGTTGGGAATCTCGTCGTTGTAGTCGGCCGACAGCACCGCCAGATAGTTCAACTCTTTGTGTTTTTGAATCACCGGCGCCAAATCGCAAATGCGATTGGTAGTGCCGTAGTGTACTTTGCGCTTGCGGTAATCGATGTATTTTTGCAGATAGTGGGCAATTTTTTCGGACACGCAGAAATATTGCAATTCGGGAGCAATTTTTATGCGCATCTCTTCAGCCAAACGGAAAAAATGGTCGATGCCATGCCGCGATGTGAACACGATGGCATTGTAGTCGGCAATGTTGACATGCTGTTGGCGAAATTCTTTGGCAAGAATAGGCTCGACCTTGATAAACGGTCGAAAATCAATCTTTACATTGTATTTTCCTGCGATGTCAAAATAAGGAGATTTCTCACTCTCGGGCTTTGGCTGCGAAACCAGGATTTTTTTGATTTTCAAGACGTTAAGTTTTAATTTAAGACATTTTCCACCACCATTTCTGTCGTTTTTTGCAATAGCAAAACGGGTAGAATTTCAAGGGTGCAAAGGTACAAAAATAAATAACACGCTGTATCAATTCCCGATAAAAAAAGTTGAATTGCTCTGGCAACAAAGAGCAACACGCTGATAATCACGATACATAGGCCGATATAAATCAGCGGAGTGAATAGGGCTTGCGATGCAAAAACCAACCCGACAACAATCGGATACAACAGCAGCCCGCTGATGACAAAACTTACAAACAACGAACGTACAAGTATGGGCATCGTTGTGCCGATGTTGGCGCAATAGCCGGTCGCTTTCAGCAGCAGCCACTGATAAACTACCCAAACGACCACTACGCCTATCATGATGAGCAACACCCACCAATAGTCGGATTGAGTGATGGCGGGTGTGAAATGGCTGTTAACAATGGTGAAAAAAAATCCGTAGATGATGATGGTGCACACTATCAGCAAAATGCTCGATAACAGACTGTTGGAGTAGTCGGCGTAGGCAAAACGATCTTTGTCGCGGAAAAAATTACGCAGCAGTTCCCGATGATAGTTGCGTGCCATGTTGTAACTGCATATAATGGCAGCACACAACACCATCAGTACGATGCCTACAAAGGGCAAATCTGCCCATGTAGTGGCGCGTTCTATCATCGGAAGGCTCTGCACGTCAATCGCTTATTTCTTGATAAATTTGAATGCCTCTTGTTGCTTGTCGAAAGTTACTACCATCAGATAGATGCCGCGTGGCAATCCACTGACGTTGACGGTGCCGTCGCTTTCGAGGCGTGCGGCGCGTGTGCCGTTGATGGATACGATTTCGATGCGGCGCGGTGTGTCGTCGCTCGCAATGTAAATGATGTCGTCGGCCATCGTCGGATAGATGAAGTTGCGCGAGGCATTGTCGGCGCCTATTGTGGGCAATCCTACATATTCGTAGTCGTACGAATCGGGTACGGTGGGTAACGCTTGCTGCGTAGCGGTGTAGATTTTCAAGTCGCCGGGTTGCAGCGTAACCGATGCGCCGCCGGCTACAGTGGCAGCGCTGCCGCTCAAATAGTCGTACCATGTGCCTGCAGGCAGTGTTGCGGTTTGTGCTGCCGTGGCCGAGAAATTGCCGACTACATACACATTGTTGCCCCATTGAATGGTGCGTATGGCTTTTCCGCTGCCGATGGTTGCGGCTGTCGGATTACCGGAGAATACGTCGGGCAACAGACGCGTGCGCAGTTGTATCAGTTGTGCTACCTGCTGGTAGGCTTGCATGCGTGGGCCTTGTTCAAAATAGCCGCGCGATTCGGGACGCGGTTTTTTGCCGGTTTTTGTGTCGGCATCTACCGATGGTTTCAGTCCGTAGTTACCATCGTCGTCCTTGCCGAAACGCTCGTATTCGTCCTGATATTTGGAATAGTCGTAGCCCAACTCATCGTATTGGTAGAACATGTGCGAACCGTTGAGCAGAACATTGAAAGCGATATTCAGCGGCACGCGGTGGCTGCGAGCGCTTACGCTGGTTTTGAGGTCGCCGGCGCCCCATTGTTTGGCTTTGAAGAATGGGCGTTCCTCGTCGTGGCTGTTGCAGTAGGTGACGTAACCATCGCCGGCATTGGCGCCGCAAGCGTCAAAACCGTCGCCGTTTTTGAGCCAACCCATGGCGGTTTGGCAGTAGGCGTTGTTTGCACCGTTGCCGCCTGCCCAGCATATCATGCCTTTATTGACCATTTCTTGCTGACTTGGCATGCCGGTTTCGTTCCAATATTCGAGTATGAAGTAGGCATCGCTCGATGTGGCGTTCACGGTGTTGTTATAGTCGGTCAGGTTGGTGCCTACGCTCGATTTGCTGGTGCCGCAAAAGCCTTGTGCCAAGTCCATGCGGTAGCCATCGATTTTGTATTCTTCGAGCCAATATTTCAGCGAACGTTTGAACATGTCTTTGGCCGGCTCAAAGTCGTGGTTCCAATCTTCGTATACATTGCTGCCGTGCGGCGCTGTAACGTTGAACCACGGATTGTTTTTGAGATCTGTGCCGTAGGGATAGAGTTTGTTCATCGGGTTGTTGCCTGTGGCGTGGTTGAACACCATATCTACAATGACGGCGATGCCGCGTTTGTGGCATTCGTCGATGAGGGTTTTCAGGTCGTTCTCGCTACCGTAAGCGCGGTCGGGCGCAAAGTAGTGGTTGGGCGAGTAGCCCCAGCTGTAGTTGCCGTCAAATTCGCAAATGGGCATCAGTTCGAGGGCGTTCACGCCTAAGTTTTCGATGTAGTCCAAGCGTTCCATCAGACCTTTGTACGAACGGTCGGGCGTAAAATCGTACACCCATACTTCGTAGATTATCAGATTGTTCTTGTTCGGACGTTTGAAGTTGAGTGTGGCGTCGCTCCATGCAAATTGCGGTTTATCTGTTTGAATGACAGTAACATAGCCTTCTGCTTTGCCGTCAGGGTAGGACATAATGTCGGGATCGACGGTTGTCGGCTCGTATTTGTCGTCGGGGTGGAGCACTTTTTCGGAGAATAGGTCGGAGATGCGTACCGTTTTGCCGTCGGATCTGACAACAACGTACTGAAAAGCATACTCTTTTTGTGGTGTCAGTCCCGTGATTTCTGTCCAAAAATAGTTGCCATCGCGTTTCATTTGGTAGTCGGTCGATATTGTCCAATTGTTGAAGTCGCCTACCACAAATACGTTTTGCGCCGGTTCTGTTTTGCTGGCAGCGTAGGTGCAGAGTGTTACTTTGGTGTTGTCTTTGGTGTCGTAGTATATGCCGTTGACAATGCCTGCGGGGCGTGTTTGCTGCGCGGCCGTGTTGGCTACACAGATAGTGATGGTGTCGGCAGCGGTTTCGGTGGTCGTCTTGGCTTCGACGATACACTCGTAATTGCCTGTTGCTGAGAATGTTTCGCTATGGCTGAGTGTGGTACCGGTGGCCGTTTTCTTCACAGTACCGTTGATGCTGAATGTGAGCGTGCTGCTCTCGGAGGCTTGTGCCGAAAATGTTATGGCTGTGCCCGATTTGACGAGTTGACTCTTGGTTGCCGGTGCGTCGAATGCCACATTCAGGCCGGCTTCGTACACGGTAACAAAGATGTCTTTCCCATCGGCCGTTTTACCCTCTTTGGTGCCGCTTTTGCCATCGTTGAACACAAACGCCAATTTGGTGATGACCTCGCCCTCTTCCAAACAGTCGTAGTATTCGTACATGTTGTCGATGACGAGTTGCCATTTGTCGCCCACTTTTGTCATTTTGTGCTTGTCGAGCGCACTGCGCCACTCGGGATCGCATTGCCAATCTTGCGTGGCGGTGCATGCGCCTGTGTGGGCGTAGCAGGCCGTGGCGCCTACCATACCTTTGTTACCTTGTGCGGGGTCGAAAGTGATGATGATTTTTCCCGTGTAGTTGTTGGTGATGAACGCCGGTTCGGTGGTAACCTGAGCCACGGCACACCATGCACCGACTGCCAGCATCCAAGCAGAGAAAAGTAATTTTTTCATGGTTTGATTTTTTTAGGTTATTATTGAATTTTAATTTTATCAGCGTTTCAATTAGGCAAAGTTATGCAAAAAAACGGAATTAAACAATGTTTAATCGCGAAATTTGATGTGTGCGCGTTTGCAGATGCGCTGAATGGCAAACCGTCCGGTTACGGCGGCGTTTGGCAGACCTCCGGGCGGTTGCAACCATTGTCCAGCCAGATACAGGTTGCGGATGCCGGGCAAGATGCCGCGATGGGTCGCTTTGGGTGCGTATGGCGTGAGTATGAAACTCATGTATGCGCCCTTGTAGGCACCGCAAAAACGGTAATAGGTCATGGGCGTTACCACATCGAGTATCGATAGTTTGCCGGCCAATTCGGGGAAGCGTGCGGCAATGCGCTCCATTATTTCGCCGGCAATGCGCATCTTTTCGGCTTTGTAGGCAGCATGGTCGGTTTCGTACAACTGTTTCCAATAGTCGAAGTCATCTTCATATTGCACAAGCATGGTTTGCAGCACGCTTTTGCCTTCGGGCGAAAAACTTGGTTCGTAGTCGAAGTTTTTGACAAACACGCTGGCGTGCGTGTCGTTGTGCACGGTGTAGGGCGCACATTCGAAACTGATGGTGGTCGATGGCATTTGGCAGACCTCATCGACGGCAAAGTAGCAGTTGAAACTGCTGTACAGCGGGTGTTCCTTGTGCTTGTGATAGTGCTCGAGAAAAAACTTGTCCATCAACCCTTTGCCTATCAGATGGTTGAACGTGATGTCGGTGTCGCAGGCGCAAATGATGTAGTCGGCGGTTACAGTGTCGCCGTTTTTGAAATGTATGGCGCGCGCCTTGTGAAACGAAATGTCGATTTTTTCGGCTTCGTGGTTGGTGATGATTTTGCCGCCGAGCGATTCGTATTTCTGCTTCATGCGTTCTATCATGCCCAACGACCCGCCTCGCGGCAGAGCACCGTTGCCATCGACAAAAGTGCCGAATACGTAGAACAGCGACGCAATATTGTACGATTTCGGCATATACGACGTAATCAACTTTTGCAGCAGCGGGTGTTTGAACCGCGCGGCGTAGTCGTTTATCGAAATTTTGGAATATTTGCGGTGAATCGGGCCGAGCCGCCGCATTTTCTTTATCAGGCGCCAATAGTCCAGCAGGTTGTGCTGCTCCATCGGTTTCAAAGCCGGCATGGCTACGGCGCGATAGGCGTTGACTATTTTGATGAAGTTCTCGATTTCGTCCTTGTCGTCGGGCGATAAGGCCAACAGGTCGGCGCGCAAATGGTCGAGGTCGTACCAAAAATCGATGGAGGTGTCGCCCAATTCGATGCGCATAAACGATTCGTGCTGTATGATTTCGATGCCGTCGCCAAGTACACCAACATCACACCATACTTTATAAATGTCTTTTTCGGGATTGGTGCCGGTGAGCCAATGCACGCAGTTGTCCAACAAAAAATGTTTGCGATACCAACCGGTACACTGGCCGCCGACAATCGTGTGTCGTTCGTGTATTTCGCTCTCGAAACCGTTTTTCTGGGCGTAAATTCCGGCTGTCAGTCCGGCTACTCCGCCACCGATAATGGCTATTTTCATACCAAAAAGAATATTTTTGTGCAAAGATAGCAAATAAATTTCTATTAAATCTCTATTTTTGGAATTTATGATGGTTATTTAATTTATTTTGACTACTTTTGTAGGATTTTTTTTGCAAATGCTTTTTATGGAACAACCTTTGCGCATTTTTTTAGTCGGATTTATGGGGTGTGGCAAAAGCACCGTCGGTCGCCGTTTGGCCAAGGCGCTCGGGTGGAGTTGCATCGATACCGACGGCTTTGTCGAATGTCGCTATCATCAAACCGTGTCGCACATTTTTGAAACGCAGGGCGAAGCCGGATTCCGCAAAATAGAACGCGTGGTGTTGAACGAATTGGCCGATTATGAGCAAGTTGTAATCTCCACCGGTGGCGGACTCGCTTGCTTTGCCGACAACATGGCACTGATGAATGCGCGTGGTCTGACCATCTATTTGCGCACACCGGCTACCGTGTTGGCCGAACGCTTGTGGCACGCCAAAACGCAACGGCCGTTGCTGCGCGGCAAAAGTCGCGACGAACTGACACAATTTGTTGCCGATTTGTTGGCACAACGAGCTCCGTTTTACGAACAAGCGGCCGTGATTGTCGATGTGAAAACCAATGACGATTTCGCGTATATCGATACGATTGTGGATATAATAAAAAAAATAAATAGATACTTATGGAAACGTATGAAAGCGCCGTGCAAACGTTGCATGGCTCCCTGCACGATGTGTATGAAAAAATATCGGATTTGCGGCATTGGGACGCACTGAAAGACCGCCTGGCGCAGGACAAACAACTGCAGGATAAGGTGCGCGATTGGACGTGCGATGCCGACACTTGCTCGTTTTCGATAGAATCGGTCGGGCGGGTAACGCTGCGCATTGTCGATAGAGAACCCGACAAAACTGTCAAATTTGGCGCCGACAATTTGCCTGTGGCATTCAATTTGTGGATACAACTGAAAGAGAATGCAGCGGGCGAAACGCTGATGAAAATAACGCTCAAAGCCGATTTGCCGTTTATGCTGAAAACCATGCTTGGCGGCAAGTTGCAACAAGGCATCGTGCAAATGGGCGAGATGCTGGCACGCGTGTTGTGATGCGTTTACAACACGTTGGCGAGTCGTTCCATCGCTTCCTGGGTGGCTTCGTAGGTGTTGAAGGTGGATAGGCGGAAATAGTGTTCGCCGCACGCACCGAACCCGACGCCCGGTGTGCCGACTACCTGCACTGTGTTGAGCAAAAAGTCGAAAAACTCCCACGAGGTCATCGCTTGCGGACAGCGCATCCAAATGTATGGCGAATTGTGCCCGCCGCAGTAGAATATGCCTTTTTGTTCCAAAAAGGCCGTGATAGGCTGCACATTGCGTTTGTAGTAGGCTATGTTTTCGTCGGCTTGGCGCAGACCTTCGGCCGACAGCGCGGCTTCCAATCCGCGTTGCGTGGCGTAGGGTGCACCGTTGTATTTGGTGGTTTGACGTTGCTGCCACATGCGGTTCAGGCTGACGCCTTCGCGTACCAACTCTTTCGGCACAAACGTGTAGCCGCTGCGCACACAGGTGAATCCCGCCGTCTTCGACAGACTGCAAAATTCGATGGCACAAGTGCGCGCGCCTTCAATCTCAAATATCGAGTGGGGCTTGTCGTCGTCGGCAATGAAACGCTCGTAAGCACTGTCGTACAAAATGACGGCTCCGCATGCGTTGGCATAATCGACCCACGCTTTCAACTGCGCGTAGTCGAAGGTGGCGCCTGTCGGATTGTTGGGCGAACAGAGATAAATCAAATCCGACGGATAGTCGGGCGGCGTGGGCAAAAAGTTGTTCTCAATCGAACATTCCAAATAGCAAATGCGCCGTCCGTCCATAATCGATGTGGCTTTGTACAGCGGATAAACGGGATCGGGAATCAGCACCGTGTTGTCCGACGAAAACAGGTCGGTGATGTTGGCCAAGTCGGAACCGATGCCGTCGCCTATTGTCAGTTCGTCGAAATCGACATCCACGCCATAGTTGGCATAGTAGCGTTGTACGGCTGCTTTGGCAAATTTGTACCCGAGTTCGGGCCCGTAGCCGCGAAATGTTTCGGCGTGTTTCAACTCTTCGTTGGCGGCTATCATGGCATCGGCGGCCACCGCGGCTATCGGACGTGTTACATCGCCAATGCCCAACTTGATGACGCGTGCTTCGGGATGCGCTTTCTGATAGGCTGCCGTGCGTTTGGCTATTTCCACAAATAGATAATTCTCTTGCAAATTGGTGTAGTTGCTGTTTATTTTGGCCATACTCGTGTATTCGTTAAAAAATTGCTGCAAATTTACACAAAAAAGTGGTGTCGACGCATAAAATTCCATTTTTTTTGTTGATGTTCGCACAAAAAATTGTATCTTTGCCTTTTAATAAATGTTTTTTTGATTGTGGCCGGACTTTATGTGCACATTCCGTTTTGTCGCACGCGTTGTGTCTATTGCGCGTTTCACAGTGGCACCGATTTGTCGTTGTGCCGCCGTTATGTCGATGCGCTGACGACCGAGTTGCGCTTGCGGCGCGAGTATCTGTCGGGCGATACGGTTTCGACTATTTATTTGGGCGGCGGAACGCCTTCGACGTTGTCTGTAGGCGAACTACAACGCCTGCTCGAGGCTGTGCAGCACCATTTTGTGGTGGCACCCGATGCCGAAATTACCATCGAATGCAATCCCGACGATTTGAACGAACCAATGGTGGCGCAGTTGGCGGAGTTGCCATTTAATAGGGTAAGTTTGGGTGTGCAGAGTTTCGACGACGACGAACTGACTTTTTTGCATCGGCGGCACACGGCGGCGCAAGCCGTCGAGGCTGTGCGTTTGCTGCAACGCCATGGATTCGACAATATCAGCATCGACCTGATGTACGGATTGCCGCAACAAACCTTGCAACGATGGCACAAAACGTTGCAAATGGCTCTTGAGCTGCAGGTGCAACACATTTCGGCATACAATTTGATGTACGAAGATAATACGCCGCTGACGCAGTGGCGGCAGAGTGGTCGGGTGGCCGAATTGGACGAAGAGACATCGGTGGCGATGTTTGGCGCACTGACAGAACGCCTTGCGCAAGCCGGATTTGAGCACTACGAAATATCGAATTTTTGCCGACCGGGCTTTCGTTCGCGGCACAATTCTGCCTATTGGCATGGCGTGCCGTATTTGGGCGTGGGTGCAGCGGCGCATTCGTACGATGGCGCATCGCGTCAGTGGAATGTGGCCGACACGCGAGCCTATGTCGAAGCGATAGAGCAGGGAAGTGTGCCGGCGGAGACAGAACAACTGACCGACGAAAATCGGTATAACGAATTTGTTTTCACCGGTTTGAGAACTTCCGACGGCATCGACATGGCGCAACTCGAAACCCTGTTTGGTAGGGCGGCAGCCGACTATTGTCTGCGTTGTGCCGAATCGCATTTGGCTCAACAGCGGTTGATTCTTGCGGATGGTCGCTTGCGCCTGACGCGCAGCGGCATCATGCTGAGCGATGGTGTGATGGCCGATTTGATGGCTGTGAATGACGAATTTTAGATTAAAAAATAACATAATAAACCCTTAAAAAAATGGAAGAGCAACCCAAAAAAACTTTTCGCGACAAGGTGAGTGTGTTGTGGCACGATGTGCGTCTTTATCTCAAAGCATTGGTCGATATCGATGTCGATTGCGATGCGCAGTCCACCATCGACAACATTAGTCGCAGTGTCGAATTTCGTGGTGTGAATGTGTGGATTTTGGCATTTGCCATTGTCATCGCTTCGGTCGGGCTGAATGTCAATTCGACGGCAGTTATCATCGGCGCCATGTTGATTTCGCCGCTGATGAGCCCGATTATGGGCATCGGTTTGGCCATTGGCATTAGCGATAACGAACTCTTGCGCAAGTCGTTACGCAATTTGATGATTATGGTGCTAATCAGTCTGTTTGCTTCGACTACCTATTTTCTGCTGACGCCGCTCAGCGATGCGCAGTCGGAACTGTTGGCACGCACCAAACCTACCGTATTCGATGTGCTGATAGCGTTGTTTGGTGGCTTGGCTGGCATTGTAGCCACATCGCGCAAGCAGGAAAAAGTTACCGTGGTTTCCGGCGTGGCTATTGCCACGGCATTGATGCCGCCGCTGTGTACGGCAGGCTATGGTTTGGGCACGGGACAATGGATTTACTTTTTCGGCGCCTTTTATCTCTTTTTCATCAACTCGTTTTTCATCGCATTGGCTACGTTTTTGATGGTGCGTTATCTGAAATTTCCGCGCAAACATTTCGTCGATGCGCAGCACGAACGCAAGGTGCGCCGCAGCATTTTGATATTTTCGCTCATCATCATCATTCCGAGCATTTTCATCGGCATCAACGTTATTCGCGAGACTTCGTTCAACAGTCAGGCCATCAAATATGTGTCGGAAATGGAACACAGCGCTGTACTCGAAAATGTGCAGATAATCAATGTGAAACGTCAGTATTCGGCTAAGGAACAGAGCATTACGCTGTCGTTGGTAGGCACTCCGTTGGCGCCCGAACAAGTGGAATATCTGCAAAAACGGTTGGACGATTTCGGCTTGTCGAAGGCTAAATTGGTAATTCGTCAAACCGGTGGCAACACGTTGGATATCGATGCGCAATCGGAGATGATTCAGCAGATTTTGGAGCGCAAAGAGGTGCAGTTGGCCGAGCGCGATTCGACCATTTTGCGTTTGCGCGAGCAGATTGAACGACTCGAAAACAAATCGACCATCACGCCCGAGCAGTTGGTGCGAGAGGTGCAGGTTTTGTTCCCGAGCGTCGAGTCGATGACGTTCTCTATTGCTGATGAAATCGATGTCAAAACCGCCAAAAAACAACAGATACCGGTTGTCAATGTGGCGTGGAGCAAGTCGGTGCAATCGGCTGAAAAACAGCAGTTTGAATTATGGCTGAAAGCGCGCCTCAATGCACCGCAGGTGAAGGTTGTGGCCGAACCGGCGCAATAACCGATGGCTATAAAAGCACAACAAAGAGCCGCAGTGAATGCGGCTCTTTGCTTTTTTACAAATTAGGCAGTACTTAAAAGTTAATAGAACCGCCGCCTTTTTCGTTTTGAAGATCTAAACAATCACCTTCGGTGCCGGAAACTTTTTCTGCTTTGAAATCGGTGAATTTACCATAAGTGGCATTCATGGTGTCTTCGCTCATCCAAGTGTAAGTAACAATTTCCACACCGGCTGCTTTGTAGGTTACTTTCCAGCAACGAGCTTCGCTGCTGTCTTTGCACGATGTCATGCCGAGTGCTGCAACTGCAACTACGGCCAAAGTCAAAAATACTTTTTTCATAATGATTAAAAATTTAAAAGTTTAACAAAAATAGAAGATTATTTTTTTTATAGATGAATTTTAGTGTGAAAACGTTGCATGGCGTGCGAAAAAAAATTAGTTGGTGGTTGGGTTATTGCGTAATGCCGTAATGCGCTGTAAGAGTGTAGGGTGCGAATAGTATAAGAACACATACAGCGGATGCGGTGTCAGATTGCGAAGCGCGTGCGCCGTTATCTTTTTCAGTGCCGAAATCTGTTCCTCGGCGTATCCGTTAACCTTGACAAAGTCGTCGGCTTGGTATTCGTGGCGCCGCGATATGATGTTGCTTATCCAATCCAACACGTTACTGGTGGGCGTGTACAAGAAACTGAATGCCAACATGTTGATGTGGAACGAGGCTTGGCTGCAACCCAGCGCTTGTGCCAATGGGTCGCTGTTGAGGAACAGCCCGAGTAGTATGAACATCAGCAGGTTCATGGGCAGCGATATGGCAAGGCTGCGCAGCGTGTGGTGGCGCTTGTCGTGCCCTATTTCGTGTGCCAATACGGCTACTATCTCTTTGGTTGTCAGTTTGTTGATGAGCGTATCGTACAGCACGATGCGTTTGCGCTTGCCCCAACCGGTAAAGTAGGCGTTGGCTTTGGTGCTGCGTTTCGAGCTGTCGATGACGTAAATATTGTTTATCTGAAAATTGCATTGCTGTGCAAATTGTTCGATGGCGCTACGCAATTCGCCAGCTTCGAGCGGTGTCTGTTTGTTGAATAGCGGCACGATCAGTTTGGAATAAAATTGCCCCATGAACAAATTGTATGTGGTTACCACTGCCCAGGCCACCAACCAAAAATAGTCGGGAATTTGTTGGTATATGAGAAGGGTAATGGTCAGCAAACTACCATCCAAGATGATGGATAATGCCAAACTTTTGAGTCGATCGGTAACAAAGAGTTTGGGTGTTTTTTTGTTGAATCCGAAACGTGTTTCGATGACAAATGTGCGATAAATGGAAATCGGGATGGATGTTATTTCGGAGAATAGGAAAAGGATGCCAATAAAAATTAACGACACAAGTAGTTCGTTGCTTGTCCATGTACGCACAATTCCATCCAGCCACGCATAACCATCGCATAGCAACATGATGAGCGTGATGGTAAAATTGAAAAAGGCCACGCACCAACCAAATTTGGTTTGGGCGCGTATGTAACGTTGCTGCTTCTCATATTTTTCGGCATCGTACATGTCGCGCAACGGCTCGGGTATGGCGTCGGTCGAATGCTTGATGTTGAGCCACGACAGCGTGCGGTCGAACGCAAAATCAACAATGAAAATGGTCAGTAGAAGAATGAAAATGACAGCCGGCTGCATAGATTGATTTTATGGATTAGTCGGAAATTTATTGTTCAAAATAATGTCGATGGCGGCATTCAGTTGTACGTCGTCGCCGGCGTTCATCTTCTCGCTGTTGAACAGCACTTGGTGGTTGGGTCGGAAACCTTTGCCTTCGAGTATGTTGCCATCGTTGGGCTTGAATACATCGTTCGACATGTAAACGTAGTGCAGGGTTTTCTGCAAATTTTTGTCGCCGAATGTGCCGCTGTAGTTTATTTCGAAATTGCTGAAGAGCGGTCCGTGTGCGCCGTAGGTGCGTTCGCCCACAAAACAGCCGTTTGGCAGCAGTGTTACGGCGTAGGTGGTCAGTTCGCTCATGCTGGCGGAGTTGATGTCGGCCAAGGCCACAATCGGTACATCGGGCACGCGGTGCTCGGCGGCGGGCTCTATGGTGAACGGAATCCACACGCTGTAGTCGTAGCGCGCCAAACCTTCCTTGCGGCGGGTGGTGCCCAATGTCAGCGGCTTGTCGATGAATGGCGCCAACACATAGTCGAAGTCGTTGACATAGCCGCCTGCGTTGCCGCGCTGGTCGAGTATGATGCCTTTCAGTGTGTCGGCATGCACGGCCAAGTCGTAGAATAGCCGATAGGCTTTGGCGATGGCTTGGCTGCTCGAATCGTTGTTGTTGAGGGCTTCTGTCAGCATGAATTTCGACAGATGCAGATAGGCAATGCCGTTGATGTTGCATGCCAAAATGCTTCCTTGGGGCGTATTGCAATAGGCCATGGTGTCAACAAGGGCGGCACTGCGCAGTTTGTCGATGCAGACCAACAGTAGCGAGTCGGAAAATCTTTCGTGATAGTACGGCCGCGTTCTGACTTCGCTGTTGCCCGGATTGATTACGAAGGTGGTGATGGTGTCGTCGGCAGCCGGTTTCGGATTGCGTATCACCACAGCCATGTGGTGGTCGATAAGGCGGCTGCACATGTCGGCGTAGTAGTTTTGCAATGTGGCTGTTGGCACGCTTGCTTGGTTGGACAACTCTTCGAAACGCGGTTTGTAAACCGTGTACACCGAGTCCCAATCCGTCGGGTCGATGTCCCAAAAGGCGTAGCCGTTGTTTATGCCGTTCCACACCACTTCGAACTGTTCGAGCGGCGTGTTGTACGGAGCCGTGTTCGGGTTCAGCAATTCGTTGGCATGATTGCGACACGATACGCCGACCATGGCTACAACAATCGATACTATGATGATGTGGAGAGGTTTCATGCGTTTGGGTTATCTGCGTTTTTGTTTGTGCTTGCCTACGGCAAATGTGAGCCCGCACTGCAGGGTGAATGTGGTGTCGTAGCGCGGATTGGGAGCCACGAGTGTCTTGTCGCGCTCGGTGCTGAGTAGGCTGTAGTAGCAGCCGGCCTCGATGTGAAACATCATGCGTTCGTCGATGTTTACTGCGATGCCGACATTGCCTGTTACACCCGAGTCGATGCGGCGGTCGATGGCGTTGTCTATCTTGCGCATCTCGTCGAAAGCGTAAATCGACTCCTCGCTGCCCGAGGCGTTGCTGATGGCAATGGTTTGCCCCTCGCGTCGGCTGGCCAACCAACAGCCCGCATATCCGCCGAAACTCATATAACCGCGCAGTTTTTCGCCGCCAAACGAGAAATTGAGCATCACCGGCAGGTGCAGATAGTGATTTCCGGTGTTGGTATAGATGTTGCTGTAGGCGTTGGTGCGATACATCTTGTGGTTTTTTTGCACATACATCACATCAACGCGCAAGGCAAACCATTGCGTGATGCACAATTCCATCGGCATACCGATGGTCAGGCCGCCGCGCCCTTTGTAGCGCATATCGTAGGCGTAGTTTGTCTCGATGGAGTAGGCGTTGTAGTCGTAGCCGCCCATAAAACCCATATACCATTTGGCGGCCGATAAGGTCGTAGCCGACAGGCTCCAAAGCAGACAAATGGTAACGATTTGTTTTATTTTCATAGGCGTGAAACAAGGCTGTTACAAGTGCGCAAAGTTACATCAAAAACTCGAATTGACAAACAAAAATGCAAAAAAAATATTGTATCACTGCACGATAGTCGCCTAAAAAACGCAAAAAGCATGGTTGTTGTGTTAAATATCCTTTATTTTACGGACGTGGAGACGATTTTTTTTGTTTTTGTGCGGTGGTCTGAAGAAAAAAAACTACTTTTGTAGTTTGTAATTAAACTTATCAAGAAACGCATGAAACGCAGTCGATTTTTTGTGATAATGCTGTGGTGTGTCGCAGCAACGGCGCTGGCACAACCCTCGTTTCGTGGCAATGGCGACGAGATAAAACGTGAGGATTTTCCCGTCGAACGCGACCGCACGCCGGTGAATGCTACGTTCAGTTTCGCCATTTTCAGCGATTTGCATGTGTGCGATACGCTGCCGCAGAATCTTGACGATTTGCAACGCGCCATCGACGAAGTGAACGAACGTGCCGATTTGGCGTTTGTGCTGGTGTGCGGCGATGTTACGCACCATGGCGATACCAAATCGTTGCGCTTGGCCAAACAGATGTTGGACGGATTGCGCATACCTTATTATGTAGTGCCCGGCAATCACGATATGCGCGTGTCCGAATCGGGAGCAGTCGATTTTGCCCGCATCTTTGGTGATAATCATTTTCGACTTTTTTTCAACGGATATCTGTTTTTGGGCATAAACAGCAGCCCTGTGTTGCGTCGGAACGATGCACATGTGGCACCGCAAGAGGTAGCGTGGCTGACGCATCATCTGAAAAAAACGGGACGCAAACAGCCGGTCTATCTCGTGTTGCACCATCCGCTGCAAAATGGCGATGTCGATAATTGGTATGCCGTAACCGATTTGGTGCGCGGGTATAATATCCAGGGCATTTTTTGCGGACATTATCATCGCAATGCCGTGCTCGATTTCGATGGCATCACGGGCGTGGTGCTGCGATCAACTTTGCGCGAAAACAGCGCCGTCGGTGGTTACACGCTGTGCGACATGGCCGATTCGCTCTATATCTCCGAAAAACGCATCGGCGAACCGGCGCATCGCTGGTACGCTTTGCCGATAGAACCGCGCATCTACACCGAAAGCGACGAACGTTTGTTCCCGCGGCCAAATTACGACGTGAATAAACAATACAAAAATGTCAAAGTCGCATGGCAACGACAACTCGATTGGGGCATTCATGGTAGCGTCGCCGTGGCCGATGGTCGGGTCTTTGTGGGCGACGATTCGGGCATGATGCGTTGCTTCGATTTGGCCAAAGGGAAACAGTTGTGGCAGTACAAGACGGCGCAGTGCATTGCGGCGACACCGGTGGTAGCGCATAACAAAGTGCTGTTTGGCGGCGGCGACAACAATATCTACTGTCTGGATGCCACTGATGGTCGCTTGTTGTGGAAACAACCTACCGGACAGGCCGTTTGTGCAACACCTGTCGTGGCTGCCGATGTGGCGTTTGTCGGCAGTGGCGATGCCAAAATGCGTGCCGTCAACGTGGAATCGGGCGCGGTGCTTTGGACGTGTGTCGAACCACAAGGATTTGTGCAAAACTCGGCGGTGTTGTGCGATAAGAATGTGGTGTTCGGTGCGGCCGACAAAACACTCTATGCCGTCGATGCTACGCTCGGACAAACGGTGTGGCGCTGTGCATTGCCGGGCAATCCGGTTACGGCACCATACATTGCCGGCGGGCATTTGTTTGTGGTTACCGACAATGGCCGTGTAGTGGCAATCGATGCCGTCGATGGACAAATTTTGTGGCAATCGCCTGATAATGATAGGTTTATAGCATCGTTGGCGCTTTCCGGCGATGAGCAAACACTCTATGCCCGTACCGACGATGGGCGGTTTTATGCCATCGATGCCACAATAAAAACCTTTGATGTGCGTTGGAAAAGAGAGGAGTTGTATGTCGCCGACAACAATCCGTGTGCCATCGGTTGCTGCGGCGGCGTGTTGGCGTTTGCTACACGCAACGGTCTGATTACCGCCCTCGATGCTGCCGACGGACGCACTTTGTGGCAATACAAAATAGGGAATACCGGCATCAATGCCATGACACCCATAAGTGTCACCGATTGGTTGCTGACGACGTTAGATGGCTTGCTGGTACGGCTGACGATTAAAAAATAAACAAAACGATAGATTATGGAAAAATTGCGTAAACAAACTTTGCGACGCTTCAACATGCTTTGGGGCGCATTGTTGTCGTTGTTGGGACTGACCATGTGCAGCACACCGCAAATGCGGCCGACGCGTGGTAACATTATGGCCAAATATGGCATTCCGCTCACCGAATATCATGTCGGCGGACGTGTTGTAAACGAACAAGGAAAACCACAACCCAATGTGGAAGTGCGCATCGCCGGAACGCAAGCCAATCCCGACACCACCGACCAAAAAGGTCGGTTCGACGTAGTGGGCGTGCAACGTGCCGGTGCCAATGCCGTAACGTTGGTATGCACGCCACTGAGCAACGATGCCGGCATCGCGCCCGACTCGGTACAGGTAACCATGCAAAAAACCGAATCCGATGGGTTGAATACCAAAGCATCGGCAAAAAAGGTAAAAGTTGTACTGAAAAAATAACAGCATCATGAAACATTTACATCAAAATTTCTTGCGTCGTCTCAATCAGTTGTTTGGGTCAATTATCGCTTTGCTGGGATTTTCCATGTGCAGCACATCGCAGTCCATCAATGGCAATGGCGAAGTGATGGCCATGTATGGCGTGCCGTCGGCAGAGTATCACATCAAAGGCACCGTGAAAAATGCCGATACCAAACAACCCGTCGATAGCATGCGTGTGGTTGTTCAAATAACTGATTACGAAAGCGATACGCTTTATACGGACATTCAAGGTCAATATGCTTTGGATGGTCGGCGATGGCCGAGCGACGCCGCCACCATACACGTAGATGATGAGCGCGGCAAATATCAGCCGGACTCGAAAACCGTAACCCTCGTTTTCGACGGCGACTCCGACAGTTGGTTCAAAGGAACGGCCAATGTAACGGTCGATTTTGACGTGAAACCGATTGACAAACAATGAAACTGCGACAAAAAATAGCGTTGGAGTTGGCGCGAAAAATTCGCAACAACGACAAGCAACTGCATGTTTTGCGCCAACTCTTTTGGGAGAGTACGTTGCGTTGCAATGTGCATTGTCGCCACTGCGGCAGCGACTGCAAAGCCGCCGAACAAACGCCCGATATGCCGTTCGCCGATTTTCTGCGTGCCATCGACAGCATTACGCCGCATGTCGATCCGCACAAAGTGATGATCATCATTTCGGGGGGCGAACCATTGGTGCGCGACGATTTGGAACTATGCGGCGCCGAACTCTATCGGCGTGGTTTCCCGTGGGGAATGGTAACCAACGGCTTGTATCTGACGCCGCAACGTTATCAGCAGTTGTTGGATGCGGGCTTGCATGCACTCACTATCAGTTTAGATGGTTTCGAAACCGACCACAATTGGCTGCGTGGTCACAAACAGAGTTTTCAAAAGGCAGCCGATGCCGTGCGCATGGTGGCCGATACGCCGTCGCAGGTTGTGTGGGACGTGGTAACGTGTGTCAATCGGCGTAACATCAAAACACTGCCCGAATTTGCCGAGTTTCTATATAAAATAGGTGTGCGGCGGTGGCGCTTGTTTACCATCGACCCGATGGGACGCGCCAAAAATATGCCGGAATTGCATATCGACGATGCCGATTTTGTATGGCTACTGGATTTTATTGCCGCCTTGCGCAAAGAGGGGAAAATGCACGTCTCGTATAGTTGCGAAGGTTTTTTGGGCGACTACGAAGGTTTCGTGCGCGACCATTTTTACCAATGTGCGGCCGGCATCTCCATCGCGTCGGTACTCATCGACGGCAGCATTTCGGCGTGTACAAGCATACGCGGCAAGTATTATCAGGGCAATATTTACACCGACGATTTTTGGGACGTGTGGCAAAATCGTTTTCAGAACTACCGCAATCGCGAATGGATGCGCAAAGACGCGTGCGCCGATTGCAAAATGTTCCGCTACTGCGAAGGCAACGGCATGCACTTGCGCGATGTCGATGGCAATTTGATGGTGTGCCACTATCAAAAAATTCAGAACGCCAAACAGTTGTGTAAATGACACGCAAAGGTAACATAGTGGTGCTGCTGTCGGGCATAGTGCTGATGTGCGCTTCGTGCAGTGTGTCGGCACGCCTGAAAAAAGCCGACCGCACCTACGACAACGGCGAATATTTCGCTGCTGCCGACATTTACAAAAAAACACAATCGCGCATCTCGGCCAAAAAACAGAAAAAACTCAAAGCCGAAGTCTGTTTCAAACAGGGCGAATGCTATCGGCTGATAGGCAATCATGCACGCGCTACACGTGCTTACACACAAGCCATCAAATACAAATACAACGATTCGGTGGTGTTCTTGTACAACGCAAAATCGCTGCACGCGCTCGGACGCTATGCCGAAGCCGCCAAGCAGTACGACATCTATCTGCAAACGCACGACGATTCGCTGGCACGCGTCGGACTGCGCGGCGCACAACAAGCCAACGAATGGAAAAAAACGGCCACACGCTATGTCGTGAAAGCCGCCGATGTGTTGAATTCAAAGAAAAATTCCGATTTTGCACCGGCATTCATGGGCAATGAGGCAGCAGCGCTGGTATTTACGTCGAATCGCGACAATACAACCAACCGCAAGGCAAACGCCATAACAGGCGCAGCGAATCACGACTTGTTTACCACACGGCGCAACGCCTCGGGCGCATGGGAAAAACCCGAACCGCTTGAAGGCGAATTCAATACCGACGACGACGAAGGTGTCGTAGCGTTTGCCCCCGATGGCAAAACCATCTATTTCACACGTTGCCGTATCGACAAAGCCGGCGATGTCGGCGGCGAAATCTGGACAGCCAAACGCTCGGGCGGACAGTGGACAACGCCAACCAAAATCACACTATTTAAGGATAGCACCATCACCGTGGCGCATCCAACATTGTCAACCGACGGCGAACGCCTCTTTTTTGTGTCAGATGCACCCGGCGGATTTGGCGGTAAGGACATTTGGGTGGCCGAAAAAACGGACGAAGGGTGGAGCGTACCCGAAAACATGGGTGCCGACATCAATACCGCCGGCAACGAAATGTTCCCCTTCTACCGTAACGACAGCACGTTCTATTTCGCTTCCGACGGACACGCCGGTTTGGGCGGATTGGATATTTTCAAAGCCAAAAAAGATTCGACAGGGCAGTGGCAGGTGTACAATATGCTGACGCCTATCAATTCTAATGGCGATGATTTTGGCATCGCCTTCGAAAATGATGCCGAACGCGGCTATTTTTCGTCAAATCGCAATCAATCAAAGTATTACGACCGAATTTATAGTTTCGAATTACCCGAATTGGTCTATGCGGTCGAAGGCAAAATAACCGACGAAAAAGGCAATACGCTGCCCGATGCCATCATCAAACTAGTGGGCGACAACGGCACCAATGTCAAAATTCGTGCAAAAAAAGACGGCACTTTCCGCATCAAACTCGACAAAAATGCCAACTATATCATGCTGGCTACATCGCGCGGCTACCTCAATAGTTCGGCGCGCTTGACAACCGACAATTTGACCGACAGCAAAACCTTTGTCGAAAATTTCGCACTGCCAACCATCGGGCAGCCAATCCCGATCGACAATATCTTTTTCGAGTTCGGTAAAGCCGATTTGACGCCGGAATCCGAAACGGCGTTGCGCGGTACGGTCAAAATGCTGACCGACAACCCGAACATCGCCATCGAAATCGCAGCGCACACCGACTGTGTAGGCAGCGACGACGCCAATATGAAACTATCCGAAGCACGTGCCAAATCGGTAGTCGATTTTTTGGTGCAGGCCGGCATCGCGCCCGACCGACTGACGGCCAAAGGTTACGGCGAAAGTCGCCCCGTGGTGGTCGATGAAACAATGGCCAAAGAGTTGCGCTTTGTCAAAAAAGACGAAATACTCAACGAAAAACTCGTCAAACTGCTCACACCCGAGCAGCAGGAGATTGTCAATGCCATCAATCGCCGCACCGAGTTCAAAGTAACCAAAACGACGTACAACATCTATTGATAACGGATGCTTATTCAAAACCATACGAAACATTAACACACTGACAACATGAAACAATACCTCGATTTGATTCGCCGCGTGCTCGACGAAGGTGTCGAAAAACATGACCGCACCGGCACCGGTACCCGCAGCGTGTTTGGCCACCAAATGCGTTTCAATTTGGCCGACGGATTCCCGTTGCTCACCACCAAAAAACTGCATCTCAAGTCCATTATCTACGAATTGCTTTGGTTTCTGCAAGGCGACACCAACGTAAAATATCTGCAAGAACACGGCGTACGCATCTGGAACGAATGGGCCGATGCCAACGGCGAACTTGGTCCCGTTTATGGTCATCAGTGGCGCTCGTGGCCCGACTACAACGGCGGCACCATCGACCAAATAAGCAATGTGGTGGAGATGATACGCCACAATCCCGACTCGCGCCGACTGATAGTGAGCGCTTGGAACGTGGCCGAAGTCGAAAAAATGGCCTTGCCGCCGTGCCACACACTGTTTCAGTTCTATGTGGCCGACGGACGACTCAGCCTGCAACTCTACCAACGCAGTGCCGACATCTTTCTCGGCGTGCCGTTCAACATCGCATCGTATGCGTTGCTGCTGCAGATGATGGCGCAGGTTACAGGCCTGCAAGCCGGCGATTTCGTACACACGCTCGGCGATGCTCACATCTACCTCAACCACCTCGAACAGGTGCAACTGCAACTCACCCGCGAGCCGCGCCCGCTGCCACACATGCACATCAATCCCGATGTAAAATCGATTTTCGATTTCGACTACAACGATTTTGAACTGACCGATTACGACCCGCACCCGCACATCGCAGGCGTGGTGGCCGTCTAAAAATTGTGGTAAATAACTATGAATTTAGTCATAGACAGAGGAAATACGCGCACCAAATTTGCATTGTTCGACCATCGACGGTTAGTGGCGATTCGCACCTGCGATTGCATCACCGATGAATTTCTGCAAAACCTCGTCGCACACACCAATATCGATGCCTCCATCTATTGCAGTGTGGCCGGCGACGCTGCCGATGCTACCGTTATGCCGCTGTTGCACAAGCAGTTACCGAATCTGATGACAATGCCGTACAATTTGCACTTTCCCATCACGTTCGATTACAAATTGCACGAACTTGGCGCCGACCGCATTGCTGCAGCCGTCGGAGCGCGCGCCTTGGTGCCCGAAGGCGCACTGTTTGTGGTCGATGCCGGCACTTGCGTAACCTACGATTTTGTGTCGGCCGACAATCGTTTCGAATGTGGCAACATCGCGCCCGGATACGAGTTGCGCTTGCGCGCCATGCACGAGTTCACCGGCAAACTGCCACTGCCTGAACCAACCGAGCCAACAACCTTTATGGCACAATCGACCGAAGACGCTATGCGATCCGGCGCTTTCTACGGATTGTTATTCGAAATCGAAGGCTATTTGGAGCATTTTCGACAAAAAAACAGCCCTTATCAATTAGTTTTAACAGGTGGAACCGCAAGACTCTTGCAAAATCAAATAAAAAATTGTACATTTGCCGAGCCAAATTTAGTGCTCATCGGATTGAATGAAATTATTATACAAAATAGCAAATAAAGCCTGCTGTAGGACATTTTGCGTGTTGTTCATGGTGGCGTTGTGCTGTGTGCCGTTGCACCTGATGGCGCAAAATAATGTCAATTCGCCCTATACACGCTACGGCTACGGACGGTTGCAGGACATTGGTTTCTCTCGCAGCCAATCGATGGGCGGCGCTGCGTATGCGTTGCGCACACGCACCAGCATGAATCCTGCCAATCCCGCATCGAACAGCAGTATCGACAGCACAAGTTTCTTGTTCGAATTTGGGGCTTCGGCACTGCTCACATCGTATGCCTCCGGCGACGAACAAGCCACAACTTTCACCGGCAACCTCGAATATCTGGCCTTTCAGTTGCCCATCACACGCTGGATGGGACTCAGTGTAGGCGTGCTGCCTTACTCGTTTGTCGGCTACAACTACGGCTTCACCGATTCCACCTCGACTGCCGTAACACAAACGCACACGTTTCGTGGCAGCGGCGGTATCAACCAGGTGTATATCGGTTTGGCCGGCACCATCTGGAAACGTTTTTCGCTCGGCGTCAATGTCTATTATATGTTTGGCTCTATCGAAAATACACGCCTGTTGACAGTGTCGGTGCCAAATGTGTCAACTGTCTATCCCACAACACAATACACCACCACACGCGTACAAAATGTTAATTTGCGATACGGTTTTCAATATCACGAAACCATCGGTCGGCACAATTTTTGCTTAGGATTTGTGTACGACCATATCTCAAAACTATATGGTACATACGAAATGCAAACGGTCGGCGCCGATACCATCTCGGCCAACACCTCCGAATTGTTCGATTTGCCTTCGCTGTATGGGGCAGGCGTGTCCTATACATACGACAACAAACTGACAATCGCATTCGACTATACGCTGCAGGAATTTGCCAAAGCACGCTATTACGGCAAAACCGACTCGTTGGTCAATCGACAAAAATTCTCGCTGGGTGCCGAATACATCTACCGACCCTATGGTAACCGATACGTTGACCGCATGCGGTGGCGATTGGGCGCAAGTTATGCCAACTCGTATTTCAAACTCTACGATGCCGCACAACAACAGTACGTCGGCACACGCGACATCAGCATAACGTGCGGCGTCGGATTCCCGCTGCGAACGACCAAAACCATGGTCAATATCAACTTGGAATACGGAAATATTGGCGTGGCACTGAAAAATAAATTGCAAGAAAATTATTTCAAAATAGGTATTAATTTAACACTGAATGAAATGTGGTTCTTCAAACAACGCATTCAGTAAAATCAACCAACAAAAAGGAAAAAGATTATGATGAAAAGAAATGTAATGTTGCTGCTGAGCGCACTGATTGCTTTCAGTGCCGTTGCCCAAAAACAAGGGGCATTCAAAGCCGAAAAACAGAAGAAAGCCGATATCGGCATCGAGAAAAAAGCCGAAGTCGCCGCTAAACCGGTGGCTAAAACCGTTGCCGAACCTGTGGCTAAACCGCAGCCGGCACCGCTGACGCCCGAATGCAATGCCAATATCAGCCTGTTTGCCGAAGCCGCCAAACAGAAAAACTACGCCGACGCTCTGACACCGTGGGAAAGCGCTTTCGCCAACTGCAAAGGCACACACCGCGCCATCTACACCTACGGCGTCAAAATTGTCGATTGGCAAATCTCGCAGGAAAAAGACCCCGCCGTACGCGAACAGTTGATAGATAAATTGATGGCTGTGTACGATGAACAAATTCTCTATTTCGGCGACGACACCAAACAACCGCGCGCCTATCTGTTGGGCATGAAGGCTTACTATCTGTTGCAATACCGCCCGACCGAAAAACAGACTGCTTACGAGTGGTTGAGCGAAAGCGTACATACACTTGGCAAAAAAGCACAACCTGCTTTCTTTCAGCAATTTATATCGACATCGTATGAACTCTACAAAGCCGATAATACGTTGGCTACGCAATTCATCAACGACTATGTTTATGCCAACGACATCGTCGAGAAAAATGCCGCTGACCAATCGCTGAAAAATGCTGCCGTTTATGCTAAAATAGACCCCGTGATAGACCAAGTGTTTGCCTTGTCGGGAGCAGCGGACTGCGAACAGATGGATAAAATCTATGCCGCCCAAGTCGAAAACCGCAAAGCCGATTACGAATTTCTGACGGCCACCACACGGCTCTATCGTCAGGTGAACTGCCGCGAATCCGAAGTCTATTTCAAGGCCGCAGAATATGCACACAGCATCAAGCCCACAGCCGAATCGGCCGCCGGATGCGCTGCTATGTCGTACAAAAAAGGTGATTATGCCAAAGCCATCGACTACTATTTGGAGTCGGTGTCGATGCAGGAAAATGCCGAAGAAATAGCCGACAATTATTTGAAAATTGCACAGATTTACAACGCCAATCTGAACAATTTTGTGAAAGCACGCGAATATGCACGCAAATCGCTCGAGGCCAACCCGAACCAAGGCGCACCCTATTTGCTGATAGGCCTGATGTATGCCAACACACGCGGCATTTACGACTCGGCTGCACTGAACAAAACGGTTTATTGGGTCGCTGTCGATAAATTCATCAAAGCAAAACAGGTTGAACCCGCTTTGGAGGAGAAAGCCAACGAACTGATTCGCTCGTATGCACCGCATTTCCCAAGCAAAGAGGAAATTTTCTTCGAACCCGACTTGGAAGACGGCAAAGCCTTTACCGTTGGCGGTTGGATTGGCGAAACGACCATTTGCCGATAACGTAAAGTGAAATCCGAATTGAACAATCACTTTAGAACAAAACACAGTGTAACAACTATTCTCGGAATGGTTGTTATGCTGTTTTTGTGCATCGCTTGCGGCGGCAATCAAAAACCCGAAGTTTCCAACGAAATCGTCGATAACCGCGGCGAAACACCACGCCTGCGCGTCAACGAGATAACGACGCTCATTTCCGATTCGGGCATCACGCGCTATCGCATCACGGCGCCCAAGTGGTTGGTGTTCGACAAGGCCGAAGAACCTTATTGGGATTTCCCCGAAGGCCTGCACCTCGAATCGTTCGACGAACAATTTCACATCGAAGCCGAAGTCGATTGCCGGCGAGCACGCTATTACGAACAGCGCAAATTGTGGCAGTTGGATGACAGCGTGCGTGCCATGAATTTCCAAGGCAACAGGTTTGCTACGCAACAACTTTTTTGGGATCAAAATACCGAACGCATCTATTCCGATTCGACAATCATTATTCACCAAAGCGACAAACAAATTATCGGCGAAGGTTTCGAATCGAACCAATCGATGACACGCTATACCATTCGCAAAACGCGCGGCATCATTCCCATAGACCCAAACGAATAATGTATGAACAGTGATTTTTCTGTGGTTGTAATTATCATCGTTTCGCTGATTTTCTCGGCCTTCTTCTCGGGCATGGAAATCGCATTTCTGTCGTCGAACCAACTGCGTTTCGAACTCGAAAAGAAAAAACGCAGTCTGACGTCGCGCATCCTCAACATATTCTACAACGACCCTGAACAATACATCTCGACACTGTTGGTGGGCAACAACATCGCGTTGGTCATCTATGGCATCAAAATGGCCGAATTGCTCTCGCCCGTGTTCGAACAATGGGTACACAACGACATGTTAGTCAATGTGTTGCAAACAATTGCGGCCACCATCATTGTGCTGATAACAGGCGAATTTTTGCCCAAAACCATCTTTCGCGTCAATCCGAATTTGTGGCTGCAGATTTTTGCACCATTCCTCTGGCTGTGCTATGTGGTGATGTATCCGGTGGCGCGCTTCACCACATTGCTGTCGGTAGGCTTGCTGCGACTGTTTCGGGTCAAAATCGACCGCACCGAGCAACGCCGGCAACTTGGACTTGTCGATTTGGACTATTGGATAAACGACGCCTACGAACATGCCGACAATCAGGACGAAGTGAAAAACGAAGTAACCATTTTCCAAAATGCGCTCGATTTCTCGTCGGTAAAATTGCGCGATTGTATCGTGCCGCGCACCGAAATAGTGGCACTTGACTACGACACTGCGCTCGACGACCTGAAAGCCACACTCATCGAAACAGGATTTTCGAAAATTCCCATTTACAAAGACTCTATCGACAACATTATCGGCTATTTTCATTCGTCCGACCTCTTTCGCAAGCCGAAAGATTGGCACGATTGCATTCGCCCGCTGCCCATTGTGCCCGAAACTATGGCCGCCAACAAACTGATGGACGTATTTATGCGCGACAAACGATCCATTGCCGTGGTCGTCGATGAATTTGGCGGCACTGCCGGCATCGTAACACTCGAGGACATCATGGAAGAAATATTTGGCGAAATAGAAGACGAACACGACAACCGCGCATACACCGCCAAACGCGTGGCCGACAACGAATTCGTACTCTCCGGACGCATAGAAATAGACCACTTGAACGAACTGTTCGACTTGGATTTGCCCGAGTCCGACGAATACGTTACAGTGGCCGGATTCATCTTGCATCATTACCAAACATTCCCAAAACTGAACGACATTATTCATATCGACAAATGGACATTCAAAGTGCTGCAAGCACACAACAATCGCATCGATACCGTTAATTTAACCATCGAAAAATAGCATAATCGGAAAAACTCGTGATTTTTTTTGCTTAAATATTGCATATTCGACAAAAAAATTGTACCTTTGCGACCTTAAAAATAAATAAACAACAAACAAAAACATAACAAACATGGCAACATTAGAAAAAATGAGACACCACGGCGTATTTTTGCTGGTGGTGGTAGGTGTGGCACTCTTGGCCTTCATCGTTGGCGATTTCTTAAACTCAAGCGCATCCATTGTCAATGCCGAACGCATGGTAGTGGCTAAAATCGATGGCGACAAAATCAGCGCCGAAGATTACATGGCCGCCATCGACCAACTGACCGAAGTGTACAAAATAGAGTTGGGCACAGCCAATATCAGCGACGAACTCAACGACCAAATACGTCAGTCGGTATGGGAAACGCTGGTGCGCGAAAAAGTGTTGGCTACCGAAACCGAAAAAGCCGGTATGCAAGTCAGCCAAAAAGAACTGTCCGACCTGATTTTGGGCGACAATGTTCACCCGATTATCAGCAGCCGACGCGCATTTTTCAACCCGCAAACCAACGCTTTCGACCCCGCAGTGTTGGCACAATTCATCACCATGCTCGATTCCGAAGATGCCGCACAACTGCCGCAAGAACAGTTGCGCACCTATAAATTGTATTGGACATTCTGGGAATCGACCGTCAAAAACGCACGTCTCGAAGATAAATACACGGCCTTGTTGCAACGCTCGTTCGTCGCCAATGACCTCGAAGTGAAAAACGCCTACAACGGCGACAAAACACAAGTGGACGTGGCCTATGTGGCAAAACCCTATTTCGCCGTGCCCGACTCGCTGGTTTCGGTATCCGACCGCGACATCAAAAAACTCTACCAACAGAAACAAGAACAATTCGCACGCGAAGCTTCGTGCGACGTGAAATATGTGGCGTTCCCCATCAAACCGAGCGAAACCGACTATGCCGAAGTGGAAGAGTGGATCAATCGCCTGAAAGAGGAATTCTCCACCACCGACGAAATAGCCGACGTAACCAACTCGAATAGCGACACACCGTACAAAGGACAAAACTTGGCAAAAAATGACGTCCCCGAAGATTTGCGCGACTTCGCCTTCGCCGGCAAAAAGAACGATGTGGTCGGACCCTTGTTCGCCGACGACACCTATAAAATGGCACGCATTGTCGAAACCGGCATCAGCCTGCCTGATTCGGTGAAACTACGTTTTGTCGATGTGGCCGAAGCCTCGATGCCCGAAACACAAGTCGTGGCCGACAGCCTGGCAGCACTGCTGCGCAACAAAGGCGATTTTGCTGCCATGCAACAACGCTATCGCGGAGGCGAAGCATGGGCGCGCGAGATAGAACTCGACCGCGAAGTTGCCGAACAAGCCTTTACAACACCGGTAAATGGCGTGTTCCAGCAGAAAAGTATGGGCGGCATACGCATATTCCAAGTGGTGGAGCGCGGCGCCGTAGTGCCCAAAGTGAAACTTGCCGTACTCGAACGCAAAGTGATTCCGAGTTCGCGTACACAAGCACAAATATTCAATGCTGCAAAACAATTTGCTGCCGGTTGCGCCAATATCGAAGAATTCGAGGCTAAAGCAACCGAACAAAATATCGAAGTACTGACCGCTAACCGTCTGAATATCAATGCAACAAAATTGCGCGACGTGAAAAACTCGCGACAAGTGGTGCGTTGGGCATTCGAAGCGGAAGATGGCGCTGTGTCCGATGTGTTCGAGTGCGACAACCAACAGATTGTGGCTGCCGTAAGCCGCTTGGTCGAAAAAGGGTATTCGCCCATCGACGATGTGAAAGCCATGCTCGAAGTAGAAGCACGCAACGACAAAAAAGCCGAACTCATCAAAGCCGATTTCGCCGGCAAATCGTTTGACGAATTGGTGGCAGCCGGCTTGTCGGTCGATACGTTGCGTGGCGTTAACTTCAATATGCAGTACGCCGGTGCCGTAGGCAACGAACCTGCCTTGTTTGCTTTGGCTCCGCTGGCCGAAGTGGGCGCCTTGTCGCAACCGCAAAAAGGCAATATGGGTGTGTTCGAATTTGTGGTGTTGGACAAAACGGAATTGCCTGCCGACTTCGACGAAAATGAAGAACGCGTGATGCTGACAGAACGTATGCGCAATTCGGTACCGTACTTGGCTATCGAGGCTCTGAAAAAAGTGGCCGACATCCAAGACGAACGTTATAAAGTTTTCTAAAGAAACACTGCGATAAACGAATCAGCGAGAATGGAAACCATTCTCGCTTTTTTGTGGGCAAAAATTTGGTCGTGTCGCTAAAAAATAATATCTTTGTCTGCGTTTAATTATTTTTGGAAAATTGTATGAAAGTCAAATGGTTGATAGGAGCATCGCTGTCGGTGTTGTGCGCATGCACGCCCGATGTGCAGCCGCCGATTGTCGATAGCGTGCAACCTAACGATTCAGTGCCGAGTACCGACACGCCGGCACCGACCTACGAGGAGTTGTTCGACATTGAGCGCGTGTCGGCAGTGCGCTTGCTGATGACCACCGATGCGTGGAATACGCTGCTTGGCAATTTCGACATCGATTGGTTCAACGATGTGTATGTGCCGGCCACGTTTGTTTACGAACAAAATGGCATTACCTATACCGTGGACAGCGTAGGTGTGCGCTTGCGTGGCAACACCAGCCGGCGACGTCCCGAAGGTGTGGCCGGCGAGATGCACAATGCGCAAAGTCCCGATTGGCATCATGCGCATTTTCAGGTCAAATTCGATGAGTACCGCAAAAAACAACGCTTCGTAGGGTGCGACCGCGTGGTGCTGAAGTGGTTTAAGGACGATGCCGCCTATTGCCGCGAAATTTATTCGTACGATTTGTTTCGGCGTTTTGGCGTGTGGATGGCGCCGCGTGCTTGTTATACGCGTCTGTCGTTGTGCATCGACAGCGAGCAAGAAGCCTATTTTGGCGTGTATGCCCTCATCGAAGGCATCAGCAAAACATTTTTGACACAACGTATGGGTGCCGACCATTGGCAGTCGAACGATGGCAATTTGTGGAAAGCCTCGTGGGGCGCGACACTCACGCCCGAATCGGTTGTCGATGGCAACATCGGCATCAGTGTGGCTACCTTGGAACAGCATGAAGACTATATCTACGACCTGAAAACCAATAAGAAAACCGGTTTCGAGACCGCAAAAACACAACTTCAAACATTTGTTACCACGCTGAATGGCCTGAAAAGCGGTAGCACCGAACTGAAAGCGTATCTCGAAACGCATCTGGCTGTCGATCAATTTCTGCGGGCTTATGCAGTGAATGTGATGGTCGGCATGTGGGACGATTATTGGTGTAACAATGGCACAAATTATTATTTCTATTTCGATACAGACGGCAAATTCTATTTTATACCATACGACTACGACAATACGTTGGGTACGTCGAATGTGATGCCTAATTCGGGAACTCAGGATTTACTGAATTGGGGCAGTTTGGGTAGCGACCGTATGCTGATGCGCAAAGTGATGTCGATAACGGAATATAAGGAGCGTTACAAAGCGTATATCAAGGAATTGGCATCGCCGGACAACGACTATTTTTACACCGACCGCAGCATGGCGCGTATTCGGGCGTGGCACGCCGCCATTGAACCATACGTGGCGAATGACACCGGCGAAGATATGGTGATAGCCGATGTGCCGGCCGAGTGGGGCAACTGCCCGTTTTATCGGTTGTTGTCGGGTAACGAGCGCGGTGGCAGCGATGGCGAGGCCAATTGGTTTCGGACAAAAATCAATAGTATCAATTTTTGATGTAAAACTTAACAAAAATAGCACAACAGTATGAAAAAGACACCGTTTACAGATATTCACATTGCGTTGGGCGCAAAGATGAGTGAATTTGCCGGCTACAATATGCCGATTGAGTATGGCACGGGCATCATCGACGAACATCTCACCGTTATCAATCAGGTGGGTGTGTTCGATGTGTCGCACATGGGCGAATTTTGGGTCAAAGGGCCGAATGCACTGCGTTTTTTGCAAAAAGTGTGCAGCAACAATATCGCTGCACTGCCCGTCGGTAAGGCGCAGTACAACTGTTTTCCCAACGGCAAAGGCGGCATTGTCGATGATTTGATAGTGTATCACTACGAACCCGAAAAATATATGTTGGTTGTCAATGCAGCCAATATCGACAAGGATTGGGAATGGGTCAATGTCAATAACGCCGAGGCAGCGATACTCGAAAATGCGTCCGACAATATGGCGCAGTTGGCCATTCAGGGACCGAAAGCGCAGGCCTTGTTGCAGCAACTGACCGATGTCGATTTGTCGTCAATACCATACTATGCGTTTGCGGTAGGGCGTTTGGCCGGCGTGGACAATGTGATTATTTCCAACACAGGTTATACCGGCGCAGGTGGTTTCGAAATCTATTTCTATCCGCAGTTTGGCGAACAGATTTGGAATGCCGTCTTTGAGGCTGGTCAGCCGTTTGGGGTGAAACCCATCGGCCTTGGCGCGCGCGATACACTCCGCTTGGAAATGGGTTTTGCACTCTACGGACACGAGATAGACGACACCACGTCGCCCATCGAAGCAGGCTTGGGTTGGATAACCAAGCCGGCCGACGGCAAGAACTTGATTGATAGCGACTTGATTGCCAAACAGCGTGCCGAAGGTGTGTCGCGTAAGTTGGTCGGTTTCGAATTGCAGGAACGCGGTATTCCGCGCGCACATTACGACTTGGTCGATGTGCAGGGCAACACTATCGGTTTTGTAACATCGGGCACCATGTCGCCGACGCGCAAAATCGGTATCGGCATGGGCTATGTCAAAACAGAATTTGCAAAGGTTGGCACGGAAATTGCTGTGCAGATACGCAACAAAGCCGTGAAAGCGGTGGTGGTGAAAACGCCGTTCCGAAAATAGTATGGCAACGTTATCGACAACCATTCGGGTGCAGGTGCGTTTTTCTGAAGTCGATGCCATTCGCATGGTGTGGCACGGCAACTATGTGCGTTATATGGAGGACGCGCGCGAGGCTTTCGGTCGTGAATACGGCTTGGGATATATGCACATTTTCGAAAATGGTTTTTTTGCACCGGTTTTCGACATGCACTTGCGCTATCATCAGACGGCCTCGATTGACGACACGTTGCTGGTTACCATTACCTACAAGCCGGCGATTGGCGGCAAACTGCTGTTCGATTACGAAATTCGGCGCGAAAGCGATGATGCACTGATAGTTACGGGCTCGACAGTGCAGTTGTTTACTACGCGCGAAGGGGAGTTTTATCCGGCAAATCCACCATTCTTCGCAGAGTGGAAACAACGCTATGAATTGTCAGAACAATTAGAAAAATCAGAAAAATAATCACAGAATATTATGTTGGTCAAAAATTATTATTCAATCACCAATCAGCAATCCGAGAGCGACGAAACTATGCGCTTTGATGTGGCGTTGCATGCCGATTGCGATGTTTATCGCGGCCATTTTCCCGGAGAGCCGGTGTCGCCCGGCGTGTGCAACATACAGATGTTGAAAGAGTGTGTCGAACGTGTTGTCGGGCAGCCGTTGTTGCTCAACTACATACAGCAATGTCGGCTGACAACGCTTGTTACGCCGGTGAAACATCCGCATGTCGAAGTCCGGATTCGTATTGTCGATAAGTTGGACAACGGCATCAAATGGCACGGCACCATAGGGCGTGATGCCGATGTGTATATGGATTTGAAAGGCGAGGCATCGTTCGTTTAATTTGCAGACTATGGATAGAATTTTTATACCGATTTTTCGCTTTTTTGAACGGCGTAAATGGGCGTTGTACCTTGTTTTGGCGCTGACATCGCTGACGTTCGTGTTGTTTGGCTTGCAGGTGCAGTACGAGGAGGACATTTCGAAACTATTGCCTCAAACGGACAAAGCCACCGAGAGTGGTTTGGCTTTCAGCAATTTGCGGGTGAAGGATAAGATTTTTCTGCAAATCGTGTCGAAAGACGGCGTGCAGTCGCCGGACGAATTATCGGCGGCCTGCGATACGTTTGTCGAAAGTTTGCTTGTGCGCGATACGGCATCGGGTTATGTGGCCAATATCTTGTATCGCATCGACGACGATGTGCTGTTCAATGGCATGAATTATGCTTTGGAGGAGTTGCCCACGTTGGTCGATACGGCGTGTTATGGTCGTTTCGATGCTTTGCTGACACAAGAGGCGATAGATGCGCAAATGGCTGATAATGTGCGTATGTTACAGTCCGATGTCGATGGGTCGGTGGCCGAATTGGTCAGTCAAGACCCGTTGGCACTGCGCAAAGCACTATTTCCCGAAGGACGGTCGGCGGTGAATGCGCTGGGTGGTTTCCGCATGATAAATCGTCATTTCTTTACACCTGATTCGACGGTGGTATTGGCATTTTTGTCGCCCAATTTCGAGTCGTTCGATTCGAAAACGGGAACCTATTTGGTCGAAATGTTGGAAGAGCAGATAGAACAATTTACGGCAGCTAACCCCGATTACGAAGTGTTGTTTCACGGTTCGCCGGTGCAGAGCGTGTTCAACTCGCGTCAAATCAAAAAAGATTTGTTGCTGACGATAGGCTTGTCGTTGATAATCATTTGCTTGGTGGTTGCATGGTGTTTCCGCAACAAATCGACCTTGCTGCTGTTGTTGTCGCCGGTGGTTTATGGCGCATTTTTCTCTTTGGCGTGCATGTATTGGATTAAAGGCAGTATGTCGTTGTTGGCGGTTGGCATTGGTGCCATCGTGTTGGGCGTGGCGTTGAGTTACTGCCTGCATGTGCTCACGCATTCCAAGTATGTGGCCGACCCTATTCAACTGCTCAAAGACCAATCGACGCCGGTGTGTCTTGGCTGTTTGACAACTATTGGCGCGTTTGCCGGGTTGCTCTTCACGCAGAGCGAATTGTTGAAAGATTTTGGCATGTTTGCTTCGTTTGCGTTGATTGGCACAACGGCGTTTGCGTTAATCTTTTTGCCGCATTTTTTTAGTAAACGACAGTTGGCGCACTCGCCAATGGCATTTGCGTTTTTCGACAAGATAAATACCTATCCGATAGACCGTAAAAAGTGGTTGATAGGCTTGATTATTGTAGTGTGTGCCGTGTGTTTTTATACCTCGTCGTGGGTAACATTCGACAGCGATTTGAAGCACATCGGGTACAACGAGCCAAAAGTGTTGCGTTCGCAGGCGTTGTATGCCGAAAAGAATAACCAAGGTTGTGCATCGATGTATTATGCCGCTACGGCCGGCACGTTGGACTCGGCATTGACCTACAGCCGGGCTATAGCGCGCGTGTGCGATTCGCTGGAACAAGCCGGCGTTGTCAAGCGTTTTTCAAATGTGTCGTCGCTATTGCTCACCGAAGCCGAACAACAAAGCCGCATTGATGCGTGGCGTAGTTATTGGAACGAACAGCGTGTGGCCGAAGTGCGCCAAAAAGTGGCAATATCTGCTCGGCGTCATGGATTGGATGCCGAGTTGTTCGAGCCGTTTTTTACGCTGCTCGAAGCCGATTATGCGCCTGCATCGTTGGTCGAAGCCGGCGTGTTGCCTGAGAGTTTGTTGTCCAACTTCGTGGAAGAAACCGATGGTAAATATATGGTGTTCACTTCTGTGTTGATGCCCGAAGCTGAACGACAGAAAGTGAACGATGCCATTGCCGCCGAGGCACATACGGTGGTTATCGATCCATTTTATTACACCAACGACATGGTGCGCATTGTCAACGACGATTTTAATGTCGTGTTGCTCATTTCGTCGCTGTTCGTGTTTGTGGTGTTGCTCTTGTCGTTCAAGAGTTTGTCGCGGGCGCTGTTGGCTTTTCTGCCGATGTTCCTGAGTTGGTACATTGTCGAAGGCGTGATGGGAATATGCGGTTTGCAATTCAATTTGATAAACATTGTTATATCGTCATTTATTTTTGGCGTTGGTGTCGATTATAGTATCTTTGTGATGGATGGCTTGTTGGCCGATACACGTCGAAACGACACGCACTTGCTGATGTATCACAAAACGGCCATTTCGCTGTCGGCATTTGTGCTATTGGTGGTGGTTACATCGTTGTTGTTTGCCACGCATCCGGCGTTGCGCTCGGTTGGCATCAGCACACTCATCGGCATGACTGCAACTGTGCTGATAACCTATACACTTCAACCGTGGTTGTTCAGGCTGTTGGCCAACAGCAAATTGTTCGCGCGCCGTTTTGGACGCAAGCCACGGTTCCGTAAAAAGACCGACAACCAAACGAACAAATGATGATGACATAAAATAAAAGGCCGGACAGTTTGCTCGGCCTTTATTTTTTTTCGGTTTCGGATTCTTTTGCTTTTTTCCACAACTGCCACGCATTGAACGAATTTTGCCAAATGACGTAACTGCCCGGCGCTACCGATGCCAACGGATTGAGGTACGAGTAGGCCATCCAAATGGCGAGAATGGTGTTTTTTTGCCCCAATGATTGGCCGGCACTGATGCGGTCGTCGTAGATGGTGCCGATTTTTTTGCCAAACAAAAACTGCAACACACATGCACCCAAACCACCCGATGCAATGAGAATCTTTTCCCAAATGTCAGCATTGCTTGTAACGAGCGATTGTACCGTTTGTCCGGTTACGATGGTGAGCGACACTGCCCACAAATAGAAGGCCAACCACGAATAACGCAGCAGCACTTGATGCAGTCGTGGCAGACAATAGCGGAAGAATAGGGCTAACAGAAAAGGTGCCAACAATAGCGGAAACACTTTGCCTAAAATGCGTAAAAATGCTGCCATAAAGGTCAGGCCGGCATGCGGCTCGACCAACGGAAACACAATCGGCACCAAAAGCGCCGCCATGATGTTCGATAAAAGCGTATAAGTGAGCAAACTCGCCGTGTTGCCGCCCAATTTGCCGGTGATGACAACGCCGGCGGTGGCTGTCGGACATATCAAACAGACCATAACGCCTTCGAATACAGCACGATAGGCATCGTTCAGCGGCAAGAGCAACAGCATGACTGCCATGATGCAGCATGTGGCGGATTGGAATAGCAGCAACCAACCGTGCCATCTGTGCGGTCGGAGGGTTTTCGGGTCGATTTTGCAGAACGACAATAGTAATTGCGCAAAGATAAGTGTGGGCGTCAGTATGGCAATCGCCTCGTTGATAGCGGGCTTGAGTGGCGCTACCGATTGCCATTTGGACAATACAAAATAACCGACGGCGCCGGTTATCATGGCAATGGGCAATGTCCATTTTTTGATGAATGCAATGATTTTCATGCCGATGGGCTTATTGTGGTCTTACAAGCAGAGAACTGTCGCCGTAACTCAAAAAGCGAAAATCGTGTGCCAAAGCATAATCGTAAATGTCGTGCCAATGCTCATTGCCCACAAAGGCAGCAATCAGCAACAGCAACGTGCTTTTGGGTTGGTGAAAATTGGTTATCATTTTGCGCACAATGCGAAAACGGAATCCCGGTACAATCATTATTTGCGTGGCAGCCTCGATGGCAGGCAGATGCTTGCGTGTCAGATAATCGACAATGGCTTTCAGCGCCTCTTCGGTGGACAGTGTATAGGCGTTTTCGTAGGGTTCCCATTGCGCCACGGTCAAATCGGGTGCTTCGGGATTGGCGTGAATATGACACCCTAAATAATATAGGCTCTCCAACGTGCGTACCGATGTGGTGCCGACGGCCACCACATGTTCCAAATTTTTCAGAATATCGGTGATGGTGGTTTTGTTTACCGAAATCATTTCGCGGTGCATGGCATGGTCGCCAATCTCGTCGGCTTTTACCGGTTGAAACGTGCCGGCACCCACATGCAGCGTTACTTCGTCCTCGTGCACACCATTTAGTGCAAGGCGGCGAATCACGTCTTTCGTAAAATGCAATCCGGCTGTTGGCGCAGCCACCGAACCATCGATTTTGGAGTAAACGGTTTGGTAAGTGGTTTTGTCGCTCTCTTCGGTGGCGCGGTTCAAATAGGGTGGAATGGGCAATTCGCCGAAATGCTCCAAAATATCGGCAAAGGTGATGTTATCGTTGTTCCAACTGAAACGTATGTCGTGTGTCATGCCGGCATCGGCTGCTATTCTTTCGGCCTGAATTTGCACAAATTCGCCTTTTATCAGCAGCGTTTGGGTCAGCACACCATCTTTCCATTTTTTCAGGTTGCCTACAAGGCATTTCCAAACACACGATTCCGTTTCTTGAAAAACCTGCAGATAGTCGTTTGGCGCTTGCGGCTCCAAACAAAAAATCTCGATTTGCGCTCCCGTCTCTTTGTGAAAATGCAGGCGCGCCTGAATGACGCGTGTATTGTTGTAAATGAGCAAATCGCCCGTTTGCAAACAATCGGGTAAGTCGTAAAAATGTGCTTCGGCAATGCTACTATCGCGCCACACAAGCAATTTGCTGTGGTCGCGCTCCTCCAAAGGATATTTGGCAATGCGGTCGTCCGGCAACGGATAGTCGTAGTCGGCAATGCGGATATGTTGTGGTGTCATCATCGGTGGATTGTTACGGCTTTTTTCTGACATTCTATGATTTTTTTGTGGCGCAAAAGTACAAGTTTTTTTGGAATTAACGCCATAAAACCTCTTTTTTTTATCTTTTTGTTGATAACTTTTTTGTCGCTTATTTTGTTGTAAATGAATTAGTTGTGTATTTTTGACTCTTGGCGATATGTCAAAAATCGGAACTATCGAATGAACGTTCGAAAAAAAAGTAGTATCTTTGCAGACCGATTTCGATGTAAAAATGCGTGTCGGTACACCATCGCATTTGTAGCAGCATGAAAATCAATCGCGACTATATCGTTTCCAAAGCGTTCGAGCAATATCTGTTGCATGGCTATTCGGGCGTGTCCATCTCTGTTTTGCAGGAACAGTTGGGCATTGGTCGCGCCACGCTGTATTACTATTTCAAGGACAAAAGTGCGTTGTTCTGTGCCGTCATCGATAAGTATTTCGTGGCAGTGATGGAGCAAACGCTCGATATGCCGGACACGGTTTTGTTGAGCCAAATGATAGAGTCGCGTTTGGGGCTGTTGCACAACAAATGCGCACATCTGCACACCATCGACAATCCGCAAGTTGTCTTGTCGAACTATTCGTCGCTGCTGCTTGTGGCGTTGATGAAATATGCCGGATACCGCGAAAAAATCGAAGTGTTGCGCCAGCGCGCCATCGACTTGTGGGCCAAAGCCATACGCAACAGCATCGTGCATGGCGAAGTACGCACCGACATCAATGTCGAAGTGGTGGCAGCGTTTTTTGTCAATATCAAAGATTCCTACGAGTCGGGGCTGAACGCCAACTTTGTGGACAATGCCCGATTTGTCGAAACATCTTATCAATATTTGTACGATTTAATTAAAGTTTAACCCAAAAACGTCATGTCGAACAATAATAATAACAAAGAATTACGCCCAAGTCTTGGCTACCGCTTGTTCAAACGGTATGTACGTTTTTTACACAATCGCTTGTTGTACCGACACATGTATGCGGTGAACAAAGAGGCTGTGCCGCCTATCGGAACACCGGTGCTCATTGTGTCGAATCATCAGAACTGCGCCAACGACCCATTGGCCTTGCTGCTCAGTTTGGAGATTGATACACATCCGTACGTCATTGCACGCGGCGATGTATTCGCTTGGAACCCAAAATTGGCCTCGTTCTTCAAATGGATAGGTATGTTGCCCGCATTCCGTCTGCACACCGAAGGCGCCGAATCGCTCGGCAAAAACGAAGAAACCATTCGGATATCGGGTGGCGAATTACTCAAAGGACAACGCCTCATCATGTATCCCGAAGGCACGCATCAGGACAAACGCTGGTTGGGCGAATTTTCTTTCGGATACACACGCATGGCTTTCCAAACAGCCGAAATGAACGACTTCCAAACCGATATACTGATTTTGCCGTCGTGCAATCACTATTCGAGTTATTTCGGGCTGCAAGAAGATTTTATGGTGAAATTCGGTACGCCCATCTCGCTGAAACCTTACTACGAACTCTACAAAACAAAACCGCGTACGGCACAGCGCGAAGTCAATAAATTGGTGCGCGCTCAAATAGAAGGTATGATGCTCAATATCACCGACTTGGACAATTATGATGCCATCGATACCATACGCAATACCTACGGCGTAACCTACGCCTCCAATCATGGTCGAAACCCAAATTATCTGCCCGACAAACTCGCCAGCGACCGCGACTTGTTCGAAGCCATCGAGCAGGCCAAAGCCGCCGATGCCGAAACCGTGCAACAGATATTCGACGATGCGCGTGCCTTGCAGCATGGGCTTGACCAACAACGTCTGGATAACGACCGGTTCGACCGCAAACCCTCTGTGGTGGCCACTTGCGCACAATCGTTGGCACAAATAGCATTGCTGCCTGTGTGGTTGGTGGCGCTGTGGCCGGGCATCGTGTGCTACAATCTGCCGAAACTATTCCTGAAAACGGACAAAATGTTTACCAATACGTTGATTCTCATTCTGAACGTGTTGGTCTTTGTGCCGATATTCTTGTTGGCCACATTGTTGGTAGCCGGTTGCGGCTTTGGCTGGTGGTGGCAGGCTGCCGTTTGGGTGCTGTTGTTCCCGGCCATCACGCTGTTTGCGTGGTACGACTACAAATGGATGCGCCGCACAGTGCGCGATTGGCGGTTCCTGACACACGCACGTTGTGCCAAGTTCATAGCCCTCAAAAACCTGCGCAACCGCATGTATGCTAATTTGAACAAAGTTTTACACTAATAAAAAAAACGACACAACAATGGACTTGAAAAAAATTGCATTGATTGCCACATTTGTGGTTATGACGGTGACTGCTGCTGCCCAAGCACTGCCCGAACAAGCCGTACGTTTCATCGAAACAGCGTTCCCCGAACGCTCGGTGCTGATGGTCAATTCGAAAGTTGGCTACGATGTCGTACTTGATGATTTTACCAAATTGGAGTTTACAGCCACCGGTCGTTGGATAGAGATGGACGCCGAAGACGAAGGCAATATACCCGATACGGCCGTTCCCGAAGAGATGCTGAAACGCATTCGTAAGGTTTTTCCCGACAACAAAATCAAAAAAATAGAGTGGAGTCGTATCACCGGCGGTTACGATGTGGAATTGTCGGGCGATGTAGAGTTGGAGTTCGACAGTGCCTACCAACTGACGGATATCAACAAATAATTTTGATTTATTTTTTGTAATATATAACGATTTTTAATTATGAAGAGAGTAGTAATTACCGGTATGGGCATCTATTCGTGCTTGGGTCAAAACCTTGACGATGTGCGCGATGCGCTCTACAACGGTAAATCGGGCATCATTTTCGACCCGACCCGCAAAGAAATGGGATTCCGTTCGGCCTTGACCGCCAAATTGGAAGTGCCCGATTTGAAAAAGGAGTTGAGCCGTTCGCAACGCGCTTTTATGCCCGAACAGGCCAAATATGCTTATTGTGCTACGGTAGAGGCATTGCGCAACGCCGGCATCGACCAAGACTATCTGGATGCTCACGAAGTAGGTTTGCTCTATGGCAACGATAGTTCGGCCGACCCAACGGTGCGCGCCGTCGATATGATTCGCGAGAAGAAAGATACGACCTTGTGTGGTTCGGGAGCAATATTCCAATCGATGAACTCCACCGTAACCATGAACCTCGGCTGCATATTCCGCCTGAAAGGCATCAACCTTACGGTGTCCGGCGCGTGCGCCAGCGGTTCGCATGCCGTTGGTTTGGGCGCATTGCTCATACAGAACGGTTTGCAGGATATGGTAGTGTGCGGTGGCGCACAAGAGGTTAATCCTTTCTCCATCGGCTCGTTCGATGGCATTTCTGCTTTCTCGGTGCGCGAGAGCGAACCGACCAAAGCCAGCCGTCCGTTCGACCGCGACCGCGACGGACTTGTGCCCGGCGGTGGCGCAGCAACCGTCATCATCGAGGAGTATGAACACGCCGTAAAACGCGGCGCACCGATTCTGGCCGAAGTGTTGAGTTACGGATTCTCGTCGAACGGCGACCACATCTCGTCGCCGAACGTCGAAGGCCCGAGCCGCTCGTTGCAAATGGCCATCAAACGCGCCGGTATCGACATTCGCGAAATCGGCTACATCAATGCACACGCCACATCGACACACGTTGGCGACGCGCAGGAGGCCAAAGCCATTTACAACATTTTCGGCGAACGTACGGTGGAAGTTACATCGACCAAATCGCAAACCGGACACGAAATGTGGATGGCCGGCTCGAGTGAACTGATTTACTCGATGCTGATGATGAAAAACGATTTTATCGCCGCAAACCTCAATTTCGAAAATCCCGACGAAGACAGCGCCAAACTGCTGATTCCCGACAAACGCATCGAAAAACATTTCGATACATTCTTGTCGAACTCGTTCGGATTTGGCGGCACCAATGCAACGCTTATTGTGCGCAATATGTAATCTCCTAAAAAACAATCAGAAAAGAGCGATATGGATAGAGTAGAATTGATTTCACAACTAAACGAAATTTTGGCACAGGAATTTGAAGTTGACATCGCAACCATAACCCCCGAAGCCAATGTCAAAGAGACGTTGATGCTCAATAGTTTGGACGTGGTGGATATGATTGCCATTATCGAATTCAAATTCGGTGTGAAAATTCCGGCTACAGAATTGTCTGACATTCAAACTTTCGAAGCCCTTTACGATTATGTTTTTCAAAACATCAAAAAATAATTATTAACAACTAAAATTGTAAAATACAATGGAAAGAGAAGAATTGATTGCCAAAGTAAACGAAGTTTTGGCTGAAGAATTTGAAAAAGAAGTTTCTGAAATTACGCCCGATGCCGACATCAAACAAACCCTTGAACTCGATAGTTTGAGTTTGGTTGATATGGTGGCGCTCATCGAAAACGAATTTGGCGTGAAAATCAAACCGTCCGAAATGCCGCAAGTGAAGACATTTGGCGCGCTGTACGATTTCATTGCCGAGCGCATGGCCTGATGGATAAACCGCTTTTTACGGGCGACGAGGTGTTTCGGCTGATTCCGCAGCGAGCGCCTATCGTCATGGTCGATACGCTGCTCGATGCTACCGATACCGAGGCCAACACGGCTTTGACGGTTGCTCCCGACAATCTGTTTTTTGCCGACGGACATCTGCGCGAACCGGGGCTGATTGAGCATATTGCCCAATCGGCTGCGGCCTTTGCCGGATTTTCGACCTACAAGCAAGGCTTGCCGCCAAAACTTGGTTATATCGGCGAAATAAAAAAAATGCGTATCGAGCATTTGCCGGCGGTGGGCGACACGCTACACACGCATCTGACAATTTTGGGCGAAGCGGCCGGCATCACACTGCTGGCTGCCGAAACCAAAGTGGCCGATACGATTGTGGCTGCCGGGCAGATGAAAATTTTCATCAAAAACGATTGATTATCAATCGGAAAGCTTATCGAAAACAACGACGGACTCTCCATTTGGGGAGCCCGTCGTTGTTGTGCGTGGGGCGTTGGATTTACCAATCGAAACAATAGGTAACGCTCAAAATGTGTGTCAGCGACGTTTTGTGTGTCAACTTGATGCGCTCGATGTCGATGTTGTTTGCAGCATATTTCACATCGATGTCGCGTGTCCAATTGCAGTCGGCACGATAGTAGAAGTTGAAGGCATTGTGTTGGTCGATGCGCCATTTCAGACCGATGGCACTGCGTACTGCATCGATGTAGTTGCCGGCCAACTTCGGAGCGTTCAGCGTGTTCGATAGTTCGACGGAGATGTAGGGTTTCAGCGGTTTGCTCATGCAGGTGTATTCGGCGGTGAATTTTGAACGCAGATGCCAATCGGGATTTGCTTTCTCGTTCGGGTCGGGATTGTCCATGCGGTAGGTCATCATCGGACGCTCGCGCAACGAAAACTGCCATTGATTATAGTGGTAACTGCCTGTGAGATCGAGATATACGCGATGGCGCATCACCCAATATTTCTCGTAGTTGGTGCTCTTTTTGCCATCGTGGTGAATCAGATGGAATGAATAGCCGATGGTTGTTTTGAAGTATGTGTTGAATTTGTAGGTGAGCGACAGGGTGGAGTAGAGTCGGTCGAATGTGGTCGATATGTCTTTGAAACGCGCTTCTTCTTCCCACTTCAGCGATAGACCGTGGTAGAGGTCGCCGCCGATGTCGAATCCGATGCGTGGTGCAAAATCTTGTTTGAGCGCATTGGTCGTTTCGACGATTTCTATTTCTTGTTCTTGCGCTACAAATGGTGTCGGCAGCACAAGTGCGCATAGCAAAACGATGTGTTTGAACGATGTTTTCATGGCGTTTTTGGTGTTTTTATAAGGTGTTCAACTCATGTCGGGTTTTATTTTGGTGATGTTTTCGACATCGCCGGTGGTGTTTTTGTCGCAGATGTAATAGACGCGCAGGAACGCGGCATCGCGCAAAAAATCGACATGCCCCACATCGACTTTTTCGACTTTGTGGCCGATGCGTTGTTCGAGGTCGGCAATGAGTTCGGCGCGCCGTTCGGGGACGATGTTTTCGATTTTGTCGTACAAGACGAGTTTCGAGGCGGTATGCCGCAGCCGCACATGTTCACAAATGCCTGTCATGGCGATGATGAGCATATTGGTTACTACCAATTCGGCATAACTGACCGTCATGGCCAAGCCGTTGATGACCGAAATGGCGATGATGACAAACAGGTAGGTCATTTCGCGAATGGGAACGGTTTCGGTGCGATAGCGAATCATGCCGAAAATGGCAAACAGACCAAGTGTAAAGCCAATTTGCAGTTTGACATTTTCCATCAGGAAAATGAGCAAAAACATGCTAACACTGAATAGAATGAATGTGGTGTAGTAATCGCGTCGTCGGCTCTTTTTGTAGTAGAAAAAGTGTACTATCACCCAGCAAATCAGCAGGTTGAAGGTGAACCGAATCAGCAGGTTGAATAGACTGTCGGCCTCGAAAAGCGGTACGCCCAAAAAATCGAGCGTGTTGCCGGTGTCGCTGTATCCAAATTCTTGGGCAATACTTGGATCGAATTCCGGATATTGTTCTGTCTGTAACATATTGATAATTATTTAGTTGGTTGCTTTTGTTACTGTCAGTCGGTGTTGCGTTAGTTTCTCGATTTTGCGAATTTTGATTTTGAAACGATTTGATCGGACGTCGGGGTTTGTAAGTGCTGTGCCGATGCAGTATTTGCTGATTTTTGCCGGAAAAATGCGTAAATCGCGCAAAATGCGTTTCATGGGCGAATCGGCTTGTGAGTCTTGTTTCAATTCGATGATTATCAGTTCGTTAAGCGACACAGTTTGGCGTGTTGTATAGTTGTCGAATGTGAGATTCATGTCGATGGTCAAGCGCTCGGTTTTGGCGTTGTTGACGAGTGTGATGCGGTCGAAACGTGTGCGCACTTGTGGTAGCAACGTTGCAACGTCGTATTGGGTGCGCGAGGCTACAAATTGGGCGGCGGCGGTGTCGGTTCTGAAATCGTGCCACGCATCGTTGCCGATGGCGGTGCGCACTTTTTGTGTGTGCCCTTTGTTGGTCTTGTTTTTTATTTCGACGAATGCAATGTCGGACGTTACATATTTGCGCGTGCGAATTTTTTGGCGTTGCAGTCGGCGGTCGTGATGCCGTTGGTACATGGCTACATCAGCTGTGTCGAAATAGATAGTGTCGTATTTACTAATTATCTCTTTATCAATGTTTTGTGCGCGATAATCGTTTAGCGCCAATGTCAAAATTTGCAGCAGTTGTCGGCGGTTGGCTATATATTTGGTGTCGATGCGGTTCATCAACTTGATGGCTTTCATTTCCGATAAGTCGATGTGTCGCATTTGCTTTAATGCGGTTTGTATGTCGGTGGTGCTAACCGGCATGGCTTACTCGTCAAACAGATATTCGAATACTTTGACGGAGGCTAATTTGCCATTGGGGTAGTAGTTGTATTGTTTTTTTTTGGTGCCGTTGGTGTTGTATTCGTATTTGCGTATGCGCACCGGTTTGTTGTGGTCGTCGTACACCACTTCTTTGACGATTTTGCCGGTGATGTCGTCGTACTCGAACGTAACACGTTCCTTTTGGCCGTAGGTTGCATATTCTATCTCTTCGATTTTGCGGCCTTGTTCATCGTACACGGTGAGGTGGTCGAGCCAACGTGTTTTCGACCTTGCATCGGTATTCCACTCTTTGACGGTCAGGTTTTTGCGTTTTTCGCGCTTGGCCAATGTCTCGGGGCTGACCATCGATTGGCCGAATGCCATACTTGCAACTGCCAATAATAGGGTTGCCATCAGAAGTTTGCGTCGCATGTCGGTTGGTATTAGAAGGTTATTTTACGGCAAAGATACGATTTTTTTTGTGATAAATCAAATTTATCGACGAAAAGTTTTTTTTTGCGTTTTTAGGGCACAAGAACTTTCAGTGCATGGCGTACGGCTTCCACTTCGATGGTGTTTGACATGGCCAAATAGTCGCCATCGCAGTGGAATGGCGCGTTGGGCGGCAGTGTAATCGTAATGCGCTCGCACTCAAAGGTTTCGATGTGTTTTTTGAAGTGGTCGATGTGCTTTGTGAACAAGCCCACTAACAGGCGCAGGGCAGTCCATACGCCAAACGGCCGTACGATGGTAACGTTGAGCAGACCATCGCAAAAGTCGGCTTTCGGAGCAATATAGGCATTGAACCCGAATTGGCGTATGTTGGCGCAGTTTACTACAAATACGTCGCGTGTTTCGGTGTGTCCGTTGTATTCGAGCGTGCATTTCAGCGGTTTGTAGCGAAAAAATTCGCGCATGCACAGCGATACGTACATCCACAGCCCGCGTTTGGAACATTGCGTTATTTTGTAACTGACCAGAGCGTCGAAGCCGGCGCCGCAGGTGCAGAAAAACGGCACACCATTGGCGCGGCCGTAGTCGATGGTGAGTGTTTTGTTTTTTTTGATGCACTCCAACGCATTGAAGGGCAATAGGGTAGATATGCCCAAGTCGCGCGCAAGCCCGTTGCCCGAACCGAGCGGCAGTATGGCCAACGCCGTGTCGGTGCCGGCGAGCGAACTTGCAATCTCGTTGACGGTGCCGTCGCCACCAACGGCGGCAACAATCGGAATTTGGTCTTTGACGGCTTGTTGTGCGAGTTCGCAAGCATGCCCACGATGGGTGGTGTATTTGAATTCCAAATCGAACGTTTGTGCCAACATGCGTGTGGCCATGGCTATCCAATTGGTTTTGTGCATGGTACCCGATTTCGGGTTGACGATGAACAGAATTTTTTTGCGCATGACGAAAATAGTGTTTTAGCTGTGTTTAATTTTCTTGTCCGCCAAATTCCATCAGATAGGTTTTGATAAATTCGTCGATGTCGCCATCCATCACGGCGTTGACGTTCGATGTTTGATAATCGGTGCGATGGTCTTTCACGCGGCGGTCGTCGAATACATACGATCGTATTTGCGAGCCCCATTCTATTTTCTTTTTGCCGGCCTCGATTTTGGCTGTTTCCTGACGCCGTTTTTCGAGTTCGAGTTCGTAGAGTTGCGATTTCAGCAGCCGCAGCGCATTCTCCTTATTCTTGGGTTGGTCGCGGCTTTCGGTGTTTTCGATGACAATTTCGTCCGGTTCGCCGGTTACGGGATTTTTGAATGTGTAGTGCAGTCGCACGCCCGATTCTACTTTGTTGACGTTTTGCCCGCCGGCGCCGCTCGATCGGAACGTGTCCCACGAGAGGTTGGCGTTCGATATTTCGATTTCGATGGTATCGTCGACCAATGGTGCCACAAATACCGACGAGAACGATGTCATGCGTTTGCCTTGCGCATTGTATGGCGATACGCGCACCAACCGGTGGACGCCGTTTTCGCTTTTCAGATAGCCGTAAGCGTAGTCGCCATCAACTTGGAAGGTGATACTTTTGATGCCGGCTTCATCGCCGTCGAGCAGGTTCGAAATGGTGGTTTTGTAGCCGTGTTTTTCGCAGTAGCGCATATACATACGCATGAGCATTTGCGCCCAATCTTGGGCTTCGGTACCGCCGGCACCGGCCACAATTTTGATGACGGCTCCGAGTTTGTCTTCTTCGCGGCGCAGCATGTTGCGCATTTCCAAATTTTCGACCAAGGCGATGGCTTTGGCGTAGGCAGCGTCCACTTCGGCTTCGCTGACGGCTTCTTCCTTGTAAAAATCGAGCGACAACTGTACTTCGTCGGCTGCGGCTTTCACGGCATTGTATTCCACAATCCAATATTTCAGACCTTTGACCTTTTTCATCTGCTCTTCGGCACGTTTTTGGTCTTGCCAAAATTCGGGTGCTTGTGTCTTCAACTCTTCTTCTTCGAGTTGCATGGTTTTGTTGTCGATGTCGAGGTATTTGTGTAGCGCATCGACACGTTCGTTCAGTGCTTTCAGTTGTTCGGTGGTTATCATATTTTAATTTAGTGTGTTTTAATTTGTTATTTTCCGATGGTTTGGGCTAATACAAATTCGTATTGTGTGCTGTCCAAATGCAATATTTCGAGCAGTTGGTCGGGTTTGGCGCTGCCGCGTGTGATGGATTTCAGTCCGTGTCCGGCACAGTAGATGTTGACGTTTTCGGCATATCCGGCTGCATCTTGCCCACACAGAAACCAACGGCGTTCGTGCGGTATGTCGGCGCCACGGCCGGTGTATTTTGCGTAGTTGGCCATATATACCAAGTTCAACGGTGCTGTGTAGGCAAAATCCTGCATGGCGGTTGCTTGTCGGTAGTCGCCATCGGCCACTTTGACAAGTGTGTGTGCCGCCGGTTCGTAGCGATAGGCGCCTTCGGCAAAGAAAGCATACACCTGAATCGGATAGAGCGCCAACGCCGAAGGGGCAGTCTGTTTGCCATCGGCACGGTTGATGCCGGAGGCCGCCCAAAGTACTTCGGACACCTCTTCGAGCGATAGTTCTTCGGACGAATAGTCGCGGCACGATTGCCGCAGTGCAAGTGCTTCGTTCACCGTGAGCCCGCTTTGGGTGTCGGGCGCAGTCAACACTATTTCGTCGGTCATGGTTAGAGGCGTTTGTTTTGGTACGTCGTTGCAACTTGTTAGTAATGAGATGGTTGCCATCAGATAAACGATTCTTTTCATTTTTGTGTTAAATTTGTTTGGTGTAGTTGGACTATAAAAAAATCGAGCGGTCGAGCGTGCGGTTTGTGCCGAACGCTTGCCACCCGAAATGGTTTGTTGTGTCGTCAGTGTTGGGGTTTTTGCGGATAGTGTCGAAACCAACTGCTGATTTTCAGTTGTACGACACCAAATAATGCTTCGCTGAAGATGCCGCCGCTCATTTTCGATGTGCCTTCCACGCGGTTGAAAAATACGATGGGCACCTCTTTGATGGTGAAACCGCATTGTGCGGCTGTAAATTTCATCTCTATTTGGAAGGCGTACCCTTTGAAACGGATTTTGTCGAATTCGATTGTTTCGAGCACCTGTCGGCGGTAGCATACAAATCCGGCTGTAGTGTCGGCCACTTTCAAACCGGTAATGCAGCGCACATATTTCGAAGCGTAATACGACATCAGCAGGCGTCCCATTGGCCAATTGACGATGTTGACCACATTGCCCACATAGCGCGACCCAACCACTACATCGGCGCCATTCACGGCGGTTTCGTACATTTCGGTCAACTTGGCTACCGGATGCGAAAAATCGGCGTCCATCTCGAAAATGTATTGATAATCGTGCTCGAGCACCCATTTGAAGCCGGCAATGTAGGCGGTGCCAAGTCCGAGTTTGCCCGTACGTTCTACTAGAAACAACCGTGTCGGGAACTCGGCCTGCAGGTTTTTGACAATAGCGCCGGTGCCATCGGGCGAGCCGTCGTCGATGACGAGTATGTGGAACTCTTTGGGCAAGGCAAAAACGGTGCGAATCATCTTTTCGATGTTCTCTTTCTCGTTGTAAGTCGGAATGATAATGATGGAATCGGCCATTGTATTGAATAAATATTGTTTCCAATCGGCAAAGTTAAACGTTTTTTTTCTGATATGCAACAAAAATTGGTCAAAAAGTTGACTTTTCCGCGTTTCGTATGGCTACAAGCAACTATTTACTCATTTTTGTGCGCTTCGTTTGCGAAACAATACTATTTTTTTTATAATTTTGCAGGCAAAATATTAGTATGTATCATGATTAAAGTAGGAGATAAGGTGAGATTCCTGAATGCCGCGGGGGGTGGCGTTGTCGCAGGATTTCAGTCGAAAGATGTGGCGCTCGTGCGCGATGAGGACGAGTTCGAAATTCCAACGCATGTGCGCGATTTGGTGGTTGTGGTCGATACGGATCAGTATAATTTCCCGAAAGACGACAGACCGACACCATCGACGCACACCGGGCAGCCGCAGCACGCAAATATGTCGGTCGAAGAGGACGACGCCGAACCGACATTGCCGCCATACGCTTTCAACGAGCGTGACGAAACGCCCGCCGGCGAACAGTTGAGCATCTATTTGGCGTTCGTGCCAACCGATATCAAACATTTGCAAACGTGCGATATAGATGTTTATTTGGTGAATGATAGCAATTACTATCTGAATTTCAGTCTGTTACGTTGCGACGTCGAGGCCGAAATCGTAGAGCAAAATATGATAGAACCGCAAACCAAATTGTTGCTGCAAACGATTGACAAAACGGCATTGAATGGTTGGGAAAATCTACGTTTTCAGGCGATGGCCTACAAAAAACGACCTTTTACACCCAAACCGGCTATCGATGTGGAGTTGCGTATCAATCCGGTGCGGTTTTACAAACTGCATAGTTTTGGCAATAACGACTTTTTCGACAACGATGCGCTGCTGGTGGCAGTTGTCGAGCACGATGTGCTCGACCTCGACATGCAGATCGATGCCAATGCGTTGCAACAGGCCATTTTGCAAAAAAATATGGAGCGCGAACGACCTCGCGTTTTCCGATCGTCCAAACCGAAAAACGAGCCGGTGGAAATCGATTTGCACATCAATGCGTTACTCGACAATACGCATGGCATGAGCAATGCCGATATGTTGCAGTATCAGATTGATAAATTTCACAGTGTGATGCGCGAATATGCCAAACGGCGCGGACAAAAAATTATATTCATTCACGGCAAGGGCGAAGGCGTATTGCGCGCAGCCATCGAAAAAGAGTTGAAAACGCATTATCGTTCCTGCTATTTTCAAGATGCTTCGTTTCAGCAATATGGCTTTGGTGCGACACAAGTAACGATACGATGATGTAAACAAAAAAGCCTGTTTTTACAGGCTTTTTTTGTGTTTTATCCGCAAAAATGTCGCGCGTTTTTAGCGTTTGACAAATGTGTGATTGCCAATGATGAGTGATTCGCCATCGATGTTGCCTTCGAAAGTTTTGGCGTTGCCAATGCCGCAAAATGTACTATCGGGTTGTACGCCGGCAAACACACCACCTGTTATGGCGTAGCCATCGGCGGTGTAAAATCCGCTGATTTGTAATGTGTCGTAGGTGGCTGTCCAAAGGTCGCACGATGCGAACGATAGTGTGATTTTGCTATCGTGGCACGGTGCCTCCCAAGTGGTGCCTAAAAGGTTGTGTTTGCATACATCGTCGGTGATGCCTTCGCTCATGAACCCTTCGGGGCAACCGGTCAAACAGCAGGCCGCAATGCCGCACATTATCCATTGATAGATTTTGTAACGCATTGATTACAAGTTTATTGCAGACGAAGTACCAATGCCGAACGACTCGGAATGTATAGTTTGAGCCATTCTTTGTTTTTCAGATGGCTGGGCTGTGTGTAGTGCATCACGCTGTCGTCGCTGAATCCGAATCCGCCAAAGGCTTTGCTGTCGGTGTTGAGCACTACTTTGTAGGCACCTTTTTTCACCAGAATGCCATAGTCGGTGAACGATTTTTGCCCGTTGAAGTTGAATACGAACAGCAGGTCTTTGCGTTTGTATGCCACTAATTGGTCGCCTTCGTTGTCCCACACTTTTTCGATAGACGATTCGTTGAATTTTTTCTCGTTTTCGATGAGTGCCACCATGGCTTTGTCAAACTCGTTCAGGTCGTGGTAGAGCAGTTTTTCGTTATCGACCAATTCCCATTGTCGGCGTGCGTATTTGTACGACCATCCGTTGCCCTCGCGCGGGAAATCGATCCATTCCGGATGTCCGAATTCGTTGCCCATGAAATTGAGGTAGCCGCCATTGATGGTCGAAGCCGTTATGAGGCGAATCATTTTGTGGAGCGCGATACCGCGGTTGACCATAAAGGTTTCGTCGCCTTTTTGCATGTGCCAATACATGTCGGCATCGATGAGTCGGAAGATGATGGTCTTGTCGCCCACGAGCGCTTGGTCGTGGCTTTCGGCGTACGAGATGGTCTTTTCGCCGGCGCGTCGGTTGGTCATTTCCCAGAAAATATGTCCGGCCTTCCAATCTTCGTCCTTCACCTCTTTGATGTATTTTATCCAGAAATCGGGTATGCCCATGGCCATGCGATAGTCAAAACCCATGCCGCCATCGTTGAACGGGACGGCCAATTCGGGCAGACCGCTCATCTCTTCGGCAATGGTGATGGCGTTCGGATTCACCTCGTGAATAAGTTTGTTGGCGAGAGTCAAGTAGCAGAGCGCATCGCCGTCCTGATTCATGTTGTAGTAGTCGCCGTAGTTGCCAAAGTCTTGACCGAGGCCGTGGTTGCGGTATATCATCGAAGTAACGCCGTCGAAACGGAATCCGTCGAAATGATACTCCTCAAGCCAGAATTTGCAGTTCGATAGCAGAAAATGGAGTACTTCGTTTTTGTTGTAATTGAAACACAACGAATCCCAAGCCGGATGTTCGCGTCGGTCGCCGCCGTGGAAGTATTGATAGGGCGTACCATCAAAACGGCCGAGACCTTCGACCTCGTTTTTCACGGCGTGGCTGTGCACAATGTCCATGATGACTGCGATGCCGTGCTTGTGTGCTTCGTCGATGAGCGCTTTCAACTCGTCGGGAGTGCCGAAACGCGACGATGCTGCAAAGAAACTCGAAACATGGTAGCCGAACGAACCGTAGTAGGGATGTTCCTGCACGGCCATTATCTGAATGCAGTTGTAGCCGTCGGCAATGATGCGTGGCAACACGTTTTCGCGAAATTCGGTGTATGTGCCCACTTTCTCTTGATTGGTAGCCATGCCGATGTGGCATTCGTAAATCATCAGCGGCTGTGTCTGTGGCTTGAAATGTTTCACCTTAAATTTATAGGGTTGTTCGGGTGCCCACACTTGCGCCGAGAAAATTTTTGTGTTCTCGTCTTGCACCACACGACGCGCCCAAGCCGGTATACGCTCGCCGCAACCGCCGTGCCATTCGACCAACAGTTTGAATAAATCGCCATGCTGAAGCGCTTTTTCGGGGAAACGTCCTTCCCAGATGCCGTTATCGATGGGGTAGAGCCGAAAATCTTCGCTCTTCTGCCAATTGTTGAACGTGCCGATCACGTAAATGGCGGTTGCATTGGGTGCCCATTCGCGCAAATACCAACTGCGTTTTACCTTGTGCAGCCCGAAATACAAGTAACCTGAGGCAAAGTCCGACAACGAACGATTTTGCGCACCGAGCAACTCTTTTTCTTTGCGAATGGCGTACTCGTGTCGACCGGTTATGGCCATGGCAAAAGGTGCCAACAGCGGGTCGTCTTGAATGATTTTTAGCGATTTTTCCATTATATTGTATTTTTTTGTTATATTCTGATTTTAACGACTATTTTCCGTAATGTGCCAGTAGCCATTGCCGGTGCGTGTGCATCGTTCGGAAAAAAAATGACGAATTGTCCGCAAGCAACGGGTATGATGGTGTCGTAAGCGTCGTCGAAAAAGATGATGTCGCGTGTGGTGTCGTATGGTGCCGTCGGACACAGACACGTTTCCTGCGGTTTCCAACCGATGGATTCGGTGCCCGATAGCGGCAACTGAATGTCGATGTATTGTCGGTGGGCTTCAAGCGGTGCGTGCTGTCGGCCTTGTATGGTGGCTAAATCGATGTACACATCTGTGCCGTCGAGTTGCCGCTTGCCGTCGGTTAGTGCTGCAAAATCTGTGTGTAGCAGATAGTCGAATACCATTCCGAACTGCGGATGCAGGTTGACATAGTTGTGGGCATTATTTAGTGTGTCGAGAATCATTCTTTCAGGTTTAATTTCTGACGCAAAATGTGTTGACGTGTTGTGGCGTGTTGGCGCAATTTTTCGAGGCGGGCGATGTCGGCCAAAACGGTTGCCAAACGATAGGTTTCGACAAAGGCTTGGCGTTCGTCTTTGTTTGGCAGATAGGTGTAGTTGCGCTTAGTCCCGACGAAAGTGATTTTGATGTTTTCGTCCTGATGTGTTGTCCAAAATTCGGGCCAAGTGCCTATGGCGTTTGGTGCTATCAAGGCGGTTTCGTGTGTTACACCAAGGTCGGTGTAGGTGTGCTTGGCGGCAGCGTCGATGGGTTGTGTGTCGGCCCAAAAGTCGCCGACCGATATGCGTAGCCGTTCGTAGTCGATGGGTGTGCCGCAATAGTGTGCCGTAAGGTACAGTTGTCCTTGTTCGTCGGTGAATGGTTTTACATAACTGCGCCCGAGGTTCCATTCGTTGCGTAGTAGGTTGTAGGTGAACGTGCCGTATTGTTGATATTGGTCGTTTTTTTCGTACTTGAAAGGTTTGGTCAGTTGGTTGACTTCGTTGGCTTTGATGGGCAGTAAACTATCGACATAGTGCAGGTTGCGGTCGGTTTCGCGCATTTCGATGCGCCATGCTATGGTGTCGGCTTGGCGGCGATAGCGCACCAACTGCGGGAAGTTGTCGTGTACCGAGTCCAACTGCCATTTTGCGGCTTCGAAGTGGCCGTTGGCATACAGCGTGGCAGCCGAGTCGATGAAGGCTTGGGCGCGTTCTTCGTCGGTAGGGACGTGCGTACAACTTGCTAATGCAATAAACGTAAAAAATGTTATGAGTTGCCTATTCATTATTAACTTCTTTCCAAGTGATAAAATTAGTTTTATCAGGAAACAAAACCCAAGTTTTACCAGTATGTATATTTATTAGAAAACAATCATTGAGATCATCTCCACCTAAAAATATTTGATAGTTTATATTATGTTCTTCATAATTAATATCATCAGATATAGTGGGCATCTTGTGCCAATGAATACTTTTAATATTACCTTGAAGATGCCATGTCTCTCCGGTTTTTTTTATCTAATTTAAAAGTGTATTTTTTTTCTAAAGGAGATTGAATTATTTCAAATCTACCTGAATTATTTGTTGCATTTGAAAACAAAGCAGGCTCCTCTGCGTTTAATAGTATAGATGCCAAAAGAAATAAACCCAAAAAATATATTTTTTTCAACATAATTTAATTCATTCTAATTCTTTCAAAATTTCTTCGGCATATTCCGCGTCTTTTTCGAACACGCAGAGCCTGATGCCGCTACTTGTGGACGAGCCAAACATCGGATTGAGTCGCACGCTGTTGCTGTGGTCGGTCATCGCTTCGATGCCGTTTTGGCGCAGGGCGTCAGTTGCCACGATTGCCGGAGCAAGTGTGTCGAAAGTCCGTAGTACGATGATGTGGTCGTTGCTCATGGTTTTAACTCAATTTGTGTATAATCAATCCCGAACGCAGTTTGGGTTCGAACCAAGTGGTTTTGGGTGGCATTATGTTGCCGCTGTCGGCAATGTCGATTATCTGTTGCATCGATACGGGGTAGAGTGCCAATGCCATGCGCATTTCGCCGCTATCGACACGGCGTTGCAGTTCGCCAAGACCGCGTATGCCGCCCACAAAATCGATGCGTTTATCGCTGCGTAAGTCTTTGATTCCGAGCATTTTGTCTAAAATCAGATTCGACGAAACGGTTACGTCCAACACGCCAATCGGGTCGTGGTCGTCGTAGGTGTCGGGGTGCGCTGTGAGCGAGTACCAATGTCCGCCGAGATAGAGTGCAAAGTTGTGCAATCGGGCGGGTTTGTAGATGTTTGTTCCTTTGTCCTCGATGTCGAAATGTTCGGCTATTTTTGCCAGAAACTCGTTGTCGGTCAGCCCGTTCAGGTCTTTTACGACGCGGTTGTAGTCGATTATTGTCAGTTGATTGTCGGGAAAACAGACAGCCAAAAAGTAGTTGTATTCCTCGTCGCCACGGTGATTTGGGTTTTGCAGCCGTTTTTCGTTGCCCACCAAGGCTGCTGCTGCGCTGCGATGATGTCCGTCGGCAATGTACATGGCCGGCATGGCTGCAAATAGTTGTGTGATGCGTTCGATGGTGGCCTTGTCGTCGATGACCCAGAAATGATGCCCGAAACCATCGGCGGTTACGAAGTCGTATTCGGGCTCGCGTCGGGTGATTTGTGCTACTATGGCGTCTAATTCGTCGTTGTGCGGATAGGCAAAAAATACGGGTTCGATGTTAGCGTTATTGACGCGCACATGTTTCATGCGGTCTTCTTCTTTGTCGCGACGTGTCAGTTCGTGCTTTTTGATGTTGCCTGTCATGTAGTCGCTAACGGCTGCGGCGACGCACAGCCCGTATTGCGTGCGGCCATTCATTGTTTGCGCATAGACGTAATAGTGTTCGTTGGTGTCTTGCACCAGCCATCCGTTGTTCTGAAATTTTTGAAAATTTTCGGCGGCTTTGGCATAGACGCGTTCATCGTGTTCGTCAGTGCCGACCGGAAAATCGATTTCGGGCTTGATGATATGATACAGCGACATGTCGTTGTCGGCGGCTTCGGCGCGTGCTTCGTCGGAGTTTAATACGTCGTATGGGCGCGACACAATGCGCTCTACGAGGGATTTTGGCGGGCGTACACCCTTGAATGGTTTGATAGTGGCCATAACCTTATTTTGTGTTTTTGAGCATAAAAAGCGTACAAAGTTACTCAAAAAAATTGGAAAGTAGATTATAAAAGTGTTTTTTTTTGTTGTTTTGGCTACAAATAGTTGATTTTGTCGTCTAAACAGCAGCAAAATGCCGCTTTTTGCGCAAAATGTTTGTGTATATTGTCAAAAACGCTTACTTTTGCACCAATTATTTATTTGTAGTTTATGAAACTTTTGATAACAGGCGCTTATGGTCAACTTGGCAACGAGATGCGTGTGGCTTTGCAGCGCTATCCGCAATTTGAACCGCTGTTCACCGATGTCGATACGCTTGACATTTGCAATTTACAGGCCATCGACGCTTTTGTGGTAGCCAATCGTCCCGATGCCGTGGTCAACTGTGCGGCCTATACGGCTGTCGATAAAGCCGAAGACGACGAAGCGTTGTGTCGCCGCGTGAACTGCGATGCCGTGCGCAACTTGGGTGTCGTGGCACAAAAATATGGTTTGAAAATGGTGCATATCTCCACCGATTATGTGTTCGATGGCACCGGCTACGTGCCTTACACCGAGGATATGCCCGTGGCTCCAAATACCGTATATGGCAAAACGAAATTGGCCGGCGAACAAGCCTTGCTCGAAGTGTGCAGCCGGGCGCTGATTATTCGTACAGCGTGGCTCTATTCCGGGTTTGGCAACAATTTTGTGAAAACAATGTTGCGGCTCGGCGCCGAACGCGACCATTTGAATGTGGTGTTCGACCAAATAGGCACACCAACCTATGCTGCCGATTTGGCCGAGGCCATTCTGCAGATTCTGTCGGCCGATAAGTTTGTGCCGGGCATCTATCATTTCACCAACGAGGGTGTGTGCAGTTGGTATGATTTCACCACGATGATTTTCCGATTGGCACAGGTGCAGTGCACGGTGTCGCCCATCGAATCGAAGGATTATGCCTACCGCACACCGCGCCCACACTACAGCGTGCTGAACAAAGCCAAAATAAAAACAGTTTACGGCATCGAAATTCCCTATTGGGTCGATGCACTCGAGCGTTGTTTGCAAGTGCTGTGCCCGACCGGTGGGGCGGACTGACATTTGGCCGTTTGGCGTGGCGCCGGCGTTTGACACTACATTGTTTCATCTCTAAAAACATGCACCGTGGAAAGTGTTATAATCATAGGCAGCGGACTTGGCGGCTTGGAGTGCGGCTATATTTTGGCTAAAAATGGTTTTCAGGTTACTGTGTTGGAGCACGATTCGTGCATCGGCGGTTGCCTGCAAACATTTCGGCGCGGCAGTGCCCAATTCGATACCGGCTTTCATTACGTCGGCGGTTTGGGCGAAGGTCAATCGCTCAATGCACTGTTCCGCTATTTCGATTTGCTCGATTTGCCGTGGCAACAGTTGGATGCCGAATGTTTCGACGAGGTCGTGATTGGCGAACAATCGTTTCCGTTTGCCTGCGGACACAAACAATTTGTAGAACGATTGTCGGAGTTTTTCCCGAAACAACGTGCCAATTTACAGCATTATGCCAATTTTCTGCGCCAAGTAGGCGACCATATTTACGATAGTTTCTTGCCGCGCGATAGCAATGAATTTTATGCTACATCGTTGTTCGCACGGTCGGCGTATCAGTTTCTGAACGAAACGATAGACGACCCGCTGTTGCGCAAAGTGCTGTCGGGAACATCGCTCAAAATGGAACTGAATGCCGAAACATTGCCGTTGTATGTGTTCGCGCAGATCAATAATTCGTTCATTCAAAGCGCATGGCGGCTGCGCGGCGGCGGTTCGCTCATTGCCGACCATTTGGCGGCCAAAATTCGTGAATTTGGCGGCACGGTGCGGGTGCATTCCACGGTTACAAAGTTGGTGGAGCAGGACGGACGCATCGCCAAAGTTGTCGTCAATGGCGGCGAAACTTTAACGGCCGATTGGGTCATTTCGAGTGCACATCCGGCGCTCACCTTGTCGTTGGTGGACGAAAGCCGGTGCCTGCGCCGTGTCTATCGCAATCGCATCGCCGGACTGAAAAATTCCTTTGGCATGTTCACGGCCAACATCCGTCTGAAACCGGAGGCGTTACCTTACCTGAATCGCAACATTTTTGTGCATCGCGCCGATGCCGATTTGTGGCACGTCGATACAGGCAAACGTGTCGATAGCGTGTTGGTCAATTATGCTGTGCCCGAAGGCGACATGGCCTATGCCGACCACCTCGATTTGCTGACACCGATGCGCTGGAACGAAGTGGCGCGTTGGGCTGATTGCCGTGTCGGGCACCGTGGACAGTCGTATGTCGAGTTCAAAAACGACAAAGTGGAGCAGTGCTTGCAGTTGGTCGAACAGCGGTTGCCCGATTTGCGCGGCGCCATCGACCGTGTGTTCACCAGCACGCCGCTGTCGTACTACAGTTACACGCTCACACAAGAAGGGTCGGCTTATGGCATTTGTAAGGACTGGAACAACCCGATGACCACCGTTTTGACACCGCGTACGCCTATCCCAAATCTCTTGCTGACGGGGCAAAGCCTCAACCTGCATGGCATTTTGGGCGTGTCGATGACTTCGGTGTTCACCTGCGCCGAAATTCTTGGTATGGAAACTTTGAGCGACCCCATTCGTCGGTGTCGATAAAAAAAATCTTGCTATATGAATCAAAACAAAGGCCGTATAGGCATATCGTTGAGTGGTGGTGGTGCCAAAGGCATCGCACATTTGGGCGTGTTGCAAGCGCTTGAAGAAGTCGGGCTGAAGCCGCAGATTGTGGCCGGTGTGAGTGCCGGCGCCATTATCGGCGCCTTCTATGCCGATGGCAAAAACCCGCAGGAGATTTGTCATTTTTTTAAGGAGTCAAAATTTTTCGATTTTGTAAAAATCGTGGTGCCGCAAAAAGGGTTCATGTCCACCGAACGTTTCTATCGCCTGATAGATGATTTTATCGATGCCAAGACTTTCGAAGAATTAAAAATGCCGTTGACCATCAATGCAACCGAACTAATCGATGGGCGCAATGTCTATTTCAACACAGGATCGTTGGTCGATAAGGTGGTGGCTTCGGCCAGTGTTCCCATTTTTCTGACGCCTCAGGAGATTGACGGCAAAGTGTATGTCGATGGTGGCATTTTTTGCAATATGCCGGCCTCGGTCATTCGCCCCGATTGCGACTTTCTGATTGGCGTACACGTCAATCCTATCGTTACCGACGGCTCCATCGACAATGTTTTCGACGTAATGGAGCGTGTGTATAACCTCTCGATTCAGTCGAGCACCGTAGCCGAAAAACGCCAATGCGACCTTGTGATTGAGCCGGTCAAAGCACGCAATTTCGGCATGTTCGACATATCGAAAACGCAACAAATTTTTGATATTGGTTACGAGGCGGCTATGCAAAAACTGACTCGTCCCGATGTGCAGCAACTAATAGAGTCGCTGCGAAGAGGCATTATTCTGTAGTCGGAACTACCTATTCGGTGATCTCTGTGTCGTTTTCGGGTAGGCAGCCCGCATCGGCATTAAACCATTCGGGAATGTCGAATTTCTGCGTGGCATCGTAGCCTAATGTGCTGTCTTGCAGCACTTTGTTCATGTATTTTGCCCAAATAGGCAGAGCCATGCTGGCGCCTTGTCCTTCGGCCATGCTGCTGAAGTGTACGCCGCGGTCTTCCCAACCAACCCATACGCCCGACACCAATGTCGGTGTAAAACCGATGAACCAACCATCGGAGTTGTTTTGTGTGGTGCCTGTTTTGCAGCCAGCTGGTGCCTGCATGTTGTATTTGTAGCGCACGCGCACGCCCGTGCCGTGGTCCATCACACTGGTCAGCATATTTATCATTTTGTACGAGGTCTCTTCGTTGATGACTTCGGTGGTGGTGGGCGTGAACGAGGCTATGAGGTTGCCGTTGTTGTCCTCGATGCGTGTTACATAGATGGGATTGATGCGTATGCCTTTGTTGGGAAAAGTGGTGTAGGCATCGACCATTTCGGCCACCGACACTTCGCACGGCCCGAGGCACAGCGAGTAGTCCGGCACGATTTCGCCACGCAATCCGAACGAACGCAGTATGTTTGCAAATTGTTTGGGCGTCGTCAGTTGGCTGATGACGTAGGCGCTAATCCAGTTGTTGGATGTGGTCAAGCCCCAGCGCAGGGTAACCTCTTCGCCGATGTGGGTTTTGCCGCTGTTGCGCGGCGACCATTCGCTGCCATCGCCTGCAATAATCGTGATTGGCTGATTGATAGTCTTGTCGCACGGCCAATAACCTTCGCTCATGGCTTGGGTGTATAGGTATGGTTTGATGGTTGAACCAACTTGTCGCCGCCCGATGTTGACCATGTCGTACTGAAAATGGCTGAAGTCGGGACCGCCAACGTAGGCTTTCACATAGCCGTTGCTCGGGTCCATCGACATGAAGCCGCAACGCGCAAAACTTTTGATGTAGCGTATCGAGTCGAGCGGTGTCATCACGGTGTCGATGTTGCCGTCGTAGGCGAAAACCGACATTTCGACCGGTGTGTTGAAGGCCTGTTGAATCTCGCTGTCGGTAGCATTTGCTTTTTTCATGGCGCGATAGCGGTCGGTTTGGCGCATGGCCTGATTCAGTATTTGTTCAATCTCTTGGTCGGTCAGGTTGTTGGCAAATGGGGCTTTTTTGCGCCCTTTCTGTTCTTTGAAGAATGTTTTTTGCAGTTCTTGAATGTGTTCGGCAACGGCCTCTTCGGCGTATTGTTGCATGCGCGAGTCGATGGCGGTGTAAATTTTCAGACCGTCGGCGTAAATGTTGTATTTGGTGCCGTCCGATTTCGGATTTTTCTCGATGAAACCATACAACGGGTCTTCGGCCCAAGCGATGGAGTCCATGTAGTAACGACCATAGGGCGCGAGTTGCCATTGCGCGTAATTGGAACGTTTAGGTTGCTTGGCAGTCAGCATCATGCGCAGGTATTCGCGGAAATAGGGTGCAAGACCGAGTTTGTGGTCAACCTTATGATAGTTCAGCGTCAGCGGTATCTGTTTCAGCGAGTCGAATTCGGCTTCGGTGATGTAGTCGCTCTTCAGCATCTGCCCGAGCACAACGTTGCGGCGTTGCCATGTGCGTTCGTTGCGGCGTACGGGATTGAACAGCGCCGGATTCTTGCACATGCCCACCAGCGTGGCCGCCTCTTCGATGGTCAAATCTTTGGGCAGTTTACCGAAATAGACTTGTGCGGCTGTTTTGATGCCGACGGCGTTGTTCAGAAAATCGAATTTGTTGAGGTACATGGTCAGAATCTCTTCTTTCGTGTACAATCGTTCCAACTGTACGGCGATGACCCATTCGATGGGTTTTTGCAGTGCGCGCTGAAAGATGTTGGTTGCCGGAGGCGAATAGAGTTGCTTGGCCAACTGCTGCGTGATGGTCGATCCGCCGCCGGCGTTTTTGCGCTGCAGCAGACCGCGTACCACCAACACGCGCATCAGTGCTTGACCATCGATGCCCGAGTGGTCGTAGAAACGTTCGTCTTCGGTGGCTACCAAGGCTTGTATCACAAATGGCGATATCTCGTCGTAGCGTGTAGTGATGCGGTTGTCGGTGGCTGTGAAAAATGTGCCGAGCAACTGCATGTCGGCCGAATAGATTTCGGTGGCATATTTATTTTTCGGATTTTGCAACTCGCTGATGGCGGGCATGTAGCCAATCCAGCCTTTGGTGATGGCCAAAAAGATAAAGGCTACAATGGCGATGCCGCATAAAAACAGCGCCCAAAACCAGAGTGCAAATCGCTTCTTTTGCGATGACGTGATACCGGAGTCCTTTTTTGCAACCATAATATTAGTGTGGTGTTAAGTTGAATTTGCAAAGATAAATAAAATCTGCGAATATTGTGCAACGAAATGTTTTTTATTTTTTGCAGATTATGCTTGGGTCGAAAATTGGCGCACAATATCGCCGGCGTAGGTTTTGGAAACGGGCACTGCATCAACGCCGGCCACATCTATCTCGGCCAGAATGCCGTCGGCTTCGCGCTTGAGTAGTTTGACGTGTTTCAGGTTGACAAAGTACGAGCGGTGGCAGCGTACAATGCCGTTGGCCGTGCATGCGTCTTCGATGCCCTTCATCGTGTTGCGCAGGCTGTAGCGCACCACCTTCCCCGCATTTTCGTAGGTGATGTTCACATAGTTGCCGGCCGATTCGATAAAGATGAGCCGATCGGCTTCGACTACCAATTTGATATTGTTTTTGTCGTCGGCGAAACGCACGGCGTTCTGATTGGTGCGCTCGATGCCGGTTTTCAGGTCGGCTATCACCGATACGCTTTGTGCCAATTGCCGGCTGCAGGCCGTTTTCTCGAAATAGAGCCACAATATGCCGTACGGAAATGCCATCGATAGGGTGGCGCACGCCAAAATTTTTGGCAGTAGTTCGAAGTAACCGCAGTGGGCATGCAGACACAGAAATAAATCGCAAAACAGACACATCACCGTCAGTTCGCACAGCAGCCAAATAGCATGTTGCCCGACACTCAAATGGTTGTGGCGCGTGGTGAAGTACAAAATAAGGCGACTGCCTACTGTTACGCCAAACACGATGGCTGCCAATATGGAGATGCGCAATGTGGCGTCGTCGTTCCAAATGGTTTCGTAACGGTAACCAAACGTGGGCTTATAGATTATCGGAAACAGAAATGTCCATAGCGTGATGCACACTACCCAAATGACCATATATTTGGGCTGATAAAACAGATTGGCAATTTTTTTCATGTGAATGTTGCTTTTTTGTGATTTTTGCTGGTGCAAAGGTACGCTATTTTTACCGAATTTCATCATTTTTACTACCAAAAATGCGGGATAAAAGTGTATTTTATTCGATTTTTATCCCAAATAGGCGACAAACGGCACCAAAAATCGATTTTCGTGTCATTTTTTGGCACCCGTTCCATTTTTTGCAGACGTTGTATTTTTATGCCTATTTTTGCAGCGACAAATCTTTTTGGTTTCATACAAAAATCAACAAAACAATCATGGCAAAAATCATAACTTTTGGCGATTCCATCATGAAAGGTGTGGTTGCCGAGCCGCAACAGACAGGCGGCAACAGCGTGAAATACAGAGTAACCGACCAGTCGTTTGTGGCGCGTTGCGAGCGCAGGCTTGGTCTGCCGATTGACAATTTGGCGCGTTTTGGCAGCACTATCACGCATGGATTGAAAAATCTCGACCGCTACAACCGACTCATCGCTGCCGGCGATTATGTGGTGTTGGAATTTGGTGGCAACGATTGTAATTTCGATTGGAAATCGGTGGCCGTTAATCCCGAGGCTGCTCATCGGCCGTTTACGCCCATCGACATTTTTCGGGCGGAATATGCCGTGGCGATAGACAAAGTGCGGCGCGTGGGCGCTCAGCCGGTGTTGCTGTCGCTGCCGCCTATCGATGGCAAGTTGTTTTTCGACCACATCTGCCAAAATCTCGACCGCAACAACATCATGCAGTTTATCGATGCCGATGTGCATTACATTCAGGATTGGCACGAACAATACAATTTGGAGGTGTTCAAGTTGGCGTGCGCTAAACGTGTGCCGATTATCGACATCAGCACGGTATTTTTGGAACAGCGTCGGTTGGCACCTTTTTATTGTGCCGATGGCATGCATCCAAACGACACCGGCCATCAACTGATAGCCGATGCCATTATGCAATATGTGTCCGACATGGCGGTGCTTGGCGTCAGCGATGCGCGGCATGCTTCGGCTTGACTGTCGGTTTTGGTGGTTACTAACTAATTGTAATTCAGTTTGTTAATATTTCTTTGCGCGCATGCTTGCTATCACGAAATAGACTATCAGCAGCAGATAGGCTGCCACGCCGCAGATGGCCGCGTAGTTGCTTTCTGCCCATTGTGGCATGTAGAGGTCGATGTCGGCAAATTTGAGTGCCGCACTTACCACGCCCATCAGCGCGCCGCCGGCTATCAGTCCCGATGCGATGAGTGTGCCGCGTTCTTGGCGTGCTTGGTTGAGGGCGGTGTCTTTCGAACGCGACGACACAAACCAACTAATCAGTCCGCCGACGACGAGTGGTGTGTTGAGCGGCAGTGGAATGAACATGCCGAGCGCAAAGGCCAATACGGGTACACCTAAAATGTTGAGTAACAGTGCCAAAACGGCTCCGATGCCGTAGAGCAACCACGGTGCGCCTTGCCCCATCATCAGTGGTTCGATGACGGCTGCCATGGCATTGGCTTGCGGTGCCACAAGGGCGTTGTCGCCGGTGAAACCGTAGGTTTTGTTCAGAATGATGATGACGCCGCCAACCGTCGCGGCCGAAACAAGTGTACCGAGAAATTTCCACGTTTCCTGCTTGGCCGGTGTGTTGCCGATCCAATAACCGATTTTGAGGTCGGTAACAAATCCGCCGGCCATCGACAAGGCGGTGCATACCACGCCGCCGATAACCATGGCGGCTACCATACCGTCGGTGCCGTTCAGTCCTACGGCCACCAGCACTACCGATGCGATGATGAGTGTCATCAGGGTCATGCCTGATACCGGATTTGACCCGACAATGGCGATGGCGTTTGCCGCAACAGTGGTGAATAAGAAGGCGATGACGGCCACCACCACAAACGCGATGAGCGATTGGAACAGATTGTGTATGACGCCAAAATAGAAAAATAGTAGGGTGATGACGAGTGCGGCGGCCATGGCGATGACAATGAATTTCATCGAGAGGTCGCGCTCGGTGCGCGGAACGGCCGTAGCAACGGCTTTGCCTTTGCTGCCGAGTTCACGGCCGGCCAATCCGACAGCACTTTTGATGACGCCCCACGATTTGACGATGCCGATGATGCCGGCCATGGCGATGGCGCCGATGCCGATGTAGCGCGCGTAGTTGCTGAAAATCCATTCGGGCTGCATCTGGCTGAGCATCACGGAATCTTGTGTCGTCATGCCGAGCAGCGGCACAATGAACCACCACACGAACAACGAGCCGGCGCAGATGATGAGGCTGTATTTCAGTCCGACGATGTAGCCCAATCCGAGTACGGCTGCACTGGTGTTTATCGAAAATGTCAGTTTGGCTTTTTGTGCGAGGGCTTCGCCCCACGGAATCATGCGCGAGGTGAGTGTTTCGCTCCAAGCGCCGAATGTGGCTACCACAAAGTCGTACAGACCACCGATGCCGGCCGCCCAAATGAGCGGTTTGGCTTGGCTGCCGCCTTTTTCGCCAGACACCAGCACTTGGGTGGTGGCTGTGGCTTCGGGGAACGGGTATTTGCCGTGCATGTCGCTGACAAAATATTTGCGGAACGGTATCAGGAATAAAATGCCCAAAATGCCGCCCAAGAGCGAACTCAAAAATACCTGCATGAAACTGACGGTGATGTCGGGATATTTGGCTTGCAGAATGTAGAGGGCAGGCAGTGTGAAAATGGCGCCGGCCACGATAACGCCCGAACTTGCGCCGATGGATTGTATGATGACGTTTTCGCCGAGCGCATTTTTGCGGCGTGTGGCACTCGACAAGCCTACCGCGATGATGGCGATGGGAATGGCGGCTTCGAACACTTGTCCGACTTTGAGCCCGAGGTAGGCGGCTGCGGCCGAAAAGAGTACAGCCATCACAATGCCGCAAGTTACCGAATAAAGGCTTATTTCCGGCACTTGTTTGCCGGCGGGCAGAATAGGAGTGTATTTTTCGCCCGGCTTCAGTTCGCGGTTGGCGTTTTCGGGCAGTTTGATTTCTTGTTGTTCCATATTAAAAAAATGTGTTGTTGGTTATGTTTTTTTGTTGTTTCGAATCAGTATGGCAACGAATCGTCCGGTGGTGGCAGCGTATAGTCGTTGGATGGTGGCACCTGCATCGGGTCGTTGATGCGCGATTCGAGTGTCTCGCCGGGTTGTATTAAGTCCTCTTCGTTCATAAAACGGGCGTATTCGCTTTTGAATCGTAAATTGACGTCGCCGGTAGCACCGTTACGGTGTTTGGCAATGATGACTTGTGCCACACCGCGCAAATCTTTCTTCGTAACCGGATCTTCGTAGATTTTGTAGTAATCTGGTCGGTGAATGAAACATACCATATCGGCATCTTGTTCGATGGCACCCGATTCGCGCAAGTCGCTCAACTGCGGTTTTTTGCCTTCGATGCCGCTTTTTTCGCCGCCGCGATTTTCGACGTTACGGTTCAACTGCGACAGGGCAATAATCGGGATGTCCAACTCTTTGGCCAAGCCTTTGAGCGATCGCGAAATGGTGCTGACCTCTTGTTCGCGGCTTTGGAAACGCATGCCCGAGGCGTTCATCAGTTGCAGATAGTCGATGATGATGATTTGAATGTCGTGCTCCTCTTTCAGGCGGCGCGCTTTGGTCTGAAATTCCAAAATGGAGAGGCTCGGCGTGTCGTCGATGTAGAGGGGCGCACCTTGCAGTTGTGGCAGTTTGGCGTCCAACTGTTTCCATTCGTGTTGTTCGAGGTCGCCTTTTTTCAGTTTGTCGCTTGTGATGGAGCACACGTTGACAATCAGGCGGTTGACCAACTGCACGCTCGACATTTCGAGCGAAAAGATAGCGGTCGGTATGCGTTTGTCCACAGCCATGTTTTTGGCCATCGACAGCACGAAGGCGGTTTTACCCATGGCCGGTCGTGCGGCTATGATGATAAGATCGGATTTTTGCCATCCGGATGTGATTTTGTCCAATTGGTAGAATCCGCTCGGTGTGCCGCTCATACCATCGACACATGCTGCTGCCTTTTTGAGGCGTTCGATGGCTTCTTCGATGACCGGGTCGATTTGTGTAACGCCTTTTTTTATGCGGTTTTGCGATAGGTCGAATATGCGTCCTTCGGTGTCTTGCAGCAGGTCTTCGATGTCGGTGCTCTCTTCGTAGGCTTTGGCTTGCATGTCGCTGCAGATGCCGATGAGTTCGCGCGCCAAGTATTTCTGTACGAGAATTTGTGCGTGGTACACGATGTGTGCCGACGAGGCTATTTTGGCTGTCAGTAGGGCGATGTTGTATGACCCGCCGACGTCATCCAAAGTGCCATCTTTGCGTAGTTGCTCGGTTACTGTGTGTATGTCGATGGGGTGTCGATTGCTGTAGAGGGCTATGATGGCTTTGTAGATGAGTTGATGCTCGCGTTTATAGAAAATGTTGTCCCGAAGTAAGTCGATGACTTTGTCGATGGCGGTGCCGTCGATCATGAGTGCGCCGAGTACCGACTCTTCGATTTCGGTGGCGTTCGGCAGCATTTTGCCGTAGTCGGCAATGTTGTTTGCAGCGGATTTCTTGGTGTTTTTAGGTGTTTTGGTGGCCGATTCCATACGATTAGAATATGTTTGTTATGATGCTATGCTTTTGACAATCAGTTTGTTGTGATTTTTCTGCGATAAATCGTTTTTGGTATGTCAAAAGTAGTGCTTTTTGCGCGGATGGATGGGCATGCGTGCGTGATTTTTGTACAAGACGTATCAACAGGTTTTTCAACAGTTTTGTGGCGTTGTTGACAAGTTTTGAACAGTTTTTCGACAAGTTATTAACAATTTATGCTATTTTTGTCTCGTCAGTTGGCGGTAGCGGGTGAGTGCCATTTGGTAGTCGATGCGTGCGTCGTTGCGTTGGTCGGTGGCTTGTTGCAACAGGGTTTGGGCTTCGAGCAGTTCGGAGAGCGGAGCAAGGCCGGCTTGGTAGTTTTGCGTGGCAATGTCGAGGTTTTGTCGGGCATTGTCGCACGTTTCGTCGGCAAGGTCGATTTGGGCGTATGCTTCGAGCAGTTCGTTCCACGCTTTTTGCGTTTGCAACTGCATTTGTTCGGTCAGGTGGCGCCGATTGTTTTCGGCTATTTGCATTTTTTTGTTGTGTGCAGTCAGTTTGTGGCCTGTTGCCCACCAATCGGTGAGCGGAATCTGTATGGTGGCAAGCAACATGCCGTTCATGCCGCCCGAATAGTCCCACAAATGGCCGTAGCCATAGTTTGCCACCAAGGCTATTTGTGGCAGAGTCTCGCCCAATGTCATTTTGCGTTGCAGTTGTTCGGATTTGACGCCGAGTTCGAGCAGACGTGTTTCGATGCGTTGTGCCACAGCATCGTTGGTTGGGCGGTAAACATCGAACGGAGCGACTGTCGCCTCAGAGAGCGTGTCGGTCAGCATAAGTGTGTCGGTGTAGGCGATGCCGATGGCTTGGCACAAGGCCATTTTTGCCAATGCGATGCCGTTGTCCAAAGTCAGTCGTTGCGATTTCAGTTCGTTTTGTTTGAGCGATAGTTTCAACCATTCGTTTTGCGTGGCAAGTCCGGCGGCAATGGCGCCGCTCAGGTCGTGCGCCAGCGTATCGACCAACAGTTGCGCTTGTTGCAGTGTTTTGCGTTTTTCCTGCAACGAAATCACGAGCCAATAACTCTCTTCGGTTTGTTGCAGCATTTTCTGTACGGCCATGTCGTGTTGTGCCTCGGCGGCTTCGATGCCGAGTGCGGCCAATTTATTGCCGTTGACGATGCGGCCGCCGGCAAAAATCGGTTGTGTGGCTGTGATGTTTGCCGCGTAACCGTTGCGGAAAAAACTTAATCGGTTGGGCAGTCCGAGCGTGGCGCCGTATTCGGCATAAAACGTGTTGAGCAGCGCGCGCACGTTGGCGTTTGGCACATCGTCGATGCCGACTTCGAGCAGCGGATTCAGTGCATGATAGCCAATGCCGGAGAGTTTCAGATTCGGGAAATATTTGGTCAGGGCTTCGTTTTTTGTTTGTCGGGCAATGTCGATGTCGAGTTCGGCATTTTGCACTTTGGCATTGTTGCGCACGGCAAGGATTTTGCACGAGTCGAGCGACAACGTTTGAGCGTGTAGTCCGCCGATGCCGATTAGTAAAAATCCTATCAGAAAATATCTTTTTTTCATCGTGTTTTCTCCTTGTAAATCTGCCAATAAGCCACCGGCAACACCGTTACGACCAAAGGCAACGAAAAGATGGTGCCGAAACAAATCACCACGCCCATGGGCATCCACAGCGAGGTCTGTGCCACGATCATCGGAATGACGCCCAAAGCCGTCGTGGCCGATGTCAGAAAGATGGGACGCATACGGCGTTTGCCGGCTTCGAATGCGGCTTCGCGGGCGGTCTTGTGCTGCTCGTTGCGGAGCATTTCGGCGTATTCGAACATGATGATGGCGTTGCGCACAATGATGCCGATGAGGCTGACCACGCCCAGCACGGCCGTGATGCTGAAGTCGAGTTGGAAAATCCACAATCCGAGGCAGGCACCGAAAATGCAGATGGCACTCGCTGCCAACGAGAGCAGGGCAATATCGATTTTTGTAAAATGATAGACCAAAAAGACGAACAAGACCAAAATGGCGGCTGCCACGCTCCATATCAGTTCGGGAATGACGCCGTTGTTCATGCTGGTGAGGCCGCCGTAGGCGATTTTAATGCCGTCGGGCAGCGTGGGGCGAATCTCTTTGTCGATGTATTTCGTGATTTTTTTCATGCTTTGCGGTTGGCTGTAGCCGTAGCGCAGGTCGCAACCGATGGTGATGCAGCGTATGCTGTTGCGCCGCGATATGGACGAGTGGTGCCATTCGGGTGTGATGTCGGCAATTTGTCGCACAGGCACCCATACGCCCGGCAACGAAGTCGGTATCAGCAAGTCGTTGAGTTGTGCCAGAGCAAGAGTGTCGGCAAGGGTGGTGTAGAGCACCACGGGCACGCGGTAGTCGCCTTCCCAAACGGAAGTGAGCGTTTGTCCGTTCAGCGCGCTCGACAGATAAACCGACAGCATGCTTTGCGTTACGCCGAGTCGGGTGGCTTCGTCGGTCTTCAGAGCGATGCGCACGTTCTGGGTGGTTTCGTCGTAGTCGCTGTGCACCCATGTGAGTTCGGGTTGGCCATTTAAGAAACGTTTCAGTGAATCGCCGACCACTTCCATGCTGTTCAAATCGTCGCCCGTTAAGCGAATTTCGATGGGATTTTTTACGGCTTGATAATCCATCTGTTTGAAACGCACATAAGCGTTCGGGAAACGATTTTCGTACAGCGGAGCATACGTTTTCAGAATGTCGCGTGTAGCCTCTTCGTCGATGGTGTTGACGATGAATTGCGCATAACTTTTTTTGGCCATTTGTGGCGAATAGGTGGCGTGAAAACGTGGCGAGGCGCATCCCACAAAAGCCGTTACCGACTTGATGCGTCTGTCGGCCAGCAGGGCTTTTTGCACGCTATCGACCACTGCGGCGGTTTGCTCCAACGCGCTACCGTCGGTCAAGTGAATTTCGACCGCAAAACAGTCGCGTTCGGCTTTCGGCATCATTTGCACGTTCAGCCGCGTGAACAAAAACGCGCCCAATCCGATGGCCACAACGGCTGTGCATAAAATCAGGACAGGATGCCGAAAACAGCACTCCAACAGCCGATTGTAGCCGTTTTGAAGTCCTTTGAAAAACTTGTTTTGCAGCCGCTCGAACTTGTTGCCTTCCATGTTGCCGTTGCCATTGCGGCGGATAAACCGCGTGCTCAAATACGGAATGACCCACACGGCGTAAAAAATCGATGCCACCAGCGCAAACGTTACCGCCCACGGAAATAGTTGCACAAATTCGCCGAGTGGTCCGGTGATGATGCCTGTCATGGGGAAAAACATACCGCAAATAGACATCGTGGCAAGCGACATCGGCACAAACAACTGCCGTGTGCTTTCGGTGGCCGAAAACCAGCGCGAATGCCCTTTTTGGAGCATATCCGCATAGCCGTCGATGACAATGACCGAGTCGTCGACTATCATGCCCAAAACCACAATGAGCGCCGCCAGCGTAACAGTGTTCAACTCGATGCCGAACAACGCCAAGGCACCGAGCGTGATGGCGGTGCAAACAGGCACACCCGAACCGGCAATCAAGGCTGTGCGCAGCGGGAAAAGCAGCATCATCACGGCAATGACCACAAGAATGGAGAACACCAAATCGCGCAAAAACGACATCACCGATTTATCGACCACTTGCGGTTGATTGGTGATGCGGTGAATCTGCACATCGGGCGGCAGAGTGGCGTGAGTTTCGTTCAAAATCTGCTCAACTTGTTCGCCGAAAGCCACAATGTTGTTGCCCGGACACATCTCCATCGACACAATCACGGTGTTCTGACCGTTGAATTGCACATATTTGTCGGGTTTGGCGTAGCGGCGTTCGATGGTGGCAATGTCGCGCAGACGAATGCTGCTGCCGGTGGGGTCGGCATAGACGATTTGTTCGCCGATTTCGTATTCCGACCGATAGGGAATGGTAACCTGCACAAGTGTATTGCCGCCGCCGTTTTGCAACGAGCCGCCAACGGTGCGGAAACCCTGTGTGGCGAGTGCCGCCAACAACACTTTCTGATCGACGCCGTAGGCCGACAATTTTTCGGGGTCGATGGTGATGGCAATCTCTTCGTGTTGCTGACCGAGGATTTTCAGATTGCCCATCGACGGAATGGCACGCAGACGGTCGCAGAGTTGTTCGGCATAGTGTTCCAATTCGCGTGGTGTACGTTCGGGCGATTCCACTGCCAAAAGCATCGAGGCGGTGTTGCCAAAGTCGTCCACAACCACCACTTCGAGCACGCCGGCGGGCAACGATGTCTTTTTGAATAGCGACAGCCCGTGCCGAATTTTCGACCACACTTCGTCTTTGTTTTTAACATCGGTGCGCAGTTCGGCAAACACATATACGATGCCGTCTTCCGACACGGAGTAGGTCAGGTCTTTGTTTATCTCCTGATAGGTAAACAAAAATCGTTCGAGCGGTTTTGTAACCTGCTCTTCCACCTCTTGCGCCGTGGCTCCCGGGTAGATGGCTGCCACAACACCTTGTCTGATGGTGAATTGCGGAAACTCGTCTTTGTTCAGTCGTGGCAGACAGTAGATGCCGCACGCTGCCAACGCTACAACAACCAAAAATACGATGTTGTGGTGCCGCATGGCTGCCGATATGTGGTCGCGTTTTTTCATCGTTGGCTATCAGTTTTGAATATTGACAACGGCGCCTTCGTAGAGTTTTTGTTGTCCTTCGACGATGAGGGTGTCGCCCTGTGTTAAACCGCCGGTTATCAGCACGCCGTTGGCCACAAACTGACCGGCTTCGACCATGCGTCTGACGGCACGCCCTTGCGATACGCACCACACGCCGAGCCCGTCGGGACGTGTTTGTACGGCTTCCCCGTCGATGACAAAACCGTTGGTGTCTGGTTGTACCAAATGCACTTTGCACACCATACCCGGCAAAAGTTGCCGACGATTGTTGTCGAGGGCGATTTTCACTTTATAGGTGTGTGCCATGCGGTTGGCGGTGAGGCTGCGGTCGCCGATTTTTCCCGTAAATGTTTGATTGTTCAAAGCGGGCACTTCTATGGAGCCTTGGTCGCCCAATGCGATAGAAGCAATTTCGTTTTCGGGCACGGTGAACACTACTTGCACCCGCGTTACGTCGAGCAGCGTCATGGCCGATTGTCCCGGCAGCAGATTTGCTCCGATTTTGGCATTGCAACTGCCTATGATGCCGTCGCATGGAGCGTATAAATCGCAGTCGTTCAGTTGCTTGCGTGCAATGGCTTCCATCGAACGTGCTTTTTCGAGGTTGGTTTGCATCTCCACCCATTTCACTTCGGCAATACTGCCTTGGTCGTACACCTGTTTCAAACGTTTGTAGCCGTCCTCGGCCTGTGCCAATGCGGCTTTGGCGGCGTCGTGTGCATTGTGGGCTTTTTGTTTGTCCACCGATGCCAGCAGGTCGCCTTTGCGCACTTGGTCGCCTTCGCGCACATACACTTGCTCGACGGTGCCTGCGGTGGCAAAACTCAACGATAGCGAACTGTTTTCTTCCACTTCGCCCACATAGGTGCGTGTAACCTGGCTGCTCGAAGCATCGACAACGTGGATACGTACATTGACGGGCGGTGGCGTGGTGTCGGCCTCTTTTTTTTGCCATCTCGCACACGATGTCGGCAGCAGCAATCCGCACAAAACGACCATCAAAAATGTATGGCGAATGTTGTTATCTGATTGTTTCATAATTAGTTACGGTTTGCAACGGTGGTGATGTTTTCGCCGTGAAGCGTGGTTTCGTTGTCGTCGGACAGGGTGCCGTCGTACGTTTCGTGCAGCATGATGAGGTCGTCGTAGCGCATGCCTGTTCCGCTGACCGTTATGTCGTAAGTGCCTGCGCCGCTGCCCGTCGTTATCGACAATGTTGTGGTGTAGGGCAGCAGTTCGATGGAATCGCCCGATATGCGTGCGTATGTGGTTGTGAGGTTGCCGCCCATCTCGTTAAATACCAACAGCACGCTGTCTTTGTCGGTGGATTTCAAATCGACTACGTTCAACTGACCGATTTTGTCGGGTAGTTGGTAGGTTACCTCTTCCGTGTCGGTGGCGACGACGACACTGCCCGAGGTTTTGTACGAATAGTCGCCCGATAAAAGCCGCGCATCGTTGCTACAAGCATAGCAACCAATCAAAATCAAACTTAAAAAAAGGTTCCTTTTCATGACTTTTTATTTGTGATGTTTTATTTTGCAATATTTTTCTGTCTGAGTGCAATAAGGCTGTTTTTAATGTCGTTGCAACAGGTGAATTTGTCCCAAAATGCTGTCCACAATGATGTTGACCAACAAGTGATATGTTTTGTGGTAGGCGTTGTATTTGTTTTGCACAAAAAACGTAACACTCAAACTGCGCATGGTCATTTGCAGCATGTCGGCAAAAGCGATGGCATTGGGTTGCAGGTGCGCAATGTGTCTGTCGGGATATTCGCTCCATAGGCAAATCAGTTGCCCGTATTCCCAACGTTCGAAGTCGGTGTACAGGGTTCGCAATTTGCTGTTTTGTGTCTGTTCGGCATGCAATTCGTCGCTCAGAAACTGCTTGTACGAGGGCGATTGCTCCATAATCTCCATGCGTAGCAGCAGGTAAGTTTTCAGCCGTTCGAGCGGTGTCAAATCGCGCCGGTCGAAAATCGGTTTCAAGTTTGCTCGTATCTTCTCCAATTCTTGTTCGGCAACGGCGGTAAAGAGGTCTTCTTTGCCCGGAAAATGGTTGTAGAGCGAGCGTTTTGCTTTGTGCGCCGAGCGGGCAATGTCGTCCATCGAGGTCTTGTCGAACCCGAATTTTGCAAATAGTTTGCCGGCTGCTTCGATGATGTGCGCCCGTGTGTCGTCGATGCGTTTCATAAAAATGTAATTATTGCACTAATTTCGTTTTTGAGTGCAAAAGTACAACAAGTTTTGTTACCGACAAAATTTCTGTCGATTTTTTTGCGAAAAAATACTGTTGCACCACCAATCGATGATAGTGATTCGATGTTGCAATGGGCAACTATGCACCCAAAATAGTTCTAAAAATCAAAGGTCGGACTTACACAGCCCGACCTTTTGTTTGCTTGCAATAGAGTTGCTCTCTTATTGGCACCATTGTTCCACCAATTCTTTGGCGGGATTGGCCAAACCGAGTTTGTTTTTCTTGTTGTAACCACATAAATCTTGGTGTAATTTATTGGGATTCAAACCTTTAAGTTTTTCCACCATGTCGTAGCCGAGTTTTTGTAGCGGTTCAACCCATTCGGCGGGCACGCCCATTTCCGTGTAACGTTCGGGTGCATCTTTTTTCTGCACTTTCTCGGGTTTCATTTGCGGGAATAGCAGTACTTCCTGAATGGTGGTTTGTCCGGTCATAAACATGGTCAGGCGGTCGATGCCGATGCCGATGCCCGATGTTGGTGGCATGCCATATTGCAAGGCGCGCAGAAAATCCTGATCGATAATCATCGCCTCGTCGTCGCCTTTGTCGGCCAGGCGCATCTGCTCTTTGAAACGCTCCTCTTGGTCGATGGGGTCGTTCAATTCCGAATAGGCGTTGGCCAACTCTTTGCCGTTCACCATCAGTTCGAAACGTTCGGTCAAGCCGGGTTTGCTGCGGTGCATTTTGGTGAGCGGGCTCATTTCGACAGGGTAGTCGGTGATGAAGGTTGGTTGGACGAAGGTGCCTTCGCAAAACTCTCCGAAAATCTCGTCAATCAGTTTGCCTTTGCCCATGGTTTCATCCACTTCCATTTTCAGTTCGCCACAAATCCGGCGTATTTCGTCTTCGGTTTTGTCGGTCAGGTCGTAGCCGGTTTTTTCTTTGATGGCTTCCAAGATGGGCAACCGGCGATAGGGTGCTTTGAACGAAATCGTTTTGCCGTCGATGACACTCTCGCTGCAGCCGTTCACGGCTATACAGATGCGTTCCAACAATTTTTCGGTGAAGTCCATCATCCAATTGTAATCCTTGTACTGCACATAGAGTTCCATGCAGGTGAATTCCGGATTGTGGTTTTTGTCCATGCCTTCGTTGCGAAAGTTTTTGCCTATTTCGTACACACCTTCAAAACCGCCCACAATCAGTCGTTTCAGGTAGAGTTCGGTGGCTATGCGCATGTACATGTCGGTGTCGAGCGCGTTGAAGTGCGTGATGAACGGTCGTGCGCTGGCACCACCGGCAATGTTTTGCAGCGATGGTGTTTCGACTTCGGTGTAACCCGCTTCGTCGAGAGCATTGCGCAAGGTGCGCAGAATGGTGGCGCGTTTCAGAAATGTCTCTTTCACGCCGTCGTTCACTATCAGATCGACATAGCGTTGGCGGGCACGCAGTTCAGGGTCGTCGAATTTGTCGTAAGCCACGCCGTCTTTGTATTTCACGATAGGTAACGGCCGCAACGATTTGCACAGCACGGTCAACTCTTGGCAGTGCACGCTTATTTCGCCCATCTGGGTGCGGAAAACAAAACCTTTCACACCGATGAAGTCGCCAATGTCGAGCAATTTTTTGAATACGGTATTGTACATCTCGGGTTGCGCTTCGGTGTTGATGTCGTCGCGCGACACATACACCTGAATGCGACCTTTCGAGTCCTGCAACTCGATAAACGAGGCTTTGCCCATGATGCGACGGCTCATGATGCGGCCGGCTATACATACTGATTTGGCCGGTGCTGCGTCGTCGAAACTATTTTTAATGTCGGTCGAAAAAGCATCGGTAGGGTAGGCTGCTGCCGGATAAGGGTCGATGCCCATTTGGCGTAAAACGTCGAGGCTCTGCCGGCGGCCTATTTCTTGTTCGCTCAATTCCATAAATGTTATTTTTTTATTATTAGGTGTTAATCTTGTAAATTCAAAATGATGAATTCAAGTTTGGTCAATGTTTGGGCTATCGATAGGTAACTCTCGCCGCCTGCTGCGTTTAGATGTCCGCCGCCGCCAAAGTGTTGGGCTGCTATGGTGTTGACCGGCACGGCGCCTTGCGAACGAAACGAGAGTTTTACCTTTTTCTCCTCTTCGCGCACAAATACCGACCGGTTGATGCCGTCAATGGACAGCGGAATGTTGACAAATCCTTCGGTGTCGCCCACATGAAAATCAAATCGCTCCAACTCCTCCTTGGTCAGACTGATGACGGCGGTGTGCTGCTTCGGGTAGATTTTCATCTTGTTGAGCAGACAGTAACCCATCAGGCGCATGCGTTTTTCCGAATAGTTGGTGTACACGCGGCGGTAGATGTCGTCTTTGTCGATGCCGATTTTCAACAATTCGGAAATGATGGTGTAGATTTCGGGCTGTTGCGATGTGTACGAAAAATTGCCCGTGTCGGTCATCATGCCAACATAGATGGCTTCGGCGCACGCTTTGTCGATGCGGTCGCCCCAACCCATTTGCACAATGAGTGCGTAGAGCAACTCGCTGGTTGACGATATGTCGGGATACGAAACTATCACATCGGTAAATTGTTCCGGGTCTAAATGGTGGTCTATCAGCAGTTTAGGTGCTTTGCTTTGCTCCACGAGCGGCTTCACACCGTTGATGCGTTTCAGGCTGTTGAGGTCGAGCAGAATCACCAAGTCGGCTTCGACTATGGCGGTTTGTACGGCTTTGTTGTCGTTTTCGTATATAAGGATGTCGCTTGCACCGTTCATCCAGCCGAAAAATGCCGGAAAATGATTGGGCAGCACGGTTGTAACCTGCTTGCCAAGCGCACGCAGCAAATGCCGCGCCGCCAACGACGACCCTACGGCATCGCCATCGGGCGACATGTGCGAAATGGTTACGATGCGTTGTGCTGACTCTATCAGGTGCCGGGCGGCCGATACGCTCTCGTTTGCAATAAATTGTATTTGCATAATACTTTAACCAATAAAATCAATTTGCAAAGTTACCGAAAAAAAAGCACTTGGGCAAATTATTACCCAAAAAAAAGAAGCGAATGTGTGTTCGCCTCTCTTTTGTCGCTGTGCCCGAAGGACTTATTTCGCACGTTCGATGTACGAACCATCGCGTGTGTCGATGCGGATTTTTTCGCCGGCGTTGATGAACAGCGGCACGCGCACCTGAGCGCCGGTTTCGACTGTAGCCGGTTTCAGTGTGTTGGTGGCAGTGTTGCCGGCCATGCCCGGTTCGGTATAGGTTACCTCCAAATCGACTTTGATGGGCAATTCGGCGTACAGAATGGTCTCGGTCGAAGCGTCGAACACAACGTCAACCACCAAACCGTCTTTCAGAAAATCGACACCCGTAATCTGGTCGCGTGCAATGGTGGCTTGTTCGTAAGTCTCTTGGTCCATGAACACGAAATCTTCGCCTTCCTTGTACAAAAATTGATATTGACGACGTTCTACACGCACGTCTTCGAGGCGCTCGCCGATGTTGAAACGACGCTCGAGCACGTTGCCCGAAACAACATCTTTCAGCGTGGTGCGCATAATCGTATTGCCTTTGCCGGGTTTAACGTGCAAAAAATCGATGCAGAAATACAACTTGCCATCCATGCGGATGCAAGTACCTTTTTTAATGTCTTGTGAGAGGATCATAAAATTATTGGTTTTTTAGTTTTGTGTTTTCTAAAATTTTCGGCGTGCAAAATTAGTAAAAAAAAGCCATTTACAAAAATTTTAGCACTAAAAAAGGCGTAATGTTGATATTTTTTGCGCACAACGCGTTGTATTTGCAGAATTATTTGTAATTTTGCAGTCCGAAAATTCTATTTTTTTTTGATTATATGGGAAGAGCATTTGAATTTCGCAAAGCCAGAAAATTTAAGCGTTGGGGCAACATGGCACGCACCTTCACGCGCATCGGTAAAGAGATAACCATCGCTGCCAAAGCAGGCGGCGCCGACCCCGCCGGCAACCCGCGTTTGCGCGCGTTGATGGCTACCGCCAAAAAGGAAAATATGCCGAAAGAAAACGTCGAACGCGCCATCAAAAAAGCATTCGACAAGAGTTTTGCCGACTACAAGGAGATGAACTACGAAGGCTACGGCCCGCACGGCATCGCCATCTTTGTCGAAACTGCGACCGACAACACCACGCGTACCGTGGCCAACGTGCGCAGTTATTTCACCAAACATGGCGGATCGCTCGGAACAACGGGCAGCCTCGAATTTTTGTTCGACCACAAATGTGTGTTTCATGTGGCAAAAAAAGAGGGTGTCTCGACCGACGACCTCGAACTGGAACTGATCGATTACGGCGTGGACGAGTTGGTCGAAGAGGATAACGAAATAATCATTTACGGCGAGTTTGCACAAAATGCCGCTATCCAAAAATACCTCGAAGGCAACGGTTTCGAGATAACGAGTAGCGAATTTGTGCGCCTGCCCAACGACCTGAAAACGCTCACCGCCGAACAGCGCGAATCGGTGAACAAACTCATCGAAAAACTCGAAGAAGACGAGGACGTGCAAAATGTGTTCCACAACATGGCCGAACCCGACGACGAAGAATAACGGAGTTTTTTGGTTTATAAATTGGTTCATAACAACGGAGACTGCCCGACAATTTCAGGCAGTCTCTTTTTGGGGGTAGGAGTTAAGAACATAAATTTGACCCCTAAATCCCCTGCCTACCGGCAGGCAGGCCTAAAGGGGACTTAAGCCCGCGCGAAAAATTGGCATAGGGCTGCGAGCCGAAAACATCTTTCTCTAACAAGAAACGACCTTGGCGGGTGTGTCAAAAATCGAGTTGAGCGTGTCGAAATGCTAAATCACTGTTTGAGCGCAGCGAGTTTGATTTAGCCGACACCGAAACGACATTTCTTTTGGTCAAGCAAAAGAAATGAAAGAGTAAGAACATAAGATTGTAGTAACGAGGAGTGAGGAATTTTTTCCTTGCTCCTTGTTGTTGTTTACCCCTACCTTAAACTCTTAAACTTTAAACTCTTGCACTATTTTGCACTTTTTTTACTTTGTACTTTACACTATTTTTACTATCTTTGCAGCGAAAAAATAAACAATTATAAAAATATATTCACAACAATGAAAACTACACAATTAAGATGGCTCGCCGCGATGCTTCTGCCCGTGACGGCAATGGCTATGCCTAAGATGGCTTGGGCGGAGACGTACGACCAAAATGGCTTCGCCAAAGACGGCTCCTATCAGCCTGCAACACTGACAACCGACCAGTATGACATCAATGGCGACGGAACAATAGATGAAGTTTACGAAATCGGCAATGCAGGGCAGCTTTACTGGTTTGCGGCTCTTGTAAACGGAAAGCTTACCGATGGAACAAGCCAAAATAGAAATGCCTGTGCTGTGCTGGTATCAAACATCACAGTAAATAAGAATCTGTTGAACAGTCTGGATAATAATGGTTATCCAACTGGTACAGTAACAATTGATTCTTGGACTCCTTTTGGGGATTACATTAGTTCTTATTATGATGGACTAGATTATTTAGGCATATTTGATGGTAACGGGCATTCAATCAGTGGATTATATTGCAAGCAGCCCAATGCAAAAAATATATCTTTTTGTGGATATATGACAAAGGGTACAATCAAGAATGTTGCAATTATAGATTCCTATTTTGAAGGAGATTATAATGTAGGAGGCATAGTTGGAGCCTCTAATGAAAGTGCTATAAAAAATTGCCTATTCTGCGGTACTGTCAAAAGCAATAAAAGAGTCGGAGGCATATGCGGGGCAATACAAGGGTATAGCACCATTTCAGATTGTTTCTCTAATGCTCAAATACTAGTAGTAGAGAATGCAAATAATTATTGTGGCGGAATTTGTGGCATGGGATATGGACAAAAAATAAAATTACGTAACTGCGTATATAATAACTCTTTATATTCTGGACAGGTCATAAAGTGGGTTGAGGAATATGAGAATGATGTGACTTGGACAGGCACTGTAGAGCACATAACAGGCATGAAAACAGCTGAAATCGCGAGTGGCAAGGCGACCCATTGGCTGAACAGATATCATTCTGGCGATGGTTTAGGCTGGTATCAGAATATTGATAATGGTCAAACAAATGATGCCTATCCTGTCTTGGACAATACACATGGAATGGTCTATGCAAGCCAGCCATGTCCGTCGAACTATTCCAATGACAAAACTAAACTCTCTAAATCGTTACACAGTTGGGATACAGATAACGTATGTAAACAGTGCGGAAAGACCAAGGATGTGTTTGATTTGGTAACAGGATTTCAAGAGCCATCACAAGTAGATGGTGTCTATCAGATTAGAACGGCAGGTGAACTGTATTGGTTTACAGCCCTTGTAAACGGTAATGGTTTACTTACAGATGGAACACCTCCTAACAACTCTGCCAATGCTGTGTTGACAAGCGACATCACTGTAAATACTAATGTATTGGACGAAAGTGGCAACCTTGGTGAAAAATCAGATACACACCTCGATTGGATTCCTATCGGCAATTCGGATAGACCATATACCGGCACATTTAACGGGCAAGGACATACCATTAGCGGATTATTTTTTAACAATAGTTCGAAGGCTTATGTAGGACTATTCGGTTATGTGCGAAATGGAAAAATACAGAATACAGGAATTGTGGATTCGTATTTTAAAGGTAACTATAATGTAGGAGGCTTGTGCGGATTGGCCTCTAACGGTTCCATAAGTTACTGTTACAATACAGGTGCGGTTAGCGGTAGTTCCAATGTCGGCGGCGTGTGCGGATGGACCTCTAACAGTTCCATAAGTTACTGTTACAATACAGGTGCGGTTAGCGGTAGTTCCAGTGTCGGCGGCGTGTGCGGACTAAATCACGGTGCAATCTCAAACTGCTACTTCGACAACAATAAATGCAACTATAATGCTGTCGTAGATGGTTACGGCACTGTCACCAACACCTTGGGAAAAACCACAGAAGAGTTTGCAAGTGGCGAGGTGTGCTATCTGTTAAATGGTAGTAGGTCAACAGGAACGACGGAGAATCCACTTGTCTGGTATCAGAATCTTTCAGAAGGAGGGGATGCATGTCCTGTACTTAAGAGGACTGGCAATAATACTGTATATCTTAATAATCATTATTCATGCAGTTGCGAACCTGGAAACCCAACTACTTGTTATACCAATGATAACCAAGACATTTACGACCCACATTCATGGGAAAATG
>SFDZ01000016.1 GCA_004557405.1 Bacteroidales bacterium
TCAAGAGGCCAAGATCCAAATCTATGCAGGTTTCCATGGTCCCCAAAGAAAAACATGTATCTTGGTGATTCGCACCCTTCTATCTCTGCAAAGGTCTATCGGGCAAAGGTCGGAAACATCAGTATGAAAAGCAGCAAGACCGATCTCGCTGATTTCTTCAAACAACATTTTTCAGATGTCAAGTCGACTGATTTCCAACCTCGTTATTCTGAGCATGGAATGATGTTCGGGTATGTCCGCTGCCTCTGCTGCTCGTCATCCCCTGTAGGTTTGTCGTGTTTGAAACAGAAAAAAGTCTGCTGGACTGCATTCAGTTGTCCGGAAGCGTCGTCAACGGCGACACGCTCAAGATCGAGAGAGCGGACGACAAGACAGGCGTCCCCACATCCGTATCTCCCTCTCTGCACCTCTATTTCTCTAGACCACCATCATCATTACAAATGTTCCTGAACATACGACGCTAGAGGAAGCCAAGACCTACGTCGTATCCTCCTTCCCCTCCCCTTCCCTATCCCCTAGAGCACGCACAAAATCCAGCCCCTGTTCTTCTCGTTCTACGTTCCTCACGAAACCACCTTGAGCAGTTCTCTCTATCTCCAATATTTGAACATGGAGGAGGCTGGTAAGGCATGTTTTCCTTCTCCTTGTTCATTTTTTACGCGCTAAATTTTTACCCCCAACCCCCTGCCTACCGGCAGGCAGGCCTAAAGGGGGCTGTTGTCGGTGTTTTTATGGGAGTTAAAGTCCCCTTTAGGGGATTTAGGGGTAGTAGAAATTGTAGATTTTACCCCTACCTTAAACTCTTAAACTCTTGCACTCATCCACTTTGCACCCGGCGCGAAAATTTGCTGTTCAAAAACTTGCATATTTTCCGAAAAAAATATACTTTTGTGGCAAGATTAAAACGATTTTTATGAAAACTACCGTGTACGGCGTTATTTGCGCATTGCTGCTGGCTGCGTTGCTACATGCTGTTCCTGCCGTCGGACAAACGGATGCTGCCCAATCCACATCTATTGCCTCACACAAAGGGGGCAACGTGTATCAGCCCGTGACACAGCACCACGAACTGCGCATCGGCTGGGGCGACATGATGTTCGAAACCCTTGTGTGGCACGACAAAACACTTCTGCCCAATGCCAACAGCAACATCATTCCCAAAAACTATCGCTACACACAACATTGGTTTGCCGAATACCTGTATCACTTGAATTTCTGGTTTAGTTTTGGAGGCATGGTCGATTACGGCGGCGTGTATTGGGATAATATGGCAAGCAATGGCACCGACGATTTACAATTTGTGTACACCGCATGGTTTGCCAACATCGCAATGGTGCCAACGATACGATTCACCTACTACGACAAAGATTTGGTACGCCTCTACTCCGCTTTGGGCTACGGCATCAACATCAACACCGGCACCGAAGTGGACTACAAAGGACGGACCACAGCCTGCGCCGGCGTGCTAAACCTGACACTGTTGGGCGTGAGCGTAGGCAACGAACATGTGTTTGGCAGCGTGGAATTGGGCGGCACATTCTCGATGGCCAACAAACAAGAAATTTACTTGCTCGACTCGCGCATATTCACTGCCTCGGTCGGCGTACGATTCTGACATTCCGCCAACAATCATAAAATCCTGCATTATGAAAAAAATCTATCACCTACTGCTTGCAACGTTAACGGTGCTGCTTACCGGATGTTACAACGAAAATATCTATTTGGTTGATTTTCAGAATAGTAACACCGCAGACGGAATTTTCCATGTGGTATCGCAGAAAACGACCGACATGGAACACATCCAATGGAGCGAAGCACAACAAGAACTCTTTGCCCAATCGACAACGACTCAGACACCCGACGACTCCGTTTCGGCACCGCAACGCGCATCGTCCACCAACATGAATGCCGTAGTGCAACAACTTATCGATTGGGGACACGGCAAAAAAGCCATCGAATTGGCGGGCATTTACACCTCGGAGGACACCAAAAAAAATCCCATCACACTGTCGGGCAAAGTGATTCTGCCTGCCGACCTGAAAATAAAACGCTACATCCTCGTATCGCACTACACCATTGCGTCCAACGAGGAGGCGCCAAGTCAAACTTTCTCGCTCGAAGCCATGTTGGTCGGGTTGGGCTACGCACTTATCATACCGGACTACATCGGCTACGGCATTACCGCCGACAAGGTTCATCCGTATTTGGTGTTGGAAACCACCGCTATAAATGTGCTTGACATGTATTTTCAGGTGCTGCCATTTATGGAGGCGGCAGGAGTGGCGCCGGAGCATGACGACATCTATCTGATGGGCTATTCGCAAGGCGGCGCAGTTACCATGGGCGTGCAACACATGATAGAAACACGCTATGCCGACCGCATAAAAATTCGACGTGTATTTGCCGGCGGCGGTCCGTACGATGTGAAAGCTACATACGACAAGTTCATCGAAACCAACTATGCGTCGTATCCGTGCGCCGTGCCGCTGATGACACAAGGCGTGGTAGTGGGCAACGACCTCAAATTGAACCTGAAAACCATTCTGCAACCACGTATCTACGAAAATCTTGACGAATGGATAAACACAAAAAAATACACCACATCACAAATAAACACACTGATAGGCACGCATGTAACTGACAAACTACTGACTCCTGTCGGCATGGACAGAACCAGCCCCGAAATATCCGAACTATACAAAGCGCTCACACTCAACTCGATATTGTCCTACTCGTGGACTCCCCAAGCACCGGTATTTATATTCCACTCCATCGACGACGACATCGTACCATACATCAACGCTACGTTGGCCAAAAGTAAATGGCAAAATGCAAATATACAATACAACTTCGGGCACTATGGCAACCACGTTGCCGGACTGCTGCGCTTTATCATGAATGTACGCACACTACTAATCAATGAGGAGATGGAAGAAAATGGCAACTACGATTTCTAACACTATGGCACCACTGAAACTGCTTGCCGTTGCGGCAGCGCTGACCATCGCCATCGGGTTGTGCAGTTGCGACCCCAACGCCAAAGCCTACACCAAACGCATCGACATCGCCATCGATGTGCAAAACATATCCGAAGGTTTTGTTCAAGTCGAATTTAGCACCAGCCGCGAAGCGTTTTATCTCATCGGCATTCAGCCGGCCAAAGAGCATATCGACCCGCAAAAAATAGCAAAAACCTTTATGCTCCTTGCATTGGACAGCGCCTATCTCGATTACCTGAAGTGGCGCAACGGTCAACTGACCAATTTAACCCCGTTTGTGGCCGATTTTTCGTCCCACTCGTTGCAGTACGGCACCACCAACCGCACCTTCTGTTTCCTGCAACCCGACACCGATTATTGGATTTTTGCCTTCGGCGTCAATCCCGAATCAAACAAACCGTTCGGACAACTATTTTTGGAAACGATTACCACCAAACACGCATCAACCCTATCGATGGACTTTCAATACCGTGTCCGCGGCGAATGGGATTACGTTTATCCAAAAGACACAGCCGGCAAAATCATTTCGGACATTCCGTGGGTAGGAATGACAATAGACAGTGTGGAACTGCGTCAAAACGGTTGTCGCGTGCCCGGCGAATTTTTTGTGCGAGAATTCAAACACATCTACGACGCGCAAGAGTACGATAAAGCATTTTACGGTGTAATCGCCCACCAAAACAACGGCGACGCAAACGGCACCACAACCACATGTTTCGAACCAGGACACACCTATTACAGCGCCTTTGCGCTATTAGATGGTCCCATCACATTCCCGCCGGCCGAAAACAAATACGACATCTACCGTTTCACATGGCACGGTCCCGAAACCGACCTCAATTTTACGCACGAAGACTGCACGCACGGTGCGTGGTAACACATTCAAAAAAAAGGCTGTCCGACCCAAGTCAGACAGCCTTTTTTGCAACATTTCGCCAAGCACTTTATCCGCCGAAGTTGTCGAAACGAATCATATCGTCCTCGACACCAAGGCTGTGGAGCAAATCGAGCACCGTTTTGGCCATCATCGGAGGGCCGCAGAGGTAATACTCGATATCCTCGGGAGCATCGTGCTGCTTGAGGTAGGTGTCGCCCAATACGGGAGCGATGAATCCCGGCGTATATTTCACACCCAGAGCATCGGCTTTGGGGTCGGGACGGTCGAGCGCCAAATGGAAATGGAAATTCGGATACTCTTTTTCCAACTCGAGGAAATCTTCCATGAAGAACACTTCGTCGATGGCACGAGCGCCGTAGAAATAGTGCATCTCGCGGTCGCGCGTGTGCAACGTTTTGAGCATGTGCATGATTTGCGCACGCAACGGAGCCATACCGGCGCCACCGCCAACCCAAATCATCTCGCGTTTCGAGTCGAACACGGGGTGGAAATCGCCATAAGGACCCGACATTGTTACTTTATCGCCGGGTTTGAGGCTGAAGATGTAGGTCGAAGCGATACCGCACGGCACATCCATGAATCCCGGTCCCTGCTCTTTCGGCTTGAACGGCGGTGTGGCAATACGCACTGTCAGCGTGATGATGTCGCCCTCGTCGGGATAGTTGGCCATGGAGTAGGCACGAATGGTCGGCTCGGCGTTTTTCTGTTTCAAGCCGAACAGACCGAATTTTTCCCACACGGGCACATACAGGTCGCCAATGAGCGAACGGTCGAAATCGTTGTAGTCGATGTCGTAAGCCGGAATTTTGATTTGCGCATACGAACCGGGAATAAAGTCCATGTGTTCGCCGGGCGGCAGTTTCACCTTAAACTCTTTGATGAAACTTGCCACATTGCGGTTGCTGATAACCTCGCACTCCCATTCTTTCACGCCGAGCACGCTTTCGGGCACCTTGATGCTGAGGTCGCCTTTCACTTTCACTTGGCAACCCAAACGCCAATGGTCTTTTTGTTGTTTACGCGAGAAGTGAACGGTTTCGGTCGGCAGAATTTCGCCGCCACCCTCGAGCACCTGACATTTGCACTGTCCGCACGAACCTTTGCCGCCACAGGCCGAAGGCAAAAACACACCGGCATTGGCCATGGCGCTGAGCAGCGAACCACCCGATGCCACTTCCATCTCTTTATCGCCGTTGAGCGTAACTTTCACATTGCCCGACGCCACCAAATAGCGTTTGGCAATAAGCAACACGATGACCAGCAAAATGATGACCGCCAAAAAGACAATCAAACTGGAGAGTATTGCAGTGGAATTGATTTCAAGTAACATATATTCTGATATTTTTTTGTGAATTGAATCTTAAATTTTCAGTCCGCTGAAGCACAAGAACGCCATTGCCATCAAGCCAACGGTGATGAACGTGATGCCCAAACCGCGCAACGGTGCAGGCACATTGCTGTACTCCATTTTTTCGCGGATGGCCGCCAGCCCCACGATGGCCAACATCCAACCAAGGCCGGAGCCAAGCGCGTAGGCCAGCACGTCCCACATGCTCGTGAGGGCTTTGGGGTCGGTGGCATCGAGGCCGACACGCTGCTGCATGAACAACGCGCAACCCATGATGGCGCAGTTCACGGCTATCAGCGGCAGAAAAATGCCCAGCGACGCATAGAGCGACGGCGAAAATTTTTCGACAATCATCTCGACCAACTGCACGATGGCCGCAATAACCGCAATGAAAAGGATGAAACTCAGGTAACTCAAATCGAGTGTAGCAAAACTATCGCCCAACCAAGCCAGCGCGCCGGCACTCAGCACATAGCGCTCGAGCAGGTAGTTCACCGGCAACGTGATGAGCAGCACAAACGTAACCGCCACACCAAGTCCGAGCGACGTTTTCACATTTTTCGACACTGCCAGGTACGAACACATACCCAGAAAGTAGGCGAAAATCATGTTGTCCACAAAAATGGACCGAACAAATAAACTTAAAGCGTGTTCCATATTCTTCTATTCCTTTATTTTTCCTGTAAATCTTTATCCACCGAGCGATGTACCCAGATGACGCAAGCCACTAGAATCAAAGCCATGGCCGGCATCATCATCAGGCCGCAGTTCACATAGCCGGCATTGTACACGCATTGCGGAACGACCGGATAGCCCAGCAATGTGCCGCTGCCAAGCAATTCGCGGAAAAATGCCACCACAATCAGTATCAGCGCATAACCAACGCCGTTGCCCACACCGTCGAGGAACGAGTCCCACGGTTTGTTGCCCATGGCAAACGCTTCGAGTCGTCCCATCAAAATACAGTTGGTGATAATCAGACCGATATACACCGACAACTGTACGCTGACATCGTAAACGTAGGCTTTCAGCACCTCGCTGACAATGGTTACCAAGGCAGCCACCACCACCAGTTGCACGATGATGCGCACGCTGCTCGGGATGGTGTTGCGAATGAGCGAAATGACCACATTTGCCAACGCCACAATGACCGTTACCGACAAGCCCATGACGAGAGCCGGTTTCAGTTCCACCGTAACGGCCAACGCCGAGCAAATGCCCAAAACCTGCACGGCCACCGGATTGTTTTTGCTCAACGGGCCGAGCAATGTATTCAACAATTTTTCGTTTTTCATATCTCTTTTCCTCCAAATTCTTCGTTAGTAGTTTCTTCGGCCGATGCCTGACGCAGGAACGGCTCGTACGCACCGATGCACGACTGCAGCATGGTTTCTACACCTTTCGATGTGATGGTGCCGCCCGAAATGGCATCCACCTGTTCTTGTCCGTCGGCCACCTGACCGGCTTTCATCACGCCAATCGACACAAACGCACCATCGCGCATGATGTGTTTGCCCTCGAACTGTTGTTGAAATTTCGGTGTGGCGATGTTGGCACCAAGTCCCGGAGTTTCGCCGGCGTGCGAGAAATAGACGCCATACACCGTGTTTTTGTCGTCGTTGAGTGCGATGTAGCCCCAAATGGCTCCCCACAAACCGGCGCCATGCAGCGGAATGATGTACTTCGTGGCGCCATCGACATCGGCCACATAGAGCGGCAGTTGGTCTTCAGCGGCTTTCACATCGAAGTCGATTACAGGGTCGAGCGTGCGCACCACCGCGCCGGCGGCATCGAGCAGATAATAATGCTTGATGGTGCGGGCATAGGTTTCGGCAGCATCGCCTTGTGTCAAATCGACCGCGGGCAGCGAACTGAGGATTTGTTTTTTGGTGTCGAGTTTTACGTTGTCGTTTTGGCGGTCTTTCAGTGCGCCCGACGTAACCGACAGCAGCAAAGCCACTATCACCACTATCACGGTGGTGAAAATCAGAATGTAGGCATTGCTGTTTTTGTTAATCGTTTTTTTTGCGGGTTTGCCTTCGTCAATCAACTCGAACACCGATGCCGGTTGTTGGCATTGAGGGCATTTCTCGGGAGCAGAATCGCCCTCGTGAATGTATCCGCAGATTGTGCATCTATATTTTTTTGTTGCCATAAATAGTTCTCCTTCAAAAAAAAATTATTATTTGGACGTTGCGCGTTTCAGGCGTTTTTTGATGTTGGCTTGCACAACACACCAATCGATGAGGCAGCCAAACACGTTCATCAGCAAGATGGCGAGCATCATACCTTCGGGATAGCCGGGATTGAGCACGCGCACCACAATGGCAACAACGCCAATCAGCAAACCATAAATCCATTTACCGACTTCGGTGCGTGCTGCAGTTACAGGGTCGGTGGCCATAAACACGGCGCCGAACGCAAAGCCGCCCAACACCAGATGTTCGTACCAAGGCAGATGGGCAATGGCCGTGTCGGGGCCCCATAAGTTGAACGCCAAAGCCGTGAGTGCACCGCCGGCAAACACAGACAGCATGATTTTCCAACTTGCCACGCCCGTTGCAATCAGCACCACTGCGCCCAGCAGAATAGCCAATGTAGAAGTTTCGCCCACCGAACCGGGAATCCAGCCGATGAAAGCGTCTAAAAATCCGATGGGGTTGCCCAACACATCGTGCATGGCTACGTCGCCCGTAGCCGATGTGGCGAGTTGTCCGAGCGGTGTAGCGCCCGAATAGCCATCGACGGCGTTGCCTGCCCCCCACCAAAAAGCATCGCGGGTACGCACAAACACTTGGTCGCCCGACATTTTGGTCGGATAGGCAAAAAATAGGAACGCGCGCGTGATGAGCGCCACATTGAAAATGTTGTATCCCGTGCCGCCAAACACCTCTTTGGCAAACACCACCGCAAAGGCCGTGGCCACCGCCACCATCCACAGCGGCGTGTCGATGGGCACGATGAGCGGAATGAGGAAACCGGTTACGAAGAAACCTTCGGCCACCTCTTCGTGTTTCAGTTGGGCAATAACGATTTCGATGCCCAAACCGACAATATAGGCCACCAACAAGGTAGGCAACACCGCCAACAGACCGAAAGCAAATTGTTCCCAAAATCCGGCATCGACGCCAATGGCGCGGAAGTGTTGATAACCCACATTCCACATGCCGAACAGCATGGCCGGAATCAGTGCAATGATTACCGTTATCATGGTGCGTTTCGTGTCGATGGCATCGTGGATGTGCGCACCGGTTTTCTTGGCAGTTTCGTTCGGTACGAACAAAAATGTTTCCACCGCATCGAATAGCGAGTGCAACGGAGCCAACTTTCCGCCTTCGGAGAAAGTCGGTTTCACTTTATCTACAAGTTTTTTTACGAAATTCATATCTCACAATTTTTCATTAACCGATTATTCGAGTTCTTTACGCATATAGTCCAACGCCTCGCGCACGATGTTTTGCAGTTCCAATTTCGATGTGCAGACATATTCGCACAAAGCGAAATCTTCGGGAGCCACTTCGTAGGCGCCGAGTTGTTCCATTTTGTCCAAATTCTTGGCTATCATAGCCTTGATGAGTTGTTCGGGCATGATGTCCATCGGGAACACCTTCTCGTATTCGCCGCTAACCACGATGGCGCGATGTCCGCCCAAAATACGGGCATCGTAGTCGTAATGTGCGCGTCCGCAGTGTTTCAGCAGGCGTTGCCACGGATAACTGAGGCTATTGCTGAATTTGTGGAAACGCGGCATTATCCAGCCAAACATTTCGTTGGCTTCGTCGCCTTCGGCAATGGCGCTGACCACGCCGGCAAACGGGCTGAGTACGGCATCGGCGTCGGCTTGTGTGCCGCTGAGCACGTTGCCGTTGACGACACGCACTTTGATGCCGCGGCTCAAATCGCAGTTGACGATAGAGGCGATGGCCGTTCCCGACAAGGCCTGCACATAGGCAGGTTCCAGCACTTCGGGGCCGGCAACGGCTATGGTACGCGTCATATCGAGTTGGCCTGTGCGTGCGAAATGTCCCAGCAAAGCCACATCTTGCACGTTCATTGTCCACACCGTTTCGCCTTTGTTCACCGGACTCAGGTGGTTGATTTGCACACCGACATTACCGGCGGGATGTGCTCCTGCAAATTCGGTGATTTCGACATCGTGCATGTTGCGCAACTCGGCCGAGGTGAACGGCGATACCGAATAATAGACTTTGCCGTCGGTGAGTTTTGCCAACACCGACAAGCCGGTTTGCACATCGGCAGCGCGGCCTTTGAGCACGAAGTTGTAGTCGGGGGCCAGCGGAGCGGTGTCGAAAGCCGACACGAATATGGCTTTCGGCGTTACGTCGGGATTGGCCACCACATCGTAAGGACGCTGACGGATGAGCGCTCCAAAGCCGGCGTTCAGCACAGCATCGAGCAGTTGTGCGCGGTCGGCTGCAAGGTCGATTTTCGGTAGATCGGCAGCCGTTTGTTTGCCATCGCGTTGCACAGCCACATAGAGCAGTTTACGACGTTCGCCGCGTGCCACTTCAGCCACTATGCCACTGACGGGCGAAGTAATTTTCAATGTCGGACGGTTTTTGTCGAACAAAAGTACGCTGCCGACTTGTACGGCATCGCCTTCTTTGACAGCCACTTTCGGGGTAAAGCCGTGGTAGTCGTCGGGGACGATTTTGACCACATCGGGCTGCGTCATCGACACGATGCGCAACTCGGCACGGCCATCCATGGCAATGTCCAACCCTTTTTTCAGTTTAATCGTTTTCATATTGTTGTATTTGAGAGTAAAAATCGCAACAAATTGGCAGTTTTGCGAACCGCATATTTTGGCGGCGCAAAGTTACTGTTTTTTTCGGTAAATTCAATGTTTTACGGCGAAAAAAAACATTTTTTACAAAAAGCGCACTGTGCACCGCGCCGTTTTCGGCACAAAAATTACATCACACGTCGGCAATCCGGATTTTTTTAGTAAATTTGCATCGAAAATCAAAATGCTGCCCGCCGTGAAGATAGCCGACATAGAATTTGCGCGCCAACCGCTGTTTTTGGCACCGATGGAAGATGTAACCGATCCGGCATTCAGGCTGTTGTGCAAGCGTTTTGGTGCCGATTTGGTCTATACCGAATTTGTGAGTGCCGATGCGCTGATACGCAGTGTGAAACGCACCGAGCAGAAGTTGACCATTCTGCCCGAAGAGCGACCGGTGGCCATACAAATTTACGGTCGCGACATTCCGACAATGGTCGAAGCGGCCAAAATTGTGGAACAAGCCTGCCCCGATATACTCGATTTGAATTTCGGGTGCCCTGTCAAAAAAGTGGCCGGCAAAGGCGCCGGTTCGGGCATGTTGCGCGACATTCCGAAACTGCTCGCCATCACGCGCGAAGTGGTGAAAGCCGTCAACATTCCGGTAACGGTGAAAACACGCCTCGGCTGGGACGACAACTCGAAAATCATCGTCGATTTGGCCGAAGCGTTGCAGGATTGCGGCATTCAGGCGTTGGCCATACACGGTCGCACACGCGCACAGATGTACACAGGCGACGCCGATTGGACACTGATAGGTGCCGTGAAAGACAACCCGCGCATGCACATTCCTATCATCGGCAATGGCGATGTAACAACCCCACAACGCGCCCGCGAATGTTTCGACCGCTACGGTGTCGATGCCGTGATGATAGGTCGCGGTGCCATCGGTCGGCCGTGGATTTTCGAGGAGATAAAGCATTTTCTGACCACCGGCGACACCTTGCCGGCCAAATCGTATGCTTTTCAGGCCGCCATCATCAAAGAGCACATCGAGCGCAGCATCGAGTGGCTGGACGACGAGCGGCGCGGCATTGTGCACAGTCGCCGCCACTTGGCCTTGACACCGCTATTCAAAGGCATCGACCACTTTCGCCAAACGCGCATCGCCATGTTGCGTGCCGAAACCAAAGCGGAACTCTTTGCCATCATCGACGACATTCCCAACCAATTTGCAATAGAATAATGTGAAATGAGCAAAAATCTGCTTTTCGTAACGTGGAACGCCACGCCCGAAATAGGCGAAGCGTTCGGCATCACTTTCCGTTGGTACGGCATTTTGTTTGCCATCGGGCTGTTTTTCGGCGGTTGGTACACCTACAATCGCTGCAAGCGAATAGGCTACACGCAGAGTCAATTTGAATCGTTGCTGATTTACCTGTTCGTCGGCATATTTATCGGTGCGCGATTAGCCCATTGTCTGTTTTACGAACCCGTTTATTATTTGTCGCATCCGCTGGAGATGTTGCTGCCGATAACCATTTATCCCGATGGTCGGTGGGTATTTTCTGGCTATCACGGTTTGGCAAGCCATGGCGGTGGTGCCGGTGTAGCCATTGCGGTATGGATTTTTTGCAAGCGCCACAAAACCGCCTTTTGGCCGTTGGCCGACATTTTGGCCATAGCCACCCCTTTGGCCGGCGCTTTCATCCGATTGGGCAACTTGATGAACAGCGAGATAGTAGGCGCTCCGACAACGGTGCCTTGGGCGTTTGTATTTCCGCTGTACGACGGTGTACCACGCCATCCGGCACAACTGTACGAAGCCGCCTTCTACTTGCTTCTATTCGACTGTATGTGGTTGATGCACAACAAGTTGAAAGACATACCCGATGGTGTGTCGCTCGGCATTGTATGTGCGGCGATAGGTGCGTTTCGTTTCGGCATCGAATTTTTGAAAGAGGTGCAATCGCCTTTTGAGCGCGGCATGGCACTCGACATGGGGCAATGGCTCAGTCTGCCGCTGATTGCTGTCGGCATAGGCATCGTGGTTTATCGGTTGCGCAAGCGACATCAATAGTAATCGTCCTCGATGGTTGATGTTTGTCGTTGCTGCGTCTTCGGTTGTTTCTGTTGCACACCCGCGCAATAGCGGTTATAAATCGGCAGCACTTGTTCGAATTTATTTAATCCTATAAGACTGAAAATCAAGCCTAACGGTTCAATCAACAAACAGGCACAGGCTGCGATGGTCCAACTGCGTGCTTTGGTGTGTTGTGCATAGGCTTCGGGGCAGTTTTCGTGCAGGAAACTATAAAATTCGGACTCTTTCATCACGCGGCCGTCATCGGTGCAATAGCGATACTTCGGTCGTTTTTTACCTTCGACTTTCACCTTTTTATAACTAATGTGCGGCAACTGTGCCGTGGTTGTGGTTTCGGGTGCGGGCATGGGTGTTGCCTTTGCGGCGGCTTTGGGTGCCGTCTCCGGCGAGGATGCCTTTTGTTTCTCGAACACTTGCACTTCGCCCGTTTTGTAAATGACCGCCGCCACATCTTTCACATACATGACAAAAGTCGGTCCATCGGGATTTGAAAATTTTTTGTAACGCAGTTCCGTAGGCGACACTTCGGTGATGACAGCCTCGATACGCTCAGCCTTGGTAGTTACAATAACATCTTGAGCAACAAGCGTTTGCGCAAATAGCAAACACATCGATAATAACATTTTTGTTTTCATAAGACAATAAGTTAAATTAAACAATCTACATTGGGTTGTCAAGCGGGAGATGCCGCTACAACAAACACACTGCAAAGATAGGCCGATAGTTTTTGAGAAACACACAGTTTGGTGCAGTTTTAGGTTACACAAAAAGTGAGTTTATGGTTACAAATGTGTATAAAATGCAAAAAAAACTCGTAACTTTGTCGGCGATGAAAACATTAGACACAACAGCATGGTTGAAATCGTTTTCGCCCCGCGACTTCAAAACGACCTGCGTCATCACCCTTGCACCCGGTCTGCATGGCATCAGCGAAGTGATGACCAACGAACGTGCCCGAAAAATCAACCTCGATTTGGCGCGTGAGATTATGCATCTGATTGAAACTGCACAATGTCAGGAAAATGTAGAAATTATTTTTGCCAGCGACATTAAGCGGTATATCCGCCGGCTGAGCGAGAAAGGATTGGGTGCTTTAGTTGTAACCGACAAATTCGAAATCGAGGTGCCGTTCTATCAACTGCACATTGCCTTGCCGCCATTGGCCAAGGCTATTTACATTTTGTATATGCGCCACAGCGAAGGGCTTTACCGCAAGCAGATTGCCAACGGCGACATCGCCGAAGAGTTGTACAACATTTATCGTATTCTGCGCCCTAATAGCACTGCCGACCATCTGCGCAAGACAATAAGCGATTTGACTGATTTTTCGAAGAAAAATCTCGACCGTCAGATGACACTCATCAACCACAGATTCAAAAAAGCCTTGGGCGAGCATGCGAAACACTATTTACCGACCGGTGCGCACAAGAGTCAACCGCGCAGCCTCGATTTTACGCGCGTTACCTTTCGGCTGCCGCCCGCGTTGGAGAATTTATCATCCCCATCGGGCAAATAGCCACGTTAAACAATAAACGCCACAAATTTGTGGCGTTTATTATTAGATAGAACGACTCCGGCTTTACTCGCAAACGCCGCGTACAGAGAAACCGAATCTACGTTCGATGTTATTTACATACAATTCATCTTTGGTGAACCCAAAGAAATAGGCCTTCAACGGATCCGTATAGAGAGAACTTGACAAATGCGGCTACAACAATCTTATGATAAAACGAATCGATTTTAATCGTTTTAGTAGTCGCTAATTTGTAAGTACTCCAATTGTAAGTAGTGTCCGGATTCGTTTCGTTTATTCTCTACTCTTTATCTTTTGGAATTATTCAAGGTCTGCACCAGAGCGCTTTGCTGCCGACCTGCCGTCTGCTACATGAATCAGGGTGCGCAGATAACTGCGGCGCGCATTAGGATACAAAGGATGGGTTTCTTTTCCTCGCAACGACATGTGGAAACGTATGGCGAGGAACTCTTGCAAAGACAGAGGTACTTCCAGTTGCTTGATGACCCATGCCGATTTGCGTCCATGACCATCCATGCGAAACTGTCCGTGCACATCGCATAAGTCGTGCAACAATGCCGCAAACACAATGCTCTCCCGGCTTGTGTCTAAAGCAGCCTGATTGCCCGATGCCTTGTCCTGATTCCATTGGCAGAGGGCAAAACGCATAGTCTGCAAGGCATGGTCTGCCAAGCCGCCTCGATAGCGATGATGGCGATGGCAGGATTGGATATAAAAACCAGATTCACGCATATAGTGCAACAAGTTGTTGATGTTCGGTTTGTTGGTTGCAAGCAACTCTTGCTCTATCTGTTTGAGAGGAGAATAAGGAGACATAAAGAGATTTGTTGTTAGAGGATTGTGGCTTTCGCAATGTACGTTTCGTCTAAATTTTTAGTGGATATTCACAAATGTAAATAATAGTTAATGCTTTTTTTATAAAATATCTGACGTAAAACGCTTTCTACGCCAATGCAAAAATCGTATATTTTTCTTGTTTGACAAAAAAACACACCATCGCCCTGAAATTCAGAGCGATGGATGTCTGTTTATTGCGGCAGCGATGCTGCTTTAATGTACGATAACTTTCACAATTTCGGTGCCGATGTGTACCAAATAGACACCGGCCACCGGCACACGCACCGTATAATGGGTGGTGTGTTGCTTGTAGTCGAGCAACTGACCGATGGAGTTGTACACGAATATGTCGGTTTCGTTGTCGCACTCGACAAAAATGCGGTCGTTCTGCACATAAACTACGCTGCCCGTTGTAACGTCGGTCAGTGCATCGCTGATCAGGCGGAATTGCGCCACATATCTGAAATCGCGCGTTACAACGACGGTGCGCGGATTGTCGTACACACCATCGCTCCACTGTGCCAATTCGTAACCGGCTTTCGGCGTAGCCTCGAGCACTATTTCGGTATCGGCCAAATAGACACCGCCGCCGGCAACACTACCAAAGTTGGTATCGTTGGGCAAGGCCGTTATCGTGTAATAGAACTTGTACGGCTCGAAGATGGCTTTCAGCACGGTGTCGCACGTTACGACTACGGTGCGCGGATTAGCGGTCAGGCCGTCGCTCCACTGCGCAAATTCGTAACCATTCACGGCTGTGGCAAGCACTTCGACTGCAGTGCCTTGTTTGTAGATGCCGCCACCGGCGACGTCGCCAAATTCGGGATCGTTGGCCAGCGTTGTCAGCGTGTACGATTTCAGTGTGTCGATTTCGAAACGCACGGTGTAAACCGATCCGCTGCCTATCGGAACGCACAGCGAACCAACCTTCACGGCCACCGTTACACTGTCGATTTGCTCGGTTGTGTAGGTCTGATAGCCGTTGCCAAGCGTGGCCGTAACCGCATCGGCTGTGGGCACATCGGACAGGGCTGTGCTAATCGGCAACAACACGGTGTAGCGATAGACATTCGGCACAAAGCCATCGACTTCGACACCATCGACATACAACATGGCCAGCGCCGTATTATTGCAAACCACATCGTCGGAAACGGTATCTTCGGGATTGACAGGTGCCGTTTCGTGGAATACGGTCGGGCACGATGCCGTAACTTGGCCGTTGCGGTCGGTGAGTACCACTTTGTAGGTGCCGTCCAAAGCGCCGTTCTTCTCGTGATAGAAGAAGGTGTTGGCACCAACCGGTACGGCATTGCGATACCATTCGAACGAGGCGATGCCCGCAGAATCGACAGCCAACGTCGCGTAGTCGAGTTTGGTTATCAGGTTCGACTCTTTCAACTCGAACGGCACAGCGTAGGTTACACTTGCGCAACCCAATGCGTTGTACATCGTTACTTGTACACTATACTGCCCTTCGACAGCCGTACCTATCGGCACGGGGAATGTCAGTTTGTCGCCCAGCAACGTCTGTTTGTCTTGGTTTTTGAACCCGACATTCTTGGCTGCCGTATTGAACGCGAGCGAATAGGTCGTCGGCGTGCCGGCAGTTATCGTGTAGGCGATCGTTACCAGCGAATCGTTGGGACAAACAGGCGCCACATTGCCAAATTCGACTTCTGGCAGCGATGCTTCGACAACGGAGAATTGCGCGAAGGTGGTAATGCCCGACTTGGTAACATACACATGATAGTTGCCTGCAGTCGTTACCGTCAGCGTATCTTTGGTCGAGAGGTCGCTCCATTGGAATTTGTCGCCATATTTGGCGGCCATGCCCACAGCCCACACTTTGGTCGATCCGGCGGGACACATCGTCAAATTGCCACCGATGGCCATGCCCTTGTTGTTGACATACACGGTGCGAGCCGCGGTGTACGAGCAACCGCCGGCATTGATTACCGAAACAGTATAAGTGGTTGTGCGTGTGGGCGTTACCGTTATTTCGGTTGCCTCGTTGCCACCATATACGTTACCAAAGTTGTCGCTCCACGAATAGCGCATTCCATCTACGGCCATCGTTCTCAGCGTAACACTTGCGCCCGGACATACACGCACCGTATCGGCCAACTGTTCGGTGCCGACATAAGCGTGCAAGTCGATAGGATCGGGTGCTTGCAATACAGCCACCACATACTCGGCCGACACAGGACAAGCCTCTTTGACGTGTTCTGTCGTCTTGTTCACCACTTCGACGCGGTAGGTCTTGTTTTGTGCATCGGCTGTCGTTACGGCTATGCTGTTCGTGTCGGTAGCCAGCAGCATATCGTCGGCATACCAACTGATGCTGTAGCGGCTATCCAACTGGATGCTATCGGTGCTGAGCACTTTGAGTACCACAGCCGAATCGCCTACACAGACTTCGGCGCGCGACCGTGCGTGGTTGCCCGACGGCACAATGACAATAGCCGGCATAGGCATGGTGTAGATGGTGCGCGCTATCAGACGAACACAGCCTGTGAGGTTGTTGGTTATGGCCAGCGTGTAGGTCGAGGTGTTGGCCGGTCGAATCCACACTTCGTCGTCGATGCCATCGTCGTCGTTGGTGATATCCTCGCCCGTTTGCGAATACCAACGATAGGTAAACAGCGCACGGTCTTCTTGTTTGGCATACAAGCGTATGAGTTTGTCATGACAAATGGTATCGTTGATCAACAGCGAATTGCCATCGGCATCGAAGGCCTCGATAGGCGGTTTTGGCAGAGCGCCTACATGCACCGTTACTTCCAACCCTTGCGATATCGATTCGCACAAGCCGCGTTTTGTCTTCACCACTACGTTGTAGGTGTAAGTGGTGTCGTTGCGGCCGTTGGTTGTGGCTTCGGGGTAGTCAATCAACGTTTGTTGGTTGCTTCCGATGGGCTGACCATCGCGGAACCACGCGTAATCCAAATCGGTCGGATTGTTGTCGTCGGTCGGTATGACGGTGAGTATGGCCGCATCGCCGGCGCAGAATATCTGTGTCGGGTCGAACGACGAACGCAGAACCACTTCGGGCAGTTTGTTCACGTTTATCAATACGCTATCGACTTTGACGCAACCGGTCGTGTCGTTGACGGCATAGCAATAGTAGGTGGTGGTTACCGGCGGACAAGTACGCAACTCACGTTGTTTGCCGGCGGTTATCAATCGCGAGCCCGCCATCCAGCGATAGGTGTAGCCATCGGGGTCGGCAGCATCGAGCACATCGACACGCAGCGTGGTGGAGTCGCCCACGCACAGCACAGAGTCGGACGCCGACACCTGAATCACAGGCAACGGATGCACATGCACATGATGATAAACCGTATCGCCCTGACAGCCAAACTTGTTGTAAGCCAACAGCCAGAAAGTGGTATCGACTTCGGGTGCCACCTTGATGACCGCCGACTGCTGTCCTGTGTTCCACAAGTAGCGATAGCCACCCGAACCGCGTATCAATATCGAGTCGCCGGCACAAATGGTGTCGTTGGCAGTGATGCTCGCCACCGGCAACGCTACTACATTGATGCGTATCGAGTCGATAACCGTACATCCAAGCGCCTCGTTGCCCACTTCGACCACATAAGTGGTGGTGTCGGTAGGTGTAGCCACTATGGCCGAATCCTCGTCGAGAATGATATTCTGACCCTGCCAACTATATTTGTAATTGGCAGCATGCAGCGCATTTTCCAGACGGATGGTGTCGCCATAGCATATCGACATAGCCGACGAGCGAATCTGCACTTTGGGCAGCGGCACAAATTCGGCGACGAACGCCGTATCGGTAGTTACCACAAATTTGCGCGGATTCTGCTGCCAATCGGTCGGGTCTATTTGGTTGCAACCGGATGTGGTGTTGCCATCCAACCAGCGATAGAAGCAGTAGCCGGCCGCCGGCTTCGCCTCGATGCTGTCGTAGTGATTTTCGGCAAACCAACCTGAACCGATGGTGTAGCCGTGGTCTTTGTTGAACGGCTGTACCGAGACACGATAGAAACGTGCATATTCGGCTTCGTAGTTGTGATGTTCGGTAACCGCCACACGACGCGGATTTTCCTTGTTGCCATCCTCCCACTGCACGAAACGATAACTATCGTCGGTGGAGCGCGCCTCTATTTCGATGACGGTACCATACGGATACGATCCGGCACCTTTCACCGGCTCGGACACAGCCGGATTGCTGGTTGTTACCTCGATATTGAACGTGTCGATGGCAAAACGCGCCTCGAGCGAGATGTTACGTTCGACTACCGTATCGAGCGTGTGCAGCGTGTGGCCATTGCTCCAACCTACCAAATGGTAGTGCGGATTGGGCTGCGCTTCCAGATGTGCAGAGGTGTTATATTCATATTGTCCGCCACCGAGTACTTTGCCCCACAGAGCGTTGTTCGGCGTAGCATCGACCGTAAATTTGTGCGGTGCAAAGATGGCGTTGAGTGTCGTGTCGCGCGTGATGTAGAATTTACGCGTATCGCCCGTTACATCGTCGCTCCACTTCACAAAGTCGTAGCCATATTCCGGCGTGGCTTGCAATGTAACCTCTTCGCCATACTGATAGGATCTTGCACCGGTAACCTTACCCCAGGCGAAATCGTTGGGTTCGGACACAACGGTGAAAGTACGACGTTGGAATACAGCGGTGAAAACCGTATCGCGATCCAACGTAAATTTGCGCGGATTGTCGTTACCGCCATCTCCTTTCCACATCACAAATTCGTAACCGTATTTTGGAACGGCTTCCACGGTACATTCCGACTTGTAGTCATACCAACCTCCGCCTTCCACGGTGCCCATATTCGAATCGTCGGTTGCTACCGTTATCTGCATCGGCTTGAGTTTGAATACGGCGGTAAACAGCGAATCGCGTGTTACACTGATTGTACGACTGGGATATGGATAATTGTCGTTCCACTTCGAAAATTCGTAACCATACGTCGGTGTAGCCATCAGCGATACAGGCGTTTGATAAGCAAACCTGCCACCGCCCGACACGCTACCCATAAAGTCCTTGTCGGCCGCAGTCGAGATTTCAAAGGTATCGCGCACAAATATGGCTTTGAATGCGGTATCGCCCTCGAGAATGAAACGACGCTGCTTCTCTTTGAAGTGTGCCGAATCGACGGTCAGCGCCAAGCCATCTTCCCAATGGTCGAACACATAACCATAGTTTGCTTCAGCCGTAATGGTGCGCTCGGTGAGATAGTCGTAGTAACCATTGCCTTTTACCGTGCCCCATGTCGGTTCGTTGGCTGTAACAGCCACGTTGTACAAACTTGGGCGGAAGATAGCCTGGAACGAAGTATCGCGCGTGATGATGAACGAGCGTTTGGCGCCACCGGTTTCGTCGCTCCACTTCACGAACTCGTAACCATTGTTCGGTACAGCCGTTATCGTTACTTCGTGGTCGTGCCGATAGTGGGTGGTATCTTGTACTACCGTACCCATGTGAGCCATGCCATCGGCAGCAGAAGTTACCACTTTCCAATAATGGTATGTGAATTGCGCCGTAAAGAGTGTGTCTTGCGTCAATGCAAATGTGCGCGGATTCTGTTCTTTACCTACGCCATCGCTCCATTGCACAAACTCATAACCATAATTGGCGGTAGCCTCTACCGATTGTACCGTTTCAAAATCGTACTTGCCGGCACCGGATACACTACCCATAAAATCTTTGTCGGCCGCTACTTTTACTTCATATTTCTCCTTTTCGAATATGGCAGTAAAGTGCATATCGCCCGTTACCTTGAACCTGCGCGGATTGTCGGTGTAACTGTCTTGCCACCTTACGAACTTGTAACCATAATGCGGTTTCGCAGTCAACACGGCTTCGCCAAGATAGGGATATTGATTTGTGCCATCAATCGTACCCATATAGGAGGGCGACGCCTCGGCCGTTACATTGTAGTTCTTATTGGTGAAATAAGCAGTCAGCACCGTATCGCGTGTCAAGGTAAAGTTATACGGATTGTCAGAGGTACCATCGCTCCAGCCGGAGAATTCGTAGCCATATTCCGGCTTAGCCGTTACCTGAACCGGATCGCCATACTTGTATGTATTGGTACCGCTCACCGAACCGCGGCTCGGGTCTTCGGAATAGACGCTCACCGTCATATCTTTCGGTTTGAAGAAAGCCGTAAAGGTGGTATCTCTAACAAGCGTTATGATGCGGTCTTTACCACCAACATTGTCGTTCCAACGGTCGAACTCGTAGCCATAGTTCGGCACAGCGTGTATCGTAACACGGCTGCCAAATTCGTACCGGCCGGTGCCTTCGACATTACCACGCGTTACATCGCCACCCACAGAGAGCGCTACATTCATCGAGTCTTTACGGAACAGAGCCCACAATGTAGTGTCCTGTGTGAGTTCGAAATTATGCCCTTTAGAGTCTTCCACAACATTCACACCATCGTCGCTCCAACCAACAAACTTATAGCCATAATTGGGCTCGGCAGCAATGTTCACATTGTCAAGATACTCGTATTGACCGGCACCTGTTACGGATTTGGCCATCGTGGCATCCGATTTGAGCGTTACCGACATTTTCTTCTTTTTGAAGGTGGCCGTAAACACTGTATCAGAAGTCAAAATGATTTGACGTTCCTTGCCGCCGGAGTAGTCGTTCCAATGGTCGAACTCGTAGCCATAGTTCGGTTCAGCCTTAATGGTACGTGTCGATCCGTAGTCGTAGTATCCGGCGCCGAAAACCGTACCGCGCGTACCGCCGTCTTCCGTTTCCAACCTAATTTCGAACTGATGTATCTTGAATACGGCATTCAGTAGGGTGTCGCCCTGAATGTTGAATATAAACACTCGGTCTGTGCTGACACTGTTGCCATGCTTGTCCTGCCACTCGACAAAGTCGTAACCATAGTTTTCGTACGCTACCACTTCTACCGGCGTCAGATAGTCGTATTTGCCGGTGCCCGAAGTGCGTCCCATAATGCCATCGGCATTCAACGACACATTGAATTGCGCTTTTTTGAACACGGCCGTAAAGGTGGTGTCGTGTTCCACAATAAATTTACGTTCCTTGCCAAATGGTGCATTATCGCTCCAATGGTCAAATACATAGCCGTAGCGGGCCTCCGCCACCACCTTTTGTTGCGTTTTGTACGGATACTTGCCGACACCCGTTACATCACCCATGTGTGGTTCATCGGCTTTGGTTTGTACCTCGAACTCGTGCGGTTTGAACAATGCTGTGAACGAGGTGTCGTGCTCGATGTAGAACGAGAATTTCGGTCCTTCGTTGATAGCGTCGTCCTCTTTCCAGCGATCGAAGTCGTAGCCATACAACGTATCGGCTTGGACAGTAACCAAGTCTTGATATTTGTAATCGCCCGCACCGGACACTTTACCCATCGTGCCATCGCAGGTGAGTTTCACCCTCATGGTCTTGCGGCGGAACAAGGCTCGCAATTCTACATTACCGGTTACTTTCACCGTGCGGGTCGGGCGCCAATTATCGGCATCGAGCCAACGCACAAATTCGTAGCCGGTATGCGGAATGGCTTCGACAGGAACTTCTTCGCCAAACAAATAGGTGTTCGGTCCATCGAAATAGCCGACATTCGGATCCTTAATAGTATCTTCGTTGTAGGCCACGGCAGTAATGGTGTACGAAATCTTTTTGAACTGAGCAATCAACTCTTTGTCTGCTACGATATGAATCGGATAACGTGGATTGGTTGTTCCATCCGTCCAGCCCGCAAATTGGTAACCCGTAGCCGGTTTGGCGGTAACGGCCGTATCGGTTTCGTATTCGTACTGACCCACACCGATGAATGTGCCGGTGCCTTCGGGATCGGCTTTGGCCGAAATCGTATATTTATGCCGTTTGAACGATGCATAGAATGTGGTATCGCTCCTCCATGGCGACGACAATGTAATGTCGCGTTTCGGATTCGTCGAACCGGTGCTCCAACGGTCGAAGTCGTAGCCATAAGCCGGAAGTGCTTCGAGCGTAAAGGTGGTACCGAAGTCTTTCTCACCAGTCGGGTCGAAACTACCCAAACCGGCCGTAGCCACACCGTGTACATCTACTTTTTTCGCCGCAAAAACAGCCGTATAGGTTTTATTTTCGGTTACCGAGAACGTCAATGGATATTGCTTGGTCGTTCCACCCAATTCGTCCTGCCAATACTTAAACTCGTAACCATCATTTTCCGTCACGGTGAACGAAGGCGTCGATTCGAACTCGTAACGACCTGTTGTGAAGGCCTGTCCGTGCAACGGGTCATCCGGGTTGACGGTAATCAGATAGGTTTGCTTACGGAACAACGCCTTAAAGGTGGTGTCCGTATTGGTTACCTTGTACGACAGCGTGTTCGAGATAGTCGTCAGGCCTTCCCAGCCATAGTGTTCGTAGCCGGGCAGCGCCGTGGCTGTGATGCTTATGGTCGAATCGAATGGGTATTCGTAATCGCCTATGGCCGGTGTTACCGAGCCCATCGTTTCGTCATTCACCCTGATGTGTACCGGATAACGCTTCGGCACGAACGTAACTGTAAAGTCAGTGTCGTTGTCAACCGTCATGAAGTACTGCATGGCTGCATCGTTATTGGATTTGTTGCTCCATTTTTCGACAGCATAACCGTCTTTCGGCACAGCCACAAACTCGTGTGTTTCGCCAAAGTTGTAGTAACCGGTGGCCGGTGAAACGAGTTCGCCGGTAGCGGTGTTGCGGTAATATACCGTACCTTGGTCGCTGTTGTAATGGATTTCTATTTTGTGGCGATTGGGTTCAAAGATGGCGGTAAATACGGTATCGTCAACCGCTTTTACTTCATAATCCATCTCTTTATTACTATTGCCATTGCTCCACCGCACGAAATGGTAGCCATAGTTTTCGGTGGCTTCCAGATGGATTAAGTCTTTGAACGTATAATTGTTCGATGACGGCTGTACGCTACCGCGCGCCGGGTCGTTTGGTTCTATACTTACATAATATTCCCGCGGCTTATAGTAAGCCGTAAAGGTTATATCTGTATCAGTTACCTTATATGCACGCGGATTGTCAGGAATGCCATCCTGCCAATAGACGAACTCGTAGCCGGTGCGCTCAAAGGCCTCGACATACACCGTAGAGTCGTAAGCCCACTCGCCGGCGCCGGTGCAATAGCCATGGCTTGGATCATCCACATCGGTGCGTACCGGATAGGTCTTCGGTTCGAATATGGCGGTAAACGTTACATTGTTCGGCACATTCAGCGTGTATGTGCGCGGATTGACATTGTTGCCATCGTTCCACTGTTTGAAGTAGTAACCGCGACTTGCTGTAGCACTTATCTCTACCGGACTCATAAATTCAACCAAACCCGTACCTGTGGTTACGCCGCGATCTGGCTTATTCGGTTCGACAGTTACCGTATATTTCTTCGGACCGAAAATGGCTATCACGGCTGTATCGCGGTCTTTGTCCAACAAGAATTGCAGCGGATTGCCCAAGGCTCCATTCGACCAATTTTTTAATTCATAGCCATCGTAAGCCGTGGCCGTAATTTCAGTTGTCGAGCCAAAGGCTGCCGACGTACTCGTGGGCGAAACTTTACCCATGTTGTTGTCGTTCGCAGAAGCCGTAATAGTGCGCTGATTGGGCGTGAACTTCGCCAAATAGTGAGAATCGTGGTTGGCCGGCACCGAAATAACGCGCGGATTGGTTCCATTACCATCATCCCAGCCGGCAAACGTATAACCCGGATTGGCCTTTACATGAACCTCTATAATCTCTCCATAGTTATACATAGCCGTTCCTTTCGATACCGAGCCCTTGCCCGATTCGGCTTCGATAGTTACCAAGAATTGTTGCGGCTTAAAGTGGGCAACGAACGCCGTGTCGTGAGCAACAACCGTGTACGGCAACTCCTTACCGCCGATCAAGGTATCGCCATACTTATCTTCCCAATGGTCGAAATCGTAACCGACAGCAGGCACAGCCTTGATGGTCATCTGCGTGCCAAAGGCCACCTTACCGCTCGACGGTTCTACCGAACCGTGCTGCGAATTGGCTGCCGACGTAAAGACATTGTATGCGATAGGCGCAAATGTAGCGGTGAACGTCGTGTCCTTGGCCTGCACCGTGTAGGTGCGCTCCTTGGTGTTGACACCATCGTGCCAAGCCACAAACTCGTAACCCTCTTTGGGCGTGGCTATCAACTTAACATTGTCGCCAAAGGTGCACAGTGTATCGCTCTGTGGCGATATGGTGCCCCAATCGGGATTGTTCACGCGCGGACGCAACGGGAATTGCGACGCCTTGAATATGGCAGTAAACGTGGTATCCGGCGTAACCGCCTCGACGATATAACTGCGCGGATTGTCGGTCAGGCCGTCGCTCCACTTCACAAACTCGTAACCGAGTTTGGCTTCCGGTGTCAGCAACAGCGGTTGGCCAAATTCGTAGTAACCTGTCGCCGGTGTTACCGAACCCATCTTGTTGTCGTTTGCCTTGGTGCGCACCAAGTATTTATCCGCTTTGAAGTAAGCCGTAAAGATGGTGTCCTGCACGGCCTCGACGGTGTAAGTGCGTGTCGGGTTGGTTTCGCCATCGCTCCAACCGGCGAAATAGTAACCCGGTTCGGGCGTAGCGGTCATATTTACGGACGACAGATACGGATATTTTGCCTGACCGTTCGGCGTTACTTTACCTTTGTTGAGGTCTTCGGATTGCACACGCACAGGGAATTCGTCCGGCTCGAATACCGCCTTGATGACAGTATCGTTCACTGCCTCAACACGATAGTCGCGTGGATTGAGTGCCGAACCATGGTCGCTCCACTCTTTGAAACGATAGCCGGGATTTGCCTTTGCGGTCAGCGTCAGGAGCGAATCGAAACGATAGGTGCCGGTTGGCGGCGTCATTGTACCCATCAACGGATCGTTGGTGCCGGTGATGACCTTGTACTCGTGCGGTTTGAACGAAGCCGTGAAGGTTACCTCGCCTTTCACGTTGTATGTGCGCGGATTATCTTTGTTGCCATCGTTCCAGCCGGCAAAGTCGTAACCCGGTTCAGGGTGCGCCGTAAGTGTAGCATCCGACAAATAATCGTAGTTCTCGGAAACAGGTGTTGCTGTACCCCAACTCGGATGGTCGCTCAGAGTTTTGACGGTGTATTTCTTGGGCACAAACACAGCCACAAAGGTTGTATCGTTCGCTTTGACGGTGTATTTCCACTCCTCGGTTGTCGAGAGTGTATTTCCGTACTTATCCTCCCAATGGTCGAACCGATAACCGTCTTTGGCTGTCGGCGTATAGGTAACCTCGGTGCCGAAGGTTTGCATGCCCGTACCCGGCATTACACTACCTTTAGCCTGGTCGTTTACGGTGATGGTAACTCTGATGTCGGTACGCGGTACAAAATAAGCCTTGAATGAGGTGTCGGCCGCTTGCACATGGTATTCAAACGCTGGATCGCGGCGACCGTTTTCCCAATGGTCAAACGTGTAACCGTCTTCGGCGTGGGGCGTCAGCGTTACGGTGCTCATATATTCGTATTTGTAGTCGTACGAATCGGGCGTTGCCACCACATTACCCATATTCAGGTCGTTGCTTTCGCCTTTCACTGTGAATCTGTCTTTCTCGAATATAGCGGTAAAGGTCGTATCATCCACAGCATCGACGATATAAGTACGCGGATTGGTTGTCTTGCCATCGCTCCAGCGTGCAAACTTATAACCCGGATTGGCTGTAGCCTTTATGGAAATTTTGGAACCATATTCGTGCATATCGGTCATTGGGGTGATTTCGCCCATATCCCAATCGTTCACATCGGTAACGACGCGATACGACGCTTTGCTGAAGTAGGCCGTAAACGTAGTATCCTGCACCGCTTCGACCGTATAGTTGCGTATCGGTTCGGTATTGCTATCGCTCCAACCATCGAATTTATAGCCTCGTTCGGGTTTTGCCTGCATCGTTACGGTACTCAGATAGAAATATTGCGCAGGCGATGCCGGTTCTACACTACCCATGCCATAATTGTCCGATTTGACCGTTACCTTGTACTCGGCGGGTCCAAACTCGGCCTTAAATAGTGTGTCGGGCAGCGCCTTCACAACATATCGGCGCGGATTGTCGGTGCCACCGCCTTGCCACTGCACAAGTTTATAACCTTTTTCAGGTGTCGCCTTAATAAATAGTTCTTCGCCGAATTTGTGCTTCTGTGTAGCCGGTGTTACACTACCCAAATTGGGGTCGTTGACATCGGTGGTAACTAAAAATTCATCCTCTTCGAAGTAGGCGGTGAAGAATGCTTCTTCGGCCAATACCGTGTATGTACGCGTTGGCGAAGTGTTGTCATCGTTCCAGCGCACGAACTTGTAACCGGGTTCTGCGATAGCCTTCAGTTCGACGAGCGAGTTGAATTCGCATAACGAGTCGTACGGTGTGGCATTACCCATCGTGTAGTTGTCGCTGACAGCATGCACGCGGAATTTGTCGCGTTCGAAAATGGCTTTGATGACCACACCATTTTTATCAACCCTATACACTCGTGTGCTACCGCTCGGGTTGCCATCTTCCCATCCTGCGAAACGATAACCCTCTTTGGGCGTAGCCACTATTGTCAGATTTTCGCCGTAGGTGTAGTAGCCGCTCGCCGGCGTGATGCCACCCATGCTCTCGTCGTTCACTTGCGTGATGACTTGGAATTGACCCAACTTGAAATAGGCCACAAAGTTGGCGCCACCAATTCCTACTTCGTAGTGTTTTGGATTGATGTCATTGCCATCGCTCCAATGGTCGAACACATAACCATCTTTCGGCGTGGCTGTAATGATGAACATCGACTTGTAATCCTTGTAGCCGCCGGGCGTTATATCACCATGCGACGGGTCGTCAACCGATGTACCCACATAGTACTGACGCGGTGCCAGCAGCGCCTTAAAGGCCGTATCGCCTACTACGGTGTAACCCAACGTATTCGAGTTGTGAGCCAAGCCCTCCCAACCGGAAAGGTAATAACCTTCGTTGGGTTTAACCTCCATAGTGATGCGGTCACCATATTTATACGTTCCACTCGCCGGCGTGATGCTACCCATCGACGGGTCGTTTACTTCTATCGAAACCGTATAATCGTTCGGTTCGAATATGGCGGTAAATATAGTATCATCGGGATATTTCAACGTGAACGTGTAATCCGGATCGGTGCTGCTGCCTTCCCAGCCTGCAAAGTGATAACCTGTTTTTGGCACTGCGTGAATGGTTACATCGCTATTGAATGCGTGTGTGCCGCCACCATCGACCGATACGGTACCACGGGTCGCATCCGTTTGAACCATAACGGTATAATTATTCGGCTTAAATACGGCACGCAGCGTTGTGTCTCTATCGTCGTAAGCATAGTAGGTGCGCTGTTTGGCCGTAGATGTAGCCGTGCCGTCGTTCCAGCGTTCGAAATCGTAACCGTCATTCGGAATGGCTGTCACCGTAACACTGCCTTGATACTGACACTGACTGACTTCCGGTTCGACGCGACCCATGGCGCCATCGTTCACGGCCGTATAAATCGTGTAGTTTTTCGGCACAAATATGGCATTGATAGTTGTATCTTTAGTTACAACAAAGTCATATTGGGCGTCCCCATATCCATTCGACCATTTGGAGAACTGATAACCCTTGCCGGGCGTAGCCTGCAAATGAGCCATAGTTTGATAGGTGTACAAACCACTACCGGTTACCGTGCCGCTACCCTCCTGCACACCGGCATTGACTGTATATTCAGCCGGTTCAAATATAGCCGTCAGTGTCGTGTCGTCGGCCACTTCGAGCGTGAACTCGCGCTCGGCGACGCTTACACCATTATCTTTCCACGCCTTGAATTTATAACCCGGGTTCGGCACAGCGGTCAAGATGCAGGTGCCTTTGTAGGCGCATGGCTGTTTCGATGGTGTTACGCTACCCATGGACGGATCTTCGGCCACACCATTTACATTGAAATTCTTCGGCTCGAAAATGGCTTTGATGACCGTGTCGTTCACCGCCTTCACACGGTATGTATATGGGTTTTGATCAACTCCTACGCCATTGCTCCAGCCCTTAAATTCATAACCTTCAGCCGGTGTCGCCGTTATTTCAAACGAAGTGTCGAATGTTTTTAGACCGCCGGGGGTTACCGTACCGCGCCCATCGACATTCACACCGGTAATCACATTGTATTCAGCCGGTTCGAATATGGCCGTCAGTATTACATTTGCCGCGGGTACGGTGTATTGGTAATTTTTTTCGGTACTGCCATTGTCCCATTTCACAAATTTGTAACCCGGTTTTTCGGTGGCAATCAGTGTAATCGACGAGTTGTAATCGTATGTGCCGCCACCGTTAGCCATACCCATTATTGAACTATTCGTCGTTACCGATACAGTGAATTGCAATGGTTTGAATTTGGCGGTAAATACGGTATCCGGCTTGACTTCGACACGATACGAACGTTCAGACAATGGGAAGCCATCGCTCCAACCATCGAATTGGTAGCCGGTATTTGCCGTGGCTTTGATATTCAATGTCGAATCGCACGGATAATAATCGGATGGTGGCGTTACCGAACCACGCGACCAATCGGTAGCGATAGTTACATGATAACGCAGCGGTTTGAAGTGAGCCACAAAGGCCGTATCGCGTGCATCGACCATGTAATTCAGCGTTGCCGTAGTCCATACCGTATTGCCATATTTGTCCTCCCAATGGTCGAACGTGTAACCGTCGTTTGGATTAGCGACGATATTGGCTACACTACCAAACGGCTGTTTATCGGCAAATTGCGTTACCGTGCCATGCGATTCGTACACCGATGTTTCTACCGTGTAGAGATTCGGTTCGAAATAGGCAATGAAGTTAGAATCCTTCGCCGCCACTTGGTAATAAATGGTGTCGGCTGTGCTGCCCGTATTCCAACGCGCCAAATGATAACCATCCTTCGGTGTGGCATAAATCTTCACATCCGTTTGATATTCGTATTGCGTACTGTTCGGCATTACGGTACCCTTTCCTTCGTAGGCTTCGGTCTTCACCCAATAGCTCGCTTTGCAGAATGTGGCCTCAAAGAGAGAATCGTGGGCAATCACCTGATAGGTAAGCGATTCCGATTGTGAGCCGTTGTGCCACTGACACAATTTGTAACCCGGTTTCGGCACCGCCGTGATGGTCATTACCGAATCGAACGGATAGTAGCCCGTGCCCGGCGTTATCGAGCCCATGGCCGGGTCGTTCACTTCCATGTGAACCGGAATGGGCGCCGGCTTAAAGTAAACCACAAACGTGGTGTCGCCCAAAATCTGACACGAGAAATCCTGCGTGGCAATCTTATTACCGTTTTCGTCCACCCAATAATCGAACGCATAGCCGGGGTTAGGCACAGCCTTAATGTCAACCCACGATTTGTACTTGTGTCCCACGCCGTTTTCGTCCGGCACGACATTGCCATGCAACGGGTTGGCCGAACGCACCGTGAGTGAGAAATCACGCTCTTCGAATATGGCCTTAATCAGCGTGTCTTGCTTAACGCTAAACGAACGGGACGCCGGCTCGGCAACAACCGTTCCGGCTACGCCATCGTGCCACTCTTTGAATTTATAGCCGTATGCGGGTGTAGCCGTCAGTGTGGCCGTTGCACCGTAAAGATATTTGCCGCCGCCCGACACAGAACCTTGAGCAGGGTCGGCCGAAGCCGTAACGGTGAATTCAGACTCCGTAAAGTAGGCCACCAGATTGGCACCGCCTATTTCGACCGTGTAGTAATACGTTGCCGAGGTCGAAACCACTTGGTCGCCTTTGCGCCACTCCTTAAAGTCATAACCGGGTATCGGCATAACGTTAATCGTCACTTGCGAGTTGTAGTCTTTCAGGCCGGCGCCATCCTCGATGGTAACAACACCTTTGGCGCCATCGGCTACAGCATTCACCGGATATTGCCTTGGCACAAACTCGGCACGGAATGTGGTGTCGCCATTCAGGTTTTGCACCTTGTAGGTGATGGACAACGATGTTACCGTCGGCTGATATGTCCACTTGCTGAACTTATAACCGGGTTCTTCCGAGGCGGTTATCACCAATGTCGTGTCGTAGTTGTACGAACCCGATGCCGGCGTTACCTTGCCGTATGTGTTATTGTCCGACTCGGTAACAACGCCGCATTTTATGGCACGGAATATGGCTGTGAATACGGTATCTTTGTCGTATTTCAACTTAAATTTATAGTCGGCTTGGTCGCTGCTGCCTGCCCAACGTACAAATTCGTAACCCGGTTTCGGTTTGGCATAAACGGTAGCCGAGTCGTTGAAGTAGCACAAACCGCCGCCGCTCACTGTACCCATACCTACCGAATTGGTTTCGACCTCAACCGACACATTGTGTTCGTTGGGTGCAAATGTGGCGTAGAGCGTGGTATCGTGCGCATTGTTTACGGTATAAGTCCATGTCGGATTCGAAGAAAGTGTCTGATTCCAATGCACAAAACTATAACCATAGTTCGGGTTGGCAGTGATGCTTACCTGACCTTTGAACGGCACGGTTTCGTCGTTCGATGGTGTGAAATAGCCCATGGCCGCGTCGTTGGCTTCGGCCTTGACATGATACTCTTCAGGCTCGAAATTAGCCGTAATGGTAGTATTTTGAGCAGGCACCTTGTAGGTGAGCGGGTTCTTATCGGAACCATTGCTCCAATTGACAAAGCGGTAACCCTCAGCCGGCGTGGCTGTCAGCACGGTATCCGAACCAAACTTCATGGGACCGCCCGCCGTTACCGTACCGCGACCCGGCACATTCACGTCTGTGGTTACAATAAATTCGTCCTCGGTGAAATGAGCCACCACCGTAACATTCTGCGCCGGTACGTTGTAGATGAACGGATCGGTGGTTCCAATAGTATCGGTGCCGACAGTCCAACAAGTAAATTTGTAACCGGCAATCGGCACGGTCGATAGCGTGAGCGGTGTATCAAACTCGGCTGTTGCTCCGCCGGTAGCCTTACCTTTCGACGTGCTTTCGGATTGAACATCTACGGTAAACGATAATTTTCGGAATTTCACACAGAATGTGGCATCGTTGCGCGCCTCTACATAATAAGTGCGTGTATCCGTAGCATAGCCGTCGTCCCACCTATCGAAGGTATATCCGGGAGCCGGACTGGCCTTTATTGTTTGCTCCGAATTAAAATCGTATGATCCCGTAGGCAACGACACCGAACCCTCGCCGGCCGACACACAAGTGGTTACCTTGTATTTCAGCGGACGGAAATGCGCTGTAAACAACGTATCGGGCTTAGCCTCGACGGTATAATATATGGTGGATTTCGTGAGTGATAGATCGTCGTTCCAATGGTCGAACTCGTAACCGGTTTTCGGCGTGGCCGTTATTGTAACATTGCTTCCAAATGGCTGATTTGCAGCAAATTGCGTTACTTCACCTTTAGCACTTCCGCCATCTACCGTCGTACTAATCTTATACAACAGCGGTCGGAAGTAGGCTTTGTAGGTCGAGTCTTTGTATGCTACCGTATAGATTACGGTGTCGTTGGTGTTTCCGTCTTGCCAATGGTCGAACGTATAACCAACTGCCGGCGTGGCATAAATCTTCACATTCGATTGATATTCTACCTGTGTATTGGTGGCCGGCGTGGTAGTACCATGACCGTCGTTCTCCACCTTCAACCAATAGAAGGCTTTTTTGAACAGTGCCTTGAACACCGTGTCGTGGTCGAGGGCTTTCACCGTATAGTTGCGCGAAATGCCTTCGGCGCCATCGCTCCATTTGTCGAATGCGTAACCATCTTTAGCCTTAGCCACAATAAGCAACGTGGAGTCGAACGGATAGGTGCCCGTCGGCGGCGTTACCTCACCCATGTAATCGCCATTGGTCAGCGTCTGCACACCGTAACGATGTGGTTTGAAGTAAGCAATAAATGTAGAATCCTTGGCCGCCACTTTATAGGTGCGCGTTGCCGATAGGTCGCCGTCCTGCCAATGCGAAAAATCGTAACCCTCCAAAGGAGTGGCCTTCAGCGGTACAGCCGAATTGAATTTGCACATCGAATCCACCACATTGGGTGTTACCGTACCTTGCGATGTGTTGGCCGAGCGCACCGTCAGCGGATAGTCCGCTTCGGCGAATATAGCCGTAATGATGGCTGAACCGGTAACCGTATAGGTTCGCACTTCCTTTGATGGGTCGCTATCGTCCCATCCTACGAACTTATAACCCGGATTGGCAACAGCCTCCAGCGAAGCAGTTGCGTTGTAATAGTATTCGCCACCGCCGTTTACAGAACCCATCGTCGGATTATTCGGTTGTGCCGTGATGGTATATTTCTGCTGATCGAAATAGGCGGTGATGGTGGCCGTTCCTTTCACTTGGTGTGTCAACGGATAATCGTATATCTTGTCGGCGCTACCGCTCACCATCCAATATGACCACTGATAACCGGTTATTGGTGTGGCAGTTATGGTCATTACCGAATCGTAAGGTGCAGCGATGGTTCCCGAAGGCGTAACCGTACCCAAACCGCCGTTGGCCTGTGTGGTTATAAGGTATTCCTTCGGCTTGAAGTTCACTTTGAACAGTGTATCGACATCGACGTTGCTCACCTTGTAAACAAAATAGGTCGATGTGCCGGGCTGTTTTTCCCAACCGGCTATTTCGTAACCTGTGTTCGGAGAGGCTTGTATAACGACCGATTCTCCAAAATCATATTGATGCAGACCAACAGCCGGCGTGATATTACCCCAAGTCGGGTCGTTCACGGCAATCACCACGTTACATTTTTTCGGTCTGAAGTTGGCCGTGATGGTCGAGTCCTTCAAGCCCAACCAAGTGAGGTCGGTGCGCACTGCATTCATGTTGCCGTCGCTCCAACCGGCAAACTCGTAACCATGCTCCGGTATAGCCGAATAGGAGTAAAGTTCGTTGTAAGTTACTGTACCCGAACCGGTTGTAGTACCATTGCCGGCAGAAGATACCGTGAAAGTGAACGTGCGTGGTGCAAAGTCGGCATGAATAGTCGTGTCCGTTCCATTCGACGGAATCTTATTCATCAGGAAATTCCACTCGGTGTTGGCACTGCCGGTTTCCCGCCATTGGGTAAATGTGTAACCCGTGTAAGGCGTCGCCGTAAATTTAGACGATGTTTGGTAGGTAACATCGCACTCTACCGGCGACACTTCGCCGTATGTGCCATTGTTGACTACCACTTTCACCTTGTAACTCAACGGTTTGAAGTAAGCAGTTATGGTCGAGTCCTCCGTACCGAGATATTTGATGCCGTTACGCGTGGCTTGTGTACTACCGTCGCTCCAACGTTCAAATGCGTAACCGGCATCAGGCGTCGCCGTAATGCTAAATGTACTCTCGTAAGCCACCATGCAATTGTCCGAAGGCACACCGGCGCAATCGATAGTAGCCGAACCGTTGCCGGCCGATGTTACACCTATTATATATATAGCAGGTTCAAACTCGACGCGAATAGTTGTGTCGCACACTTCCTCTGTGCGATACGAATAACGGAAACCATTCGAACCGTCCGGCCATGTTTTGATTTGATAACCCGCATCGGGGGTGGCAACAAATGTAACCGTTTTTTTATATTCGCAGGTTGTGGATGTCGGGTCGATAGTACCCTTACCGCTTTTAACAACACCTGTGATATTGAAAGTACGAGGTCTGAAATAGGCTCTGAATGTCGAATCCTTCAATCCTTTGAACGTAGTAACGGTACGCGTAGCGCCGCCCGTGTTATCCTGCCAACGGTCAAACTCGTAACCGTCTTTCGGCGTGGCTGTCAGTGTGAACGAACCTTTGTACTCGACATTACACAGCGCAGATTGTGTAACGCCACCATCGCAACTTACCGTAGCCGTGCCTTGCGCTTCGTTGGCCGATTCAACGTCTATTTCGTACACATTCGGCGCAAAACGTGCATACAATATGGTGTCGTTCGGGTGGATCAAATCCACAATACGCGGCGAAAGGTCGTTGTGCGTGTCGGTCCACTCCACAAAGTGATAACCCGGATTGGCCGTAGCCGTTACCTGACACGACGAGGTGTAGGCCACCGATTTGATGCTTGGCGACGTGGTTCCCCACGAGGCATCGCAACCGGTCGCAAGTTGCGTTATAACGTTATAATTCAAAGGCTTAAACTCAGCCACAAACAGCGTATCAAGTTTAGCCGCAACCGTATAAGGCAACGGATTGACCCCATAACCGTTGCTCCATCCGTAAAAGTCGTAACCGGCCGCCGGATAAGCGTGTATATTAAATAGGGTGTTATACGGTTTCGAGCCGCCGGGCGTTACCGTACCGCCGATATTATCTTTCACATCGGTGCGTACCTGATAGTAGGTGGTGTCGAATATGGCTTGGAACGTCGTGTCGCGCGGTACGTTTATTTCGAAGTCGCGCGGATTGTCGGTCGAGTTGTTGTCCGACCAGCGCACGAAGTGATAACCCGTTTTGGGCGTGGCCGTCAACTTGTGCGTAGTTGTATATTTGTATGTGCCGCCGCCCGACACACTGCCGAGGTTTGGATTATCGGCACTGATATTGATTTTGTACGACAGCGTATCGAATAGTGCTTCGAATGTAGTATCGGGGCGCGCAATAACCGTATAAGAACGCGGATTGGTCATGCCATAGCCGTCGCTCCAACCGGCAAATTTGAAACCGGGGTTGGCTGTTGCTCCAATCGAAAGCGATGTGCCAAAGTCCCAACTCTGCGATGCCGGCGTTACAGTACCAAGATCGTAACGCGCCTTGGTGGTTACATGGAATTGCAGCGGCTTGAAGTGCGCCTTAAACGCCGCATCGTGCGCTTCGACCGTATAGCTAAACGATTCGTTCGATTCTGCAGTGCCTTCCCAATAGTCAAACTCATAACCTTCGGCAGGCGTAGCCGTGATGGTAATATCGGTGCCAAACGCTTGTTTGTCAACGAATTTGGTTACACTACCCTTGCTGCTGCCACCATCGACCGACGTAGAGATGGTGAAATACAACGGTTTGAAGTAGGCTGTATATATCGAATCGTCGGCCACCACATAGTACGACACCGACGGATTGATATCGCCATTCTGCCAATGCGAAAATTCATAACCCGTTGAAGGAGTGGCTGTTATATTAACAGTCGATTGATATTCGTATTCATTGCGTCCCGCAGGAGTGGTTGTGCCGTGGCCATCGTTGTTGACCGTCAGCGGAAAATCGGCTTTGGCAAAATTGGCGGTAATGGTGGCATTTGATGCCCCTATCGTATAACTGCGACTCGAATTGGTATTGCCATCGCTCCAATCGGTAAATTTATAGCCGAGTTTCGGTGTAGCCGACAAGGTGATGGTAGTGCCAAACGTTTGGTCGCCCGATGCCGGCGATGCCGTACCCCAATCCGGATTGCTCGACAGCACATTCAGATAGAACTTATTGGGAACGAAATGCGCCGTGAAGGTGGTATCCACCGCCTCGATGATATATGTAAACGAGCTCGGCAAGCCGGGAATGATGGCACCCGATTTGCCCGTCCAATGCGAGAATACATAACCGGTTTCAGGTACAGCCTGAATAGACATCGAGGTTTTGAACGTGTGATCTTCGTTCGTAACAGTCGGATTTACAGAACCTTGCATATCATTTGCCGAACGTACCGTCACGGGAAAATCGGCCGCTACAAACACCGCACGCAAGGTGGTATCGGCCGTTACCTTGTACATATACGGATTGTCGGGATAGCTGTCTTCCCAATGGTCAAACCGATAACCCGGCTTGGCTACAGCCGTAATCTCGGCCACATCGTTATACTCGTACTGACCGGCGCCGGTAACTTCGCCCAGCGATGAACCATTGGTAGCAGTACGCACGCGATAAACCTGATCGGCAAAATAGGCATCGAGCCGAACATTGCCCACCGTGGTGTGCGTATAGGTATAGACAGCATCGGGCGAAACCACCTGATCGCCTATCTTCCAGAATTTGAACGATTTACCGGGTCCCGGAGTGGCAGTTACCGTCAGTGTGCCTTGGTAATCGACCGGCGAGGCTGACGGCGACACAGAGCCGTCGCCATCGGCCACATAGGTGGTAACCATGTATTGAATCGGCTTGAAATTGACCTGGAACACCGTATCGTGGTCGAGCGCTTGAACATTGTATGCCACAGTTGTAGAAGTGCCTGCACTCGGTTGATATTCCCAACCTTCGATGGTGTAACCGGGGTTGGGCGCGGCTGTGATGTAGAGTTGCGTGCCATAGGCATACATGCCGGTAGCGTAATTGAGTGAACCCATCACAGGATTATTGGCCTGAATGGTAACGTGGTAATCTCCAGGCTCGAAAATGGCCTTAAACGTAGTATCGCGAATACTGCTAATTCTAAATTCGTAAACAGCATCGCTCGAACTGCCTTCCCAGTTGGCAAACCGATAGCCCGGATTTGGCACGGCCTTGATGGTTACCAACGAATCGTATTTGTGCGCCGCACCGCCAACCACCTCCACAGTGCCATAACTGCTGCTGTTGCTGGTTACATACACATTCACATCGATCGGTTCGAAAGTAACACGCACCACCGTGTCGCGCGGTTCGTTCACCGTATAGGTGCGCGTCGTGCCTTGACTGCCGGTGTCCCACGCTTTCAGTTTGTAACCGCGATAGGGCGTAGCGGTGAACATTACCGACTTTTTGTAGTCGCAGTTGGCATCGGCCGGATTTACTTCACCTTTACCGCTGACCACTTCTGTCCGAATGTTGTAAGAGATAGGACGGAAATAGGCCGTAAAGGTCGAATCCTTGGTGCCTAAGTAGGTGAATGAACGCGGATTGTCGGTATTGTTATCCTGCCAACGGTCGAACTCGTAGCCGGGCTTCGGCGTGGCAGTCAAACTTTCGAACAGCGCATTGTAGGTGGCTACACCGCCGCCGCTCACACTACCCTGCTCCGAACTATTGGATTCAACCAGAATATTATAAGTTGCCGGCGCAAACCTCGCCCGCAAAACCGTATCCTTGCCAAGCACTTGATAGGTGCGATTCGGATAAGCACCATAACCGTCTTTCCAATCGATAAATTTATAACCGGGGCGCGCCACAGCCTCAACATTGAAATTCGACAGATAGTCTTTGTAGCCACCGGGCGTTACATCGCCCATACCGTCGGGTTCGGCTTTTGTTTCCACCAGATATTGCTTAGCCGTAAAGAGCGCCTGAATATTGGTATCGCGCGCAGCCACACGGTAGCAGTAGGGATTTTCGTCACGCGGCACACCATTGCTCCAGCCGGCGAACTCAAAACCCTCGTTGGCCGTGGCGGTAATGCAAAATTCGCTCTTATATGGTTTTTTCCCGCCGGGCGTTACACTACCCATAGTGGCGCTGGGCACCGAGGTTGTAACGTTGTATTCGTGTATTTTGAACACAGCATTGAACACCGTGTCGCGTGCAGCACCGATGTATGTACGCACGAGGTCGGTACCGGCGGCGGCGCCATCGCTCCAACCCACAAAGTCGTAACCTTCGAACGGTTTGGCTGTAACCACATAAGCACTATCGTAGCCGATGATGTGCAGCCCCGACGGCGACACCGTACCCATCGTGTCGATGTTCACGCCGGTAGTAACCTTATATTCGTCGGGAGCAAAAATAGCCGTGTAAGTAGCATTGCCTACCACTCGTACCTGTGTGGTGGCATCCGTCGAACCGTTGCTCCATTGCACAAAGTGGTAGTTCGATTTGGGTGTAGCCACGATGGTAGCCCACAAGCCGGCCTCGAACGGACCGCCCTCGCAATTGGTTTCGCCGTAGCGCACATTGTTGGGTTGTGTCAGCACCGTGTAGGTGGGGCGAATCTCGAGCACCAACGACACGGTAGAGTCGCAACCGGCCACCGAGCGCAAATTGATGGTTTTCGTGCCCGAATTGTGGAAAGTCCGCTGATTTTCAGGAATATCACCCCAGCGATAATTCTCCGGCATCGGATAGATATACGGCGCATCCACATCGCGAATAGACTCCGATATTTCAACCGAATAATCCTTGCAAATGGTCAAATTCAGTGTTACTATCGAGTCGCAGCCCCAAACGGTTTGCAAATTGCGCACATATTTGAACGTACCGGCATTGCGATACTCGCCGCGACATGTAGCCTCGTTCCACGCATACGCCGACCCATAATAAACTTCAAAATCGTGTAACTGATAAGCATCGCCTACGCAAATCGTATCGTTATACGTTACATTATGCGCCGGACAAGTTGTTGTAAAGTGCAACGTATCGCCGTAATGGCGTTTGCCGGCCTCGTCCAACCAAATGCGATAAGTGTATTCCTTGCCACGCAACAAATCACCTAACTCGAAAGGCAAACTACTCGGATTATTGCCGGTCAAAGGCACACGCACACTGACAAAATACTCCTCGTTGCGCAGTTTATATTCGTAACCCACCGAATCGGGCGACGACAAATACTTATACGCACCATTTACAACAGCGTGTGTCGAATCGACTTTGAGAATATCCAATGTTGTAGCATACGGCTTACACGTTGCAAATATCGGATAGTTATTGTTAATATTTACCGTATCTTGAATAAATTCCGAACCTAATTTAGCCGGAAAATCGGCCGACACCATCTGTAGATTTGTATAAGCCGTACTACCCGCCGGCAAATTTGTAGCCGAAGGCTCATAAATATTGTCATAATAATAACAATTTGTGGTGGATGAATATCGGTTTTTGGCTCCATTATCGCTGATATAATCGCCGGAAATAGGATATGCTTTAAGAATTGCGCCGGTTTGCCATATATATGTTGGCTGAGGCGTACCATCTTTCAGCGTATCGTTGTCGTGTCCCAACAAATCGGGCGCCACCTGTGTGGTCGGACAGGTTACCGATAGGCGTCCCGTATTGTAGCAGTTGGTAGCTTTCACACCCCAGCCCATACCGGCTGCAGTACCTGTTTGACGATTACCTTGATTATCTTTTGAGCTTGCCCATATTGAATAAGCATTGATGTTGCCACGATTGTAACAATTCGTAGTAGTGCCACCCCAGCCGCATATACCACCTGTATAAACCCAGCAATTAGATCTTTGCGATATATTATCGGCGCGCACTATGGCAGTGATATTACCGGTGTTATAACACCTCTCGAATGTATTTTGGCTTGAGGCCAATGATGTAAAATCGGGATAAAATAAATAACCTGTTAATTGCT
>SFDZ01000036.1 GCA_004557405.1 Bacteroidales bacterium
GCCTTCGAAAAGGCTGTCGAGGGCGATAACTTTCTGTGGGTTCTGCGATAAAGCATAGTCTATCGTTGCTTGATTTGCCGAGTCGAGGAGCAGTATCAGAGGCTCCCCATACATCCGTAATATGCTTATCTACTAACATCTCAACTACAAACTCCATTTCTGAAGCACATTCCCCATTATCATATTGCGTAAATAATTCATGCATTTCACCCCGTTGCTCCTCACGGAATGCCGTGTGAATTTTATCCACTTCTGCAAGACGTGAAAGTAATCTCAGAGCATCAAACAAATTACTCTTTCCTGCAGCATTTGCCCCAGCAATAATTGTCAAAGGAGTGAATTCCATTTCAAAGTTTTGAAATGATTTGAAACCGTTAATTTTGATGTATGTAATCATAGTTTCCTATTTTATATCGTTTTAAAATTAATACCGGCGTCGCGGAACTGGAGGGCGGTGTTGGTTTTTAGTTGGTCGTTGCCTTCGAAAAGGCTGTCGAGGGCGATAACTTTCTGTGGGTTCTGCGATAAAGCATAGTCTATCGTTGCTTGATTTGCCGAGTCGAGGAGCAGTATCAGTTGATATTATAGCAGCCTTGTTCGTGGCGAATGGTGCTATTGAGGTTCTTGCCATTCTTGAGCAGGAGTTCGTACACCATATTATCCGTTGTTGAATTCTCCGCCACGGGATTCAGGAAGTCTATCGTTTGCTGTTTCCACTGCTCTTGGTCCGTGCCGTGAATCTCACGCCACTCCTTGAAGTTACTATCCGACAAACGGAATACCTTAAAGCCAAGGTCGGGCATAGCGTTTTGGGACGCATCATCAAACGATAGTTGCCCTTGTTGTTTGGCTTGATCTGTTTCTACCTCGGCACGGATTTTCGCGCTTGCACGGCGGATGCGCTCTTTGGAAATGTCTGCAATGGTGCGATAGCCTGCTTTGTATGCCTCGCTATTTTCCTCACATAACTCCGGTAACTGCACACAGATAAACTTGCGATTGCCTCCATCCTCCTTATTCAGTTGCATGACGGCATGGGCTGTTGTACCGCTACCCGCAAAGAAATCGAGGATGATATCGTCTTCCGGAGAAGTGTCATTGATTTCTAGACCTAATAAGAATTTTATTAGTTGGACAGGTTTTGAATAATCAAAAGGTAGAGAAGCAAAAAGATTTCTAATATCTTCCGTGCCATTTTGTGTATATACGTCTGTGTAAAAAGTAGTCGGTTTGCCTCTACGTTCCTTTCCAGACTCATCTATTAGATATTTTTTAGACCGCAAATTATATGAGCCATCTTTTTGCAGGTTGAATACTACCTCATTATTTTGAATTGCAGCCATCATCTTGTTTTTCTCCCATACCCATTGTTTATTTGGCCAAATTTCTTGTCCTTTATACAAAATGGGGTATCTTAAGTTGGGTCTATCTCCAAAAGTTGTAACGGATAAGGGTTGCGTGACATAGCCTCCACGAGTTGCAAATTTTTCATCTTTGGTTTTATTGTATACCTCTTTTTCTTTTTCCGTTAGTTTCCGAGTGATATTACTAATAGGTTCTTTGGAATATACTAAAATATACTCATGTACTCCTATAAAACCATTGGTAAGTGCACCTGATCCAAATTTGTTTTTCCACACAACTTGTGCCACAAAATTTTCTTCTCCGAAAATCTCGTTCATGAGCAGTCGGAGGTTGTGGACTTCGTTGTCATCAATAGAGATAAAGATAACGCCGTCTTCACGGAGCAGGCTCTTGGCGAGGTAGAGGCGGGGCATCATCATGCTGAGCCAGTTGCTGTGGTATTGTCCGTTCTCCTTGCTGTTCTTGCGGAACATCCCGTCCCTCGTCATATACCCATCCTCATCCTTATCACCCACACGGCGCAAGTATGCTTCTTTCGTCTCGGAAAACTTGTCGGGATAGATAAACGAATCGTTACCCGTATTGTAAGGCGGGTCGATATATATCATCTTGATTTTGCCGAAGTAACTTTTTTGCAACACTTTCAGCACCTCCATATTTTCGCCCTCGATGAAGATATTCTGCGTAGTATCAAAATCAACAGACTCTTCTCTACACGGCACCAACGTGGCAGATGACGGACGTTGCATAACGCGGAAAGCATCCGACTTGCCCGCCCAATTGAGCACATACCGCTCGTTGGAGAAATCCACACTCTCTCCCAGCGTTGCTTTCAGTTTCTCCCAATCGATTTTGCCTTCGTCAAAGACTTCGGGCATCAATGCGCGTAAGGCGTTGATTTTTTCATCGATAGGAGATTGAGATGAACCGTTCATATTGATATTCTTACTTAATTTTGCTACTAAAGTTATTTTTTATCCCACGCTGTTTTCCAGCGAAATTTGCAGCAGTTTCTGCGCTTCGACGGCAAATTCCATCGGCAATTTGTTCAACACCTCTTTGGCGTAGCCGTTCACTATCAGGCCGATGGCATCCTCGGTGCCGATGCCGCGCTGGTTGCAGTAGAAGAGTTGGTCTTCGCTGATTTTGCTGGTGGTGGCTTCGTGTTCCACGATGGCGCTGTTGTTGCGTATGTCCATGTACGGAAACGTGTGCGCGCCGCAATGGTCGCTCAGCAACAGGCTGTCGCACTGCGAGAAGTTGCGCACGCCGTCGGCAGCCGGCATCACTTGCACCAGTCCGCGATACGAGTTCTGGCTGCTGCCGGCCGAAATGCCTTTCGACACGATGCGGCTGCGCGAGTTGCGCCCGATGTGAATCATCTTGGTGCCGGTGTCGGCTTGCTGGTAGTTGTTGGTTACCGCCACCGAATAGAATTCGCCTACCGAGTTGTTGCCTTTCAGAATGCAACTCGGGTATTTCCATGTGATGGCCGAACCGGTTTCGACTTGCGTCCACGATATTTTCGAGTTGTCGCCCTTGCAGATGGCGCGTTTGGTTACAAAGTTGTAGATGCCGCCTTTGCCGTTTTTGTCGCCGGGGTACCAATTCTGCACGGTCGAGTATTTCACTTCGGCGTTGTTCATCACCACAATCTCCACGATGGCGGCGTGCAGTTGGTTCTCGTCGCGCATCGGGGCGGTGCAGCCTTCGAGGTACGACACATAGGCATCGTCGTCGCACACGATGAGCGTGCGTTCAAATTGTCCGGTTTGTGCTGCGTTGATGCGGAAATAGGTCGATAGTTCCATCGGGCAGCGTACGCCTTTCGGTATGTAAACGAACGATCCGTCGGAGAATACGGCGCTGTTCAGTGCGGCAAAAAAGTTGTCGGCGTAGGGCACCACCGACCCGAGATATTGGCGCACAAGGTCGGGGTGGTCTTTCACGGCTTCGCTGATGGAGCAGAATATGATGCCTTTTTCGGCGAGTGTTTCGCGATAGGTGGTTTTCACGCTCACACTGTCCATCACTGCATCGACAGCCATGCCGGCCAGCGCTTGGCGCTCTTCGAGCGGAATGCCGAGTTTGTCGAAGGTGTTTATCAGTTCGGGATCGACTTCGTCGGGCGATTTGGGTGCATTTTTGCGCGGTGCGGCGTAGTAGGCTATTTGTTGGTAGTCTATTTCGGGAATGTCGAGATGCGCCCATGTGGGCATCGATAGGGTGAGCCAATGGCGATAGGCTTTCAGCCGAAATTCGAGCAGCCATTCGGGCTCGTTTTTTTTGGCCGAAATGAGGCGCACAACCTCTTCGCTCAATCCGTGTGGAATGATTTCGGTTTCGATGTCGGTGGTGAAACCGTATTTGTAGTCCGACTGCGTCAGGTCGTCGATGATTTGATGTGGTTGCTTTTCGGACATAATCGTACACAATAATTCAACTTGCAAAGGTACGAAAAAATATTGACATTTTGGTTGTTTGCGCGCAGATGGTGTGTTTTTTTTTGCGCGGGGTGCGTCGGGTGTCGTCAGAATTTGACGATGATGCGCTCGCCGAGTTCTTGTGCGATGCGGGCCTTCAGTTGGTTCAGTTGGGTGATTTTGGTCATCAGGTCGAGCGTTGCTTGCGGGTTGGCGGCGTTTTTCAGTGCGACTATGGTTTGTGCCAACTCGTCGGTTACGATGAGGTATTTGTATTCGATAATCACTTTGTTGATTTCGTCGGCCATGGTGCGTTGTCGCTCTTGTTGCTGGCGTGCGTTGCTTATGCTGCTTTGTGTCTCCTTGTCGGCGAACATTTTGCTCAGCAAATAGCGGTCGGCCAGCAGGTCGGCGGCCAGTTGGCTGATGCGCGGGTCGGCGTGGCGGATGAAGAATTTTGCTGCATCGAAGCCGTTGTCGTGCATGTGGGCGGCTATCTCGTGAATCATGGTTTGATGCAGCGGGTTCCGTAGTGCGATGTTGTCGGTGTCGATGAGTTGGTTGACGATAAATTCGTTGATGGTCCATGCGTGGTTGTCGTCGTCGGCGAAAATCACTTCGTTGCCGTGGCGCAGTGCGCAGTTCAAGATGTATCGTTCCTGTGTATCGAATTTGTCGGGTCCGGTTACAAGGTCGGGTTGGTTGTCGTCGGGCGCGGCATCTGTGGTTTCGGTGCTTGTTTGCTCGTCTGCTCTCTGTTGCTTTTCTTGCTCTTTTTTGCGTTTGTTGTCTCGCACTTTGTTTGTTTGGCGCAGCAGCATCTCTTCGCTCAATGCCAATAGTTGTGCGCACTGTTTGATGTATTCGGCCAAGAGTATGTTGTTGTTTATCAGCGCAAGTGCCGGCGTCAGTTGCTCGGTGATGAGTTGCGATTTTTTGATAGGGTCGTTGGCTGTGGTGGCTATTTTTTGGCAGATGTATGTGGCAAAGTCTATCTTGTGTTGCGCTATGTAGTCGATGAATGCGTTGGCGTTGTTTTGGCGTGCAAAACTGTCGGGGTCTTCGCCTTCGGGCAGGCGCACCACGTGTACGTTCATGCCTTCGGCGAGGGCTACGCTGATGGCTGTGTCGGTGTATTTTTCGCCGGCGGCGTCGGTGTCGTACATCAGTATGATGTTTGCCGTGAACCGATGCAGCAGGTGTGCCTGTGCCTCTTTCAGGCCGCTGCCGCCCGAGCAGGCCACTACGTTGGCCACGCCGCATTGGTGCATCGATATGACGTCGGTTTGTCCTTCGACTATATAGACGCAGTCGGCTTTGGTGATGGCGTTTTTGGCTTGGAATATGCCGAATAGTTCGTTGCTCTTGACAAAGAGTGGTGTCTCGCTGGTGTTGACATATTTTTGGACAACGCCTTTCGTGTCGCGCGACAAGACGCGTCCGGAGAATGCCACCACTTTGCCGCTGACGGTAATCCACGGAAAAATGACGCGGCCGCGAAATGTGTCGTAGTAGCGTTTTTTCTCGTCGTTGTAGTTGCACACATTGGCCTTTACCATATAGTCGAGGCTGTAGTTTTGGGCGTTGGCTGCACCGACGAGCGTGTCCCACGCGTCCGGCGCGTAACCGATGCGGAATTTGCGTATGATGTCGTCGCTGAAACCGCGTTCGCGCAGATAACTCATGCCTACCGATTGACCTTCGTCGGTGTTGTGCAGTGTCTCTTCGAAAAATTTGGCAGCGAACTCGGTTACTGTCTGTAGGCTTTCGCGCTCTTTTTCTTGTTGCTTTTCGTCGTCGGTTTGTTCGCGTTCCTGTATCTCGATGTGGTATTTTTTTGCCAACAGGCATAGTGCATCGTGGTAGGTTAAATGCTCGTGCTCCATGACGAACTGCACGGCGTTGCCGCCTTTGCCGCAACCGAAACATTTGAATATGCCTTTTGCCGGCGACACGCTGAACGAGGGCGTCTTCTCGTTGTGAAACGGGCAGACTCCCCACCAATTGGCACCGCGCTTTTTCAGCGTCATGTAGTCGGACACCACGTCCACTATCTGGGCGGCGTCCATTATGCGGGCTATGGTCGATTGGTCTATCATACAGCGATGGCAAAAATGACGCCACGAAATTAGCGTAAATTTTTTATCTGAGCAAATTTTTGTATCTTTGCAGATAGTAATTTATCAACTAATTTTCGACAAATGACAACGCTTGCCGACGAAAAACAATGTTTACGCCATGCGATGCGGCAACTCAAAGCGGCTTTGACGACCGACGAACGGGCGAGGCAATCGGCTTCGGTGGTCGAACAGTTGCGGCGCGAACCGCTCTTTGTGGCTGCACGGTGCGTGATGTTCTATTGGCCGCTGCCCGACGAGGTGGATATTTGCCCACTGATCGACGAGGCGTTGCGCAATAAACGCGTGATTCTGCCTGTGGTCGTCGGCGACGATATGCTGCCTGTGGAACTGACCGCAACGACCGTATGGCGGCGTGGCGCGTTCGGCATTATGGAGCCGCAGGGCTCTCCTTGCACCGAACCGATCGATTTGATAGTTGTTCCGGGCGTGGCGTTCGATGCTGCCGGGCATCGTATGGGGCGCGGGCGCGGTTACTACGACCGTTTTCTCGCCGCCATGCCGCAAGTGCCGACTATCGGCGTGGCATTCGATTTTCAGATGGTGCCGCATGTGCCGTACGACAGGTACGATGTGCCGATGCACAAGGTGTTGGTAAGTTACACAACCCCTAAATCTACCAACCCTCCTAAAGGAGGGCTTTAAGTCCCCTTTGGGATTTAGGGGTAATAAAACAAAACGCGGAGCAAGGAAAACATTCCTCACTCCGCATTCCTAAAATCTGTATTCTATGTTTCGGACGCATTCGATGCGTCCCTACAATCTATGCTCTCGGTTCTATGCTCTTGGCTCTATTTTAGAACAGGGCGGACGGATTGACCGTAGTAGCGGCCGAAGTTGTTCCTGCTCACGTTGTTCGAGCGGAAGTACACGTACCACGCGTAGCCCGGTTTGTCCGTGTCGCGCGAACTCGACCAATAGAGGCCGAGGTCGCCCGCGTCGTACAAGACATCGTCGTAGCGACAGCCCGCCGCAGGGAGAAAAATATGGTTCCCGTTGGTTTTGCTCGTTACGATTCGTCCGGATACACCTGTACCATTGTAATCATCCGTCCATTTCCAAGTGCAATTTTCACGCAGTTCCGTCCATTCCGCATCGGTAGGCATACGCCAAGCGCCGCCCCAGTTGGCACGGGCAGCATCGTCTTCCGGGTCGAGTACGGTTTTGTTATCCACGGTGCCGTAATCGCTACTTGTGCAGTACTTGGTTAGTTCATCATAATCAGAACCATATTTGTAAGTACTCCAATCGTAATAATCTTTTGGTTCGGTTTCGCCCCAAGCATAGTAGTTGCCATACTCTTCGGGTTTGGTGGCACCTACGTTGCAAGTAGCCCACTTAGTGCCGCTCGGCAAGCCAAGGTCAACGTATTCGTGGCCGTTTTGCGGGTCGCAGGCAGCAAAGGCCGCTGCCACGCAGCACAAGGCTGCAAAAGTTTTCAAGTGTTTCATTGTTGTTAAGTTTTTAAATGGTAGTAAAAATGTTAATTGTTTTTTAGTTTCAAAATTTCAAAGTTTAATAGTTTAATTGTATGGACGCGGCGTGCCACGTCCCTACAACATTATTTTACCACAACCTTAACGGCAGCGTTCGCGGTTTTTACTACGTAAACACCACACAGTGAGCCGTTTAGGCGTGTTACATCGCGGCCGAGCAGGTCGTAGATGCGGAACTCGCCCTCGCACACGATGCGGCCATCGACTGCATATATTTGCGGTGCAGTTACCGTTTCTATCGCAGTGGGGGTATTATTAAGTCGTGTAATCGTCAAGTCGTAACTTCCGGGAGCATAATTTACTGCCACATAATAGGTAGTTTCGGCCTCTAAATTGTAGGTCGGCGAAGTTGTAATGTCTGTGTAGTCACTCTCGCTCTTGGTTGTATTGACGTACAGATTGCCCGCTGTCAGTTGCGTGCTGCTGAATTGATACGAACCGGTTTCGGTGGGTGTAAACTCATACCATACACGCGGAGCGCTCACTTCAAATTCGTTTGTGCCGACTTCAAGCGTTGTATCCAACTTTTTAATCGTCAAGGAATATGTGCCCGGAGCATAACTTACTGCCACATAATAGATGTTGTCTGCAGTCAACTCATATACCGGAGCATACGGAATGTATCTTGAGTCGTCGGTAGCGTTCTTGTTCTTAACAACATAAAGATATCCGCCTTCTAAATCCGTGCTGCTGAACTGATACGAACCGGTTTCGGACGGGGTAAACTCATACCATAATTTTCCGGTAGTGGACACTATTATTTCATTATCGCCGGTTTTAAGCGTTGAATTTAACTTTTCAATCGTCAGGTCGTACTCACCCGGAGCGTAATACAAATAAACATAGTAGGTAGTTTTGGCGCTTAACTCATAGCTAGGAGAGTACGACATACTTTGCATGTTATTGATTGTCATTTCCGTATTGACACAGATACTTCCGAGTATCGTTTTACTGCTAAATCGATAGTTGCCGTCAGCCTCCGGCGTAAACTCATACCATGTAGGAGGTTCATTTGATGTGGTAATTGTATGGGTACCTACTGTCAGTATGCCGTAAGTATTGGTGTAAACCTCATCTCTATAATAGACCGGCAATCCGCCAAGGACAGGATAATCATCGGTACCGAGCTGCTGGCCCCATACTGAGCCGCTATAATATGTAGTATTCTCTCCATCTGTCACAGTACTTCCCTGAGAAAGCAGATAAGCCACCTCACCGCTTGCAAATTGGGTTGTGGTTTTGCCCTCGGTTTTTTCTACTGTGTCGCTATTCGTGCAGACAGCTTCTCCATTATAAACAGTGCTGTCAAAATAGCCGTTTGTGATTGTACCGGAGATGTTATATCCGCACACGCCGCCGCCATTACTATTATTACCGCCGCTTAGCGCACCT
>SFDZ01000017.1 GCA_004557405.1 Bacteroidales bacterium
GCTTGTGTTGCTTGCAAGGGTGCCGTCTGCATTCAAAACGCCTGTGTTCACGGTGATATCCGCTGTAAGAATTGCGTTTGCACCCAAATTCTGCGTTAAACCGTCAGTACCGTTTACAAGAGCCGCAAACCAGTAAAGCTGTCCTGCGTTGCCGATTTCGTAAACACCGTCATTATCACTATCTGTTGCAGGCTGATAGGATCCGTCTTCGGCGAAACCATCTTCGTTGTACGTCACCTGAGCGTTGCCCGTGACCGGCATAACCATTGCTGCCACGAGCAGAAGCATCGCGGCGAGCCATTTGAATTGTGTAGTGTTCATTGTTAAATGTATTTTATGATTATTTATTTCACTCTGCAAAGATAATATAAATAGTGCAAAGTGCAAAATAAAAAAGTGCAAAAGTTTAACGTTTAAGGGTTTAAGAGTTTCAAAGTTTATGGTTTAAAGTTTAAGGGGTTGGGGGTAAAATCTCGGTTCTTTGTTTTTTCTTCTTAATCGTTGTTGGTACATTCGCACATATTTTGTACCTTTGCAACATCGAATTTTTATCACAAAATCAGAATATTGTTATGGCAACAGAATTTCATTACCAACCGATGTTCCCGCTCGGCGAGGACAAAACCGAATACTACCTGCTGACACGCGACTATGTGTCGGTGGGCGAATTCGAAGGTAAACCTATTTTGAAAATTGCAAAAGAGGGCTTGACGGCCATGGCGAATGCCGCTTTTCGCGATGTGTCGTTCCTGTTGCGCCGTTCGCACAACGAACAGGTGGCCAAAATTTTGCGCGACCCCGAAGCCGGCGACAACGACAAATATGTGGCGCTGACATTCCTGCGCAATGCAGAAGTGGCCGCCAAAGGCAAACTGCCACTCTGTCAGGATACCGGCACAGCCATCATTCACGGCGAAAAAGGCCAACAGGTGTGGACCGGCTACTGCGACGAAGAGGCTTTGTCGCTCGGCGTGTTCAAAACCTACACCGAAGAGAATCTGCGCTATTCGCAAAATGCGCCGCTCAACATGTACGACGAGGTGAACACCAAATGCAACTTGCCGGCGCAAATCGACCTCGAAGCCACCGAAGGCATGGAGTACCGCTTTCTGTGTGTAACCAAAGGTGGCGGCTCGGCCAACAAAACCTATTTGTATCAAGAGACGAAAGCGCGCATCCAAAATCCGGACACACTCGTGCCGTTTTTGGTCGAAAAAATGAAAACGCTCGGCACCGCCGCCTGCCCGCCTTATCATATCGCTTTTGTCATCGGCGGCACCTCGGCCGAAAAAAATCTGTTGACCGTAAAACTCGCTTCGACACACTACTATGACGAACTGCCGACCACGGGTAACGAATATGGACGCGCTTTCCGCGACATCGAACTCGAACAACGCCTGCTCGACGAGGCACACCGCATCGGACTCGGCGCACAATTTGGCGGCAAATACATGGCACACGACATCCGCGTGATACGCCTGCCGCGCCACGGCGCAAGTTGCCCTATCGGCTTGGGCGTTAGTTGCTCGGCCGACCGCAACATCAAATGCAAAATCAACAAAGACGGCATCTGGATCGAAAAAATGGACGATAACCCCGGCAGCCTGATTCCCGAAGAGTTGCGCGCCGCCGGCGAAGGCGATGCCGTGCGCATCGACCTGAACCAACCGATGAAAAACGTGCTGGCCGAACTGACAAAATATCCGGTGGCCACGCGCTTGAGCCTGAACGGCACCATCATCGTGGGGCGCGACATCGCACATGCCAAACTGAAAGCGCGCCTCGACGCCGGCGAAGACCTGCCGCAGTACATCAAAGATCACCCTATTTATTATGCCGGACCGGCCAAAACACCCGCCGGCATGGCGTGCGGATCGATGGGACCAACCACGGCCGGACGCATGGACCCGTATGTCGATGAGTTCCAAGACCACGGCGGCTCGATGATAATGCTGGCCAAAGGCAATCGCAGTCAGGCTGTAACCGACGCCTGCAAAAAACACGGCGGATTCTACCTCGGGTCGATTGGCGGACCGGCGGCCATACTCGCACAAAACAACATCAAATCGATAGAGTGCGTCGAATATCCCGAACTCGGCATGGAAGCCATCTGGAAAATCGAAGTGGAGGATTTCCCTGCATTCATCTTGGTGGACGACAAAGGCAACGACTTCTTCAAACAGTTGAAACCGCGTTGCGCCTGCAAATAAACGTAGTCGCAAACCGCCAACAAATAAATCCTTGCAACAACCTGCTGCAAGGATTTATTGTATCCGCCGTGGCGGAAGCCCAACAAAAAAACTCCCATTCGCAGGAATGGGAGTCGATTTTTTATCCTCAACAAAGGGGACGCAACAATCAGATGCGTTTTTCGCGAATGCGTGCTGCTTTACCGGTGAGGTTGCGCAGATAATACAGTTTGGCGCGACGCACTTTACCAACTTTGTTCACCTCGATTTTCTCGATGAATGGCGAGTTGATCGGGAAAATACGTTCAACACCGACGTTGTCGGAAATTTTGCGTACCGTGAAACGTTTTTTGTCGCCGTGGCCGACAATTTTAATCACGATACCGCGATACTGCTGAATACGCTCTTTGTTACCCTCTTTGATGCGATAGGCCACCGTGATGGTATCGCCACTTTTGAACGAAGGAAAATTTGTCTCTACTGCGAAAGCTTGTTCCGCAACTTTAATTAAATCCATTGATTGTTAGGTTTTTACAATAAACATTAGTGCAGCATACATGGGCATCTCTTTTCCGCATCAGCGGCTACACGAAACGGATTGCAAAGGTACGACTATTTTTTGGAGTGTGCAAACTTTTTTGCAAAAAAATGCACCGCGCACCGATTTGCTGCGTTGTGGTGTTGTTCGTCGTGGGCGATTGTTGATAAATATGCCCGATTGTATGGCGTGTTTTTTGAAATTATTTCGTATTTTTGCAAATTGTACTGACATATCATAACTCGTTGAATATATTATGAAGATTTACAAATTTGGTGGCGCATCGGTCAAAAATGCCGAAGGCGTTTGCAATCTGTGTCGCATTGTGGGCGGCGCAAACGACAAATTGGTGGTGGTGGTGTCGGCCATGGGCAAAACGACCAACGCGTTGGAGGCTGTGTTGGATAGTTTCTTCAACCGCAAGCCCGACCTCGAAGCCTGCATCGAGGCTGTGGTGGACTATCACAACGCCATCGTCGATGAACTGTTTACACCCCAAAATCGCTATGCTGTCGATGAACAGTTGGCGCAACTCTATGGCAATTTGCGTGCCGACCTCGCGCTGAAACCATCGCTCAGTTACGACTACGAATACGACCGCATCGTGTCGTACGGCGAACTGATTTCGACCACCATCGTGGCGGCGTATCTGCACACGCAGGGCGTGCGTGTCAAGTTTGTCGATATACGCAACTATCTGAAAACCGACGACAACTACCGCGAAGGCAACGTGGACATGAAACTATCGCACCGATTGATAAACGATGTGTTCAATTTCGTCAATTACGACTTGTACGTTACGCAAGGATTCATCGCCGGCACGCTGACAAACCAAACCACCACGCTCGGACGCGAAGGGTCGGACTACACGGCGGCGTTGCTGGCCAATCTGCTCGATGCCGAAAGTGTTACCATCTGGAAAGATGTGCCGGGCGTGATGAATGCCGACCCGAAACGTTACACCGAGGTGCAGGTGATTCCGAAATTGTCGTACAAAGAGGCTATCGAACTGTCGTACTGCGGCGCAAGTGTCATTCACCCGAAGACTGTGAAACCGATTCAGAACAAACGCATTCCGCTGCTTGTGCGCTCGTTCATCGACCCGACGCAGCCCGGCTCGGTCATCGAAGAGGTGATTGGCAAACTTGACTTGCCGCCGGTGTACATCAACAAGGCCAATCAGGTGCTGCTCACACTGACGCCGCGCGACTTCTCGTTCATAGCCGAAGAGAAGTTGAGCAAAATTTTTGCCATCTTGGCAAGTTATCGCACCAAAGTCAGCCTGATACAGACGTCGGCCATCAGTTTTTCGCTCTGCATCGACTACAATCCGGCCATTTTCAAAAATCTTGTCGCCGAATTTCAGGACGAATACGAAGTGCTGTACAACACCGATGTGGAGTTGATAACCATACGCCACTACACCAAAGATATTGTGGATAAATTGGTGGGCGAAAAACTTGTGTTTGTCGAGCAACGCAACCGCCTGACTGCACGTTTTGTCATCAGCGAACATGGAAAATAAGAATCGCGAAATATTGGCGTTTTTGTCCGATTTGCGCGACAACAACATGCGTCCGTGGTTTCAGGCCAACAAGGCGCGTTACGACGCGGCGCGTGAGCATCTGCTCGATACGACGGCTTGGCTCATTGCGCACATCGCCCGGTTCGACGACACGGTGCGCTACCTCGAACCGAAAGAGTGTCTGTTTCGCATCTATCGCGACACGCGTTTCTCGCCCGACAAAAGTCCGTACAAACGCCATTTCGGCACCTACATTTGTGCGCAGGGCGGGCATCGCAGCATCTTGAGCGGCTACTATCTGCACCTCGAACCCGGACATTCTGCACTGTGCGGTGGCGTCTATTGTCCCGACAAAGAGACGTTGAAGCGCGTGCGCACGGCCATCGACATCGATTTCGATGACTTTGAACGCATCATCGCTGCCAACGATTTCCGACAACATTTCGGAACGGTCGTCGCCTATAACACTCTGCAACGTGTGCCACAAGGTTTCTCGGCCGATTCGCCTGCTGCGAAATATCTGAAATTCAAGGAGTTTATTGTGGAGCGTCATTTCACGGACGACGAAGTGTGCGCTCCCGATTTTTTTGAAAATCTGTTGCCGATGTGTCAGGCCATGAAACCGTTCAACGACTTTATGAACGCCGCCATTTTGGAGTCTTAATTGTCGGAGGATAATTTGCCGTGTCCGTCTATCACGACATACTGAAAAAATATTGGGGCTACGACGATTTTCGTGCCTTGCAACTCGACATCATCTCCTCTGTGGGCAGCGGTCGCGATACGCTCGGGCTGATGCCGACCGGCGGCGGCAAATCTATCACGTTTCAGGTGCCGGCGTTGGCGCTCGACGGCCTTTGCATCGTCGTAACGCCGCTCATCGCCCTGATGAAAGACCAAGTGGAAAATTTGCGCGCCCGCGGTGTCAAAGCCACAGCCATCTATTCGGGCATGTCGCAAGGCGAAATTCTGACTGCGTTCGACAACTGCGCTTACGGCGATTACAAATTTTTGTACGTGTCGCCGGAACGATTAGGCACAGAATTGTTCAAAATGCGCATCAAGTCGTTAAAAATCAGTATGATAGCGGTCGATGAGTCGCACTGCATCTCGCAGTGGGGTTACGATTTCCGACCGTCGTACCTCAAAATTGCCGACATACGCGAGTTGTTGCCCGGCGTGCCTGTCTTGGCGCTGACAGCCACCGCTACGCCCGAAGTGGTGGACGATATTCAGGAGAAATTGCATTTTGCCGAAAAAAATGTCTTCCGCAAAAGTTTCGAGCGCTCCAATTTGACCTATGTCGTGCGCAATGTCGAGGACAAACTCGAACAACTGCTGCACATTTTGCAGCGCGTGCCCGGCACATCGGTGGTGTATGTGCGCAGCCGCAAACGCACCAAAGAGATTGCCGACTTTCTGCTGTCGAACAACATTTCGGCCGACTACTACCACGCCGGCCTCGACAACGACGAGAAAGACCGTAAACAAGAGGCATGGAAAAGCGGCGCGTGTCGGGTCATCGTTTCGACAAACGCTTTCGGCATGGGCATCGACAAACCCGATGTACGTACCGTGGTACACATCGACCTGCCCGATACGCTCGAAGCCTATTTCCAAGAGGCCGGACGCGCCGGACGCGACGAAAAACGCGCCTTTGCCATTCTGCTCTACAACAAAACCGACGAAACCAAACTGCGCAAGCGCATTGCCGACGAATTTCCATCGAAAGAGTTTATGGCAAAAGTGTATCAATGCTTGGCCGATTATTACGAAGTCGGGGTCGGGTCGGGATTCGAGGCAGTATTCCCGTTCAATCTGCAAGACTTTTGCCAAACGTGCCGGCTGCCGCTCAACCCGACATACAATGCGCTGAAAATGTTGGAGTTATCTGACTATATCGAACTGACCGACGAAATGGACAATCCTTCGAAATTGATGTTCGTTGTCGAGCGCGACCGCTTGTACGAGTTCAGAACACAAAACGGCGATGCAGACCGCCTCATCGAAGTGCTATTGCGCTCATACACAGGCGTTTTTGCCGACGCTGTGCACATCAACGAGGAGATTATCGGGCAGCGCCTCGGTTGGAGCCGACAACAAGTGTACGAACAACTGAAACTGTTGGCGAACAACGGCATTGTGAAATATATCCCGTTCAAAAAAACGCCGTTGCTCATCTACACGCAAGCGCGCGCCGACAGCGAGAAGTTGTACATACCGAAGAGTGTGTACGAAGATCGGCACGAACGCTATGTGCGGCGCATCGAAGCCGTGCTGCAATATGCCAACGAACAGGATTTGTGCCGTAGTCGCTTGCTGCTCAACTACTTTGGCGAAACAGCCTCGCACGATTGCGGCCTGTGCGACACTTGCATTGCGCGCCGAAAACGCGACCTCGAAACGCAACGATTCCGGCAGTTGGAACAGCGCATTTTGCAGCAACTCGACACGGCGCCTTGCTCCATCAACACACTTGTCGAAACCTTGAACGAAGACGAAGACCAAGTGATGACTGTCGTCAGACAACTACTTGATACACAAAAGATTGTGCAAGATCAAATGATGCGCTTGGCGCGACGCGCATAAGAAAAAGGCACCGTTTTGAGGTGCCTTCATTGTGTGTGTATGGTGGTCGCTGTTAGTCGAACATCTGCTTGAAACGCGCGAAGAAACTATTTTTGGCCGAGGCCGACGGCTTGCAGTTGTCGGATTCTTCCAATTTTTCAAACAGTTTTCGCTCGTCCGACGACAGACTTTCGGGAATGTAAACGCCTACATTCACCAACAAATCGCCTGTTCCATAGCGATTTACGTCCGGCAGACCTTTGCCGCGCAACCGCAGCACTTTGCCCGGTTGAGTGCCTTTGTCGATTTTTACTTTCACCTTGCCATCGACGGTCGGAATCTCGACCGTACCACCCAAAACGGCAGTTGGCAACGGAAGCAACAGATTGTAAATCAGGTCGTTGTCGTCGCGAATCAACTCTGGGTGTTTTTCTTCTTCAATCACTATCAGCAAATCGCCATTCACGCCGCCGTGTCGTGCAGCGTTGCCTTTGCCGCTCATCGACAGTTGCATGCCTTCGGCTACGCCGGCCGGTATTTTGATGGTGATTATTTCGTCGCCGCGCACTACGCCTTCGCCGCTGCAATGCGGACATTTATCGGCAATGACTTGGCCTTCGCCGCCGCATACGGGACACGGAGCCTGTGTCTGCATCTGACCAAGAATGGTGCGTTGTACTTGGGTTACATAGCCCGAGCCGTGGCAATTGGAACATGTTTTGGTGTGTCCGTCGCGCGAGCCGGTGCCGTCGCAATGCGAGCATGCCACGTATTTGCCGACTTTGATTTTTTTCTCGGTGCCGGTGGCTATTTCGGCCAATGTCAGTTTGACTTTCACCCGCAAGTCGCTGCCTTTGCGCATACGCCGTCCGCCACGCGCACCGCCGCCGCCAAAGAAATCGCTGAAACCGCCGCCACCAAAGCCAAAATGGCCGCCGAAAATGTCGCCGAAATGTTGGAATATGTCATCCATGTTCATACCGCCGGCTCCGCCAAATCCGCCGTTGCCGCCCACGCCTGCATGTCCGAATTGGTCGTAACGTGCGCGCTTGTCGGGGTCGCTCAGCACCTCGTATGCCTCGGCGGCCTCCTTAAATTTCTCTTCGGCCACCTTGTCGCCCGGATTTTTGTCGGGGTGAAACTCGATGGCTTTTTTGCGGTAAGCCTTTTTTATTTCGTCGGCCGACGCAGTTTTCGATACGCCAAGCACTTCGTAATAATCTCTTTTTTCCATGATGTAACGGAATTAAAATTGTCTGTAAATCACTGGCCGACAACGACTTTTGGGAATCGGATGACTTTGTCGTTCATCTGATAGCCTTTTTGCACGCAATCGATAATTTTGCCTTTGAGGTCTTCGGTTGGTGCCGGAATGGTTGTTACGGCTTCGTGGCGCTCCTCGTTGAATGGCTGGTTTTCGGTCTCGATGACCGTAACGCCTTGTTGTTTCAACAGAGTCAGTATTTTTTGGTAGATCAGATTCACACCGTCGGTAACGGCTGCCACATCTTCGGCGGTTTCCATCGCTTTCAGGCTGCGCTCGAAATCGTCGATTATCGGCAGCAACTCTACCACTACGCGTTCCGACGCATTTTTTATCAAATCGGCACGCTCGCGCATCATGCGTTTGCGGTAGTTGTCGAATTCGGCCATCAGACGCAAGTGTTTGTCGTTCAGTTCGTTGTACTTCTCTTCGAATGCGTTTTGCGGTGTTTCGGCCGATGTGTCGTTTGCGGCGGACTCGGTGGCGTCGGCTGTCGGCTGTGTGGCTTGTGTTGTGTCGATGGTTGCCGCGTCGGCTGCCTGATCGTGTTTCTTTTTGGATTTTGTCATGATTGTATATGTTTTTGTTTTATTTGCAAAATTAAGTTGGCAACCTCTTACTATCAAAAAGTTTGCCAACCACTATTTCAGTACATTATGCGCAAAAACTGACAATTTGTCAGTTTTTCTGTTCGCCGGTAATGCACAATTTTTGGTGTTCTTGGTCGCATACGACATGCAACACGGTGCCCGAATGCGTGGGCGTAGCCAATAGATATTCGGCCAACGGGTCTTCGAGATAGTTCTGAATGGCGCGTTTCAACGGGCGCGCGCCATATTGTATATCGTAACCTTTGTCGGCCAAAAAGTTTTTGGCTTCGTCGGTCAAGTGCAGTGTCAAACCGATGTTGCCAACGCGTTTATAGACATTGTCGAGTTCCAAATCGATGATTTTGCAAATGGCGTCGCGGTTCAACTGTTCGAAAATAATAACATCGTCGATGCGGTTCAAAAATTCGGGCGAGAATGTTTTCGATAGCGCTTTTTGTATCACACCTTGCGCATATTGTTCGCTCGAAGCGTTTGGCTGCACAAATCCGACACCGTGTCCAAATTCCTTGAGTTGGCGCGTTCCCACGTTCGATGTCATGATGATGATGGTGTTTTTGAAATCGATTTTGCGTCCCAAACTGTCAGTCAAATGACCTTCGTCCAGCACTTGCAGTAGCATGTTGTAAACGTCGGCATGTGCTTTTTCTATCTCGTCGAGCAGCACGATGGAGTAGGGCTTGCGCCGCACTTTTTCGGTCAGTTGACCGCCTTCTTCGTATCCTACATAGCCCGGAGGTGCGCCCACCAAACGCGATACGCTGAATTTTTCCATAAATTCGCTCATATCGACACGGATAATGGCATCGGCGCTGCCAAACATAATCTCGGCCAAACGTTTGGCCAGATAGGTTTTGCCGACGCCTGTCGGACCCAAAAAGATGAACGACCCTATCGGGCGGTTCGGGTCTTTCAGCCCCACGCGACTACGCTGAATCGAGCGCACAATCTTGGCGATGGCGGCATCTTGGCCGATGACTTGCCGTTGCAGGGTCTCCTTCATTTGTAGCAACCGCTCGCTTTCGGCTTGCGCTATGCGCTGCTCCGGCACGCCCGACATCATGGCCACAGTGGTTGCTACATCGTCGGCCGATACTGTTATACGCTCGTTGGCCGAGGATTGCATCCAAGCCTGTTTGGCCTGTTCCAACTGCTCGCTCATTTGGCGAATGACGTCGCGACATTCGGCGGCCATCTCATATTTTTGCGATGCCACAAGGGCATTCTTTTCGCGGTTTTTATCCTCGATTTGCTGTTCCAGCGCTTCGATGTGTGCCGGCACATGCAGATTTCTGATGTGCATGCGCGACCCGACTTCGTCCAGCGCATCGATGGCTTTGTCGGGGAATGCGCGGTCGCTGATGTAGCGCGCCGTCAAATCGACACACGCCGCCAACGCCTCGGGTGAATAGGTTACTTGGTGATGGTCTTCGTAGCGGAATTTGATGTTTTCGAGTATTTGCAAGGTCTCCTCTTTGGTGGTCGGTTCCACCATTATTTTCTGAAAACGCCGCTCCAATGCACCATCTTTTTCGATGCTTTGGCGATATTCGTTCAATGTTGTGGCTCCGACGCACTGTATTTCGCCACGCGCCAAAGCCGGTTTCAGCATGTTGGCGGCATCGAGCGAACCCGAGGCGCCGCCGGCACCGACAATCGTGTGTATTTCGTCGATAAACAGAATGATGTTGGGATTTTTCTCCAACTCGTTCAGTATCGATTTCATGCGTTCTTCGAACTGTCCGCGGTACTTGGTGCCGGCCACGATGGACGCCATGTCGAGTGCCACTACGCGTTTGCCGAACAGCACGCGCGATACTTTGCGTTGCACGATGCGCAGCGCTAATCCCTCGGCTATGGCCGATTTGCCGACACCGGGCTCGCCTATCAGCACAGGATTGTTCTTTTTGCGACGGCTCAGAATCTGCACCACGCGTTCTATCTCTTTCTCGCGCCCGACAATCGGGTCGAGTTTGTCCTCCATGGCCGCTTTGGTGATGTCTTTGCCAAACGAGTCGAGCACCGGCGTGTCGCTGCTGTTTTTGGGTGTCCCGGCCGTGGTTTGGGTGGCCGATTTCGAAGTCGGTTTTTCGTCTTCTGTGTCGTCTTCGTCGTTGAACACCGCTCCCATGCGCACATCGCGCCGTTCCGATACTTTGGCGCGCACGGCATCGTAGGTTACGCCTTGTTCGTTCAGCGCTTCGCACACAATGCCTTCGCCGCATTTCAGAATAGCCAGTAACAAGTGGCGTGTGTCGGCTTCGCCGGCTGCCATGGCGCGTTGCTCAAGGTCTATCAGTTTGACGACCCGGGTGGCGTTGGCATCGAACGTTATGTCGGACGGCACTGCACCATCGACCCGAATGGCATTTTCGATGCGCGCTTTCAATGCCGACATATCGACATGCAATGTGCGCAAGATGCCTACTGCGGTGGCGTTGTCGATGCGCAACAAACTGAGCAGCAGATGCTCGGGCGATACGGTCGCATTGCCCAATCGACCGGCTTCGTCGGCACTATATTTCAGTACACGAAGTAGGTGTTGCGAGTATTTTGAGTTTGGTATGTTTGTCATTGAATAAAATATCCTTCAAATAGTTGTTGTGTGTAACGTTTTTCGGCTTCGGTGCGCAGATTGCGCATAAATTCCTGCATCCGCCATTCCACAATGTTGCGAAAACGTTTCTGTGTGATGAACAGGTTGAAAAACCATCCGAAGCGCACATGTATCTGTATGCGCATTTCGCAGCGCGTATCCGATAGTGGTTTTACAAAAAACGTGCCATAGGCTTTTTTCAGGAACGAGTTCGAGTAAAATATGTCCACATCGACGCGTGTTGTGCCATCGGCCAATTTCGTTTGTAGCACGCGGCTGTCGAGTGCTATGTCGCGAAATGTGGTAACGCGCGATACTTCGATGTCGGCCACCATGTGGCACAAACCTGACATTTTGTCAAAGGTCGATTCTTTGATGGTTATCACCACTTCGTCGCGCTCGTCGTCGCCACCTTGTCGCCCAAGCCCTTTGAATGCCCAAGTGAACAGTCGCTCGTAGTCCGATGTGATTTGTTCGACTAAATCGGCCACCACCGAATCGCATACCGACAGCGGCGCTGCAGCATCGACAGCACATTCGCTCACAAATTCGCCATCAACGTAACGCGTTGACAGATAGTCGGTTGCAGTTAAATTGACGGCTGTCAGCACACCCAAAATGCAGAACAATATTCTTTTCACGCGCAAAGTTTAGAAACCGTTGTAAACCATCTTCAGCGACAGAGGCGACAAGCCGTTGGATGCACTGCGAATACACACGCCGCCAAGCCGGCGCGAGGGAATGATGTACGACGAACTGCCTGATGTGTAGTATTCGACCGGCATCACTACAAACGTTTCGTCGTCGTTGGTTTTACCGTATTCGGGGCGCACTTCGTAGGTCATCATATAAGCCAAATCGAACGTGTAGGACTTGGCTACGCTGTCGTAGAGCGCCACCGAGGCTACCGAGTCGTACAACTGCGGCTCGTAGCGTCCGCTGATTACCTCATCGATGTGCGATTGGCGCACCAATACGAGTGCCGATGGCGGCTGCAGCGGATATTTTTCGGTTTCGGCGGCAACGGCTTCGGCCACCAGCACGGCGCTGTTCACGTTGTATAACGCATCGCCGACCCTATTGTTGATGTGCTTGCGAATGTCGCCTACCGGAATGCTCACGTGCGGAAATATGCCGGCCGGCGCTTTGACGCGCACCATGGTGTCGGCTGCCATCGATTCAGATGGTAACTCGCTGTGTTCGAAACGGTTGAGTTGGCGCACTTCGCGGTTCGATGGGAATATAATTGACGTGTTTATCGTTGCATCGACGCCGTCGCGTTTCACCGAATAGTGATAGAACAGGCGCATGTGTATTTGGTTGAAGTACACCATGGTCGATGCACCGTATTTGGTGGTGATGTACAAGCCCTTGAACTCGTTGTTGAAGGCTTCGAGCGATTCGTAGGCCTCGTGCGGCAATGCAAAAAAACGCTGCAACTGCTCGTCCGAAAATTTGTACCGAAACACGGGCAGATAGGTGTCGTCGTCGAGTACGGAATCCGGCAGGGTTTGGTCAATCGACGTTATCGTGCGTCGTCCCATCAGCACCGATTGGTCGGTGAAATCGGCAACGTTCAGGTCGGAGTAATAGGTCGTGTTATAGTCGATTGCCTGCTTGTTTATTTCGTAAATGCTGATTTCGAGAGGTGCATTTTCGCTACCAAACCATTTGTTGTAGTACATGAACAGCACCAGCGAGTCCGGCGTCGGGTTGAGCGAGTCGGGCGGAAATTCGTACGCAACGGGCGGCGCAAACTGTATCAACAAATCGGCTTTGGTCGATCCGTAGCGTTCGCTGTAGAACTCGCCAAGGGTCATGGCCGAAGTGTCGCATTGTGCCGAAATGGCGTGGGCGTGATAGTCGCGCGAGGCCACACCGAACGTGTCGATAAACAAGGCCACTTTGTCGTCGTCGGGCTGTACCACCAAACCGGTTTGGTTGGTGTCGGTGCACGCAGCCAGCAGTAGTGCCATGGCGAAAAATATGTTCAAACGGCGTTTCATCTGTTGTTGTTAGTCTAATTCGATGGCCGGACACAATTCGGCATACAACTGCATGTATTTGCGTTTGTAGTCTTCGGCGTAGGGTGCAAATCGCACGCCGCACGCTGCAGCGGCGGTTGCCGGCATATCCGATACTTTGGCGTCGGCAGCATCGACCACATCGACATGCTCGATGGCCAAACGTGTTACTGCGTCGTAATCGACTTTGGCCGTTTTGACGGTCTTGACATCGGCGGCCGACACACCTTTTGTAATCAGGTGTTTGGCAAATTCCTTGCCGAATTGGCTGGTAAATGCGTTATTGTAAACCGAATAGAGCACTTTGGCGTCTTGGAAAAACGGGTCGTCGCGGTAGGCGGTGCGCATGTAAAGCGGTATCAGAGCCGTCATCCAGCCGTGGCAGTGGATAATGTCCGGTGTCCAACGCAGTTTTTTGATGGTTTCCAACACACCGCGCGCAAAGAAAATCATGCGGTCGTCGTTGTCGCCGAATTCTTTGCCATCGGTATCGACGGTCGTGCCGCGCCGACGGAAATAGTCGTCGTTGTCGATAAAATAGACCTGCATGCGTGCCGATGGCAACGAGGCAACTTTGATAATCAGCGGATGGTCGCTGTCGTCGATTATCAGGTTCATGCCGGACAAGCGTTGTACCTCGTGCAACTGATTGCGACGCTCGTTGATTACGCCGTAACACGGCATAAAAATGCGGATTTCACAACCTTGCTCCTGCACATATTGCGGCAATTCGCGACACACACGCGACACTACCGTTTCCGGCAGATAAGGCATCAATTCTTGTACAATAAATAAAACTTTCACCGGTTCTCTCATGACGCTTCTTTTTAGAAAAAAATATTATGCAAAGATACGGAAAAAATGGCAATTACGCAAATTTACCGCCAAAAACTTTTGTTTTATAATTGTAATGCGCTGAAAATTAGATATTTGAAAACTTTTTGCGAAAAATATCTTCGGGCAGATGCCGTAAGTTCGTGAAATTCTTTATAACTTTGCAGCAAAATTTCGAACGATATGAAACTTAAACAAGCACTCCTTATGGCCACAACAGCCGTTCTAACAGCCTGTAACACAGGCGAAAATGCTAATCTGATAGGTAAAAGCGACCTACAACTCGACAGCGACCGCATGACACCGGAAGCCCTTTGGGCGCTGGGGCGCGTGAGCGATGCACAAGTCAGTCCCGACGGCCAACGTATATTATATGGTGTAACTTATTACAGCGTACCGGAAAACAAAAACAACCGCGAGATTTTTGTGATGAACAGCGACGGCACGCACGCACAGCAAATCACACACTCCGCCCACAGCGAATATGCCGCCAAGTGGGTGAAAAACGGTGCAAAAATCGCTTTTCTCTCGGCCGAAAGTGGCGAAACGCAGGTGTGGGAGATGAATCCCGACGGCAGCAACCGCCAACAAATTACGCAGCATGACGGCGGCGTCAGCGATTTTAAGTACGCTCCCGACGACTCGAAAATTCTGTTCGTGGCCGATGTGAAATACGGCTCTCGCACAGTCGATAAATACCACGATTTGGACAAAGCCACCGGACGCGTTATCGACGAGTTGATGTATAAACATTGGGACGAATGGGTAGAGAGTGTGCCGCATCCGTTTTTGGTCGATTACGATGGCACAACGACCACCAACGAGCGCGATTTGCTCGAAGGCGAACCCTACGAATGTCCCATGAAACCATTCGGCGGCGTGGAACAGTTGGCTTTCGCGCCCGATGGCAAAACCATAGCCTACACCTGCCGTAAAAAGACGGGCAAAGCCTACGCCGAAAGCACCAACAGCGACATTTACCTGTACGACATCGCCACCGGCAAAACCGTCAAAAATCTGACCGAAGGCATGGCGGGCTACGATATTAACCCTACATTCTCGCCCGACGGCACCAAAATCGCTTTCGAAAGTATGGAACACGACGGCTGGGAATCGGACAAAAACCGCCTGTTTGTCATCGACCTGACAACCGGCGAACGCACCGACATCAGCACCGCGTGGGACCAAAGTTGCGCCACACTTGCTTGGGATGGCTCCGGCGAAAACATCTACCTGACAAGTTGCCAACACGGCACCACGCAAATATACCGCGCCAATGTGGCCGACAAAACCTTTACGCAAATCACGCACGGGCAGCACGACTACGAATCGGTAGCCGTGGCTGACGGAAAACTCATAGGCATGCGCCACAGCATGAGCGCCCCGAACGACATCTATGCCATCGACCCGAACTCCGGCACCGAAACACAACTGTCGTTCGAAAACAAGGCGTTGCTCGACCAAATGACCTTCGGACGCGTAGAAGAACGCTGGATGGAAACCACCGACCACCAACAAATGCAGGTGTGGATTATCTATCCGCCACATTTCGATGCTACCAAAAAATACCCGACCTTGCTCTACTGCGAAGGCGGACCGCAATCGCCTGTCAGCCAATTCTGGAGTTACCGCTGGAATTTTCAGATGATGGCCGCCAACGACTACATCATTGTGGCGCCCAACCGCCGCGGGCTCTATGGCTATGGCACCGATTGGCTCGAGCAGATTAGCGGCGACTACGGCGGACAGTGCATGCGCGACTACTTCACCGCCATCGATACGTTTTGCCAAGAACCCTTTGTTGATACCGACCATTTAGGATGCGTCGGCGCAAGTTTCGGCGGCTATTCGGTCTATTGGATTGCCGGCCACCACAACGGCCGTTTCAAGGCATTCATCGCACACGATGGCATTTTCAACCTCGAACAGCAATACATCGAAACCGAAGAGATGTGGTTTGTGAACCGCGACCTTGGTGGCGCCTATTGGGAACGCGACAACGCCACCGCACAACGCAGTTATGCCAATTCGCCGCATCGCTTTGTCGATAAATGGGATACGCCGATTCTCTGCATCCACGGCGAAAAGGACTACCGCATTTTGGCCTCGCAAGGCATGAGTGCCTTCAACGCAGCCAAGTTGCGCGGCGTGCCGGCCGAACTGCTCATTTTCCCCGACGAAAATCATTGGGTGCTGCAACCGCAAAACGGCATTCTGTGGCAACGCACGTTCTTCGGCTGGCTCGACCGCTGGCTGAAATGATTGGCACGCGCAACCGCCGATTTTTGCAAAAAATATTCAACATGAGTAGATAAAACGATTTTTTCTCCCGCAAAAAAAAAGTTGCTGATTGGCGGCGTAAGGCACGATTTTTGTAAGAGTATGCGAAAAACCGCATGGGTGTGAAACGTCTGTTTTATATAGTGTGCATCGTGGTGGCTGTGGTGGCCGGCCGGCAGCGTACGGCCGACGATGGGGCAGTGTGTGCTGCTCCTATGACATCGTTGCCGGCAATAGATGTGGCCAACGATTTGAACCACTTTGCCCTGCCTGCCGAAATCTGTGTCGTTCCGCCGGCACAAACGCTGTGTCAAAACAGGCGCGCATCGCACATACCCACATGCCACAATTATCTATCGGCCGGCCATGGCACGATGTCGCACCATTGGCAGCAACGACAACAATTTGTGCTGCATTTGGCCACTACCACCGATGCTGTGGCTGCCCATCACTACATTTACGCGCTGCGGCGCATTTTGCGTTAGAAAGTTTTTTGTTTTGCGGTACACGCACGCGACCATCACCGCCGGCAAACGGCTGATGGTCAGTTTGTTCGTTGTCTGAAATAAAAAAATACAAAAACTTTTTAATTCAAAAAACATTATGGCAAAAACAAAAATTTCGCCCACATTGCTCTGCGGCGAAGAGAATAACATCTCGAAAAAAATCTGTATCAAAAAAATCGTTTTGGCACTTGCGTTGCTGTTGGCGGGAGGCGCTTTGTTCTTGATAATCAACCTGTTTGGCTTTCGGTCGGATTCGGCCTGGTTTTTCGCTTGCGGCTGTATCGGCATGTTGCTTATCATTTGGGGCGGTGCCAAACTGTGTTGCGACACCAAACACATGAGTTATCGCGGCAGCGTGCTCAGCGGACACATTATTTATCTGACCAACGGCACTACACACGATGCTATCCGTGCCATCGAACAGCACGATTGGGCGGCTTTGGCCAAACTTGTTACGCCGGCCGAGAGCGGTGCAAAAATAGAGTTGGTTGTTTCGGCCGACCGCCAATTTGCACGCTGCCAAGTGCTTACGTATGTGCCGTATCAATTTGAACCGGTGTCCGACGTGCTGTTTTTGACGCCCGCCGATGCCGAAGCCTTGCTGAATTTGGTTAAATGATGCCGGCCGGTGGCGATAACGACCTAACATGTAGTGTGTTGGGTCGTTTTTTTTTGCGTGATGGTCATTTTACGAGTTTTTACGTATTGTTTTACAAAAAAAAATGTTGTATCTTTGCAACCGAAAATCATCTACAGACTCGAACCCTCCTCCGAAAATTTAACTTATATTCACATTTTTACTAAACCGACGACATGCGAAAACCGTGTGTCGCGCGGCTGTTTTGTGTTAGGAGGTTCCTGAACGTAAAATAATTATTTTAATTTTTAATACTTAAACTGATAAGACTTATGAGAAAAATTACCCTTTTGATGGCCGCTTTGATATGCGGCACAGTGGCTGCAAATGCCGAAGAAAACATTACGGTAAACGACATCGTTTACACCATTAATAGCGATGGAGAAACCGTGGTTGTAGGCAACAACCAAGCGTATACCGGCAACCCTGATGTAGAACTGCCCGACACCATTGAGTACAGCGCTAAAAAATATGCCGTAACTTCAGTTTCGACTGCAGCATTTGAGAACAATACAACTATCAAGACTTTGAATGTCAATGTGCCGATTATTGGTCTGGGGGCATTTCGGCGCTCAGCACTCGAAGCTGTAACGCTGGGCGAGCGCGTTACCGCTTTAGGGATAGGAGCATTTGAGAAAACAAAACTGACAACGGTACACATTCCCGCCGGAGTAAGCGACATCTCGACCTATAACGATCAGCCGTTCTGCAACTGCCAAGACCTCACCGCCATTACCGTGGCCGAAGAGAATACGACATACTGCGCTATCGATGGCGTGCTGTACAACAAGGACGTTACGCGCCTTATTACCTTCCCGTTGGCCAAGAAATTCGAAGGTTTCCGTGAAACGGTTACGCAAATTGGAAGCGGAGCGTTTAAGGATTATAATGGATTTGACACCTTGGTTATTCCGAAACGTATGGACAAGTGTGGTGCTGCATTCCAATCTTCATCTGTCAAAACAGTGATTGCCGAGAATACATTCTTGAATAACTCATTCCAAAACTGCAATAAAATTGAGACCATCATACTTGGCGTAGGTTTCCAAAACATTGGTGACTTGACATTCAAGGGTTGTACCGCATTGCGCACCATTGTCTGCAAAGGTGAAACTATGCCCGTAATGCTACAAACCAACACCAGTTATTGGCCTTGCTTCGGAGAAGTGGATAAATCGCAGGTTACGGTATTTGTGCCTTGCGGCAAATCGGCCGGCTACATCGCCGACACCGACAAATGGGCTGATTTTACGAACATTAAGGATACGCTGTTTTACGATTTGCAAGTAGCATCGGCCAACGAAACCCAAGGCACGGTAGCCATCACCACTGCCCCCGACTGCACCACCGATGCCCAAATTGAAGCAACGCCTGTAAGCGGATATAAATTTGTGAAGTGGAGCGACGACAACACCGAAAACCCGCGTACGCTGACCGTAGCACAATATGCGACCATAGCATTAACTGCCGAATTTGAAGCCGTAACGCCCACTGCGTTGAATGCCGTAACTACATCGTCCGTCTATGCCGAAAACGGCCGCATCTATGGTGCCGAAGGCGCTCGCATCTACGACCTGCTCGGCCGCGACGTAACGCGCCAGAACGGCTCACTGAGTGGTGTGTATGTTGTAAAAACCGCGAACGCTACACAAAAAGTTATCGTTAAATAATTTGTAGGAACGTACAATTAGTAACGAGGAGCGAGAAAAAAAATCTCGCTCCTCCTTGTTTTTTTACTCGCTAAATCCCAAAGGGGACTTAAAGCCCTCCTTCAGGAGGGTTTGGGAGGTAGAACTACGAAACAAAGAACCAAGATTTTACCCCTAACCCCTTAAACCTATTAAACTTTGAAACCTTTAAACTTCACTTTTGCACTTTTTACTGCGCAACACCGGCGCGAAAAAAAACAGCGAAGCGATTGAAACTCAATCACTTCGCTGTTCGCGTTGTACGCCCATACGGAGTCGAACCGTAATCAAGGGAACCGGAATCCCTCATTCTATCCATTAAACTATGGGCGCATGTCGGCATCGCCGATTGGGCGACACCGGCGGTTTTTACATGTTGCGACGATTTTCAGGGTCGCGGAAGTCGGTCGGTGCCGCGTGTTCGCGTCGTGGACGGCGTTCGCCACGGTCGGGGCGTTGGCGACGCTCCGGCTCGGTGTAACCTTCCGGTTTCTCTTTCAGCACACGTGCCGAGAGTTTGAATTTGCCTGTTTTTTCGTCGATTTCGAGCAATTTCACGCGGATGGTGTCGCCCTCTTTCAAGCCGGTTTCTTCGATGGTTTCGAAGCGTTTCCAATCGATTTCGGAGATGTGCAACAGACCTTCTTTGCCCGGCATAAACTCGACGAATGCGCCGTACGGCATCAGCGATTTTACTTTCGAGTCGTACTCTTCGCCAACTTCGGGCAGAGCCACGATGGCTTTGATTTTCTCGATGGCGCAGTCGATAGAGGCGCGGTTCGAGGCTGCCACTTCCACAATGCCCACATTGTCGTCCTCGTCGATGGAGATAACGGCGCCCGATTCGGCTTGAATGCCTTGTATGATTTTGCCGCCGGGGCCAATCACGGCGCCGATCAACTCTTTCGGGATGGTCATGGTAACGATGCGTGGTGCGTGCGGTTTCAGGTCGGCGCGCGGTTCGGGCATCACTTCGAGCATTTTGCCGAGAATGTGTGCGCGTCCTTCTTTGGCTTGCATCAGTGCTTTTTCCAGAATTTCGTAACTCAATCCATCGACTTTGATGTCCATTTGTGTGGCGGTGATGCCGTCTTTGGTGCCGGTTACTTTGAAGTCCATGTCGCCGAGGTGGTCTTCGTCGCCGAGTATGTCGCTCAGCACGGCGTAGTTGGTGCCTTTATTTTCTGAAATCAATCCCATGGCGATGCCCGATACCGGTTTTTTGATTTGCACACCGGCGTCCATCAGTGCGAGGCAGCCGGCGCATACCGTAGCCATCGACGACGAACCGTTCGATTCGAGAATGTCGGAAACGACGCGGATGCTGTACGGGTAGTTTTCGGGAATCATGTTTTTGAGGGCGCGGCAAGCCAGGTTGCCATGGCCTATTTCGCGGCGGCCGACACCGCGTTGTGCTTTGGCTTCGCCCGTTGCAAACGGCGGGAAGTTGTAGTGCAGCAAGAAACGGTCGGTGCCTTGAATGAGGGCTTCGTCGATGATTTTTTCGTCGCGTTTGGTGCCGAGTGTTACGGTCGAGAGCGACTGTGTTTCGCCACGTGTGAATATGGCCGAGCCGTGTGGGCCGGGCAGGTAGCCGACTTCGCACCAGATGGGACGAATTTCGTTGGTTTTGCGACCATCGAGGCGTTTGCCTTCGTCGAGTACGGCGCGGCGCATGGCCTCTTTTTCTACATCGTGGTAGTAGCGGTCGATCATGCCCTCTTTTTCGGCCAATTCTTCTTCGGTGAATTGTGCTTTGAAGTCGGCACAAATCTCTTTGAACATGGCTTCGCGGTGGTGTTTGTCGGTGTCGGCCGAGGTGGCTTGTGCGTAGGCGCGTTCGTAGCAGAAGTCGTGTACGCGTTGGCGCAACTCTTCGTCGTTTTCTTCGTGGCAGTATTCGCGTTTCACTGTTTTGCCGGCGGCTTCCATCAGTTCTATTTGCGCTTGGCATTGTGGTTTGATGGCTTCGTGTGCGGCTTTGATGGCTTCGAGCATCTCTTGTTCGGTTACCTCTTTCATTTCGCCTTCCACCATCATGATGTTGTCCAATGTGGCTGCCACCATCAGTTCGATGTCGGCGTGTTCGAGTTGTTCGAATGTGGGGTTGATAACCATTTTGCCATCGACGCGTGCTACGCGCACTTCGGAAATCGGGCCTTCGAACGGAATGTCGGACACGGCCAGAGCAGCAGATGCGGCCAAGCCGGCCAGCGAGTCGGGTGTTTCGATGCCGTCGGCCGAGTAGAGCGTTACGTTGACGAATGTTTCGGCGTGGTAGTTGCTCGGGAAGAGCGGGCGCAGGGCGCGGTCCACCAAGCGGGCTATCAGAATTTCGTAATCGTCGGCGCGGCCTTCGCGACGTGTGAAACCGCCGGGGAAACGCCCTGCCGATGCAAATTTTTCTTTGTACTCAACTGTCAGTGGCATGAAGTCGGTGCCGGGCACAGCCTCTTTGGCGGAGCATACGGTAGCCAACAACATGGTTTTTCCGCATGTTACCATTACGGCGCCATCGGCCTGTTTGGCCAATTTGCCTGTCTCGAGTGTAATGGTACGTCCATCACCGAGTGTGATGGTTTTTGTAACTACGTTCATAAAAAATTACAGAATTAAAAATTATACCTCTTATAAAAATCGTGCAAAGGTACAAAAAAAAATCGAATCTTGCATCGTTTCGGCGCAGTTATTGTTATTTTGTTTTTTAATATGCTGATAATTAGTATGTTCGATGTGCGTGTGTCGGATTTTGTCGCAAAAATTTGCACGTTTCAAAAATAAATGTTTACATTTGTAGATTGATATAAATCGTTGTGCCGCGGCGCGTGGCGATAGGCGTGTGGCGTGTTTAATGTGCTGTGCATTAGCGCGTTGCATGTTTGTGAGTACGCTGTCGGGTGCTGCGTTTGAATGCAAAAAATGTAACTAATTATGGGAGAATCACGTTTACGCGTTGCTGTAATGGGTGGTGGCAGTTGGGCTACCGGCATTGCAAAAATAGTGATGGACAATGAGCCGGAGATGATTTGGTATATGCGCCGGCAGGAGCAGATTGACGAATTTATGCGTACAAGTCGCAATCCGTCGTATTTGTCGAGTGTCAAATTCGATATTGACCGCATTCATTTTACATCGAAAATCAATCAGGCGGTGAAAAATGCCGATGTGCTGATTTTTGCCACGCCTTCGCCGTTTCTGAAACAGCATCTGAAGAAGTTGCGTTTGCGGCTCGATAGTAAAATAGTGGTGTCGGCCATCAAAGGCATTGTGCCGGACGAGAATATGGTAGTGTCCGAATATTTTCATCAGGTGTATAGCATTCCGTTCGAACAGATTGCGGTGTTGAGCGGTCCGTGCCACGCCGAAGAGGTGGCGCTGGAGCGTACGTCGTACCTCACCATCGCTTGTGCCGACCGCGAACGGGCGCGTCAGTTGTCGCCCATCTTTACCAATCGCTATGTGCAGACCTACACCAGCGACGATACATACGGAATAGAGTATGCGTCGGTGATGAAAAATATCTACGCCATTGCGGTGGGCATTTGTCATGGCTTGAAGTATGGCGATAATTTTCAGGCGGTGTTGGTGTCGAACGCCATTCAGGAGATGAACCGTTTTTGCAACGCCGCTCATCCGTTCCATCGCAATCTGCAGGAGTCGGTCTATCTGGGCGACTTGTTGGTAACGGCCTATTCGAAATTCAGCCGCAACCGCACGTTTGGCAACATGATTGGCAAAGGTTACAGCGTGAAAACAGCGCAGGTGGAGATGGAGATGATAGCCGAAGGTTACTACGGCACAAAATGTATCCACGAACTGAACGAAAAATATCAGGTGAACATGCCGATACTCGATGCTGTGTATTCCATTCTGTATCAGCGTCGGCAGCCGTCGTGCGTGATGCGCGAACTGACCAAAAAACTGATGTAGCCGAAACGACAATAATAACAAAAATAAAAATAGCAAATTGATTATGAAAGACATTACTTTGAACATTGAGAAAGCGTTTGGCTTTGTGTCGGCCGACGCCGTAAAACAGTATGCACCGAAAGCAGCCGAGTGTCTGCACATGCTGCACGAAGGCACGGGCAAAGGCAACGATTTTTTGGGCTGGCTCCGTTTGCCGGCGGACATCGAGGTCGAACTCGATGCCATAGAGGCTGCGGCCAAAACCCTGCGCGACAAGTGCGAAGTGGTGGTGGTGGTCGGCATCGGCGGTAGTTACCTTGGTGCCAAAGCCGTGAACGAAGCGCTCGCCGATTCGTTCGAGTGGCTGAAAAAAGAGCACAAGGCACCGATTATCGTTTATGCCGGTCAGAACATCGGCGAAGATTACCTGTACGAGTTGCAAGCGATGCTCAAGACCAAGCGTTTCGGCATCATCTCTATTTCGAAGTCGGGCACGACGACCGAGCCGGCGTTGGCATTCCGCCTGCTGAAAACGCAACTCGAAGAACAACAAGGCAAGGCCGCTGCCCAAGAGTTGATCGTGTGCATTACCGACAAAGCGCGCGGCGCTCTGCGCACGTTGGCTACGCAGGAGGGCTACAAAACATTTGTCATTGCCGACAATGTGGGCGGACGTTTTTCGGTGTTGTCGCCTGTGGGTTTGCTGCCTATCGCTGCTGCCGGATTCGACATTCGCCAATTGGTGGCCGGCGCGCTGCGCATGCAGCAGGTGTGCGCTTCGGAGAATTTCGACGAAAATCCGGCCGCACAATACGCCGCCGTGCGTAACGAGTTGTATAAATCGGGCAAAAAAATCGAAATTTTGGTCAATTTCCACCCGAAATTGCACTATGTATCGGAGTGGTGGAAACAACTGTACGGTGAGAGCGAAGGCAAGGAACACAGAGGCATTTTCCCCGCATCGGTCGATTTCACAACCGATTTGCACTCGATGGGACAGTGGATTCAGGACGGCGAACGCACCATTTTCGAAACCGTCATCTCGGTCGAACAAATGAACCACGAAGTGCGTGTGCCATCGAACGATGCCAACCTCGACGGGCTCAACTTCTTGGCCGGCAAACGTGTCGATGAAGTGAACAAGATGGCCGAACTCGGCACCATGCTGGCTCACGTCGATGGCGGCGTGCCGAACCTGAAAATCGAATTGCCGCAACTGAACGAGTACTATTTGGGCGAGTTGCTCTATTTCTTCGAAAAAGCATGCGGCATCAGCGGTTATATGTTGGGCGTCAATCCGTTCGACCAACCGGGTGTCGAGGCTTACAAAAAGAATATGTTTGCACTGCTCGACAAACCGGGCTACGAAGAGGCGTCGAAAGCCATCAAAGAGCGTTTGGCTAAATAATGGCGGTATGAAAATAGGCATTGTAGCATCGCAGTACGAAGAGATCGAGCGTTTGGTCGAACCGGTGGAGCACAAACAGGTGGTCGAAGCCTGCGGACGCGTGTTCTACGAATACCAATACGATGGTCTTGACGTTGTGGCGGTGTTTTCGCACTGGGGCAAAGTCGGCGCAGCGGTAACTGTGTCGATTTTGCTCGAGCGTTTCAAACCGGACGTTTTGATCTCGGTGGGAACGAGTAGTGCCGTCATTCCCGAGTTGAGCGTCGGCGATGTGGTGGTGGGGCAGCGCTTGTTTCAGCACGACATGGACATGCGTCCCGTGTTTCGTCGCTACGAAGTGCCGCTGTCGGGCGTAACGTCGTATGCCACGCACGAACACGAACAGCGTTTGGCAGCCGATGCGGTGCATAACCTGTTGAAACAGTCGAAAGAGTTGCGGCGCGAACTGTTGGCGTACAATGTGTCGGCACCGAAGTTGCACCTCGGCGATATGGCGTGTGGCGATTTGCTGATAGCCGGCGCTGCGCGCAAAGCCGCCATCAATCGTAATTTGCCATCGGTGGTTTGTGTCGATATGGAGTGTGCCGCCATGGCGCAGGTGTGTGCCGAATTTGCCGTGCCTTGCGTGTTTGTGCGCGTGGTAACCGATGCTGCCAACGAAGTAACCGACGACGAGACAGCCACGCATTTCAAAACCGAATTTTCGGCACGGTACAACGTGGCGCTGCTGCATTCGATGCTGGATTTGTACCGATAAACACTAAAAAACACAGAAAAACACCTTAAATCTTTTCACTATTAAAACACAATTTTTTATGGAAACACGCATGTTAATTTATGTCGTTCTGGCGGCATCGGTGTTGGCACTGACGATGGCGTTTGTATTCTATCGTCAGATGTTGAAAAAAGACGAAGGCACCGATTTGATGAAAAAAATCGCCGCGCATGTGCGGCAAGGCGCGATGGCTTACCTCAAACAGCAGTACAAGGTGGTAACCATCGTGTTTGTTGTTTTAGCCGTTTTGTTCGGCGCGATGGCCTACTTCGGTTTGCAAAACGAATGGGTCTGGTTTGCCTTTCTGACCGGTGGATTTTTCTCCGGTTTGGCCGGATTTTTTGGTATGAAAACGGCCACTTACGCTTCGGCGCGCACGGCCAATGCGGCGCGGCAGTCGCTGAACAGCGGTCTGCAGGTAGCGTTTCGTTCGGGTGCCGTCATGGGCTTGGTGGTGGTCGGTTTGGCGCTGCTCGACATCTCGGTGTGGTTCTTGGTGCTCGATCACTTTGTGCCGGCCGAAAATCACCTTATTATAATAACCACCACCATGCTGACATTTGGCATGGGTGCTTCTACACAGGCGCTGTTTGCCCGTGTGGGTGGCGGCATCTACACCAAAGCCGCCGATGTCGGAGCCGATTTGGTTGGTAAAACCGAGTACAACATTCCCGAAGACGACCCGCGCAATCCTGCCACCATTGCCGACAATGTGGGCGACAATGTGGGCGATGTGGCCGGCATGGGTGCCGACTTGTACGAGTCGTATGCCGGGTCTATTTTGGCGACGATGGCGTTGGGCGCAAGTGCTTTTGCCGCCGGCGCTGCCGAATTGCAACTGAAAGCGGTGTTGGCTCCGTCGCTCATTGCAGCGGTGGGCGTATTGCTGTCGTTGATAGGCATTTTCGTGGTCAAAACGCACGAAGGTGCCGGCATGAAACAGTTGTTAGCCGCCTTGAGCCGTGGCACCAATACGGCCGCTGTGCTGATAGCGGTGGCTACGTTTGGCATTTTTGCATGGCTGTTTGGCACCGAAACCAATCAGTGGTGGCAGGTGTCGCTGTCGGTGGTAGTGGGATTGCTCGCCGGCGTAATTATCGGAAAATCAACCGAATACTACACCTCGCAGAGTTATAAACCGACGCAGAAAGTGTCGGAGAGTTCGCAAACGGGGCCGGCTACGGTCATCATTTCGGGTTTGGGTTTGGGCATGCTTTCGACGGCTATCCCTGTGATTACGGTGGGTGTAGCCATCGTGTTGGCTTATCTGTGCGCCAATGGTTTTGCTGTGGAATTGACGGCTCAAAGTTTGTCGCTCGGACTTTACGGCATTGGCATTGCTGCTGTGGGTATGCTTTCTACACTTGGCATCACGCTGGCTACCGATGCCTATGGTCCCATAGCCGACAATGCCGGCGGTAATGCCGAAATGAGCGGTCTCGACCCCGAAGTGCGTCACCGCACCGATGCGCTCGATGCCTTGGGCAATACAACTGCTGCCACGGGCAAAGGTTTTGCCATCGGCTCGGCGGCACTGACGGCCTTGGCTCTCTTGGCATCGTATGTCGAGGAGATCAAAATGGCATTGGTGCGCGTGGGCGAAGCCTTGCCGAACGGCGTTCAGGCTGCCGAAGCATCGCTCATCGACTTTATGGACGCTTACAACGTCAATTTGATGAATCCAGTGGTGTTGGTCGGCATTTTTATCGGTGCTATGATGGCGTTCCTGTTCTGCGGCCTGACGATGAATGCCGTAGGTCGTGCCGCCCAGAAGATGGTCGAGGAGGTGCGTCGTCAGTTCAGCACCATCAAAGGTATTTTGGAAGGCAAAGCCGATCCCGACTATGCACGCTGTGTAGCCATATCGACCAAAGGTGCGCAACGCGAAATGTTGTTGCCGTCGTTGTTGGCTATCGTTGTGCCGATAGCAACGGGTTTGTTGCTGGGCGTTGCCGGCGTGCTTGGTCTGCTTATTGGCGGATTGAGTTGCGGATTTGTGTTGGCGGTGTTTATGGCCAACGCCGGCGGCGCGTGGGATAACGCCAAAAAATATGTGGAAGAGGGCAATTTCGGCGGCAAAGGCAGCGATTGCCATAAAGCCACCGTTGTGGGCGACACGGTGGGCGACCCGTTCAAAGATACGGCCGGTCCGTCGCTCAACATCCTCATCAAACTGATGTCGATGGTCAGCATCGTGATGGCCGGCCTGACGGTAACCTGCCATCTGCTGTGATGCGGGCAGTCGTAGAAATGTGCTAAAAAATCCTCGAGGAATCGAGGATTTTTTTTGTGAACTACTCTTTGACTTGTCCTCCTAATAACGATTCGATGTTTTGGAGGGCTTTTTTTATATCAACAATATCTTGTTGCAGTGGTGTGTGTGTACTTTGTACTTGCAGCAAATCGCAGATGTTGATTTTGAATACATCGGCAATTTGAAGCAGACGCAGAAAAGACAGATTTGTTTCGCCACGTTCTATTTTTGCGTATGCCGTACTTGATATACCCAATTCGAAGGCGACGTCTTCTTGTGTGAGTGCATGTCGGCGTCGCACTATTGCTATGTTTTGTCCGAGTGTTAGTAAATTCATATTGACAAAATTATAATTAATTTCGTCTTTCGTTATATAATTGTTGTTTATATAAACATAACTAAAACTTACAATTTTATTTGATATTTTCTTTGTTGATTCATTTTTAAGTTGTAATTTTGCAACTGTTAGTTACAATTTTATGGTTTAGGAATAAAAAGTTGCAAAATCGGGTTACTTTTGCCGCCGAATGACATTAGGATTATAGAGAACATTATAAACATGTAATTTCAATAATTTATTTTTTTAACAATTTAATTTTTTATTATGAAACCCAAAATCTTTACCCTATTTACTGCACTTACCTTAAGTGCCGGTGTGCTCTTTGCAAGCGACACCGCCGTGGATGGCATCTATTACAAGTTTGACGATGCCAACCTGACTGCCACAGTTACCTACCTCGGAAGTTATTCCGATGAATACGATGAATACACGGGCGATGTGGTCATTCCAGCTACCGTAACCTACGGTAGTAACACTTACTCCGTAACGAGCATTGGAGAGTTGGCGTTCTATGGTTGCAGCGGCCTGACTTCGGTAAACATTCCGAACCGTTCGCCGGTTGCAGCGGCCTGACTTCGATAACGATACCGAACAGTGTAACGAGCATAGGTATTTATGCGTTCGAGTATTGCAGCGGCCTGACGTCGGTAACGATTCCTAACAGCGTAACGAGCATCGGTAGTTATGCGTTCGCAGATTGCAGCGGCCTGACCAAAACCAACTATACGGGCGATATTGCAGGTTGGTGTGGTATTAACTTTGGGAATTATAGCGCCAATCCCACGGCATATTCACACAATTTATATATCAACGATGTGGAGGTGAAAGAGTTGGTAATACCTAACAGCGTAACGAGCATCGGAAATTATGCGTTCTCCGGTTGCAGTGGCCTGACTTCAATAACGATTCCGAACAGCGTAACGAGCATCGGTAGTTATGCGTTCGCAGATTGCAGCGGCCTGACTTCGGTAACGATACCTAACAGTGTAACGAGCATCGGAGGTGAGGCGTTCTGGGATTGCAGCGGCCTGACTTCGGTGGTGTGGAATGCCAAAAATTGTGCGGATTTTAGTTACAATTCTGCACCTTTTTATTATGATTCACAAATCACCTCCTTTACGTTTGCCGTGGTTGCAGCGGCCTGACATCGGTAACGATCCCGAACAGCGTAACGAGCATCGGAAAGGAGGCGTTCAAGTATTGCAGCGGCCTGACTTCAATAACGATTCCTAACAGTGTAACGAGCATCGGAGTTGAGGCGTTCGCTGGTTGCAGCGGCGTTGCCAAATTTATCATCGAAGGTACGCCTACTTTTGACGCATTTACACTAACGTATTTTCCAAAGTTGGACTCCATAGCCGTGCCTGCCGAGTGCTTTGATATTCCCGAAGAGTATTGGGTAAGCTGCCCTAAACAGGTGCGTTATATCAAAATAATGGGCGGCGAGTTGTCGTCCGATGCGTTCAGCGTAATACAGCGCAACTACAAGGTGCTGAATACGTTAGATCTTACATCAGCCACCAATACCACGCTTACCGACGAGGCATTCAAGGGGTGCTATGCATTGGAGTCGTTGTCGCTGCCATCGGAGTTGCAGACGATCGGCTATATGGCCTTGGCCGATTGTAAAAATCTGCAGAGCATCCATGTGCCGTCCTCGGTTACCGACATCGACGATAGTGCGTTCGAGAATTGCCGCAGCGTTACATCGATTACCTTCGGCGATGCACTTCAGTCGGCGCCACAACTACGCAGTACAGGCAGTACGAGCAACAGCCAACTGCGCCGTATCGGTAATTGGGGCTTTTACAACTGCCACAATCTGCAGAACCTTACCATTCCCGAAGGCGTAGAGGAGATAGGCACGGCAGCGTTCTACGGCTGCACCTATTTGGAAGAATTGTCGTTGCCGAGCAGTGTGCAAAGCATTGGCGACAACTGTTTTGCATTGGCATCCAAACTTGCCAAAATCACGGTCAATGCCGTTACGCCTCCATCCATCAAAGCCAAGACGTTTGCCGAGGTCAATCGTACGATACCCGTCGTAGTGCCTGTGGGTAGCCTTTCGCAATATACAGCGGATCTTTATTGGAGTGAATTCATTAATATATCCGAATCTCCTGCATCGTCTATTGACGATGTGCCAACCATCGGCGAATTCTATGTAGAGCCTGGCCGCATCGTGTGCAACGGCGAGTTCCGCATCTACGACCTGCTCGGCCGCGATGTAACGCGCCTAAACGGCTCACTGTGTGGTGTTTACGTAGTAAAAGTGGTGAAATAAGAAAGCCCCCCAACCCCCTAAAGGGGGAGTAGCGTTAGAATGAGGAGTGAGGAATTTGTGCCTTGCTCCTTGTTGTTTTTTTTGCTCACTAAATTATGTTTTACCCCCAGCCCCCTGCCTACCGGCAGGCAGGCCATACCTTCGGCAGGCAGGCCTAAAGGGAGACTTGAAGCCCTCCTTTAGGAGGGTTTGGGAGGTAGCAAACAACGCAAACAACTTTTAAACTATGCGGACGCGGCGCGCCGCGTCCCTACGTTTGTAACAATCGCACTACTTTGGTTAAGCAAAAGAAATGAAAGAACAGAATAGTTAAACCTTAAACTCTTAAGTGTTGGAAATATAACTTTTCCCCTCTACCAACAATGAACAGCTCTAAGTAATGGCTTGTGAATCAGTCGAATAAATGCTGCCATGCGTCGAATTGACGCACGGAGTCCTTGCCGAATTTGGCTAATTTTGCACGAACGGTGGCCGGCGGAATCTCGACGTCCAAGTGGCTTTTCGAAAAAAACTTGTCGGCGTAGCAAATCAGTTGCTCTTCTATCGATACGGGACGCATATCGCGCAGTGGAACAGGTAGTTGCCGTTTTACGATTTGTTCGATGGTGAGGCCGGTGCCCGTGTGCCGTTCGCACACAAGTGCGTGGCGCGGCAGTTGTTCGCGTCGCAACAGTTCGGCTCCCAAGTAGCCGTGCTCGATGTAGGCGTGTGTGCCACGACAAAAGATGTTTGGTGCATTGGTTTCGAATATGCCGATGTCGTGCAACATGGCGGCTTCGGCCACAAATGCCGTGTCGATGTGTAGTTCGGGGTGGCGTGCTGCCAGCGTCAGGGCTTTGTCCCTGACGGCCGTGCTGTGGCACACCAACGTGTCGTACAAGGCTGTGTCGGGTTTGTAATATTTCCGGATAATGTCAAGCGGTTGCATCAGCGTACAAACAATTTTAAGGTAATGGGACGGGTGCCGTTGGCGGTGTCGAGACGCACAAGGTACATTCCGCGTTGCAGGCCTAATGCCGATGCCGAAAATTGTGCTGCCTTGTCGTTGGCAACGACCTGCGAATAACGGATTTTTCCGGTTATATCGTAAATGGCGATATGCTGATATGCAGCGTTATGAATGGTAAATGTGCCATCGTCGGCTGTGGCGATAAACGGCCACACATCGGCATCGATGGTGGTTATGGCGTCGAAGTCGCCTTCGTGCGAATAGTCGCCCAATTTGATGCCGACAACCACGGCGTCGTGGTCGGAGCAGCGATACATGTCGTCGGTGCAAGTGGTTTGCGTATATTCAAATTTGCGATGTTCGTCGGCGTTGATGTGAAAAACGCTCGCGCCTGTTATCTGCTCGGCCAGCGACCGGTTGGCAAAAATGTGGTCGAGTATGCCGGCTTCGCCTTGATAGGAATAGGAGTAAGCCGTCGCGCCGTGAAAGTGGCGCAACATGTTGATGTAGCCGGCGGTTTCGAACACGTTCAGAGGGTCTTCGCGCGAGTAGGCATTCATATCGCCCATGATGAGGATGTCGGCGTCGGTACTTGCGGCCGATTGGCATGCGCTGACCACCGAATTGGCTTCGCTGACGCGTATGGCGTTATAGGCACCTTGCCCGTCGTTTTGGTCTTTGTCGGCGCCGGTGGCGCTCGATGCACCCGACTTGGATTTAAGGTGATTGAGCGAGAAGACAAAGGATTCATCGTTTTCGATGAGGGTAAACGCCTGTATCATCTTGCGATAGTAGGTTTTGATGTTGTTTTGTCGCAGCGAGCCGGTGGGTCTCACTCTGTCCTTGCGATACACAAAGCCGACTTTGGTGAAGGTGCCGTAAATGTTGGTGCCATCGTCGATGTAGGCGTAGTAGTTGCCGCCTTTGGCTTCGTTCAGCGCAGCCACAATATTGGCAAGTGCGCTTTGCCCTTGCTGAATCTCGAGCAGCCCGTAGATGTCGGCGTCGATGGCAATAAGCGCCTGCATCAGTTTGCTGTGCTGTTTGGCGGCTTCGTCGGCGTCTTTCGGACCATATTGACCTGTGGCGTCGAATGATTCGGCAATGTAATACTCCATGTTGAACGAGCATACTTTCAGGTTGTAGTCGCCCAAATCGGTTGGCTCGGTCGGACGCGCGTTGCCGTAGAAAGTTGGCGTGTATGCCACCGTCACTTGGTTGCTGCCGGTGATGGTGCCTTGCAGATTATCGACGCACGAACCGGTGCGCAGCGTGCCATCGGCATCGGCAAACGGATAGGCGGTTTTCGGATTGCTGCTGACATAGAGTTTGTCCTTGGCGTTCGCCGACCGTAGCGCTGTGTATTCGCTGCTGCCGGGGGCGCAGATTTCGGTGCCGCCCATCAGTCGGTGCGACGACAAGGTGATTGTGCCGTTTGCCCAACTGTAGTTGTTTGTTACCACCAGCGTTTGGTCAAATTCCACCACTTCGCCGGTATGTGCCGATAGGTACGACGCTTCGTCCGGCCAACGCAATTTGGTAACGGCCGGTGTTTGTCCGACGGCTACTTTTGCCATCGTTTCGATAGCCGCAATGCCGCCGGTGGTGTATGTACCGACTATTTGCAATTCGTCGCCGTGGCGGATGCCGGTCGTATCGGCATCGACGAATACGGCATCGCATGTTGTGCGGTCGTTGTCGCCCACTTTGTCTTGAATGAAAAATCCGTCGGCGGTCAGTGCAGTTACGATGCCGGTTGTGCGTATGTACATGGGCGCGACGCCGCTCTGCATTGCCTGGACAGATGGGACTTTGCCGCCCTGCGGAAGGTTGTATATGCGGTAAGTGGTTTGGGCGTAACTGCGTGTCAACACGCACAGCACAGCCATCAATACGAGTGATTTGGTACTTTTCATAAGGGTATTAGGTGTTTTTAGCCTACAAAAGTACAATTATTTTGCGAAATTTGCAATAAGCCGATTGCCAAATGCCGAAAAAAATGTATCTTTGCACCTCGCAATGAATAGTAAAGTGAACATAAAAAACAAGCGTGCTTCGTTCGATTACGAATTGTTGGAGCGTTATACGGCCGGATTGGTGCTGCATGGCACCGAAATCAAGTCTATTCGCGAAGGCAAGGCAAGTTTGGTCGATACGTTCTGTTTTTTTGCCGATGGCGAATTGTGGGTGCGCAACATGCACATCAGCGAATATCGTCTTGGTACGTTCTTCAATCACGACGCGACGCGCGAGCGCAAATTGCTGCTGACGAAGCGCGAATTGCGCAAGTTGCAGCGCGCTGTCAAAGAGAGCGGGCTCACCATTGTACCAACTGCGCTATTTATCAACGATAAAGGCTTTGCGAAAATGGACATTGCCCTGGCGCGTGGCAAAAAAATGTACGACAAACGCGATGCGTTGCGCGCGCAAGACGACCGCCGCGAGATGGATCGTGCCCGCAAACGATAGTTTTTTGCATCTTTTTTGCAAAAAAATGATTGCGCATTTGGTGGTTTCGGCAAAAAGTTGTAACTTTGCAGCGATTTCGAAAATGTGTTTGCCAATTTGGCTCAGTTGGTAGAGCAACGCATTCGTAATGCGTAGGTCCCCGGTTCGAGTCCGGGAATTGGCTCAGAAGAGGAGGATAAAATTTTATCCTCCTCTTTCTGTTTTTTTTGCATCGCTGGTGGTGTTTTATCTAAATTTGTTGTATCTTTGCAGATAAAATATAACAAATGGGAGGTGCAACATGAAATCATATTTTTGTACACTTTGTTTATTGATGGCAGTGCCGATGGCATGGGCCGGCCCGATCTGCTGGTACGAACCGGCCGACGCAGCGCAAACCGACGAAATCACCGTGTGGTATGACGCTACGCTGGGTGCCGCCGGCCTGAACAATTACGCCGGTGATGTGTATGTACACGCAGGCGTAATCACCAATGCGAGTACCTCTACTTCCGATTGGAAACATGCGCCGCAGTGGCTCGACAATAGTGCCAAATACCTGATGCGGCGTTCGGCCGACAATCCGAATCTCTATTCGTTGACCATGACACCGGCGACCTATTTCGAACTCGACGATGGTGAAACGATCAGCAGTCTTGCGTTTGTGTTTCGTAATGAGGACGGCAAGGTGGTTGGCAAAGATGACGGCGACGCCGATATTATTGTTCGATTTGGAGCGCAAACACAAACGCACAGCGAACTCGGTAGGGTGATTAGCGTCAGCAATGATGGTACGAATGTGGTGCTTGTTTCCGAAAATGGTCGGCTGATAATCACGCCTTACAACGATTATACGTTCAAAGTAACCACGCGCCCCGATGGCGTTAGTGCTGACGAACGTCCGAGCATTACGGTCTGTGCGACGCCGTCGGTGGGCTACACCGTAACCGAAACCGACGATTCGTGCATCATCGCTACGGCCGAAATGCAGGCCGTGGTCCAAAAACAATTCTCTACCATTTCGTTTGTCAAAGGCGATGTCGCAATACTGACCGAAGCCGCCGGGCTCGTCAATGCCGCTGTGCCACGTCGCTGCACATTTGCGGGCATGGGCGATCGTGCGTTTTATGGCGGCGGTTACAATGGTCGATATGTCAATCTGAACAATGTCAAAAACATTATGAATAACACGCAAACCGGCGGTTGGGACAATACGTGGAGTGCACCGCATAATATCTGCATCCCGTTCTATGTTTCGACCAATGGGTATGGCGTGCTTTTCGACGACCATTATCGGGGTGCATCGTTTACGCCGTCGAGCCAAGGCACAACGTACGAAACCTATAGCCCTACGCCGATTGCCTATTATTTCGTCGGAGGCGATGGTTCGTTGGCATCGGTACTCGAAAATTATACGTTTCTGACCGGCCGACAGGAATTGCCTCCCTATTGGGCATTGGGGTATCTGACGTCGCGCTATGGCTATCACTCGGCCGACGAAGCGGCTGACGTTATCGCAAAAATTAAGGAGGTCGGGTTGCCGCTTGATGCGTTGGTGTTTGACCTCTATTGGCAGGGCGCAGCGCCTGACGGCATGGGCAATCTCAATTGGTACGCGCCAAATTTCCCCGAACCGACCAAAATGTTGGCGGACTTTGCCGCACAGGACGTGAAAACGATTTGCATTACCGAACCGTTTTTTACATCGCAAACAGCAAATTATGAATCGTTGCAGCAGGCCGGCTTTTTTGCCGACAACAGCGTGAGCAACATGGGGTGGCTGGGCGCCGACAACGTGGGACTGATCGATGCTACCAATCCGGAGGCGATGGATTGGATGTGGCAGTTCTACAAAGCCCGAACGGCAGAGGGCGTGGCCGGTTGGTGGCTCGACCTCGGCGAACCCGAACAGCACGACGGCGATAGTCAACATCAAGGCGGCACGGTGGAACAGGTGCATAACGAGTTTGGCAACCTTTGGCTGGAGCGCGTTTATCGCGGTTTGAAAGAGGATTTTCCCAATCAACGCCGTTTCTTAATGCCGCGAGCAGGCACATCGGGTATGCAGCGTTACAGCGCATTCCCGTGGTCGGGCGACATCAGACGCTCGTGGCAGGGATTGCAGGCGCAGATTCCAACCTTGCTCTGTGCCGGTATGTCGGGTGTGGCCTATATGGGAAGCGATGTCGGCGGTTTCGCGGCTACCGGCACCGATGCCGAACTCTATCTCCGATGGGTGCAGTTTGCAACCTTCTCGCCTATGTTGCGCACACATAGTCCGTTGTTGCCCGAACCTTACAATGAGTGTTATGCCAATGTGTTGCCGCAGGTGAGTCGATATATTCACATGCGCTATCGTTATTTGCCGTATAACTATACGTTGGCTTACGAAAATGCCACTGCCGGAACACCGTTGGCACGGCCGGTCAACTTCTACGGCGATGCCACAGGTTTGCTCGACAACTGTATCGACGAGTATTTGTGGGGCAAAGATTTGCTGGTGGCACCGGTGATGACAACCGATGCTGCGCGCAACATCACTTTCCCTGACGGCGAATGGGTCGATATGAACAATCCGAAAAATAGTTATTCGGCAGGAACTACCGTTGCCTATTCGGCACCACTCGAGGTGTTGCCGCTTTTCGCGCGCAAGGGCTCGTTCATTACTACTTTGACACAGACGGAGATGACCTCGACAGCCGATGCCGATATGTCGCAACTATCGGTTATCTATTTCCCGAGTGGCAATGACGAGGCTGCGGCACTCATTTTCGACGACGACCATACTTCGACTACTTCGCCGGCCGATGGCAAGTATAGTCTGACTACGTTACGCGGTTATGCCACGTCCACGCAGGAGATTATCGAGTATGCCACCGCAGGCGACGGCTATCCCGATATGCCGCAAACGCGTACATTCACATTTGTCATGCCATGCTATAAATCAGCAGTAACGAGCGTTGATGTTGATAACATGTTGCTCGATCGGTACACTACGAGTGCCGATTTGGAACATGCGGCAACCGGCTATTTCTGCGATGCCGATAATACCCTATATATTAAAGTGCGTTTGGACGACACCGAGGCACGTATCGCTGTTAATACCGAGTCGACAAGTTTATCGCCTCAAGTACTTGATTATCAACTTGTTCTTGATTATGAAGCGCATGCGCAACTGCTGTGTTATACGTTGCCTGTGGCGTGTCGCACGGCGTCGGTTACTATTTGCGACCTCAGCGGGCGTACCGTGGCGGTGGTCGATGTAACACCCGAAGCCGGTGTACATACTCAACCATGCACATTGCCGGCCGGTGTCTTTGTCGGGCGACTGAATGCCGTAACGACTGATGGCGCATCTATTTCGTGCGTCGCCAAATTTGTCGTGCGCTGAAACGATTATTGCAATTTGCGGTTCTTGTAGTTGTTGATGCACTCGGGCAGAATTGGCTGATAATTAGCATCTTTCCATAGCGGACTTGTCAGTATCATGTCGGCTGTGGTGCGGTTGGTGGCAAAGGCAATGTTGTAGAGCGATGCCAAACGACTCAGCGCGCCCACGTCTTGCTGATGACCTTGCGTAATCAGGTTGTCGCAAAAGAATATCAGACAGTCGATTTTGCCTTCGGCAATCATGGCACCGATTTGCTGGTCGCCGCCAAGCGGACCCGATAATAGGCGTATCACTTCCAAATGTGTGGCACCGTCTGCCGTCGTCTCGTCGGTCGGCAACTCGACTGTGGCGATGAGTTTGCCGGTGGTGCCGGTGGCGTAGAGCGTGTGTTTCGATAACTCTTGCCGGTTAAATTTCACCCACTCAATCAGTTCTTGTTTGCGGGCATCGTGTGCTACTAATGCAATTTTCATAACTATTCTTCTTTTTTTTGTTTCTGTTTGTGGTCAAACTTATTGCGGTTGACCATTTTTTTTGTAACTTTGCAACAAATTCTATGCAAAAGTTGTTAAATATGAAAAAGATAGTTCTTCTGTGTTCGTTTTTAGCGTTGGCAAACGTTGTGTCGGCGCGTACTGTCAAATTGACAATGTCGGATTATTTTACAACCGATGCATCAAATAGTACGTTTGTGGTGTCGGATACCGACAAAGGCATTACGCTGACCGCCGGCAAGGGAACGTATGGCGCGAAGTCGGGTTATTTTGCAAATGGCGGTGATGTGCGTGTGCAGTTTGGTGCCACGCTTAAGGTAACGACTACCGATCCGCATATCACACAAATTGAATTTATTCTCTCATCGCAGGGCAAAGAACGTTTGCCTGAATTGCAAGTGGATAATGGTGTTGCCCAAGTAACCAACGACCCCGATTATACAGCGATGTGGGATGGTAATGCGCAAACAGTAACGTTTACGGTTGGCAATAATAGTTATGGTAGCAAATCAAAAGAAAAAGGCCAACTCTGTTTCACGGCCATTCGCATTGTAACCGATGGCAGCGGTGCCGACGACGACGACACGCCCGATCTGACCAAGGAATATCCGTTGACGCAGGGACGCGCATTCTATTGGGGAACGAGTAGTGGTTGTAGCAATTTCAGCGTCGAACTCTATTCGGACGGCATCTATTTTGGCACGGTCGATGGTGAGGAAACTATCGAAGGAACAGGCACTTATGCAACGTTTGATATCTTTTCGGATAACCAACATTCGTTTATCGGGGCTTATTCCACGACGGTCGGCACCGACAAGGTTGGCGGGTTGGCTGCGGGCGGCATTTCGCAATGGCACGTTTGCGGACGTGGCGACTGCGCAAGTGATTATATCGTAAGTGGCTCGCTGTCAGTTGGTTGTACGCCAAGCGGCAAGTATAATTTTGTGTACGATGTAGTCGATGGCGCAGGCAATAAGCACCAAGGGCAAGCATTGGGCATCGCGTTGCAGGCGTTCACCGAAAACGGCGACAGTTACACGTTGTCAAATGTATGCACCGATGCCGATGTCGATGCTTTGTCGCCTGTCGAAATGGCAGCAACAGTTTATGCGATTGACGGACAAATTGTTGTTAATCAGTCTGTCGCGTCGGATGTGGCAGTGTACGATTTGTTAGGTCGCTGTGTGGCGCGGTATGCGGCTTGCACACAAACAGTTGTGCCGATGGCGCGTGGCATCTATGTGGTGCAAAGCGGTGCCGGCGTAGCGAAAGTTGTGGTGCGATAATTGCTCTGTCAGGGCAGTTGCTCGATGGCGGCTGCTATGATGCCGTATTCAAATCCGCGCCCTTGCGCAAAACGTATGAGTTTGGCTTTGCGGTCGTATTCGTCGCGATATTTTAACCCTTTCAGTTTGGTTTGCAGCAGTGTTGTAACTGTTTGCTGATAGGTTGCGTCGTCTATTTGGTCGATGGCTTCGGCAATGGTTTCTTCGGCTATGTTTTTGGTGCGCAACATCATGGCTATTTTTGTTTTTCCCCACTGATTGAAACGAAATTTGTCGCGTACAAAAGCGTTGCAGTAGCGTTGCTCGTTCAGAAAATTTTCTTGTTTCAAATAGTCGATGATTTTGTCGATGTGTTCGGGTGCGCAAGCCCATGTTTGCAACTTGGTGCGCACGTCGGCTTCGCAATGTTCGGCTGTGGCGCAGTAGGCCGACGCTTTGAACAACATTTGTTCGTAGGTGCGTGTGTTAGCGGAGTTGTGTGTTGTAGAAGTCGGTGTACGCATCGAATCCCAATAAGTTGATGAGTGTCAAATTTTCGTCGGCTATGGGTAGTAGGTTGGCGCATTGCGCGAATATGCGTGCCAGCGTTTCGTCGGTGGCGGCTAGGTTGGTGTACCAACGTGTTTCGTCGAGATTTTCGAATCCTGCCACGAGTATCACTTTGCGACCGTCGAGCACGCGCTGTGCAAAGTCGTAATCTTTTACCAAAAATTTCGAGAAGTTGTAGGCAGCCAAGTCGAACAGCAGTTGGTTTTGCTGCGTTTCGTCGGCCGGTTGCAATATGAGTGTAAAAGGTGTTTTGCGTTCCGGCGAATAGTTTTTGTCGGTAATCGGTTCATCGACTTCGGCTTGCAGTTCCTGTTGTCGCAGGGCGGCCAAACTGCCGGTGGTGCCTTGCTGTGCCTCTTTGCCCTGCGATATCAGTGCCAGAATATCTTTACTCATGCCGGCAACGTCGCTTTGCGGATATTGCGCCACAAGGGTTTCCAGCGCTGTGCGGAATTGCTCTTGCGGAGCGGTTTTGCCGATGCTCAACGCGTGTAGGAAGGCAAATTTCGGCATCAGGGTCGAGAGCGGATAGTTTTGCTGTATGTAGTTGTAGTTGGCGGCCACAGCGGCAAAGTTGTTGTGGCTGTAGTCGGCATAGGTGGCGTTGTAGAGCGAGTCCTGCAAGGCATACATTTTTGCAACGCGTTCGGCGTAGTCGGGCTGCGACAGAATGACGGCTTGTTTGCTGTCGGGGAACTTGTCGATGATGCGTTGGCGCATGGCGTTTTGCTTGTCGGCCGATTGCTTGTGTCCGTAGATGCGGTATAGGGCGTAGTAGCAATCGAGCAATCGTGCGCCGTTCGGAAAACGCTTTTCGTATTCTTTGAGGGTGTTTTCGGCAGCATCGCGGTCTTCCAATTTGTTCTCGTAGATGTCGGCCATAGTGAGCAATGCTTCGGCTATTTCGGCATTCGATTGCGCTATTTGTTCGGCTGTTTTGGGAATCTGCGACAGGTAGAACGCCGGATTTTTATTGTCGTCGATAGGTGTCTTGAGGCTGTCGGGCGTTTCGTCGGTTTCGTCGCCGGTGCCGCTGTCGTCCACTATCATCGCCGATTTGTTCAGGCGTCGCCAGTTGTCTTCCAATTTGCGTTGTCCCCAACGTTTGGTGAATTGCGCGCGTCCGCTGGTGATGAGTTGTTGGTTGTAGAAATACCATTCGCCGGTGGTGCCTGCGGCGGGCATCCCAAAACCCATACCCGGCACATCGTCGGCCATCGATCCGGCCATGGCCTCGGCGTCGGCTTCGCGTCGGCGGGCTTCCTCCTCTTCGGCGACGATTTGCGCAATTATTTTATCGACAATGGCGCGTTGCTCTGCTTCCGGCAGTTGCGACAGGTGTTGCAAACTGTCTTGCAGAACGACAATGTTGTTGTTTTGCGCCAATTCGCCCAATGTTTCGGCCAATTTGATGGTGCGCGCATAATCATCGTGTGTGGCGGGAACGATGGTGGCGGCTTCTTCGTAGCACGGATGTGCATCGAGGTATTGCTTGTCGTGGTAGTATATGTCGCCCAATTTCAGCAGAACGACAGCTTTTTCGATGCCGTTGCGTGTGCTCGATTCGATGGCTTTTTTATAGGCTTCGATGGCTTCAACGGACTGATTGTCATACAGATAAATGTTTCCCAACGCATAGTAAACTTGGTCGAGGTAGTCTTTGTTGTTGGGATTTTTGCTCATTTTTTCGAGCGTTTTGATGGCTTTGGGTAAATTGTCCGTTTCGGATGTCAGCATTTGCATGCGGGCATTGAATTCTACGGTGTAGTTTGGCGCGTGTTTCACCACATAGCGAAAGTGCTCGTTGGCTGTTTGGCGTTCACCTTTTTGGAGCAGCAACTGTCCGAGTATATAGTGAAAGCGCACGCGTTGATACCGATTTTTTTCGGCCTCGCAGGCTATCTGCAAAAATGGTACGGCCTCCATCGCTTTTTGTTCTTTGAGCAAAAGGTCGGCTTTGGTGGCTGCATACAAACCGTTTAAGTCCGATGGCACCTCGTTTTCGTTTATTTTGCCGAGAACCTCTTCGGCTTCGTAATACCACTGCATCTCGGCGTAGGCGCGTGCCATCCAAATGCGTGCTTCGGTAACGGCGGCCGGCTCGTTGGCGTAGTGCTTGGTGATGTAGGTGAATGTGCCTACCGCACCTATGAAATCGGCTTTGCTGAATTCTGCCTGCCCCAGCAGCAGCCACGCTCTGACCACTTGCGGATTGAACTCTTTCTTGTTGTACCAATGCTGATAGTCAGGGTCTTTCGATTTCTTCGGATTCTTTTGCGGCTTTTTGGTGATGCTGTGCAGTTTGATTGTTTTACGGCATTTTTCTATCACTACATCCATAGTACCACTGACGGCGGCGCCGTTCTCGTGCACCGAAATCGGATACATGGGAAGTACTTTCGAGTAGTCGTCCGTCATCGATTTTTGCATCTGTGCAATGCCTTTGTCGTAGTTGTTTCGTGCGTTGAAGTTGATGTTGTATTTCGACGTAACGTAATGGAACGACCGCGTTGCCGCCGTGTTTTTTTTGGTGGAACAGCCTGTTGCCGAGAGTATTATGCAACAAACTAATGCAAAATATGTTGTCCGATGTCGGTTCAAAAGTGCGCTGATATTGTGTAAGTATAACGTGGCAAAGCACATTTTATTATCCGATGCAAATGTACAAAAAAAAACTGACCGTTCAAAACTTATTTTCCGCTTTGTCGTATGCGCTTGTTTTTTGGCAACGTGCCGCCGCAACATAAAAAAACGAGAACGCACTGTGTTGTGCGTTCTCGGTCGATGTTTCATTTGGTTGCAACCGGCTTATTTTTTGAAGTAGCGATTGTACAACCCTTCGAAACCTTTGCCGTGGCGTGCTTCGTCTTTGGCCATCTCGTGCACGGTGTCGTGAATAGCATCGAGGTTCAACTCTTTGGCACGTTTGGCTATACGCATCTTGTCTTCGCAAGCGCCGGCTTCGGCGTTCATGCGCTTTTCGAGGTTGGTTTTGGTGTCCCAAACTACTTCGCCGAGCAGTTCGGCAAATTTGGCGCAGTGTTCGGCCTCTTCCCAAGCGTAGCGTTTGAAGGCTTCGGCCACTTCGGGATAACCTTCGCGGTCGGCTTGGCGCGACATGGCAAGATACATGCCTACTTCGGTGGCTTCGCCGAGGAAGTGCGCGTTCAAGTCTTTTTTCATCTCGTCGTCGGTGTCTTTGGCAATGCCGATGACATGTTCGGTTACGAAGTTGAGGGCGGCCGACTCGTCGAGCACTTTCCATTCAACCAATTGTTTGCATTGTGGGCAGCGTTCGGGTGCTTCGTTGCCTTCGTGTACATAGCCGCAGATGGGGCAAATAAATTTTTTCATAGTAGTAATTTTTTTTTGTGTTAATAATTATAATTTGTATTGCATTCTCTTTCGATTGCAGGCGGCGCAAATGCCGTAGGTGCAGTGCTGTTCGGTCTGAAGGGTGAACCCACGCGGCAGTCTGTAGCGCATCCTTGTGGAGTGTACATCAAATATTGTACCACAGTCGGTGCACTGAAAATGTGTGTGAACCGAGGTGTCGAAATCGTAGCGCGCACATTTTTCGTCGATGGTCAATTCGGATACTAAACCTTTGGCAACGAATAGGTTGATGGTGTTGTAAATGGTGCGTTGCGTTACTTTCGGGTAATGTGCGCTCAGCCGCTCGTATATCTCTTCGATGGTGGCATGCGTGCGGTTGTGATACAGGTCGTCCATCACAATGGTACGTTGCAGTGTCGGTGTGATGCCGGCGGCTTTCAGATAGGCTTCGGCTGTGAACGGCTCATTCATTTTCTCTGATTGTAAATTTTCAACGATTGCAAAATTAGTGAATTTATTTCATCTGTGCAACTCTTTTTCGATGTTTTTTCTGAAAAAATCGGCGTTGGCGTGTGGTGGTACCAGCATGGCGTTGATTCCCAGCGCTTTGGCAGTCTCGATATTGCGGGCACTGTCGTCGAAAAAGAGGCATTCGGCGGGGTCGAGTTGCTCCGTATCGAGCAAACAACGGAATATTTCGGGTTGTGGTTTCGACAAATGTATTTCGTACGAGAGGTAGCATTTGTCGATGAGTTGTTCGATTTTGTAACCTTTGTCGGTGATTTGGGTGCGCACGCTGTGCGGGAAGTGTATGGCGTTTGTGTTGCTGAGCAGCAGTATGCGGAAGCGTTGGTGCAGTGCGCACAGCATGTCCAATTTTTCGGTCGGTATGTCGAGCAGAAAAGCGTTGAGTGCGGCGTCGATGTCGTGGTCGTCAATCGGTTTGCCGACGATTTGTCGTACGCCGTCGTGAAATTCGTCGGTGGTGATGTCGCCGTTTTCGAGTTGTGCAAAGATGCCGGCTTGCGCATAGTTGTCGATGAGACGGTCGATGTCGTGCAGCCCGAGTTGTTCGAAAGCATCGATGCAGCGTTGTCGGTCGAGGTTGATGAGCACACCTCCGAAGTCGAAAATGAGAGTTGTAATCATAAAAAACGCAGTTTTGCGGACAAAATTACGAAAAATTTTTGGTTGATTGCGAAAAAAGTTGTATTTTTGCAGTCGATTTGCGAAGAGCCGCTTTTTGTGGTGTCGCATCGGGCCTATAGCTCAGTCGGTTAGAGCATCGGACTCATAACCCGCAGGTCCTTGGTTCAAGTCCAAGTGGGCCCACCAAAAAAGCAGGAACGCTCAACAATTTGTTGGGCGTTCTTGTTTTTTGTTTATTTCGATGCGTCTTTGAAGAAGCGTTTCCAGCGGATTTTGCCGTCGAAGAGTGCTTTGTCTTTGTCGATGGAGAGCCAAACGAAGACCGGACGGCCTACGATGTGGTCTTCGGGAACAAAGCCCCAATAGCGCGAGTCGGCCGAGTTGTGGCGGTTGTCGCCCATCATCCAATAGTAGTCCATGGCAAATGTGTAGCGGTCGGTCGGTTGGCCGTCGATAATGATGACGGAGTCGGCCACTTGCAATGTATGGTGTTCGTAGGCGGTGATGATGCGTTGGTAGAGCGGCAGGTTGTCTACGGTGAGTTGCACCGATGTGCCTTTTTGCGGCATGCAAATGGGGCCGAAATTGTCGCGTGTCCAGCCGTAGGCAGCCTCGAGCGGGAAAACGCGTCCGCCGCGCTGTTCCGGTTCGACCATTATTTTGGCGACGTTGTTGTGTTGTTCGAGTTGTTGCCGTGCTTCGGTTGTCAGTGGTATGTGGTAGATGGGTTTTGACAGGTCGAATCCGGCTTCGTTGAGCAGGTGTGCATCGTCGGGGTTGTAGGGGTTGACGCGTTGTCGGTCGTCGTTGCTGATGCCGAGTTTGTCGAACTGCTTGTCGGACAGTACGTTACCGTTGGTTTGTACAAAGTAGTTGAGTTGTATGCCGGGACGCGGTTCTTCGGCGTTGCCGTTGATGTAGATGATGTTGTTGCGGATTTCGAGCGTGTCGCCGGGTGTGGCTACGCAGCGTTTTACATAGTTTTCGCGGCGGTCGACCGGTCGCCAGACGATGTCGCCAAATGTGGCGCGATTGGCTTGCAGGTAGTCGCGCCCGAGGTAGTGACAGAGCGTGTAGTAGTCGGGGTTTTGCATTTTTTGGCAGACGGTGTCGCCGGCGGGAAAGTTGAATACGACGATGTCGCCTTTTTCGACCGTGTCCCAGCCTTTCAGCCGTCGATATTCCCATTGTGGTTTTTCGATGTAGGATTTGCCGCCGCCGAGCCATTCGGGAAAAGTGTGTTGTACCAAGGGGAATGACAGCGGGGTGTTTGGAATGCGCGGACCGTAGGAGGCTTTGCTGACGAACAGATAGTCGCCTACGAGCAGGCTTTTTTCTAACGACGAGGTTGGTATTTGGTAGTTTTGAAACAGGTACAGATTGATGAAATAGACGGCTACCAAGGCGAATACGATGGCGTCGATCCAACTGCAGATGGTGTAGAGCGTTTTGTTGGTGTCTTTGTATTTTTTCCACCAATCGTAGGGTATGAATTTGGTAACGAATGCATCGAAAACGAATGGTAGCAGCAGCAACCACCAAAAGTTGCCCACCCATGCGATGAATAGGATGTACACAAGGCTCCAGATGGCGGCTTTGATGTATTGTTTGCGTGGTTGTTGCAAGCGTTTTGCGCGAGAGATTTTCATAATAGTTGCACCTTTTATATTATATAACGTGTCGTTTTGTCATTTATTGCGTTTGTCGTGTCAGAACTGCAGCAGGTCGTGCATGGTGAAAAACCCTTTTTTGCCGATGATAAATTCGGCGGCCAGCACGGCACCAAGTGCAAAGCCTTGTCGGTTTTTGGCTTCGTGTGTGATGGTGATGGTGTCTTCGGGGCTGTCGTAGCGGATGGTGTGTGTGCCGGGCACTTGCCCTTCGCGTATGGCGGCTATTGGCAGTTCGTCGGGGCGGGTGGCTTGTCCTAAGCACCATGTCGTTTTGCGGTCGAGTTGTGTCAATATATCTTCGGCCAGTGTGATGGCGGTGCCGCTTGGGGCATCTTTTTTTTCGGTGTGATGTATTTCGGTCATCGACGGGGCGTAGTTTGGAAAGGCGTTCATCAGTTTGGCTAAATGGCGATTCAGTTCCATGAATATATTGACGCCGAGACTGAAATTCGACGACCAAAACAATGTGTAACCGTTTGTTGCTATTTCGTGTTGAATTTCAGGCAGTTGCGCTGTCCAGCCGGTGGTGCCCGATACGACAGGTATGCCGATTTGCCATGCGCGGCGGTAGTTGTCGATGGCGGCAGTCGGTGTGGTAAACTCGATGGCGGCATCGGCTTGTGCAAACTGCGGCGACCGGAAGTCGTGTTGGTTGTCGGTATCGATGATGCAAACGATTTGGTGCCCGCGTTGCAGTGCTGTCTGTTCGATGGTTTTGCCCATTTTGCCGTATCCGATGAGTGCCAATTTCATAGTTGTGAATCAGTTTTAGTTTTCTCTGACGAAATCAAGTGCTTCGAAAATTTGCTCTTTTGTGGCGGTTTGGTCGATGCGTATGTCGCCCGTGTCGGCCAAAAGTGTGAAGTTGATGGTTTGTGCTTCGTTTTTTTTGTCGTGTTTCATCAACTCGAACAGCGCGTCGTATTGTTTGCATGTGAACGGGAATGTGCCATAATGTTCTTTGGCAAAGTAGAGTATGGTGTTCAGCGTGCTTGTCGGGAATTGGTGTTGTAGGTGCGACAGATAGAGTTCGCACAGCAGTCCCCACATCACGGCATAGCCATGCAGCAAGGGTTCGCCGGTTTTGTGCGATAGGGTTTCGATGGCGTGTCCGATGGTGTGCCCGAGGTTTAGCGCTTTGCGCAGCCCGCGCTCGTGCGGATCTTCGGCTACGATACGTTCTTTGATGTCGAGGTTTTTGCGTACCAGCGTTTCCAACCTATTGTAGTCGATGTGTTCGACATCGAAAGCAAGTGTTTCGCCGAGCAGTGTGCTGTTGTCGAGCAGTGCGTGTTTTATCATTTCGGCAAATCCCGACAACAGGTTTGGTGTGTCGAGTGTGCGGAAGAAGTTGATGTCGATGACGACGGCTTTTGGTGCGTGGAATGCGCCTATCTCGTTTTTCAGCCCGAGGAAGTTGATGCCGGTTTTGCCGCCCGACGAGGCGTCGATGGCGCCGAGCAGTGTGGTCGGAATATTGATGCAGTCGATGCCGCGTTTGAATGTCGCAGCAGCAAAACCGCCCAAGTCGGTTACCATGCCGCCACCCAAATTGATAATCAGCGAGTGGCGAGTGGCACCGTTTTCCGACAAGAATCCCCACACTTCGGTCAACGTGTTCAGCGTTTTGTTGTCGTCGCCGTTCGGTATGCTGATGATTTTTGCCTGTTGCAGGCGCGCGTTTGTTTGCAATGCCGGCAGACATAGTTGTTGCGTTACCGTGTCGGTGAGTACGAATACGGGCTCATCGGGGTTGACCGGCAGTAGGTCGGCTATCGCTGTGGCACTATTTTGGGTGAAGATGGTCATGCCGTTTTATCCTACTACGCCCGAAAATCCCATAAATGCCATAGCCAATAAGCCTGCTACAATGAGTGCGATGGGCGTGCCTTCCATGGCTTTGGGCAATTTGACGAGCGACAGTTGTTCGCGTATGCCGGCGAACAGCACCAATGCCAGCGCAAATCCGATGGCTGTGGCAAAGGCAAACACGGTGCCCGACAACAGGCCGGTGTCGGCACCGAAGGTTTTGTAGTTGTCCTGTGCTACCAGCAGTGCTACACCCAAAATGCAGCAGTTGGTGGTGATGAGCGGCAAAAATACGCCTAAAGCCTGATAGAGTGCCGGCGATATTTTTTTCAAGATGATTTCGACCATCTGCACCAAGGCGGCGATAACCAAAATAAAGACGATGGTTTGCAGAAATTCGAGTCCGAAACGAACTAACAGCAAGTTAATCAGATAGGTAACGATGGTGGCCAATGTCAGCACAAAGGTAACGGCGGCGCCCATGCCGAGCGCGGTGTCGATTTTTTTCGATACGCCCAAAAACGGACAAATGCCCAAAAATTGTGTAAACACGATGTTGTTTACCAATATAGCGGAAACGATGATTAAAAAGTATGCCATTTTATTTATTCTGTTTTTTTAGTGGTTGATTGTATATTATTTAGTGCGCAGTTTGTTGATAATGGCAATCAGGTAGCCCAAGGCGATGAATGCGCCCGGTGCCAGCACAAATACCAACATGCCGTAGTTTTCGGGGTAGAGTGTTGCTCCGAACAATTTGCCCGTGCCGAGCAATTCGCGTACGGCGCCGAGCAGTGTCAGTGCCAAGGTAAAGCCAAGGCCGATGCCTGCACCATCGAGGAACGAAGCCCACGGATTGTTTTTAGCAGCAAACGCTTCGGCGCGGCCAAGGACGATGCAGTTGACCACAATCAGCGGAATGAACAAGCCCAAACTCTCGAACAATGCAGGAAGATAAGCCTCCATGCACATTTGCAGAATGGTTACGAACGTGGCTATCACGACGATATAGGCCGGAATGTGCACTTTGTCGGGAATCAGTTTTTTCAGTAGCGAAATCACGACATTCGAGCAAATCAGAACAAACATGGTGGCCAATCCCATACTCATGCCGTTGATGGCCGATGTGGTGGTGCCGAGTGTGGGGCACATGCCCAGCAGCAGAACAAATGTCGGGTTTTCTTTGATGATGCCGTTGAGGAATATTTTCAGATTTTTCATAGCGTATCGCATTTTTCGGGTTCAACAATGATGGTGTCGTGTGCGGGGCAGTGTACCGAATCGTGTTGCGGTTTGGGTGCCGGTTTGCGCACCGGTGCAGGTGTGGCGACTATTGTTTCGGGGAGTGCCGGCACCGAGTCGGCTGCGACCTTGGCGGCTGTCGTGTCGGTAGCGGTGGTGTCGATGGTGTGTGGGTGTGCCGATGCGCCGGAAAGCCCGTCGGCTTGCGGATTGCCGGCGTAGGCGTTGTAGGCGTTATGCACAGCCTGCAGAAAAGCACGCGAACTGATGGTGGCTGCCGTTATGGCATCGATGTCGCCGCCATCTTTGCTGACTGCGAACTTGACTTTTGCCGGATTCAGCCCGCGAATGTCCTGCTTGTTTTTGGCCGTTTTGAACCAATCGACCATTTTGGTGCCAAGTCCGGGTGTCTCGGCTTGTTCGAGTACCGAATAGTTGCAGATGTTTCCATCTGCATCGAATCCGACCATCAGTCGGATGGTGCCACCGAAGCCGTTGCCGGCAGTTTCGACAGCAGCGCCGACAAAGGTGTTGTCGTTGTAGGCGCGAACAACGGTCAACCCATTGACCGTTTCGGGCGCATCGGTGCGTGTGTATTCGGGCAGCACATCTTTAATGGCTTGCTCTTTCTTTTGCTCTTTGGCGAGGCTGATAGGCTCTTTGGTGATGGTGTACACCCAAGCCAGCGCACCGGCTGCCACCAACGCTATCACTGTCAGCGACAGTGCCATGTTCAAAAAATTTGATTTCAATCGTTCCATGTTATATATAATATGGTGTATTTCTTGTTTTATTGTTTTTTCACTTTGACTTTTTCACCAAAACGTTTCGGCTTGATATAATGGTTGAGCAACGGCGTTACGGCGTTCATTATCAGAATGGCAAACGACATGCCTTCGGGATAGGCGCCCCATGTGCGAATAATTACGGTGAGCAGGCCGATGCAGACGCCATATACAAGTTGTGAACGCGGATTCATGGGCGATGTGGCGTAGTCGGTGGCCATGAAGATGGCGCCGAGCAGCAAACCGCCGGTCAACAGATGGATTTCGCACGAGACATACACTTCGGGATTGATGGCGTGCAAAATAGCCGTGAATGCGGCCACAGTGCCGAGTATGCTCACCGGAATGTGCCAAGTGATGGTGCGCGTGGCCAACAGATAAATGCCGCCTATCAGTAGGGCGATGGCGCAAACTTCGCCCATCGAGCCGCCTATGCTACCTATCAGCAAATCGAGTGTTTGCGGCAGTTCGCCGATGTGTCCTTTTATCAGTGCAAGCGGCGTGGCGGCGGTTTCGGCATCGATGTACGAAGCCGACAGCCCCCAACGACCTAATGGACGTGGCCATGTGGTCATTTCGACAGGGAATGAAATCAGCAGAAAGACGCGGCCGACCAATGCAGGGTTGAATGGGTTGTTGCCGAGCCCGCCGAACGACATTTTGCCAATGCCGATGGCTACCAATGCGCCAATGACTACCATCCAAAGCGGCAGATTCGATGGCAGATTGAAGGCCAAAAGCAGACCGGTAACGACTGCCGACAGGTCGCAAATGGTCGTTTTGCCTTTCAGCAGGAAACGCTGAATCAGGTATTCGAACAGTACGCAGGCTGCCACCGATGTAACACTGACGAGGAGTGCGCCGAGTCCGAAATAGAATAGCGATGCCAGATAGGCCGGAGCAAGTGCAATGAGCACATGCATCATGGTTTGTTGCACGGAGTTCGCTTTGTGCGCGTGCGGTGCGGGAGAAACTATAAAATTACTCATGCTGTTTTTATGCTTTTGTTTTGATGTGTTGTCAACTTATTTTTTCGCATTGCGGGCACGAATGATGCCGCCGACGGTGGCTTTGCCCAACCGTACATAGTCGAGCAGCGGTTGGTAACTCGGACACGAGAACAAACAGCAGCCGCATTCGATGCAGTCCATTATTTTGTTGTGTTCCATCTCGTCCCAACGTTTTTGCTCGGCCAATCGTATCAGCAGATATGGTTCCAAGCCCATAGGGCAGGCTTCGACGCATTGTCCGCAGCGCATGCAGTTCTGTGGCTCGCGCCGCACTGATTCGGCGGCCGGAATCATCAGCAGTCCCGATGTGCGTTTGTGCGCCGGCATGTTGGTGTTTTGCATGGCGCGTCCCATCATGGGGCCGCCGGCCACAATTTTGCCGGTGTCGTCGGGGATGCCGCCGGCTGCCTCGATAACATCTTGCAGCGGCGTACCAAATCGTACCAAATAGTTGCCGGGGCGTTTTACGCTTTTGCCCGTCACGGTCATAACGCGTTCGATGAGCGGTTTGTTCTTTTGCACGGCTTCGTAAACGGCAAACACCGTTGCCACGTTGTCCACTACGGCTCCAACCGATATGGGCAGTGCGCCGCTTGGCACTTGTCGGCCGATGGTGGCGTCGATGAGTTGTTTTTCGCCGCCTTGCGGATAGCGCAACTTCAGCGGGCACACTTCGATGCCGAAGTGGCGGTCGGCCATTTTTTTGAATAGTTCGATGGCGTCGCGTTTGTTGTTTTCGATGCCGATGATGGCGCGTTCTATTTTCAGCGCCCGTTTCAGCAGCGATATGCCGATGAAAATCTCTTCGGCATGTTCCAGCATCAAACGGTGGTCGCAGGTGAGGTATGGTTCGCACTCTACGGCGTTCACTATCAGCACTTCAGCTTGGCAGCCCGGAGGTGGCATCAGTTTGACGTGTGTTGGGAAACAGGCTCCGCCCAATCCGACGATGCCGGCATCTTTGATTTTTTCGATTATCTGTTCGGGTTCCAGTTTGCAGATGCGGTTGATGTCGGGTGTGCGGTCGATGGTCTCGAGCCATTCGTCGCCATCGCCTTCGGCTTCGATGTAGATGGCCGGCATGGGCATGCCCCAGGCATCGGTGGCGGTGTCGATTTTGGTTATCGTACCCGAAATTGGTGCATGTATGTTGGCCGACATGAACGAGGCTGCTTGTGCAATCAGTTGTCCTACTTTCACATGGTCGCCTTTCTCGACGATGGGTTGCGCCGGTGCACCGATGTGTTGGCTCAGCGGAACGATGGCTTGTTTGGGCAGCGGCAATGTTTCGATGGCATTGCCTGCCGACAATTTGTTGTCGTGTGGATGAACTCCACCTATTCTAAATGTTTTCATATTGTTTCAGTCGATTTTTAGGCTTGTGATGTTTCTGTTTGAGCAGTAACGGCCGGCTGTTCGTCGATCGGTTTGCGTGGCGGAAAGTTTGGCGCGTGAATGGCACCTGTGGGGCATGCGGCTTCGCACTTGCGGCACAAACGACATTTTGTATAGTCGATGTAGGCCACATTGTTTTCGACGACGATGGCATCGAAAGCGCACTCTTTGACGCATTTGCCGCAACCGATGCAGGCGGCTTTGCAGGCTTTGCGCGCCACACCGCCTTTGTCCTTGTTGACGCACGATACGAATATGCGGCGATTTTTCGGACCTTTTTTGCGCAGTTCGATGATGTTTTTCGGGCAGGCTTTTGCACAGGCACCGCAGGCCGTACACTTGTCGTCATCGACTTCGGGCAGCCCTGTCTCGGGATTCATGTGTATGGCGCCGAATTGGCAGGCTGCCACACAGTCGCCACAACCAAGACAGCCGTAGCGACAGCCGGTCTCGCCGGCATACAGATTGTGCATGATGATGCACGAACGTGTGCCGTTGTATTGCGATGTTTTCGGACGATTGGCACACGAACCGTTGCAGCGCACTACGGCGACTAAGGCATCGCCGGCGGCTACTTCGATGCCCAAAATGGCACCTACTTGCGACATGGTGGCATCGCCGCCAACTGGACAACGCAGGCCTTCCAAATTGCCGGCCTTGACACAGGCTTCGGCAAAACCACGACAACCGGGCTTGCCGCAACCGCCGCAGTTGGCGCCGGGCAATACCGCTTCTATCCGGTCGATGCGCGGGTCTTCGTTCACTTTGAATGTTTGTGCCACGACGTACAGAATGATGGCCGCCAAACAGCCGATTCCGCCCAGCACGGCGAGTGAAATGATAATGGTGTTCATACGTTTGATTTGAGTGTTGATTATTTTGCGTTAATTACTTTTTTTCTTGATGACAAAACGAAATGCGGCTGCCATACGATGGCGCAATGCCGCCAAAATGCCATAATAGGGCACAAGCACTGCCAATGCGCCAAGTCCGGCTACGATGTCGTTCGGCACAAAGTGGCGCACAGCGAACGGCACGCCCAACAATAAACAAAATGGCACCACAAAGGCAAAAAACACGGCTTTTAACCCCATCGATGTGGTGCCGGTAACGACAACTTGGTCGCCAAGTGTTACCGAATCGGTGTCGGTTGGTCGCTCGGCTTCGATAATTTTTTCGACAGCTTCCGACGCGGTACACAAACCTTTTGCATGGCACATGGCACACGCCGATTGCTGCGTAATGCGCACATACACACGCTTGTCGTCGATGCGGATGACGGTACCTTCGTGTTCGATTTGGTCGGTCATTTTGTCGGTTTTGTGTACTTCGATACCTATTTTTTGAAATCGCACGCAAAATTACAAATAAAATCGTTAACTTTGCAACGTTTTTTGTAAAAATTGTGTCCGATGTCGGTACGCAGTTTTTGCGAGAACCTTTTTGTACCTAAAACATAATCTTATGAAAGAAAAACCATCTTTTAATTCTTATTTGGCAACGGCGCTTTTGTCGATTGCAGGCAGTATTCAATATGGCAAACTGAAAAAGGCATCGCGCAATCCGCGCAAGGCCAGCGAACAGACGCTGCGCCGTATTTTACGCAACGGTAAGGACACGGAATATGGTCGTTTGCACGATTTCGACTACATTCTGGCAGCCAAAGACGATGTGGAACTCTATCGCCGGTATGCCGAAAAGGTGAAAGTGTCCGACTACGAGGATTTTCGACCATTTATCGAACGCCACAAAAATGGCGAGGCCGATGTGCTGGTTCCGGGACATCCTTATATGTATGCCACCACCAGCGGCACAACGTCGGAACCGAAATGGGTGCCCATTACCGATGTATATCTGAAAAATGTGTATGGCAAAATGACCAAAGTGTGGCTCTACAACTTTATCAAAAACCGCCCGCATGTGTTCTACGGGCCGATTGTGAGCATCGTTGGTAAGGTCATCGAAGGCTATGCACCCGACGGCACGGTGTTTGGGTCGGTGTCGGGCGTAACGCAGCGCGACTGCCCGAAGTTCGTCAAAAAACTCTATACCGCTCCGGCCGAAGTGTTCACCATTGCCGACTACCACGCACGTTACTACGCCATCATGCGTTTGGGCATCGAACACGATACGCACTTGGTGGTAACGGCCAATCCATCGACTATTGTCGAGATGCAGAACAACGTGAACGAATACTTCGACGACTACTGCAACGATATCGAACACGGAACCATGTCGGCCAAAGTGAATATACCCGACGATGTGCGCAAAGCCTTGGTGCCATACCTGAAACCAAATCCCGAACGCGCCGCCGAATTGCGCGCACTGAAAGCCCAATACGGCACCGTGCTGCCCAAACATTATTGGCCGAATATGCAGATTCTGAACACTTGGAAATGCGGCAATACGCAGGTCTATCTCGATAAATTCAAAGACTCGTTCCCCGAAAGCATGTTGCATCAGGAGTTTGGCTATTTCTCCACCGAATGCCGTTTCGGTTTGGTGCTCGACGATACCAACTACACGGTGATGTTCCCGCACTATCATTATTACGAGTTTGTGGCCGAAGACGAAATCGAAAGCGAAAACCCGCACTTCCTGCAACTGCACGAACTCGAACAAGGTAAACGCTATTGCCCGTATGTAACGACCTTTGCCGGCTTGTATCGCTACAATATGAACGATTTGGTGGAAGTGGCTACACCGTTCCTGAATACGCCGCGCGTGTTCCTGATTCAGAAAATAAACGGTATTGTAACCATGACGGGCGAAAAATTGCACGAACGCCAATTCATCGCAGCCGTGAAAGCCGCCGAAGAGGCCATCGGTCGCCAGACCAAATTTTTCGTCGGATTTGCCGACCTCGAACAATCGGCCTACCATTTCTATTACGAATTTGCCGACCAAAACACCACGCAAGCCGACGCCGAAGCCTTTACGGCCGTCGTCGATGAAAACCTCAAAAAAATGAACATCGAATACGAGGCCAAACGCGCATCGTTCCGCGTGAAAGACCCGATAACACATCGTCTGGTCGAACAATCGTTCGAAAAGTTCAAGGCCGCTTGCATTGCCGAAGGTGCCCGCGACGGACAATTCAAAATGAATCTGCTGATGCAGGACGAAAAACGCCATGCCAAATTCAAAGCGTTGGTCGTCGATTGATGACTAACGCTTGCCGTGGCAAAACAGCGGACACCAAGAATAATGTTGCACGCAGAATGTGCTGTGTGAATTTTTTATACAAAAACGAAGCGTTATGGCACTGAAAAAGCCCTATATCGATGCAACCGGGAAAGCATTGCCGTATCCCTATTTGATTAACACGATGTTGTGTCTTGTAGGAGGGTCGCAAACCATTCGGCTGAACTTTTGGAGCAAGCATCCGCGACACGCTGCCGAGAAAACCTTACGCGACATTTTGAACATTTCGCGCGATACGGCTTATGGGCGTGAGCATCATTTCGATGTCATTCTCTCGGCTACCAATGCCGACGACTTGTTTCGGCTCTATCGAAAGTATGTGCCTGTGAACGATAGTTTTGAAACACTGCGTCCGTATGTCGAGCGACACAAAAATGGCGAAGAAAATGTGCTTTTCCCCGGCAAACCGGATATGTATGCCACCACATCGGGCACCACCTCCGAACCCAAATGGATACCGATGACACACAAATACCTCAAAGATGTGTATGGCAAAATGTCGCACATCTGGACGTGGAACTTTGTGCGGCATCGCAACCGCATCTTTGGCGGACACATTTTCCCGATTGTTGGCAAGGAGGTCGAAGGCTATGCGCCCGACGGCACGTTGTTCGGGTCGGTGAGCGGCGTGTTGGTGCGCGACATCCCGCCTGTCATCAAAAAACACTACACCGCACCGGCTTCGGTAATGTCGATAGGCGATTATGCCGCACGCAACTACACGCTGATGCGCCTCGCACTGCAACATCGCGATGTAACGCTTTGGGCTACGGCCAACCCATCGACCATACTCGAACTGATGCGCACCGTGGACGAATTTGCCGATCGACTGATAACAGACATCGAACAAGGCACTTTGGATGCTGACTTCGATATTCCGCAACCGATTCGCACCGAATTGGAAGCCTACATGTCGCCACGCCCCGAACGCGCCGACGAACTGCGGCAAATTCGGCAACAACACAGCAAATTGCTCCCGAAACACTATTGGCCGTGGTTGCAATACCTCTCCACATGGAAATGCGGCAACACCAAAATCTATATGGAAAAGTATTTGGACGCCTTCGATTGGGACCGGACTTTTTATCAGGAATTGGGCTACATTGCCACCGAATGTCGATTCGGCTTCGCACTCGACGACACCAACGAGTCGGTACTTTTCCCGCAATTCCACTACTACGAATTTGTGGCCGAAGACGAGTTGGACAGCACCGACAAACATTTTCTGCAAATCTACGAGTTGGAACAGGGAAAACGTTATTGCGCCTACGTTACCACTTATTCGGGACTATTTCGCTACAATATGAACGACTTGGTCGAAGTGGGCGGAAAATACTACAACACGCCAACAGTGCACATGGTGTCAAAAGTCAACGGCATTGTGTCGATGACGGGCGAAAAACTCTACGAACCGCAGTTTATCGAAGCGGTGCACGAGGCCGAAAAAGAGACCGGCATCAAAACCAAATTCTTTGTCGGTTTTGCCGATGTCGATGAATCGTGCTATCACTTCTACTACGAATTCGACGACGAACGGATAGGGCAGCAAGAAGCCGACGATTTTACCAAAGTGGTCGATCAAAAATTAGCCGCCATCAACATCGAGTACGAGGCAAAACGGGCTTCGTTCCGCCTGCACGAACCCAAAGCACACATTTTGCTCAGCAATGCGTATGCACGGTTCAAAGCGGCCTGTCTGCAAGACGGTTTTCGCGATGGACAATTCAAATTCAACCTGTTGATGCAGGACGAAAAACGCCGCCGAAAATTCAGCCTGATTGAACGCCTCGAAACCGGCTACGACCGCTTGACGGCGCGCATCATCGAACGTGCCGATGTGATAGACGACCGCATAACGGCACGCCGCGCTCGTCGCGCACAGCGCCGATTGGCACGCCGCACTCGTCGTCAGGAACGCAGTAACAAACGCCGCGATTCGTAAAAAAAACTGTATTATGACGACTTCACTCAATCATCTGCTGACCGACGACGTGCAGGCCGTGGTGCTCGACCTCGATGGCACGCTGTACGACAAACGGCACATTGCACGCCGTTTGGTGCTGCACCATTTGTGCGCGTTGTCGTTGCTGGCGGCCGAACAGACAACACGCAAACGCCTCAAAGGACAACATTTCGGTTCCGAAGAAGCTTTCTACGAAAACTTTTTCCGACAAATGTCGCGGGCGCACCTCTACACAGCGCGCGTGGCTCGATGGTGGTATTTCCGACGCTACATGCCATCGATGATTCAGATTATTCGTCGCAACTATCGCCTGAATGCGTGGGTCGAACCGCTGATATTGGCTTGTCGCGAACGCCATATTCGCGTGGCTGTCTATTCCGATTATGGCTGCGTGTCCGAAAAACTCGCGGCGCTGGGACTGCGTGCCGAAATGTTCGACGTGGCGGTGTCGGCGCCGGAATTGGGCGGGCTGAAACCTGCTCCCGAAAGCGCTGCCCGTGTGGTCGATAGGCTTGGCGTGAAAGCCGCACAATGCCTCTTCGTCGGCGACAGGGACGACACCGATGGCGCTAGTGCAAGGGCGGTTGGCGCAGATTTTTTCTTAATAAAATGGATAGGTTATAAAAGATAAAATATGACTAACAAACGTTATACAGCGCTCGAAACCGAACCGCAGGTTTATATTCCCGACGTGGGCATCGATTATCCGGAAGATAATCCGTACGAACGGCTCTATCAGCCGGTGTACGACCGCCAAGTGATTGTCGATGAACACTATCCGTATATCGACCAATCGCTCAAATTCCGATTTCTGAATTGGTCGATGTGGAAAGTGTTGTTGCAGTGCGGTTTGCGCATCAAACTGCGTGTGCAGATGGGCTTGCGCTACAAAGGCCGCGAGAACCTGAAACGCTACAAAGATGTGTTGCAGGGTGGCGCCATCACCATTGCCAATCACATGTATCGTTTGGATTGCCCGTGTGTGTTGCTGGCCGTGAAAGCGCGCCACACCACACGCACACCGATGTTTGCTCCCAATTTTTCGACCAAAGACAATTTCTTTTTGCGTGTGGTCGGCGGCATACCCATTCCGCCGAAAGAAGCCGGTATGGCTGCTTTGAAGCGGTTCAACGAAGCCTTCGACGAGTTCCATCGACGGGGCTGTTGGTTTCATATTTTCCCCGAAGCCGCCCGCTGGGATTTCTACAAACCGCTGCGCCCGTTCCAAAAAGGTGCTTTCTCCATGGCCTACAAATACAATATGCCGTTGCTCCCTTGCGTGATAACTTACCGTCGGCGCACCGGCATCTATCGGCTGTTTGCACCCAAAAACGTGCCGCTCTTGCAGGTCGAAATCGGTGAACCTATTCTGCCCGATAAAAACAATCCGCGCGGACAGGAAGTGGAACGTTTGCGCGAGCAGGCGCACCGCACCATGGAGCGTATGGCCGGTATTGTACACAACAGTTGGCCGGTGAAACCCGAGGCCGAATAACCTCCAACACCACCGCTGTCGGCGCACTAAACGGCCTAATGCTACTTTTTTGCAAAAAAGTTTGTGGCATTTGACGATTTTTTTGTAACTTTGTCAATTTCAAAAAATGTAAGTATGGAAACAACAAGACAAGACAAAGTTTCGCGGTTGCTGCAAAAGGAGTTGGGCGAATTGTTTATGCTCTTTGCGCGTCATCGGCAGGGCGTGCTGGTTACCGTTACCGAGGTGCGCGTAACCGCCGACCTGAGTTTGGCACGCGTCTTTTTGAGCATCTTTCCCACCAATCGGCAGACCGAACTGATGCAATTGGTGCAAGCCAACAGCAAAAATTTTCGTTTCGAACTCGGCAATCGTGTGCGCCATCAGTTGCGCATCGTTCCCGAATTGGAGTTCCGACTCGACGAATCGATGGACAAACTCGAACATATCGACGAGTTGTTGAAACAGTAACCGATTGGTACACAGCATGTCGAGTGCTAAACATATCAGTGTGTGGCCGTGGTTTGTGGCGCAGCGCTATCTGTTCTCGAAAAAAACGCACAATGCCATCAACATCATCACATTGGTGTCGATGTGCGGTGTGGCGGTGGGCACTATGGCGTTGTTGTGCGTGCTGTCGGTGCTGAACGGTTTCGAGAATTTGGTGAACGCTTCGTTCACGGCGTTCGACCCCGATTTGCGCATCACCTGCCGCGAAGGGCGCACTTTCGATGTGGCAACGTCGGCTTTTGACCAAGTGCGTGCCATGGACGAGGTAGCGGTTTTTGCCGAAGTGTGTGCCTCGAATGCGTTGCTGGCCTGCAACGACCGCCAAACGCCGGTGCAGGTGCGTGGCGTGTCGGCCAACTATGCCGAGTTGAACGACATCAGACAGTTGGTGGTCGATGGCAGTTTTTCCATCGACGAACGTGCCATGGTCGGCGTCGGGTTGGTCAATACGCTGAATGCCGCCTACGATGTGCCACTGACGCTCTATGTGCCGAAACGCTTGGCGCAGGTCAATCTGGCGCGCCCCGACAATGCGTTCCGACGCCACGAAGTGTTTTTAGCCGGCGTGTTTGCCACCGGGCAGCAACAATACGACGATGCCACGCTGATAGTGCCATTGACTTTGGCACAAGATTTGTTCGATTATGCGTATAACGAGGTGTCGTCCGTGGAACTGAAACTCGCGTCGGGAGCCAATGTCGATAAGGCGCAAAATGCCATAGCGCACTGCTTGGGCGATGAGTTTGTGGTACAAAATCGCTACGAACAGCAAGCCGATTTTTACCGCATCCTGCAAATCGAAAAGTGGATTACGTTCCTGATTCTGACTTTTATTGTGCTGATTGCTACATGCAACATCATCGGGTCGTTGTCGATGCTGATGATTAACAAACGTGCCGATATTGCTCTGTTTGATGCGCTTGGCGCACGAAATGCGAAAATTCGTCGCCTCTTTTTGCTCGAAGGGTGGATGATTGCCGTGTATGGTGCCGTGGTCGGCATTGTGCTGGGCGTGGTGCTGTGCTTGTTGCAGCAGCATGTCGGCATCATCAAAATGGGCGCAGGCTATATGGTCGAAAATTATCCGGTGGCTTTGCGCGCGGGCGATGTGGTGTTGGTGTTTGTTACCGTGTTGGCGCTGGGATTTGTGCTGGCGGCCTATCCGGCGAGCGTGCTGCGGCAGCGGCGTGTGGCGAACGAATGAGTGTGTTTGAGAATCAAAAAAACGAGTTGAATTATGAATATATTGTGGGCTGACGACGAAATAGATTTATTGCGTCCGTATATTATTTTTTTGGAGGAGAAAGGTTATCGTACGACGACGGCCACCAATGGTCGCGATGCGGTGGATTTGTGTCGTCGGCAGGCGTTCGACATTGTGTTTTTGGACGAAAATATGCCGGGAATCAGCGGCCTCGAAACGTTGGCGCAGATTAAGCAGATTCAGCCGGCTGTGCCTGTGGTGATGATAACCAAAAGCGAAGAGGAAAACATTATGGATATGGCTGTTGGCAACAAAATTGCCGACTACCTCATCAAGCCTGTCAACCCGAACCAGATATTGCTGACGCTGAAAAAACATGTGCATCAAAAGGAGTTGATTGCCGAGCAGGTGGCATCGAACTATCGTGCCGAATTTATGCAGATTGGCGCGCAAATCAGCGAGAATTTGTCGCCAGAGGCGTGGGCTGAACTCTATCGCAAACTTGTCTATTGGGAGTTGGAGTTGAGCGATGCCGACGAGGGCTTGCGCGAGATGTTGCTGTTGCAAAAAAACGAGGCCAATGGCGTTTTTGCCAAGTTTGTGCGCAAAAACTATCCGCTGTGGTTCGACCGGCCCGACACGCGCCCGACCATGAGTCCCGATTTGTTCAAAAAATATCTGTTCCCGCTCATCGACCAAGGCGAAAAGGTGTTTTTTGTGGTCATCGACAACTTCAGGCTCGACCAATGGTTGGTGATACGCGATGTGTTGTCGGAGTTTTTTACCGTCGATTGCGAGGATATGTATTACACCATTTTGCCGACGGCCACTCAGTATGCGCGAAACGCCATTTTTTCGGGATTGATGCCGCTGCAAATTCAGCAGATGTTCCCCGATTTGTGGGTCGATGAAGACGAAGAAGAGGGCAAAAATCTGAACGAAAAAGAGTTGATACGCACGCAACTCGACCGTTTTCGGCGCAAGGATGTGGCGTTTACATACAACAAAATCAACGAATCGTCGTATGGCGACAAAGTGGTAGCCAAAATCAAGCAATATCGCGATAATCCGCTGAATGTGTGCGTGTTGAACTTTGTCGATATGCTCTCGCACGCGCGTACCGATAGTAAAATGGTGCGCGAATTGGCCAATTCCGACTCGGCTTATCGCTCGCTGACCTTATCGTGGTTCAAGCATTCGAGCGCATTGACGCTGTTCCGCGAGATGGCGCGCCACGGTTTCAAAGTGGTGGTTACCACCGACCACGGTACCATTCATGTCGATAAACCGATTAAGGTCGTAGGCGATAAAAATACAAATACCAATTTGCGCTACAAGGTTGGTAAAATGCTGAGTTACAACAAAAAAGAGGTGTTCGAAATTTTGAATCCGACAAAATTCGGGCTGCCGAGTCCGAATGTGAGTTCGGCGTATATTTTTGCCACAGGCAGCGACTTTTTTGCCTATCCGAACAACTATAATTATTACGTCAGTTACTATAGCGATACGTTTCAGCATGGCGGCATTTCGATGGAAGAGATGCTGGTGCCGCTGGTAACGTTGAGCCCGAAATAACGCACCTAAAGAACGCATTGCGATGTTGTGTTGGCTGCCCACACTGCCTTTGACCGACCCAATACCGATTTTTCTGTTGGTATTGCTGATTATTTTGTGCGCACCGCTACTCAATCGTGCGCGCATTCCGCACATCGTGGGACTTATTTTGGCCGGTATGGCGTTGGGTCCCAACGGTTTGAACGTGTTGGCCAACGATGCAAGTTTCGACCTGTTTGGCAAGGTCGGTATTTTGTACATCATGTTTTTGGCCGGCCTCGAAATCGACCTCAATACGTTTCGTCGCAACTCGACCAAGGGGGTTGTGTTTGGACTCTACACGTTTGCCATTCCGATGCTTTTGGGCACGCTTTCGGGCGTGTATTTGCTTCGTTTCGATTGGGTTACGTCGGTTTTGCTGGCGAGCATGTATGCGTCGCATACGCTGATTGCCTATCCGGTAGTTAGCAAAATGGGTGTGGCCAAAAGTCGTTCGGTGAGCATTGCCGTGGCCGGCACCATTGTTACGGTTACGGCATCGTTGTTTATTTTGGCGGTTATCGTAGCGTTGCGCAATGGCACTTCGGGCGTGTGGTATTGGCTACGTTTCGGCGTGGGCGTGGTGTTGCTGTGCGCCGTTGTGTTCGGTGTGTTCCCGAAATTGGCGCGGTGGTTCCTGGGACGCTTTGGCGATAGTGTGGCGCAGTATATTTTTGTGTTGGCCATGGTATTTTTGGCCTCGTTGCTGGCCGAAGTTGTTGGTTTGGAAGGCATATTAGGCGCATTTTTCGCCGGCTTGGTGCTCAATCGGCTGATACCCGGCGTCTCGCCTTTGATGAACCGCATCGAATTTGTTGGCAATGCCATTTTTATTCCGTTTTTTCTGATAAGCATCGGCATGCTCATCGATGTGCAGGCCTTTTTTGTCAGCCCGACGGCGTTGCTGGTGGCGGCTGTCATGAGTGTGGTGGCCACGTTTTCGAAATGGCTGGCGGCGTGGCTCACGGAGCGCACCTGCTGCCTGGGTCGCACCGAAGGCCGCTTGCTCTTCGGACTGAGCAACGGACAGGCCGCCGCTACGCTGGCCGCCGTGATGATTGGCTACAATCTCGGGCTGCTCAACGACGATGTGCTGAACGGAACCATTGTGATGATTCTTGTTACATGCACCATCAGTTCGGTGGTAACCGAACGTGCCGCACGCCGGTTGGCTGCCGACGAACTCACTGCCGAAAATGTTACGCACAATACTTTCGGCGAGCGTATCCTGATACCGATGTCGTATGTCGAAACGATGCCGCAACTGATAGATGTGGCCAATCTGCTGAAATCGCCCAAAAACAAAGAAGCGCTCTTCGCCCTCAATGTGCATGGCGAGGATACCGATGGCGCATCGGGGCAACGCCTGCTCGAACGTGCTGCCACGCTGGCGGCCGCCTCCGACAACAAACTGACGTTGATTAGCAAAACCGGCGTCAATGTGGCCAATGCCATTGCCGAGTGCATCGCCGAATACGATATTAGCGATGTGTTGGTCAATATTCACAAGAAAACAAGTTTTGTCGATACGTTTTTGGGCAACAAAATCGAACGACTGTTGCACGAGAGCCGGCAAAACATCTTTGTGTGCAGTTCGCAAAATCCGGTCAATACCATCAAACGATTGGTGGTGGTGGTGCCCGACAAGGCCGAACTCGAAGAAGGTTTCGCCATGTGGTTCGACCGCGTGAAAAATATTGTGGTCAATCTGGGTGTGCCGTTGCTGTTTTTTGCGAATGCCGATACCACCGCGGCACTGAAAACACAGTGCGCCCGATTCAAAAATCTGCACGTCAAGTACAACGAGTTGGCAAGTTGGGAGGACTTCCTGATCGTTACCAAAACAGTGCGCCCGCACGATTCGGTCATGATAGTATCGGCGCGCCGAGGTACACTGTCGTACAACCCGTTATTCGAAAAATTGCCCTATTATTTGACAAAATATTTTGCACAAAACAATTTCGCCCTCATATTCCCGCGTCAGACCATGTCCACCGAAAAGACCGGCGAGTTGTTCAATCCGTTGCATGTGTAAGAACTAAAGAGTATGTATGTAGATTCGTTGTTTAATTATGAACGCCGGCGGACACGCGCTGTCCGCATCGGATATTTGGAGTTGGGCGCCGATGCGCCTGTGCGCATTCAGTCGATGGCCAACACCGACACCAACGATGTGGAACAATCGGTGGCGCAGGCCGAACGTGTGGCTGCCGTAGGGGGCGAATTGGTGCGTTTTACGACACAAGGCGTGCGTGAGGCGCAAAGCATAGGCCTCATTCACAGCGCATTGCGTGCCGGCGGATGCCAAGTGCCGCTCGTGGCCGATGTGCATTTCAACCCGCATGTAGCCGAGGCGGCTGCGGCCGTGGTCGAAAAAGTACGTATCAATCCGGGTAACTTCGTGGCAGGCAAACAGGGCGACTATTCTGCCGCCGACGAGGCCGCCGAATTGGAGAAAATCAGAGCAAAACTCCGTCCGTTGCTTGACATTTGCAAACAGCATCACACCGTATTGCGCATCGGGGTGAACCACGGATCGCTGTCGCCGCGCATTATGAACAAATATGGCGACACACCCGAAGGTTTGGCTGCATCGTGCATGGAATTTTTGCGGTTGTGCGAGGCGGAACATTTTCACGATATTGTACTCTCGGTCAAGGCGTCGAATACGTTGGTCATGGTGCAGGCGGTGCGCCGATTGGTGGCCGATATGGCACAAGCCGACATGCACTATCCGTTGCATTTGGGCGTTACCGAAGCCGGCGCCGGCGAGGACGGACGCATCAAATCGGCCGTGGGCATAGGTGCGCTGTTGGCCGATGGCATCGGCGATACGGTGCGTGTGTCGTTGAGCGAAGCCCCCGAAGCCGAAATCCCCGTTGCACGCAAGTTGGTCGATTACATCACCCGGCGCGCCAAACACGAACCTATCGATGGACAAGCCGCTCCCGATTTCAACCCGTTTGTCTATGCACGGCGGCAAACGTATGCCATCGATGGCGTAGGTGGCGATGCCGTGCCGGTGGTTGTAGCACCGCAGCAAGGCACTTTTGCCGATTTGCAACCCGATTTTGTGCAGGGCACGAACGCGCCCGCCATGTGCCGATTGACTTATGCCGAACTGACCGACGATAGGTTGCAGGCACTGAAGGCGCACCCGCAAATTGTGTTGTTGCACTCCGAACATGCCAATCCCGTTGGCGAGATGCGCGCTTTTTTCCACCGGCTGATGTTGCACGATTGCCGCGTGCCGGTCGTCATCGAACGCACTTACGCCGAATCCGATATCGAAGATTTGCAGATAAAGGCGGCCGCCGACCTTGGCGCGCTGCTAATCGATGGTTTTGGCGATGGCATCTTGCTGCGAAACAGCAACGAACAAATTTCTGTCGAAGAGGTTAACTCGCTGGCATTCGGTATTTTGCAAGCAGCACGCCGGCGCGTCAGTCGCACCGAATACATCTCGTGTCCCGGCTGCGGTCGCACTATGTTCGATTTGCAAAAAACGGTGGCCGAAATTAAAACCGCCACGGCGCATCTGACACATCTGAAAATAGCCGTGATGGGTTGCATAGTGAATGGCCCCGGCGAAATGGCCGATGCCGATTATGGCTATGTGGGTGCCGGGCGTGGTCGCGTGAGCCTCTATCGGCGCAAAGTGTGTGTCGAAAAAAATATTCCGGCCGACGAAGCCGTCGAACGTCTGCTTGCCCTTATCGCAAGCGAACAACAATCATAGACCGCCGGCGGTGCCATGCGTGGGGCAGCACAACGCGTTGTTGTAGAACGTGCGCCGTAGTGCTTTGTCGATGACAATGTTTTGATAGTGCTGTGTTTGCAGGTCGCAGATGTACATCGATTGTATCTGCGAAACGAACAACTTGCTGTAATGCAGACGTTTGCCGTATTGCAATTCGACAATTTGGTCGATGGCGTTTGTGATGTCCGCATCGCCTATCTCTTCTTGGGTGAAAATATACAATCCGAATTCGGCAAATTCGCCGTAGAAACCGCTGGTTACTTTACCCACCTTGCTGCTGATGATGCGGCGCATGGGGTGCGCCAGCGCCCAATAATTGTACTCCAACGATCCCACCCAGCCTTCGTTGTCGAGGCCGTAGGCGTAGCCGTTGCGGCGTATATCGCGAAAATCCTCACTCTCCACATCGGTTATTGGTTTTCCGGCTATTTCGTTAATCAGGGCGTGAGCCACGTTTTTGTTTTCGCGAATGGCGCGCGTAACCTCGATGCCGATGCTGCCGTCGGGCGACTGCAGGTCGGGGCGGTCGGCATTGACGAGCGAAGCGTACTGCCCGCCGAATAAGGTCTCGAGCGATATTTTGGCATACCGCTCAAAAAAACAGGTATCGAATGTGCGTGGTTGTTTGTGCATCTCGACCGAAAACGTTTTGCAAAAGTACAACAAATTTGCGAAAGAACAAAGTAGTGCAGAAGTGTCTGCACTACTTTGAAAAAGAACTATTTTGTAAGTTGTTTCCAGATTATTACTGCTAAATAGCAAGCATAGGTACTTAATAGAGCATCAACCGACCAAAAAATACAATTGCTCATTGTGAGCGACCATAGATTTAGTGGTGTAATAGGTATTGCTATAACATGCAATGTATCTAAAATATATCCTAATAAGTATAGTAGCCAATAACATAGATATAGTATTGCGGTTACACTCGCTATTACGCATAGGCACAAGCCTATTACTCGTATTATTTTTGATAAGGTGAGCCACACTCTATTTCTTTCATTTGAGGATGAAACTTGTTATGCAAATACACCATTGTATAAATGAATCCCGGGATAAATCCGCACAGATACAATGCGAACCCTGCTGGTTTATACTTCTTTACTTCATACTTACATTTTTGGTATGTTCCGGGAGTTCTTGCATAGCGATTGCCAATATTTGCCTTTACATGATAGCATTTTCCTTCGGCATCAATAAAAAAGTTCACATATTTCTTTTCCTGTCTAGAAACGCTTTGGGCTTGCCGATGAGTGTCCGTTGAAGAAGTGTTTTGCGAAACGGAAGATGCAGCACCAGCCGAATATGAACTAGAAGCGCCAATATAGCCAGCCGCACCAGCCGCCACCGTACCATCATTATAGCCAACCGCGTCACCATAGCCAGCAGAACGTCCCACAGTACCAGCTTCTGCATAAGCATCGGTCGTTCCATAACTATTGGATCTTGCGCTATACGATTCCGAAGAACTTGTCACATACTTTATTTCCTCGTATACGAGTATTTTTCCTCCGTTTCCATCGCTTTCTCTACGAGTCGGGACAGACATTTTCTGCATGATTTGATTTTCAGTTAGCCCCACCATGTCTTCGTAGTCATTGCCTACATACTTCTGACCCGATGGCTTCAACGTTTTAGTCTGAGTTACCATTTCAGTAACTGTGCAAGAGCACATTAAAAGCATTACAATTGCCAAATAACTTGTTTTCATTTTGTCGAATTTTTAGTAGTCTTTTGGCTATGTCCGCTTGCCAATTTTTTTTTGATGCGAAACGAAATGTCGGGCACACAATTCGTTCTTGTCCTAAATGAGTTTGGGGTTACATACATAAAAAGAGCGCGGACAATTATCATATCTGCGCTACTGAGGCTTCGACATACCTATGCAAAACAAATAGAATAAAGCCGTGCTCTATATGCACGAACATTATCTTATTGACTTGTTTTGCTTTTTGAAAGTGTCGAATTTTCAGTAGCACAAGTTATAAGTTAACACTCATTTCGTTCAAGATGTACGTATCAAATACGCTTTATTTCTGTTTCGTACGAATCAAGTTTTTAAGGGTTAAACAATCCTATTTCGCTTAAATCTTCGCTATTCTTCGTATCTCGTCCATGATGGCGTGGGCAAAGCGGTCGGCCTGCTCGCGTGTGGGCGCCTCGCTGTAGATGCGGATGATGGGCTCGGTGTTCGACTTGCGCAGATGCACCCAACCTTGCGGAAAATCTATCTTCACGCCGTCCTCGTCGTTTATTTTGAACTGTTTGTAGCAGCCTTTTATCACGCACAACACGCCGTCCACATCGATGGTGGGCGTCAGTTGTATCTTGTTTTTCGAGATGAAGTAGTTCGGATACGACTTGCGCAGTTCGGACACGGTTTTGCCCGATTTGGCCAAGTGCGTGAGGAACAGGGCAATGCCCACGAGCGCATCGCGTCCGTAGTGCGAAGCGGGGTAGATGACACCGCCGTTGCCTTCGCCGCCAATCACGGCGTTGGTGGCTTTCATCTTGGCCACCACGTTCACCTCGCCCACGGCGGCGGCGTTGTATTGGCAACCGTATTTGGCGGTTATGTCGCTCAGTGCGCGGGTCGAACTCAAGTTCGATACGGTGTTGCCTTTGGTGTGTTGCAGCACATAGTCGGCCACCGACACGAGCGTATATTCCTCGCCGAACATCTCGCCGTTTTCGCAGATGATGGCCAAACGATCGACGTCGGGGTCAACCACAAAACCGACATCGGCTTTTTTCTCTTTGATGAGTTGCGCAATGTCGCCCAAATGTTCGGGCAGCGGCTCGGGATTATGCGGAAAATGTCCGTTCGGGTCGCAGTAGAGCGGCTCTATCTGTGCCACGCCAAGTGCTTCGAGCAGTTGCGGAATGGCGATGCCGCCTACGGAGTTCACACAGTCGCACGCCACGCGGAAGTTGGCTTTGCGAATGGCTTCTACATCCACCAAATCGAGTTTCAGCACGCTCTCGATGTGGCGCGTGGTGAGGTCGTTGCGTGTGGTGAGTGTGCCGATGGCGTCCACGTCGGCATAGGCTATGTCGCCGCGCTCGGCAATGGCGAGCATGGCTTCGCCCTCGGCTTTGTTCAGAAATTCGCCGCGCTCGTTCAGCAGTTTCAGGGCGTTCCATTGTTTGGGGTTGTGGCTGGCGGTGAGTATGATGCCGCCGTCGGCCTGTTCCATCGTTACGGCAAGTTCGGTGGTCGGTGTCGATGCCAACCCGATGTTGACAACGTCGCAGCCGCAGCCGAGCAGTGTGCCTACAACCAAGTGATTGACCATCTCGCCGGAGATGCGTGCGTCGCGCCCGACAACCACTTTGCAGCGCTGTTTGCCGCGATACGCTTTGAGCCAAGTGGCGTAAGCCGCCGAAAATTTAACTACATCGATGGGCGAAAGTCCGTCGCCTGCCGCACCGCCAATGGTGCCGCGTATGCCTGAAATGCTTTTGATGAGTGTCATATTTGGTTGTGTTGTCGTTTTTAGTGAACCTTAATTCCGCAACACTATAATTTAACTTTATTTATAAGTTCCTGAGCAACAAAAAGTTGCCCAGGATTTTGCCATGTCAGAATTTTCACTTATCT